>NZ_BAOQ01000004.1 GCF_000344155.1 Gordonia paraffinivorans NBRC 108238 | reverse complement strand
GCGGCCGCGAGCCGCTGACCACCACGCGCGGACGGCCGGTCCGCGGCCGCGATGCGAGCCCCTCGGTGGGCTCGACGGCGGTGTCGTCGTCGACGTAGGTCACCCCGAGCGCGGGCAGCGCGACGGCACCGGCGACGAGCCCGCCCGACGCGGACCAGAGCGCGACGTGCACGGCCCAGTCGGCTCGGCCCCCGCCGTTCTCGTAGGTCCCGTACTCGCGGGTGCCGTCGACCGGATCGACGATCCAGACGCGTTCGGCGGACAGCCGTGTCTTGTCGTCGGCCGACTCCTCCGACAGCACGGCGTCGCCGGGACGCTCCTCTGCCAGTCGCCGCAGCAGGAACTCGTTGGACCGGAGGTCGCCGGCCTTGCCCAGTTCCTTGCCGACCAGACCGCTGGTCTTGCGGATGTCCAGCAGGAGTTCGCCTGCCGCGGTGGCGAGTTCGCCCGCCAGTGCTCGATCGTCGGTCACGCCTGATCCTCTCTGGCCCGGCAGGTGCCGGGGTCGGCCGGGTCCGTGCTCCTACAGCCCCAGGTTACGGATCACCATGTCAGCGACCTCTGCCGGCGCGCCGTCGGCGGGGGTTATGACCAGCTCGGGGTCCTCCGGCCGCTCGTAGGGCGAGTCGATGCCGGTGAACTGGCCGATCTCCCCGCGCCGCGCCCGGCGGTACAGGCCCTTGGGGTCGCGGCGTTCGCATTCCTCGAGCGGGGTGTCGATGAAGATCTCGTAGAACGGCAGGCCGCGCTCGGCGTGGATCTCGCGGGCGCGTCGCCGTTCCTCGGCGAACGGGCTGATCAGCGAGACGATCGCGACCGCGCCCGAGTCGGCGAACAGCGCGGCGACCTCGCTGGTGCGACGGATGTTCTCGCGCCGGTCGTCGTCGGAGAAGCCGAGGTCGGAGTTGAGGCCGTGCCGCAGGTTGTCGCCGTCCATCAGGTAGGCCGGCCGCCCCTCGGCGACGAATCGCCGCTCCAGTTCCACGGCCAGCGACGACTTGCCCGACCCGGACAGGCCGGTCAGCCAGATTGTGGCGCCGCGGTGCGGGCGGTGTTCCCGCGAGACCTTGGAGGCCTGCCAGACGACGTGGCTGTCGTGACTCACCGGGGCCGTGATCATGCCGGCCGCGACCGTCCGGTTGGTCGCCTCGTCGATGAGGATGAAGCTGCCGGTGTCCCGGTTGCGCCGGTAGGAGTCGAACATCACCGGCTCCTGCGTGTGCAGGGTGATCCGACCGATCTCGTTGAGGGACAATCCGTCCGCCTGCTCGTCGCGATGCAGGGTGTTGACGTCGAGTCGGTAGTTCAGCCCGCTGATCTGCGCACGCGTCAACCGGGTGCCGCACAGCATCTGATAGCGGTTGTGCGGACGCAGTTCGGCGTCCTCGGCGAACCAGCACACCATCGCGTCGATGTCGCGGCCGACGTAGGGACGGTTGTTGGGCCGGGCGAGCATGTCTCCGCGCACGATGTCGATCTCGTCGGCGAGCTCGACCGAGACGGCCATCGAGGCGAACGCCTCATCGACCGTTTGGCCCCCGGGGCCCCAGATCGCCGTGATCGTGGTGCTGAATCCGCTTGGCAGGACCACGATCTCATCACCCTTGGTGAACACGCCGCCGGCGACGGTGCCCGCGTACGCGCGATGGTCGAGGCCGTCGCTGCGCTGCGGGCGGATCACGTACTGCACGGGCAGACGCGCGTCGATCAGGTTGCGGTCGGAGGCGATGTAGACGTTCTCCAGATGGCTGAGCAGCGGTCGGCCCTCGTACCACGGCATGGCAGAGGAGGATTCGACGACGTTGTCGCCGCGCAGGGCCGAGATCGGGATGAACGTCACGTCGGCGACGTTGAGTTTCGCCGCGAATTCGACGAATTCGGCACAGATCTCGTCGAAGCGCTCCTGCGACCAGTCCACCAGGTCCATCTTGTTGACGCACACCGTCAGGTGCGGGATGCCGAGCAACGACGACAGGAAGGCGTGCCGACGGGTCTGTTCGAGGACCCCCTTGCGGGCGTCGATGAGGATGATCGCGAGATCCGCGGTCGACGCCCCGGTCACCATGTTGCGGGTGTACTGGGTGTGGCCCGGGGTGTCGGCGATGATGAACTTCCGCTTGGGCGTGGCGAAGTAGCGGTACGCGACGTCGATGGTGATGCCCTGCTCGCGCTCGGCGCGCAGGCCGTCGGTCAACAGGGCGAGGTCAGCGTACTCGTCGCCGCGGGCCGCGCTGGTGCGTTCGATCGCCTCGAGTTGATCGGCGAAGATCGCCTTCGAGTCGTAGAGCAGCCGCCCGATCAGCGTCGACTTGCCGTCGTCGACCGATCCCGCCGTGGCGAGCCGCAACAGTTCGGTGGCACCCCGGTGATCTCCGTCCATCAGAAGTACCCCTCCTTCTTGCGATCCTCCATGCCGGACTCCGAGATCCGGTCGTCGGCGCGCGTCGCGCCGCGCTCGGTCAGCCGGGTGACCTCGATCTCGGCGATCACCTTCGCCACGTCATCGGCGTCCGACACCACGCACCCGGTGCAGGTCGCGTCGCCGACGGTGCGGAACCGCACGGTCTCCACGCGCACCTCCTCCCCCGGAAGCGGCTGCAGGAAACGCGTTTTCGCCAGCAGCATGCCGTCGCGTGGGATCACCTCGCGTTGATGCGCGTAGTAGATCGAGGGCAGCTCGATGTCCTCCTGCGCGATGTACTGCCAGATGTCGAGTTCGGTCCAGTTCGACAGCGGGAAGACGCGGATGTGCTCGCCCTTGTGGTGGCGCCCGTTGTAGAGCCGCCACAGCTCGGGACGCTGGTCACGCGGATTCCACGCGCCGAACTCGTCGCGGAAGCTGAACACGCGCTCCTTGGCGCGCGCCTTCTCCTCGTCTCGGCGGGCGCCGCCGAACACCGCGTCGAACCGGTTCTCGGAGATCCCGCGCAGAAGCGCCGTGGTCTGCAGGCGGTTGCGGCTCGCACCGGGACCGGTGGGCTCGACGACCCGCCCGGCGTCGATGTCGTCCTGGACCGAGCTCACGATCAGCCGGACGCCCGTCTTCTCGACGATCCGGTCGCGATAGTCGATGACCTCGTCGAAGTTGTGGCCGGTGTCGACGTGCATCAGCGGGAACGGGATCGGCGCCGGCCAGAACGCCTTGCGCGCGATGTGGAACATCACCACCGAGTCCTTGCCCCCGGAGAAGAGCAGGACCGGACGTTCGAATGTCGCCGCGACCTCGCGGAAGATGTGCACCGACTCGGCCTCGAGTTCCGCGAGGTGCGACAGCTCGTAGCCGTGATGTGTCGGCGGGCGCGCAGGACTTCCGTCCTGGTTCCCGGTGTCGGTCGTGCTGGTCACCGCGCGCAACCCCCTTGACATGTCGAATATTCGACACTAAGTGTTGACAATGTGACACCGACGGTAGGTGACCCCTCGCAGACGCGTCAACCGGCGCGCCCCGCGTCGCCCCCGACCGCCCGCGTGGTCCACATCGTCGAACTCCTGGCCGAGTCGGACCGGCAATCGCTGACCCTTGCCGAGATCGTCCGCCACACCTCGCTCTCGCGCGCCACGGCGCACGCGATCGTCTCGGAACTGACCGCACGCGGATGGCTCAGCCGCGATCCGGGGAGCGGGCGCTACGGCATCGGGCCGGACTTCCTCGCACTGGCCCGCAAGGCGGGTGGCGCCGACCACCTGCAGCGATGGGCCGCAACCGAGACCCGGGCGCTCTGCGATCGCTTCGGCATCCCGTTCTTCGTGGCACGACGCTCCTCGTCGGATGTCCTGACCCTCGCCGCGCACGCCTTCCCGCCGCACCTCACCCCCGGGTCCGAACCCCACCCGTGGCTCCGGGACGGGAGCCGCATCCGGATCCGTCCGCCGATCTGCCGCGAGTTCGTCGCCTTCGATCCCCCCGCCGACCGTGAGGCCTGGGTCGCCCGGGCCTCGGAGTCCTCCCGCACCCGGCTCCGCGTCGTGCTCGACGTGGTCGCCGAGCGCGGCTACTCGATCGAGCGCATGACCGACGACCACGTGGCCGTCATCGAGGCCCTCGGATCGCTCGACACCATGCCCGAGACCCTGCGGAACCGCGTGGGCGACCTGCTCACCGAGCTCTCCGTCGTCGACTACCTTCCCGAGGAGCTCGAATCGGCTGCGGCAGAAGAAATCCCGGTTGTCACGATCGGTGCGCCGGTCTTCGGCGAGAACCGGCGGGTGGTCGCGGCCATGGTCGCCTGCCCGAACACGACGCTGCCCCTGCCCGAGCTGCGCACCCTCGCCGAGGCCACCCGGGCCAGCGCCGCCGCGATCTCGACGCATCTGCCCTGAACCGCTCCTTCGCGTCGGCCGATCGTCCGGGTGCCCGTGTTCGGATCCGCCCAACCCGCCACGTCGCGGCAGCACAAGCACGACAATGCAGGAGAGTGCCCGATCCGATGTGAGGAGCTCTGCATGACCCGAAACACGACGTTCGCCAGGCTCGCCGCGGTCGCGCTCTCGGTCGCCGCCGCCACAGGCCTCGGTCTCGCGGGAGCCGGGCACGCCGGCGCCGCCCCCTCCCGGGAATACCCCTTGTCGACGTGCGTCGGGCTGTCCCCCAACGTCGCCGACATCCCGTTCCTGGCCCGACGCGCCATCGTCAGCACCTATGGCGGCAACGCCTACATCGCCACCGACTTCCCGAGCCTCTTTCCCGGCGGCTACCAGTCGACGGCCCGGCTCGACTGGCACAACACCGCCACCAAGAAGCGCGGCAGCAAGGTCAGCAGCACCCGGGTGAACCCGCCCTATCAGGGCGTCCACTACTTCGTGATCCCGCTGAACCAGATCGGCCGGGGCACGGTGAACGTCACCTTCAGCGCGGTCAACCGCAACGCGCTGTGGGCGATCCCGTCCACGAGCTGCACCGGGACCATCCACATCCCCTGAGGCTACCAACCAAGCACTTGCTAGGTTAGGCTCGTGGCATGAGTGATGCCGTGATCCCGCCCGCACTCGGGCCCGACGACCTCGGCCCGGACACCACGCCGGTCGCCTATGAGGTCGGCGGACCCGACTCCGCGGTCGCGTACGTGACGCTGAACCGACCCGAGTACCGCAACGCCCAGAACTCGGTGATGACCTATTCGCTCGACGCCGCCTTCCGCAAGGCCGTCGACGATCCGTCGGTCAAGGTGATCGTGCTGCGCGCCAACGGCAAGCACTTCTCGGCCGGCCACGACATCGGCACCCCCGAACGCGACTTCGACACCTACTACGACAACGTCGCCGTCCTGCACTGGGACCACACCGACAAGACCGGCGCCGACCAGCGTCTCGCCCGCGAGATGGAGGTCTACATGGGGATGTGCCGCCGCTGGCGCGACATCCCCAAGCCGCTGATCGCCCAGGTCCACGGCGCCTGCATCGCCGGCGGCCTGATGCTCGCCTGGATCTGCGACTTCATCGTCGCCTCCGACGACGCCTTCTTCTCCGACCCGGTCGCCCGCATGGGCATCCCCGGTGTCGAGTACTTCGCCCACGCCTACGTGCTCGGCCCGCGCCGAGCCAAGGAGATCCTGTTCACCGGCGAGCGTTTCACCGCCACCCAGGCCGCCGACTGGGGCATGGTCAACCACGTCGTCCCGCGCGACCAGCTGGATACGAAGGTGAACGAGATCGCCGAGAAGGCCGTGGCGATGCCGATGCAGGGCCTGTTCCTCAGCAAGAAGGCCGTGAACATCTGCGAGGACCAGATGGGCATGCGCAATGCCATGGACTCGGTGTTCGGGTGGCACCACTTCGCGCACTCGGCCAACGCCGAGGCCGGTGGCGACTCGCTCGGCGGCATGGACGCCAAGTCGATGAAGGCCGCCGGTTCGTCCGCCTCGTCGAGCCCCCGGGCAGGTGGCTGACATGGACCTTCTCTTCGACTCCGCAGCAGAGGAGTTCCGCGCCGAGGTCCGCGCCTGGCTCGCCGAACACGTGCCGCGCGAACCGCTCCCGTCCATGGACACCGCGGAGGGCTTCGAGGCCCACCGCGAGTGGGAACGCGAGATGGCCGCAGACCGCATGTCCGTCGTCAGCTGGCCGGAGGAGTTCGGCGGGCGCGACGCGCCCCTGCTCCACTGGGTCATCTTCGAGGAGGAGTACTACCGGTCCGGCGCGCCGGGCCGGGTCAGCCAGAACGGCATCTTCCTGCTCGCGCCCACGCTGTTCGAACACGCCCATCCGGCACAACTCGAGCGCATCATGCCGAGAATGGCGCGCGCCGACGACATCTGGGGACAGGCGTGGAGTGAGCCGGAGGCCGGCAGCGACCTGGCCTCGCTGCGCTCGACCGCCACGCGCACCGACGGCGGCTGGCTGCTCAACGGTCAGAAGACCTGGAGCTCCCGGTCGAGTTTCGCCGACCGCGCCTTCGGCCTGTTCCGCACCGACAAGGAGGCCCAGCGCCACAAGGGGCTGACCTACTTCATGTTCGACCTGCGCGCCGAGGGCGTCACGGTCCGACCGATCGCCCAGCTCGACGGCGAACCCGGCTTCGCGGAGCTGTTCCTGGAGAACGTCTTCGTGCCCGACGACCCGGACAATCCCGGTGAGTCCGGGGTGATCGGCAAGGTCAACGACGGCTGGCGGGTGGCGATGAGCACCGCCGCCAACGAACGCGGCCTCTCGCTGCGTGCCCCCGGCCGCTTCCTGGCCACCACCGACCGGCTGGTCGAACTGTGGCGCGCGCGTCGCGACGAGGTGCCGCCGACCGCCAACGTCGACGCACGCGTGGCCGATGCGTGGATCGGTTCACGCGCCTACGAGCTGTCGACCTGGCAGACCGTGAGCCGCCTGGCCTCCGGCGGACAGCTGGGCATGGAGTCGTCGATCAACAAGGTGTTCTGGTCCCAGTGGGACATCGCGGCCCACGAGACCGCGCTCGACCTGCAAGGACCCGACGCCGAGCTCGACGATTCGTGGATGGACGGCTACCTGTTCTCCCTCTCGGGCCCGATCTATGCGGGCACCAACGAGATCCAACGCAATGTCATCGCCGAGCGCCTGCTCGGCCTTCCCCGCGGAGACCGCTGACCTCATGGACTTCCAACTCTCCGACATCCACACCGACCTGGCCGCGACCGTCGACGCCATGCTCGGCAAGGCCGACATGCCGACCGCGGCGCGCGCCTGGGCGGCCGGTGACCGCACGGCCGTCGCCAAGGTGTACTCGCAGCTCGCCGACGCGGGGATCTGCGGCCTGCTCATCGACGAGTCCCACGGCGGCAGCAGCGCCGGCGCCGTGGAGATGGTGGTCGCCGTCGAACAACTCGGCCGCCACTGCGCACCCGGGCCGATCGTCGAAAGCGTTGCGGTGCTGCCGGTCCTCCTCCGCGACGCGGACGTCAACGGACCGCTCAACGACCTCGCCGAGGGGCGGCTGGCGACGGTGGCGATCGGGCCGCTGCAGCCGCTGGCCGCCGATGTCGAGTCCGCCGACGTCTACGTCGTCGTCGACGGGGTCCTCTCCACCGGCCGGGTCATCAGCACCGAGAAGACCGTCGACCCCACCCGCACGCTGTCGCGGGTCGAGCCGGACCGGGAGCTCGCCACCGGGATCGACACATCCGATGCCGCCGACGCCGGCGCGCTCGCCACTGCCGCGGAACTCCTCGGACTGGGTCAGACGATGATGGACATCGCGAGCGAGTACGCCCGGTCCCGCAAGCAGTTCGGTCGCCCGATCGGGTCCTTCCAGGCGGTCAAGCACCACCTGGCCGATGTCGCCATCGCCCTCGAGATGGCGCGTCCGCTCGTCCATGCGGCCGCCCTCGGGATCGACGGGCAGGTGCCCGAGGGGACCAACGTCTCCCGGGATGTCTCCGCCGCGAAGGTCGCCGCCGCCGACGCCGCGCACCTCTCGGCCCGTCGCGCGCTGCAGGTGCTCGGTGCCATCGGATACACCGCCGAGCACGACCTCTCCCTGTACATCACCAAGACGCGCGCGCTCCTGACCGCCTGGGGTTCGCCCGCCGTCCACCGTCAACGCATCCTGGAGACGCTGTGACCACCGATACCCTCCCGATCTCCGCCGAGGAACGCGAGGCGCTCGCCGAGGCCGTGCGAGACCTGCTGCGCCGTCGTGGCGACACCGCAGCGGTCCGCAAGGAGATGGCCTCCGACGGACGCATCGACCGGGGCCTGTGGCAGACGTTGTGCACCGAGATCGGCGTCGCCGCACTGCCCATTCCCGAGGACGCCGGTGGCGCCGGCGCGTCGTGGGCCGAGTCGGCCGCGGTGCTGGAGGAGCTCGGCGCCGCGCTGAGCCCGGTCCCGTCATTCGGGTCCGCGGTGCTGGCGACCGGCGCCCTGCTGCTCGCCCCCGACTCGGAGCCGTCCGCACGACTGCTCCCCGAACTCGCCACCGGCGAGCGCACGGCCGCGCTCTGCTGGGCCGGGGAACGGGGCTGGGACACACCGGGTGTGCAGGCCGACGCCGGACTGCTCTCGGGGACCGCAGGATTCGTGGTCGACGCGGAGACCGCCGACACCCTGGTGGTGCTGGCGTCGGGCCCCGGCGAGCACATCACGGTGCACGAGGTCGCCGCCGATGCCGACGGGGTGACGATCTCGCCGTTGCCGCTGTTGGACCCGACGCGCAGCCTGTCAACGGTGCGGTTCGACGAGGTGGCCTCGAACGTCATCCCGACGCCGGCGGACCTGGTGTCGCGACTGCGCACGCTGGGCTGGGCCCTGTTGTCGGCCGAGCAGGTCGGCGGCGCACAGCGCGCGCTCGACCTCACCGTCGAGTACACGAAGTCGCGCAAGCAGTTCGGCCGCACGATCGGATCGTTCCAGGCGCTCAAGCACCGGATGGCGGACATGTACGTGCTCGTCGAGACGGCCCGGTCGATCTCGCGTGCCGCGGTGGCCGCGGTCGCCGTGGATGCGCCGGACGCCGCGGACCTGGCGCTCGCGGCACACGTATACTGCTCGGACGCCTACCGGACGATCACCGGTGAGGCCATCCAGCTGCACGGCGGCATCGGCATCACCTGGGAACACGACATCCAGCTCTACTTCAAACGCGCCCAGGCGTCGTCGCAGATGTTCGGCGCGCCCCACCGCGCGGTCGCCGAGGTCGCAGCGCGTCTCCGGTAGCCGGCTCAGGCGTCCGTCCCGCGCGCGCGGGCGATCAGCCGTTCGATGGGATCGGTGAGGAAGAGCAGCAACAGCGGCCAGTTGCCGCTTCTCGGGTCGACCAGCGCGACGATCAACGCGACCGCCAGCGCGATGACGGTCCCCCATCCCCCGGACGTCTTGACCCAGACATCGGTCATCTCGTCGTCGACGAGCAGATCACGATGGTGTTTGCCCCACTGCCCGATACCCACCAGTGCGGCCACCGCGGCCGCGAGGACGCCGATGTAGAGCACGCTGCCCCACTCGACCCGGCTGTCGTCGACGATCGCCGTGGCGAACGGCAGCACCACGATGGTGAGCAGCCAGACGAAGTGGAGGTTGATCAGGACCGAGTCGTAGCTGCGGAAGTACTCCATCGTCCGGTGGTGCTGCCGCCACAGGACCCAGATCACCACGAAGCTCACGAAGAAGCTGGTGATCTCCAGCGAGTGGTCGCTCACCACCTCGGCGACCGAGGTCTCGTCGTCCTCGCGTAGGTCGTTGGCGATGTCCACCAACGGGAGGACCAGGAGGGTGAGCGCGATCGCCACGACGGCGTCCGCGAAGGCGATCAGTCGGCCCAGGCCCTCGGACGAGCGCAGGTTCTCCGGTTCTGCCATGGAGAGAATGTAGATCCGCCACAGGCGGTCCGCGCGGCGATCGAGCCTCCGGGCACCGGATTCTCGAGATCGGGGTCTCCTCGCGCAGTCTCCATTCCCGCAATGTCGCCTACTCCCCGCTCATCGGATCCGATCGGCGGGAAGGAAACCGATCCAGCGTGAAGGGAATCGCCGGACGAGGGAGCTCAGTCTCCGAACGCCTCGGCGACCGTCTTCTCGTCGAGCCCGTAGTCGGACAGCTGGTAGCGGTGCTGCGGCTTGCGGGGTCCGGACCTGCTCTCCTCGTCGAGCGCGACCACCGCGGCGCGGGCGGCGTCGGTCATCGGCGTGCCGAGGGCGTCGTAGACGCGCTCGACGGTGCCGAGCGGGTCCGTGCGCAGGTCGTCGAACTCGATGTCGAGGAACTGTGCGGGGTCGTACTTCTGCCGGGCCTGCGAGAACTCGCGCAATCCGCGCGACCACAGCTCGAACTGGTCGCGTCCGATCTGCTCGCCCACGAACGTCGTCGAGTAGCCGCGGGTCGCGTGGTCGGCGAGGCTGCACATCGACGCGATGATCGTCGACGGGGCGCGGTGGGTCTGGATCACCAGCGCGTCCGGGTAGGCCTCCATCAGCGCGTCGAGCGCGAACAGGTGACTCGGGTTCTTCAGCACCCAGCGCTTGCCGGGGTCGTTGAGCCCGATCAGCTGCAGGTTCTTGCGGTGCCGACGGTATGCCGGCGTCCAGTCCTGCTCCGACAGCCACCGCGAGTAGGTCGGGATGTGTGCCAGCGACTCGTAGGAGATCGACATGACCGACTGCCGCAGCAGCTGCCAGCACTCCTCGACCTCGGCGGCGTCCATGTAGTGCAACCCCATGAACTCGGGGTTCTCGACGTGGTGCTGGGCGAAACCGGCCTGGATCTGCGCGAAGACCGGGTTGTCCTCCCAGGTGTCGCGCGGCGGGCGCGGCTGCGGGAACTCCGCGAGCCACATCTCGACGCCCTGATGGTCCGGGTCGGCCGCCAGGAGACGATGCAGGGCGGTGGTGCCGGTGCGCGGCAGGCCGGTCACGAAGATCGGCCGGGTGATCTCCACGTCGGCGTGCTCCGGGTGCGCCTTCCACGATGCCTCGCTCAGCAGCCGCGCGACGAGCGCACCCTTGAGGAAGTACCGGAACATCTTGCTGCCCAGCTCGGTCAGCCCGGCCTCGTTGCGATACGAGTCGAGCAGGATGCCCAGGGGCTCGAGGTAGTCGGTGTCGCCGAAGTCCTCGAGGCCGGTGGCACGGGTGGCCGAGGCGTGCAGGTCCTCGATGGTCCCGACGTCGGTGCGAGCAGCATTAGTCATGGTATTCACCGCAATTCACGTCCAGGGTGTGGCCGGTGATCGCCCGCGCCATCGGCGAGGCGAGGAACACGACCGCATCGGCGATCTCGTCCGGTTCGGGGAGTCGTTTCAGATCGGACTTCGACGCGGTCTGCTCGTAGACCTGTTCCGACGTGATGCCGTACTTCTTGGCGATCTCGCCGAAGTACCACTTGAGCTGGTCGTCCCAGATGTAGCCGGGTGCAACGGAGTTGACGCGGATGCCCTTGTCTCCCAGTTCGGTGGCGAGGGTCTGCGACATCGCGAGCAGCGCCGACTTGGCGATCTTGTAGCTGCCGTAGCGGGGCTCGGAGTGGCGGATCACCATCGAGTTGATGTTGACGATCGAGCCCTTCGACGCGGCCAGCGCGTCGGTGAACGCCTTGATGACCCTCAGCGTCCCGACGACGGTGACCTCCAGGCTCTGGGTGATCTGATCGAAGTCGGTGCGCCCCAACGGCTTCATGGACGGCAGCGCGAAGGCGTTGTTGACCAGGACGTCGACCCGGCCGAACTCCGCGATCGTGGCCGAGACCAGATTCTCCACCGCGGCCTCGTCGGTGATGTCGGTCGGCACGACGAGACTCGTCCCGCCGGCCGCGTCGACCTCGGCGGCGAGCTCCTTCAGCCGCGATTCGGTCCGTGCCGCCAGCACGACCCGCGCACCTTCGGCGGCCGACCGCAGGCAGATCGACCTGCCCAGACCGGGCCCCACCCCGGACACGACCACGACCTGATCCTCGAGCAGGCCGCTGCCGGGCATCGCGCTCATCCGAGCATCCTCTCCGCGAACGCCCGCTGCCGCGCCGCGATCCGCTGCCGCCAACCGGCCTCGTCGATCTTGTTCTGTTCGTAATAGGGCAGGTGTGCGGCCACCTCGTCGACGGGCACGACGACCGCGGTCGGGCCGAGCTCCGGCCCGATCGGCGAATCCACCCGCTGCCAGCGGAACTGCAGGATGCCCTTGCGCCTGCCGGTCGTCTCGATCCAGTTGGCGACGCCCGGGTCGCGGTGGGAGACCACCATCCGGATGACGCCGTCCGGGTCGACCTGCGCCTGTGCCGAATTGAGGCTCGTCTGGTGATTGACGTAGTCGAGCGAGATGTACCACATGCTCCCGAGCTGGAAACCCTGGTACGGCGCATCCGATTTCGGGATGGAGATGACCATCGCGTCATCGGGGCCGAGGTCGTAATGACCGACCGAGGAGAACTGGGTGCTCAGACCGCCCGGGGTCTGCCGCGGCGGGGTGAAGGTGTTCACCGGTTCGTCGAGGTAGAACCACTTGGGGAAGTTGAACCACGTGTTGATGCGGGCGAGCAGCATCTTGCCGGCGGTCGAGTACCGGCGGGCCACCCGCGCGAGGTCGGGCTCGTCCGGCGCGGTGCCGACGGTGTCGACACGCTCGATGGTGATCGACCCCTTGCGTTCGGTCCAGTCCGAGTAGACCTCCCGGACCGCGAGCATCGACGCACCCTCGCCGAGGACGAAGTAGTCGTCCCCGGCGTCGGGGATTGCCGGACCGAAGGTCAGCTCGAACGATCCGTCCTCGGCGATCTGCAACCGCCGGTCGTCGAAGGCGTCCTCGCCGCCGGGAACGGTCGACGGAGTGTAGTCACCGCGCAACACCTGGAAGCTGAGATCGGTTGTGGTGCCACGACGCCCGCGGACGACATAGGTACCGGTCGGCTCGACGTCGGCGTGGTAGTAGAGCGTGTCCGGGTTGTCGAGCCCCATCTTCGTCATCGGCCCGGTCGAGGTGACGAAGTTCGGGTGCGACAAGGACCGCGCCCGCACCAACTGGACGATCGCCGCGATGCTGCCCGCGAGGTAGTCGTACCCCTCCGCGAGATCCTGGTCGGTCTCCGCGAATTCCGCCGAGGCCACGAGCTTCTCGGCCTCCGCGATCGCGTCGGTGAGCGGCGCCGTGATGTCATGCGGTACAGCGGATTCGCGCGGACTCATAGCCAGGTGTCTCCTCCGGTCCAGGTCAGGAAGTGTTCGAGCTCGGCTTGTGCCGGCGTCACCCGCGGATGTTCGGTGGACAGATAGCCACCACGGTAGAACAACAGGGGCCGGTCCTGGAGCACCTCGCCGAGAACCTGCACCCGCCCGATGACGATGTGGTGGTCGCCGCCGTCGGTGACGCGCTCGATGTCGCACTCGACCCAGGTGAGCCCGTGCCGGATCACCGGCAACCCGGCCGGCGACGGGTCCCAGGTGATGTTGCGGAACTTGTCGTCGCCTGGTGCGCCGAACGCGGCGCTGACGTCCTGCTGCCGGTTGGACAGCACGTTGACGACGAATTTCCCCTTGCGCTCGATGGCCTTCCAGCTGCGGGAGGTCTTCATCGGGCAGAAGAGCACCAGGGGCGGGTCGAGCGAGAGCGCGACGAACGACTGGCAGGCGAACCCGACCGGCCGGTCATCGTCGTCGACGGTGGTGATCACCGTGACGCCGGTGCAGAACTGCCCCATCGCGGTACGGAACTGACGAGAATCGAAGTCCTCGGTTCCGTAGGGTGTCTGCGCCATCTCAGTTCTTGAATCCGACGCTGAAGTCGTGCCCCCAGAGACTGACGGCCGTGCTCTCGCGGGCGACCCACTCGTCGTCGTTGACGGTCCGTCCCTCGCAACCGAATTCGACGTCGAACCCACCGGGTGTCTTCATGTAGAACGACAGCATCAGGTCGTTGACGTGCCGGCCGAGCGTGGCCGACATCGGCACCTTCCGGCGCAGGGCGCGGTCGAGACACAGCCCGACGTCGTCGGAGTTCTCCACCTCGACCATGAGGTGGACGATCCCGGTGCTGTTGGGGATCGGCAGGAACGCCAGCGAGTGGTGACGCGGGTTGCAGCCGAGGAAGCGCAGCCACGGGACCTCGTCGCCCTCCTCGCGGCCGACGACCTGCGGGGGCAGCCGCATCGAGTCACGCAGCTTGAAGCCGAGGACGTCGCGGTAGAACTCGAGTGCGGCCTTGTCGTCGGTGCAGGTCAGCACCACGTGGCCGAGACCCTGTTCCTCGGTGACGAACCGGTGACCGTACGGGCTGACCACCCGGCGGTGCTCGAGCGCGGCACCGTGGAAGACCTCGAGGGTGTTGCCGGCCGGGTCGGTGAAGGAGATGAGTTCGGCGACGCGGCGGTCGGCGATCTCCTCGTCCTTGCCCTCCCGGTAGACCACGCCCGCACGGGACAGCCGGTCCCGGACCTCCTGCAGGCCCGCGGCGTTCGCGACCTCCCAGCCGGAGCAGGCCAGCCGGTCGTGCTCGGACGGCACGATCACCAGCCGCGCCGGGAAGTCGTCCATCCGGAGGTACAGCGCTCCCTCGGTGAGCCCCTTGCCCTCGACCATGCCGAGGACCTTCAGTCCGAACTCACGCCATGCGGGGACGTCCGTCGCCTCGATCCTCATGTATCCCAATGATCGGATCGGACAGTCACTCATCTCCACGACTCTCCTCGTGTGGTTGTGGTCAGGGGTCTGCGCATCACACCATCGTGTCGCCGATGGGAATCCCGAACTCGCCGTTGCCGAATGCGACGTAGGCGCGCTCGGGGTCATTGGCGGCGTGGACCCGGCCCGCGTGGGCGTCGCGCCAGAAGCGCTGGATCGGGGTGCCGTTCTCGAGCGCGTGGGCGCCCGAGTTCTCGAAGAGCCGGTCGATGGCCGAGATCGCCCGCCCGGTGGCGCGCACCTGGTCGCGTCGTGCGGCGAGGCGCAGCTCCATCGGGATCTCCTCGCCGGCGAGGATCAGGTCGTACTCGGCCTGCAGGTTGCCCGACAGCTGGCGCCATGCGGCGTCGATGTCGCTGGCGGCCTCGGCGATGCGGACCTTGGCGAACGGGTCGTCCTTGGCCTTCTCGCCGGCGTAGGCGGCGCGGACGCGCTTGCCCTGGTGTTCGACGTGGGCCCGGTAGGCGCCGTAGGCCATGCCGACGATCGGGGTCGAGATGGTGCTGGGATGGATGGTGCCCCAGGGCATCTTGTAGACCGGCGCGGTGTTGACCTCCAGGCCGGGGCTCTGGCCCATCGACATCGTG
Source organism: Gordonia paraffinivorans NBRC 108238 (assembly GCF_000344155.1). GTDB lineage: Bacteria > Actinomycetota > Actinomycetes > Mycobacteriales > Mycobacteriaceae > Gordonia > Gordonia paraffinivorans. Next base: position 66,220 of record NZ_BAOQ01000004.1, on the reverse strand, counting down.
CGCATGCTCAGCGTGCGGTGACGCGGGACGAAGACGTCCTTGACCTCGAGGGTGTTGGACCCGGTGCCGCGCAGGCCGACCACGTTCCACACGTCCTTGATGGTGTAGTCCTCGCGCGGGATCAGGTAGCTCACGAAGTCGACCGGCCGGCCGTCCTTGATGACCGGACCGCCGACGAACGTCCAGTCCGCGATCTCGCAGCCGGACGACCACGCCCAGGACCCGTTGACCTTGTAGCCGCCGTCGACGACCTCGCCCATGCCCATCGGCGCGTAGGACGACGAGATCCGGACGTTGGGGTCCTTGCCCCACACGTCCACCTGCGCCTGCTGGTCGAAGAGGGCGAGGTGCCAGTTGTGGATACCGATGATGCCCGCAACCCAGCCGGTCGAGCCGCATGCGGACGCGATCCTGCGGACCGCCTCGTAGAAGGTCACCGGATCGACCTGGTGGCCGCCCCACTGTTCGGGCTGCATCAGCTTGAAGAAGCCCGCCGTCTCGAGGCTGGACACGGTCTCGTCGGGGATCCGACGCAGATCCTCGGTGGCCTGGGCACGCTGCTCGATCTCCGGGAGCAGCGCGTTGATCTTCTCCAGGACCTGCTCGGCGGCTTCGCTCCGTTGTGCTGGCATCTCGCCTGCTCCTACCTGTCTCTCCTCGGTCGGACCGGCCGACCGCTTACCCATCGGGTTCGAGATTAGAACACGTTCTCATTTCTGTCGAGCACTGGGACTTTGCGCCCATGTACAGGCCCGATCGTCGATCCGGCACACGATCGCCCCGGAAAATTTGAAACGTGTTCTAGTATCGAGGCAGTGGTTCTTTCGCGACACCAGTCACAGACAGGAGAGGGCATATGTCATCTGCACCCGACACGATGAGCCCGAGCACCCCCGGTTCGCGCGGCGACGAGGCGGGCATCCGGGAGATCGACACCGGCGCGCCGCCCACCCGGTTCGCCCGCGGGTGGCACTGCCTCGGCCTGCTGCGGGAGTTCGACGACGGCAAGCCGCACTCGGTGCAGGTCTTCGGCACCAAGTTGGTCGTCTGGATCGACACCAAGGGCGAGCTCAACATCCTCGACGCCTACTGCCGCCACATGGGCGCGGACCTGTCGCAGGGCAAGCTCGACGGCGACAACGTCGCCTGCCCGTTCCACGGTTGGAAGTGGAAGGGCAACGGCCGCTGCGCCGACGTCCCCTATGCCAAGCGCAACCCGAAGCTGGCCAAGACCCGCTCGTGGCCGTCGATGCTCCGCAACGGCCAGGTCTTCGTCTACAACGACCCGGAGGGCGACCCGCCGCCGGAGGAGATCATCATCCCGGCGCTCGACGAGTACGGCTCCGACGAGTGGACCGACTGGACGTGGAACCGCATCGTCATCGAGGGCTCCAACTGCCGCGAGATCATCGACAACGTCGTCGACATGGCGCATTTCTTCTATGTGCACTTCGCGCTGCCGGACTACTTCAAGAACGTCTTCGAGGGCGAGATCGCCGCGCAATACATGAATTCGCATGGCCGCCCCGACGTCAGTCTCGGCACCAATTACGGCGACAGCCGGCTGGAATCGATCGCGGCGTACTACGGCCCGTCCTACATGCTCAACCCGATGGTCCAGTACTATGGCGGCTACGCGGTCGAGACGATCCTCACCAATTGCCATTACCCGATCGACGAGAACAGCTTCGTCCTCATGTACGGCGTGATGGCGAAGGTGCCCGAGGGACTCACCGCCGAACAGGCATCGAAGATGGCGTACAAGATCAGCAAGGGCGTCGAGGTCGGCTTCCTGCAGGACGTCGAGATCTGGAAGCACAAGACCCGTATCGAGAACCCGCTCCTCGTCGAGGAGGACGGACCGGTCTACCAGCTCCGTCGTTGGTACCAGCAGTTCTACGTCGACAAGGCCGATGTCACCGAGGAGATGACCGGCCGGTTCGAGTACGAGATCGACACCTCCAAGGCCCTCGAGAGCTGGAACGTCGAGATCCAGGAGAACCTGCGCCGCCAGCAGGAGGAGAAGGAGGCCGCCGAGAAGGCCGGCGTCGATTCGACGGAAACAGCGGAGGTCTGACGATGACCCGGGCCGCACCACGGACACGCGGATGGGCCAAGGCGCCGGATTTCAGCAACGATCCGGAGCGTGCGGCCCGGGTACACGCCGCGACGGAACGCGACCGCGAGCACTATCTCCGCGGCGGGATGCGCGAGATCGAGTGCCGCGCCTGTCACGCGTGCGTCCTGGTGAAGAAGACCAGCCCGTCCCACACGACGGTGCAGTGGAACGCCGATGCGCGCCGACGCTGCCACGGCCTCGACCAGATGCGCGCCGGCGGCGACGACGGCAACGGCCCGCTCCTGCCGGGCGCGATGATGCCGACGTGCGTCCGCCTGTCGGCGAGCATCGATCACGCGGTGGCAGAGGGGATCATTCCGGCGGAATCCCCCGAACACGACCCAGACGGCTATTGGTGAACGAGACGAATCGGCGATGATCGTCTGTAGCGATCGTTAATCGCATTAAGAGACATTTGTCCCAAACATCACATCGGTCACGCCTTCATCACACGTCGAAAACCACCGGCGACAGCCGGATGTGAATCCGCCAGTGTTTTCGGCATGTCCGTTTTGCGAACCCGCACAAGGCAGGTCACCTGCGCTGTCGCCCTGTCCGCCGCCTTGTCCGTGGGAGTTCCGTTCATCGGCACGCCGTTCACCGATACCGGGCAGGCCGCTGCTGCCGGCTCGAGCTCCGGTTCGAGCTCGGGCTCCAGTGACACGACCGGATCGGTGCCGATCCACCTCCCCATTCCGACTCCCGAAGGGATCACCGCACTCGGTGCGGCGATGACCCAGATCGGCAAGCCGTACCGCTGGGGCGGAACCGGCCCGCATTCGTGGGACTGCTCCGGTCTGGTCCAATGGGCGTTCTCGGTGGCCGGGGTGAAGCTCCCCCGTACCAGCCAGCAGCAGGCGAAGGTCGGTCACGCGATCCCGTTCTACGCGCTGGCGCCGGGCGACATCATCATCTTCCGGCGCGACGCCGGACACGTCGGGATCTACGCCGGGGCCGGGCGGGTGTTCAACGCCTACGGCACCGGCGTCCCGGTCGGCTTCACCAAGCTCAAGGACTTCGGCTACATCAAGACGATCCGTCGCCTGGGGTGAGTCGCCGCTCCGGCGCTCGCGGCCTGATCATCGACGCGATCGCCGACACGGCGACGACGATCAACCCGGCCGCGACGGCCACGGTCCCGATCAGCCCGTACCCCGGGTCCATCCGCGGCAGCTCGGAATCGAGCGCTCGGGCCACGCGATCGGTGAAGAGGTGGGCCGCCGGATCGGCCAGCACCATGGCCCCGGCCACCAGCGCCACCGCCGACGCCACCCCGATCACACCGATCGCCGCGGGACGGAGGCGCTCCCGCCACCATCCCAGCGCGGCGGCCACCGCGACGACGATGTCGGCGACCAGCACGGTGAGACCGGGACGATCGGTGTTGTCGGCGAAGAAGTAGGCCACGTCCTCGTCGCTCGCCCCCGGCACGGTGACGCGCCCGAGGCCGGTGATGGACGGCTGCACGCCCTCGTCGGTGCTTCCCCACTCCACCTGTGCGAACAGCACCAGGAGGAGTCCACCGGCGAGGGCGGCAGGCCACACCCACCTCCGCAGTCCCTCCACGAACTCCCGTTGCGTCGTCATGGCATCAAGGTTGCCATCCCGGCCCCTCGGCGATGAGTTTGCGAGACGCTCGATGTCTGCACTGTGACAGCACGTCGACATGACCACCGCACATCGAGAGGGACATGACATGGCCGACTACGCAGCACCATCCGGGGCCCCGATCTGGTTCGACCTGATGAGCAGCGACACCGCGAGGGCAGAACGGTTCTACGGCGAGATCTTCGGCTGGGAGGCCGAGGCGCCCGACGAGGAGATGGGCGGATATCGGAACTTCACCAGGAACGGCCGCCGCGTCGCGGGCCTGAGCCCGGTGATGGAGGGCGCGGGCGCACCGTCGGATGTCTGGTCGGTCTACCTGCACACCGAGGACGCCGAGGCCACCGCGCGGGCCGTCGAGGCGGCCGGTGGCAATGTCGTGTTCCCGCCGATGAAGATCGGCGAGGAGGGCACCATGCTGCTCGTCGCCGACGCCGCAGGAGCGGTCGTCGGCTTCTGGCAACCGGATCGGCACACCGGCTACTCCGAGTACGGCGTCCACGGCACGCCCTACTGGTTCGAGACCCATTCCAAGGACTACGCGAAATCGGTCGACTTCTACCGCGCGGTGCTCGGCGCGCGCATCGAGGAGGTGGGCACCGGCGGCGACCCGGACGCGGTGGGTCCCGACCGTTACGGTCAGATCTTCTTCGGCGAGATGTCCTACGCCGGGATCATGGACGCGGCCTCGATGTACCCGGCCGAGGTGCCGTCCTTCTGGCACGTGTACATCACCGTCGACGACGTCGCGGCGACGGTGCGCCAGGTGGAATCACTGGGCGGGGAGGTCGTCATGCCCGGCGAGCAGACGCCCTACGGCACCCTCGCCACCGTCAAGGACCCGATGGGCGCGCTGATCTGTCTGGGGCATCCGCCGGCCGGTATGTGACAAGCGGCAATCGGTAGAAATCGTTGGCGCACAGCGCCATCGATTTCTACCGAATGCCGCGAATGGGCTACTCGTCTACCGGCGGATAGTCGTCCGAGTCGTCGGAGCCGACCGGGATGGACTGTTCGACGAGGTCGGCGGGGTTCACCTCGAGGCCGGGTGTGGGGACCTCCTCGACGACGGGCGCCTCGGGGTCCAGATCGGACGGTTCGACCGGGATCGTCTGCTCGGCGACGTCCGCATCGTTGGCGGCATCGATGGTCCAGGGTTCCTCGGCTGCCATCACGACTCCTTCGGTGTGACTCCCTCGGTGCCGGGGGTCGGCACCATCGACGGCGAACCCGCCGTCCGGTGTGTCATCGATGGTAGGAGGCCCACGGCGGGCGTCAACCGCCTTCCTCTCACCTGCGGGGATCGTCCTCCAGGTCGACGCCGTGAGCGCCGGCGGCGAGGAGCCGGTGCGCCTCGGGGTTCCCGTCCAGCGCTCGGCTCGTGCGTCGCGCGACCTTCCAGCCGTCGTCCGTCCGGACGAACCGCCAGTGGTGTGCGGTGGCGCGCAGGACTCGGAAGCCCTTGCCCTCGGCGGCGAGCACGAGCAGCGAGTGACTGGCGGCGAGGGCCTCGTCACCGTGCAGGTTCACGTGGACCGCGCCCTGCAGGTGGGTGCACCCGCGCCGGATCAACCCCTGATGGGCGTCCGAGCGGACCATCGCGACGATGTCGTCGCGGCCCTGCATGTACAGGCCGTCGACGTCGTAGACGCCGTCGGGCGTCCAGAGCCCGGCGACCGCGTCGGCGTCACCGCTGTCGACGAGGGGGCCGTAGGCGGTGACGAGCCGGGTGATCTCCCGCTCGTCGGCGAGTGTCCGCACGGTCGCCTCGAGCGCGGCGAGTCTCTGCTCGACGGTGTCCACCTCTCACCTCTCCCCGGTCGGTTTCAGCCCGGCCAGGTCGGCGAGCCGTCGCAGCTTGTCGACGTGGTCGCCGGCCGAGTCCGCGCGGATCGTCACGCCGATGATCGTGGCACCCGCCCGCCGCGTCTTCTCGAGCACGGCGGCGGTGGCCTGTTCGTCGGTGGGATCGAGCGGCCCGGCCGGCAACACCACCTCGAAATCGTCGGGCGGCGACACCGAGTCGAGCATCTCGGCCAACTGCCCGCGCCCCAGGCCGAACGGCACCCATCCGTCGCCGAGTTCGACGGCACGTCGCAGCGACCGCCTGGTTCGCCCGCCCACCCAGATCGGCACGTGCGGCTGCACCGCGTGCGGTTCGACGAGCATCCCGCCGTACCGGTACGCGGAACCCTCATATGCGGGCTCGGGCACCGACAACGACGCGCGCAACGCCCGGAGGGCGTCGTCGGCCAGGGCACCGCGACCGGCGAACTCGGCGCCGAGCAACTCGAATTCCTCACGGAGGGAACCGACCCCGACGCCCAGCGTGAGTCGTCCACCGCTGATGGTGTCGAGGGTGCCGTAGCGCTTGGCGATCTCCAGCGGATGGTGGTAGCCGAGCACCAGAACCTGCGTGACGAACCGGATTCGCCGGGTGCGCGCGGCCAGGAAACCGAAGGTCGACAGCGGGTCCCAGTAGGTGCCGCCGCGTTGTGCGGCGACCCCGGTGGGCACGGCGACGTGTTCGCTGCAGGTCAGGTACTCGAAGCCGAGTTCCTCTGCGGCAACCGCGATGTCGGCCAGTTCGGCGATTCCCGCGCTCGCCTCCCAACCGCCGGCGACGCCGGGCAGCCGGGTGACGATCGGGCTGGTGAGGCCGAGGCGCAGAGAACTCAACGAGCAGCGTCCTCCTTCTGCGGGAACAGCTTCGCCATCGCCTCGTGCTGGGCGAGGATCAGGCCCCGGCGGTCGGGGCCGTTGATCTTCTCGGCGCGCCGCGCGTTGCCGCCGGCGATCCAGACCGGACCGTCGGCGAGGTGCGCGAGCCCCTCCCGTGCGACGTCGTCGGGTTCGTCGGCCTTGAACGCTCCGCCGAAGTTCAGCCCGGCACGTTCCATCGCCGGGGTGCGCGTGACGCCGAGGACGAGTTCGAGGACGTCGACCCCGTGCTCCCTCAGTTCCAGCCACAGCGACTCGGCGAAGACCCGCCCGAAGGCCTTGACCCCGCCGTAGACCGACAGGTGACGACCACCGAGGTAGCCGCTCATCGAGCCGACCAGCAGCAGCCCGCCCCGTCCCCGATCCCTCAACCGGCGGCCGAAATGCTGGACGAGCGCGAGTTGCGCGGTGATGTTGAGGTCGATGACCTTCTGGAATCCCGCGAGGTCGCCGTCGACGAAGTCGGCGCCGTAGGTGTTGGCCCCGGCGTTGTAGATCAGGAGACCGACGTCGAGACCCTCGGTCGCCGAGACGATCTCATCGATCGCCGCCAGCTCGGTCAGGTCGAGCGAGAGGGTCACTGCCTGCACTCCCCTGGCCCGTACCGCCTCCGCGGTCTCCTGCAGGGGTCCCGGCTTGCGGGCGAGGAGCACGACGTTGATGCCGGCGTCGGCGAGCTGGTGGGCGAACGACGCACCCACCCCTTCCGAACCGCCGGCGATCACCGCCCACGGGCCGTACCTGCCCGGATCGAACCCCGTCGACTCCCCCGACGTGAGCTCAGACCCCGGCATTCGCGTCTTGCTTCTTCTTCAGCTCGAGCGCGATGTCGATGAGCTGGTCCTCCTGGCCGCCGACCAGCTTGCGGTTGCCGGCCTCGATGAGGATGTCCGCCGCGGAGACGCCGTACCGCTCCGCGTGGCTCTCGGCGTGCTTGAGGAACGAGCTGTAGCAGCCCGCGTAGCCCATCATCATCGACGGACGGTCGACCAGGCACTCGGTCGGCATCGCCGGACGGACGACGTCCTGCGCCGCGTCGGCGATCTTCATGAAGTCGATGCCGGTCTTGATGCCGAGCTTGTCGCACACGCCGACGAGGGCCTCGGTCGGGGTGTTGCCCGCACCGGCGCCGAAGCGGCGGACCGAACCGTCGATCTGCTGGGCGCCCGCGCGGATCGCGTGGATGGAGTTGGCGATCGCGATGTCGAGGTTCTCGTGGCCGTGGAAGCCGATCTGCGCGTCGTCGCCGAGCTCGGCACGCAGCGCCTCCACCCGCAGTGTCACGTCCTCGAGGACGAGGGCGCCCGCGGAGTCGACGACGTAGACGCACTGGCAGCCGGCGTCGGCCATGATGCGGCCCTGCTTGGCGATGACCTCCGGCGGCTGGCTGTGGCTCATCATCAGGAAGCCGACGGTCTCGAGGCCGAGGTCGCGGGCGAGGCCGAAGTGCTGGATCGACACGTCCGCCTCGGTGCAGTGGGTGGCGATGCGGCAGATCTGGCCGCCGTTGTCCTGCGCGGCGCGGATGTCGTCCTTGGTGCCGAGGCCCGGGAGCATGAGGAAGGCGATCTTGGCGCGCTTGGCGGTGTCCGCCGCGGCCGCGATGAGCTGCTGCTCCGGGGTCTTGGAGAAGCCGTAGTTGAACGACGAGCCGCCGAGTCCGTCACCGTGGGTCACCTCGATGACCGGCACGCCGGCCTCGTCGAGGGCGCCGACGATCGCGCGCACCTCTTCCTCGGTGAACTGGTGCCGCTTGTGGTGGCTGCCGTCGCGCAGCGAGGAGTCGGTGACGCGGATGTCGAGTTCGTCGGAGAACTTGCGCGCGTTCGCCATCAGCTTCGGGTCGTGCTGCCTGGGGGCGACGTTGGTGCTCATGCGGGGACTCCCAACTTCTTCTTGGCGAGTTCTTCGCCGACCTTGGTGGCGGCGGCGGTCATGATGTCGAGGTTTCCGGCGTAGGGCGGCAGGAAGTCTCCCGCGCCCTCGACCTCCACGAAGATGGACACGCGGGCGAAACCGCCGTTGATGACGCTCGGCGGGTCGAACTGCGGCTCCTGCAGCAGCCGGTAACCCGGCACGTACTCCTGGATCTCCTTCTCCCGCTTGTGGATCGACTCGGCGATCGCGTCGGTGTCGGCATCCTCGGGGATCGCGCAGAAGATGGTGTCGCGCATGATCATCGGCGGGTCGGCCGGGTTCAGGATGATGATGGCCTTGCCGCGGTCGGCACCGCCGATCGTCTCGATGCCCTTCGACGTGGTGCGGGTGAACTCGTCGATGTTCGCGCGGGTGCCCGGACCCGCCGACACGGATGCGACCGATGCGACGATCTCCGCGTACGGAACCGGGACGACCGAACTGACCGCGTGCACCATCGGGATGGTGGCCTGACCGCCGCACGTGATCATGTTGGTGTTGGGGGCGTCGAGGTGCTCACGCAGGTTCGCCGGCGGGACCACTGCGGGTCCGACCGCGGCCGGGGTGAGGTCGATGGCGGTGATCCCCGCCGCCTCGTACTTGGGCGCGTACTCGCGGTGCACGTAGGCCGAGGTCGCCTCGAAGATGAGGTCGGGCTTCTCCTGCGAGGCGAGGAGTTCGTCCGCGCCGCCGCTCATGGTGATGAGGCCGTGGTCGGCGGCGCGCTTCATCCCCTCGGAGTCGGGATCGATACCGACCATCCATCGCGGATCGATGACCTCCGAACGCTCCAGCTTGTACATCAGATCGGTGCCGATGTTGCCCGATCCGATGATCGCCGCGGTCAGCTTTGCCGCCACGTGAACCCTCCTTGTGCTCGTGAAAAGTCTGGTGAATCAGGTGAAATCGAGAGTGACCGAGCCGAGTCCGGCGAACTCGGCGACGAAGTGGTCCCCGGCGGCGATGTCGATGGCCCGCGTCGCGGTGCCCGGCAGGATGACGTCGCCCTTGCGCAGCCGCACCCCGAAGCCGTCGACCTTGCGCGCCAGCCACGACACCGCGTTGAGCGGATGACCCAGCACCGCCGAGGAGTTGCCATTCGCGACGATCTCGCCGTTGCGGTGCAGCACCGCGTCGATGTCGCCGGTGTCGATCTCGCTGATCGGCACACGCTCCTTACCGAGGATCCAGCCGCACGACGACGCGTTGTCGGCGATCGTGTCGCACAGGGTGATCTTCCAGTCCTTGATGCGCGAGTCGATGAGCTCGATCGCCGGGACCACCCACTCGACCGCCGCGATGACGTCCTCGTTGGTGCACCCCTCGCCCGGCAGGTCCTCGCCGAGGATGTACCCGACCTCGACCTCGACGCGCGGGAAGCACAGCGTCTTCGCGTCGATAGGGGTGTCCTCGAAGTACTGCATCTCGTCGAGGAGGTGCCCGTAGTCGGGCTCGTCGACCCCCATCATCTTCTGCATCGCCTCGGAGGCGAGGCCGACCTTGTGCCCGGCCACCTTCGCGCCGGCGTCGAGCCGCTTGCGGATGTTGATCAGCTGGATCTCGTAAGCGTCGACCACGTCGAGGTCGGGATGGGTGTCGGTGGGACGGTCGATCGCCGTCGCCGTCTGCTCCGCGTTCCACAGATCTGCGGCGATCTGCTCTCGAACCTGCTGGTCAACCGCCATGGATTCCTCGCCTTCCGAAAGTGAACGTGTTCTAGTTTAGAACAGGTTCCAGTATTGCGACACCGGCTGTCCGCCGACCGGGTCGTCGATCCCCCGTGATTGCACTACGACGCCCCCGCACGCCGGGACCGAAAGCCCGGTCGGCCACGCCGTCGAACAACCACCCCTCCTGCTGTCTGCATCCGCCGCCCTACGGCCGGTGCCGATCGCCTTCCGCCGCACAGGAGCGCCGCAGTGATCCCCGGCGAGCGGACCCTTCCAACTCAGCGGGTGACCGATCCCCGCCGGCACGGACGTCCCAGCCAGCGGTCGAATCGGATACGGCCCAGCATCCGCTCTTGTACGTTCGGCGCATGACCACCGAAGGAACAACCAACCCCTCCGCGTCCGGGTCGGGTCCGACCCGGACGACCTCCGCCGAGGCCGACGGTCCGGCCATTCTCACCTCGTTCACCGACGGCGTGGCGCGACTGACCCTGACCAACCCCCGGCGCAAGAACGCGATCAACCTCGAGATGGCCGCGGCCATCGAGGAGTTCTGCGATCGGGTCGCCGACGACGCGAGCGTCGGCGTGGTCGTCGTCGACGCCGCGGGGCAGTACTTCTGCAGTGGGGCCGACACCCGCGACCTGGCCAGCTCGTCGGCCGACCCGGCCTCGCCGGAGGCGGTCGCGCGGACGTCGGCGGTGTACGGCGCATTCGTCCGTGTCGGAAGCCTGCCCGTACCGACCATCTCCGTCGTGATCGGCGGCGCGGTGGGTGCCGGACTGAACCTGGCCATGGCGACCGACATCATGGTGACCACCCCCGACGCCGTGCTCGACAGCGGCTTCCTGACACGCAGCATCCACCCCGGCGGAGGCCATCTCTCCCTGCTCGGACGAGCGGTCGGCTGGTCCGCCACGATCGCGCTGGCGGCGTGCGGGCAGAGCCTGACCGGCGAGCAGGCCGTGGCGCGCGGGCTCGCCTACGCCGCGGCACCGGCGGAGGAGCTGCCGGCACTCGTCGACGGGCTGACCGGACCGGCCGCCCGCGACCCCGAGCTGACCCGGCGGGTCATGACCAGCGCCCGCCTCGAGCTCGGCCCGCCGGCGGTCAGCTGGGCCTCGGCGCTCGAGATCGAGCGCGGCGTGCAGATGTGGTCGATGTCGCGGAAGGGCAAGCAGGCCTGGTCTTCCCGGGGGCCGGAGCGCAGATGACGGGCACCATCACCGAGACCCGGGCCGTCACCCGCGACGACCTGGAGGCATTGCGCGCCGACGTCCGAGCCTTCCTGCGCGACGAGATCGATCGCGGCGCCTTCGAGCCCGATGTCGACAGCTGGATGACCGGTTTCGACCCGGAGTTCAGCCGGAGGCTCGGCGAGCGCGGTTGGCTCGGGATGACCATCCCGCAGGCCTACGGCGGCCGGGGGCGCACCGCGACGGAGCGGTTCGTGATCACCGAGGAGTTGCTCGCCCACGGGGCCCCGGTGGCCGCGCACTGGATCGCCGACCGGCAGATGGCGCCGGGCATCCTCGCCAACGGCACCGAGGAGCAGAAGCAGCGCTATCTGCCCGGGATCGCGGCCGGGACGTCGTTCTTCGCGATCGGCATGAGCGAGCCGGACGCCGGCTCCGACCTCGCCGCGGTCCGGACCCGCGCCGTCGCGGGCGGCGACTCCTGGACGATCAGCGGCACCAAGGTGTGGACGACGGGTGCGCATCTCGCCCACGCGATGGTGCTGCTCGCGCGCACCGACGGTCGCCCGGAGGACCGGCACGAGGGTCTGTCCCAGCTCGTCATCGACCTCCCCCACCCCGACATCGAGATCCGTCCGCTGGAGAGCATCGACGGGCAGGCCCACTTCAACGAGGTCATCTTCCACGACGCGGTCGTCGACTCGTCGGCTCTGCTGGGCGAGCGCGGAAAGGGATGGTCGCAGGTGATGCGCGAGCTGGCCTTCGAGCGTTCCGGACCCGAGCGCTACCTCAGCACGATGCCGTTGCTGCGCGCCTGGGCCGACGAACTGCGCACGCACGGCGCGACGGAGGAACAGCGCGTGACGCTGGGCACGCTCACCGCGCGCGCCTGGGCGCTGCGGTCGATGTCGCTGCAGGTGGCCGACGAGCTGTCGGCCGGGCGGCGCCCCGATGTCCTGGCCGCCATGGTGAAGGACCTGGGCTCGACGTTCGAGGGCGACCTGGTCGACGCGATCCGCAGCTCCTCGGGAGTTGCGGCACGGTGCTCCGGCGGTTCGCGCATGGAGCGTCTGATGGCCCAGAGCGTCCTGCACACACCGGCTTTCACGCTGCGCGGCGGCACCAACGAGATCTTGCGCGGGATCGTGGCGCGCGGCTTGGGGATTCGATGAGCGAGATGTCGGCGGACCTGGTGTCCGCAGTGCGTTCGATGATCGAGCGGATCGAGATCGACACCCGGACACCGGCCGAGCACACCGACGACGCGCTGTGGGAGGCGCTGCGTGAGTCGGGTTTCACCTCGATCGACGTCCCGGAAGCGGCCGGAGGGCACGGCGGCGACACCGCGGACGCGATGTCCGTGCTCACGACGATCACCGAGAGCGGGGCGCTGGTCCCCTACGCCGAACACGCGATGCTGGCCGCGTGGCTGGCCGGCTCCGCCGGCCACGAACTCCCGGACGCGACCGCGACGATCGCGGTCGCCGACGCGGACCTCGCCCTCGATGCCGACGGCGAGCAGGCGTACGTCACCGGCGTCCTGCGCGACGTCGTCCACGTCTCGGCGGCGTCGGTGGTCGTGGCCCTGGTACCCGGCGACGGCGATCGCCCCGCACAGGTGGCGACGCTCCCGCTCGATCACCCCGGTGTGTCGGTGAGCGCCGGGGCCGACCTCCTCGGGGCGTCGATCGGCGACGTGACGCTCGACCGGGTCCCGGCGATCGGGGTCGCCGAGACCCCCGTCGACGCCGAGCGACTGCGCGAGCGGGGCGCCCTCGTCTACGCGGCGGCGCTCGCCGCCGCGGCGCGCGCAGTGTGCGACCGGACGGTGCAGTACGCATCGGAGCGTGTGCAGTTCGGCCGTCCGCTCACCAAGTTCCAGGCCGTGCAGCAGAGACTCGCCACGCTGGCCGCGCTGGCGACCATGATGGAGGTCGCCTCGTCGCGGGCCGTCGCCGCCGGCGACGGCAACCCGGTCCTCGCGGAGGTCTCGACCGCCGTCGCCAAGGTGGTGACCTCGCTCTACGGCCACGCCGTCGCCGCGGCCGGCCATCAGATCCACGGCGCGATCGGGTTCACCTCCGAGCATTCGCTGGGCCGGTTCACCACCGCGCTGTGGACGTGGCGCGACCGCCACGGCACCGAGCGCGAATGGGCCTCCGCCCTTGCCGGACGCATCCTGGACGACGGACTCGACCCGTGGGACCTGATCACCGGCACCGTCGACGACGCGAACCGATCGACGTCATGACCTTCGACGAGGACGGGCTCATCACCTCGATGCGGGCGTTCTGGTCTCCGGCCGACGTCGCGGTGACCCAGGGCGACCGGTGAGGGGCCGCCGCTCGCCGGTACCCATGACCTCCCACCCTGGCGGTCCATTTCTGTAACGTGTTCTAATTCAGGGAGTAGAACACGTTACAGCTGCGTCGCACGAAGGGGACCCCATGGCCGGCTCGACCGATCCACAGCAGACCAGCCCAGAGCAGACCGGCACCGCACCGGAGACCTACGACGTCGTCGTCGTGGGCGCGGGCGGCGCCGGCATGAGCGCCGCGATCACCGCGGCCCGCAAGGGCCTGAAGACCGTCCTGATCGAGAAGTCGCCCTACTGGGGCGGCTCGACCTCGCGCTCGGGCGGCGGTGTGTGGATCCCGAACAACTCGGTGCTGCGCCGCGACGGCGTCGTCGACTCGCCGGAGAAGGCCCGCGAGTACGTGCACGCGATCATCGGCGAGCACGCGCCCGCCGACCGCATCGACGCCTACATCGACCGCGGACCCGAGGCGCTCGATTTCCTGATGAAGTACGCGCCCCTCGACCTCGAGTGGGTCAAGGGCTACTCCGACTACTACCCGGAGGCGCCCGGCGGCCGGCTCGAGGGCCGTTCGGTGGAGCCGCGTCCGTTCGACGCGCGCCGCCTCGGCGACGACCTGAAGACCCTGCACCCGCAGTACACCAAGGCGCCGCTGAACATGGTCGTGCTGCAGTCGGACTACCGCTGGCTCAACACCGGCCTGCGCCACTGGCGCGGCCCGCTGCGCATGGCCAAGGTCGGCGGCAGGTTCTTCTGGGCCCGCAGCCGGGGCAAGAAGCTCATCGCGATGGGCGCCGCGCTCGCCGCCGAACTCCTCATCGGGGTCCGCGAGGCCGGCGTGCCGCTGCGCCTGAACACCGGTCTGGTCGACCTGATCACCGAGGACGACCGGGTGGTCGGCGTGATCGCCGAGTCCGACGGCCGCCAGTTCGAGATCCGCGCCCGCCACGGCGTGATCCTGGCCTGCGGCGGCTTCGAGCACAACGCGGAGATGCGCAAGAAATACCAGCGCGAGCCCATCGGCTCCGAGTGGACCACCGGCGCGCCGAGCAACACCGGCGACGGCATCAACGCCGGCCTCAAGGTCGGCGCCGCGGTCTCGCTCATGGACGACGCCTGGTGGGGTCCGACGATCCCGCTGCCGCGCGGCCCCTGGTTCGCGTTGTCGGAGCGTTCGGTTCCGGGCACGTTCATCGTCAACCTGCGCGGCAAGCGCTACATGAACGAGTCGCTGCCCTACGTGGAGGCGGTGCACCACATGTACGGCGGCGAGTTCGGACACGGCGAGGGCCCCGGCGAGAACGTGCCGTCGTGGCTGATCTTCGACCAGCGGTGCCGCAACCGGTATCTGTTCGCCGGGATCAACGCCCGTCAGCCGTTGCCCAAGAAGTGGTTCGACTCGGGTGTGGTCGTCAAGGCCGGCAGCATCCGCGAGCTCGCGGAGAAGATCGGCGTGCCCGCCGACGAACTCGAGGCGACCACCGAGCGCTTCAACGGCTTCGCCCGCTCTGGCGTCGACGAGGACTTCCACCGCGGCGAGAGCGGCTACGACCACTACTACGGCGACATCACCAACAAGCCGAACCCCAGCCTGGGCGAGGTCTCCAAGCCGCCGTTCTACGCGGTGAAGATGGTGCCGGGCGACCTCGGCACCAAGGGCGGCATCAACGCCGACGCCGCCGGCCGCGCACTGCGCGCCGACGGCTCGGTCATCGAGGGCCTCTACGCCGCAGGCAACACCAGCGCCCCGGTGATGGGCCACACCTACGCCGGCCCGGGCGCGACCATCGGACCCGCGATGGTCTTCGGGTACCTCGCCGCCTCCGACATCGCCGAGAAGGCCACCGCCGGCGACGAGAACCGCACGCCGGCCACGACACCGCAGACAGGAGCCTGAGAATGCCGATCGATCCCGCCGTCGCCGTCGGAGCCGAGCTGCCCGAGGTCTCGTTCGAGTGGTCGGCGTCGGATGTCGCGCTCTACCACCTCGCGGTGGGCGCGGCCGCCGACCCGATGGACGCCAGTGGCCTTGCCTACGTGCACGATTCCGACCCCAAGGTGCTGCCGTCGTTCGCGACGGTGGCCGCGTCGTTCCACGCGACCGAGCCGCCCAAGGTCTCCTTCCCGGGCATCGACATCGACCTGGCGAAGGTCGTCCACGGCAGCCAGCGAATCACCGCTCACCGGCCGCTGCCGCCGAGCGGCAAGGCCACCACGCGGACCCGCATCGCCGAGGTCCAGGACAAGGGCTCGGCGGCGGTGATCATCCAGGAGTCGGTGACCACCGACGACTCCGGACAGACCCTGTGGACCGCGCGATCGTCGATCTTCGCCAAGGGCGAGGGCGGATTCGGCGGCGAGCGAGGGCAGTCGGAGAAGGTCGCCTACCCAGAGCGCGAACCCGACCACCGCCTGACGGTGCCGACCCTGCCGAACCAGGCGCTGCTGTACCGCCTCTGCGGCGACCGCAACCCGCTGCACTCGGATCCCGAGTTCGCGAAGCGGGCCGGGTTCCCGCGACCGATCCTGCACGGCCTGTGCACGTACGGATCGGTGTGCCGCGCGATCGTCGACGAGCTGCTCGACGGCGACGTCACCGCGGTGGCCGACTTCTCGGCGAGCTTCGCCGGGGTCGTCTTCCCGGGCGAGACCCTGCAGGTCGACGTGTGGGAGGACGGATCGCGCCTGCTGGCCACCGCGAGCGTCGTGGAACGGGAGGGCGCGAAGGCCCTCGCCAATGTGGTGTGCGCGCGTAGCTGACGCGCCCGCGGCGGCCGCGTTGCGCGGTCACCGGGGGCCAGTACTCTGTCCACGCGGTCCGGCAATCGGGCCGCGTGGACCACTACGTCGCATATCCCCAAGGAGACCGCATGAGCGATTCGCTGACGCCCCTTCTCGCCGACAACCGCAGCGCCCTGGTGACCGACCTGGTCGGTGTCATCGACGCGGAGGTTGCCGACCAGTCGGGACTGAGCGGCGCCGCTGTGAAGACCGCGTACGCCGCGGTCCAGAAGGTGAAGCCGAACGTGGTGCACAGCGCCACGGATGTGCTGGCCGAGGACTTCCTGACGGCCCTGGCGCCGTTCTGGGACTCGAAGCCGGCGGGGGTCTCCTTCGCCGATCACCTCTCGGCCAACGGCGACGCCGCGGCCGAGGCGCTGCTGGCGGTCACCGACGCCCAGGCCGACACCGCACGTCCGGCACTGGCGAAGGCCTACAACTCGCTGCGCGGCAAGGCCAAGAACTATGTGGTCGCCGCCCTGCCGCGAGTGGGCGCAACCATCGAGAAGCACGCCCTCTGACGTGCGCCGGTCGCGTCGTCGGCGATCAGACCGCCGACGACGCGATCACCACGAGTGCCACGACCACGCCGATGAGCGCCGCGAGCATCGACAGCACTCGCCAGACGTGCACGCGGGCCGGTGACATCTCGACACGGTCCGATGTGGTCGGGGTCGCGCCGGTGCCCGACGCAACCGGACTCGACACCGCAGTGGTGGACGCGACGGAATTCGACGCGATGTGGGGTGAGGCCATGACCTGTCACCACTTTCGATTGTCCGGGGCCGACTTCGACCATTGCGGTCTGCAGTCCAAGGATCGGTTCGATCTGCGATCTCGCACTGGCAGGCGGGATCTGGGCTTCGCCCGGAATTGGTACTGCAGTGACAAATGTGTCACAAGTTACCCCGGATACGAAGTCTCCCGCCGGGCGTGTCGCGACAACGCAACCACGACGAGACGGCCGGCAGGACTGCCTCCCCACGCACTCCTCCCCGAGACCAGGAGCGGATCATGAAACTGCCGATCGGCGTCCGGATGGATTGGCGCTCCTCCTGGTTGGTCCTCATCGCCTGCCTGTCGGTGAGCATGGTGGTCGCCGCGATGGCGGCCCTCAACACGGCGCTGCCGGACATCGCGATCGACACCGGCGCCGACGCCGGCCAGATGACCTGGATCGTGGACGGTTACACCCTCGCGCTCGCCGCGCTGCTGCTCCCCGCGGGCGCGATCGGCGACCGTCTGGGGCGCCGCGAGGTCCTGATCGTCGGGCTCGTGCTGTTCGGCGTCGCGTCGCTGGCCGCGATCTGGGTGAACGGGCCCGAACAACTGATCCTCACGCGCTGCCTGGCCGGTGCGGCCGCCGCGCTGATCATGCCGACGACGTTGTCGCTCATCACCTCCGGCATGCCCGACGGGCAGCGCGCACTCGGCATCAGCATCTGGTCGGCCATCGCCGGCGGCGGCGCGATCGCCGGCTTCCTCGTCACCGGCCTGCTCCTGGAGTTCTTCTCCTGGCACTCGATCTTCATCACCTTCGCCGCCTCGTCGGCGGTGTCGGCGGTTCTCTGCTTCACCATCGGCACGAGCAAGGACAGCGATCCCGGCCGCTTCGACATCCCGGGCAGCCTGTGCTCGGTCCTCGCCGTCACCGGCATCGTCTTCGGCCTGCTCGAGGCCCCCCACCGCGGATGGGACGACGCCCTCGTGCTGATCTGCCTGATCGGCGGAATCCTGCTGGGCGTGTTGTTCGTCGTGGTCGAGCTGCGTTCGGCCTCGCCGCTTTTCGACATCCGCCTGATGCGCAACCGCGCGTTCGGCTCGGGGTCGCTGTCGGTGGCGGTGCAGTTCCTCGCCTCGTTCGGCATGTTCTACCTCGTGCTCCAGCTGCTGCAGCTGGTCTTCGGGTACTCGCCGCTGCAGTCCGCCCTCGCGCTCATGCCGTTCGTCGTCGGGGTCGGCGTCTTCGCGATGCTGTCCAACTGGCTGGCCGTGCGGCTCGACTCGCTGAAGTTCGTGATCGCCGGCGGCGCGCTGTTGTGCGGCATCGGCCTGACCCTTCTCGGCCTCATCCAGGTGGACGGCTACTGGACGCTGGCGGGGATCCTGTCGGTCATCGCCATTGGCATCGGGTTCTCGTCCGCCCCGGCGACCACCGCGATCATGTCCAACACCCCGCTCGACAACCAGGGCGTCGGCTCGGCGGTCAACGACACCGCGCGCGAGATCGGCGCGGCCATCGGCATTGCGATCGCCGGCTCGATGGTGGCCGCCGGGTACAAGGCCCGGATCGGCCCGACCGCCGACCTCGCGCGCGAACAGCTCACCGCCTACGGCCAACAGCAGATCGCGGCCGGCGACGTCGCCGGCGGCGAGGCCACCATCGCGCAGGCACAGCAGGCCGCCACGCACATCGAACGCTCCCTCGCCGAGGCGCGTGTCGTGGTCGACAACCTCTCCGGCCGGTCGCAGGAACTCGCCGACCGGATCGCCGACGGCAGCCAGTCCGCCTTCGACGTCCCGTTCGAGCACGCCTCGCTGATCCTCGGCGGCATCATGCTCGCCAGTGCCGCCGTCCTGTTGTGGCTCACTCCCCGCCGCGTCGTCGAGGGGCCGGTGTACATCGAGCGGTCCTACGTCGAGTCCGACGAGTACGAGTCCGGCGACGACGGGACCGGCGACGACGGGCACAGCGGCCGCGAGCACGATCTCGACGACACCTCGAGTCGAGGACTGTCCACCCGGGACTGACCTCCCCTGACCGGGCAACCCGCGCACTCGCGCGTAATCTGTCTGCGGTGCTCACCACGGACAGCGTCGCAGGATGCCTCGTCGGCGTCGTCGCGCTCCTCGTGGTCATCGCCGCAACTCTTGCCGCGCAGCGGGTCCCGGCCGTCGCGGTGGCCGCACCGGTCGCCGCGCTCCTCGTCGCCCTCGGCCTGACCGACCTCGATTCCGCGGTCGACGAGGTCCTCGCCATGGCACCGACGATCGGCTTCCTGGCCGCGATGCTGGTGATCGCCGAGGTGTGCGCCCGGGAGGGGGTCTTCCGCTGGGTCGGGTCGGTCCTGGCCGGTTGGAGCCGGTCCTCACCACGCCGCCTGCTCCGCATCGTGTTCGTCGTGGCCGCGGTGACCACCGCGATCCTAAGTCTCGACACGACGATCGTGCTGCTGACCCCGGTCGCGGTGGCCACGGCCCGTCACATCGGCGCCCGGGTCACGCCGATCGCGTTCTCGAGTGCGCACCTGGCCAACACCGCGTCGACGCTGATGCCGGTGTCGAACCTGACCAATCTGCTGGCGTTCTCGGCCACCGGCCTGAGTTTTCTCGGCTTCACCGGGCTGATGCTGGCGCCGTGGGTCGTCGGGATCGCCGTCGAATACCTGATCTTCCGGTGGTTCTTCGCCGACGCGCTGCGGGAGGCGGCACCGTCCGACGTCCCGGCGTCCGGGACGCCTGAGGCCGAACCCGCACCGGTCCATCGACCCGGTCTCCTGCTCGTTGCGCTGGGCCTGCTGCTCGTCGCTTTCGTGATCGCCGAGCCGTTCGGCGTGCCGCTCGCAGCGGTCGCCGGCGTCGGCGCGGTGGTGTTCGCGCTGCCCGGGCTGATCCGTTCGCCGCTGCCGGCGCTCCGCGACGCGGCGGTCGCGGCGAACATCCCGTTCCTCGGCTTCGTCGCCGCGTTGAGCGTCGTGATCCTGCCGGTGCGCAACGGCCCGCTCGGCGACTGGATCGGCCGACTGATCCCGTCGTCGTCCACGCTGCTCGGCATTCTCGTCGTCGCCCTGGTGGCCGCGGCACTGGCCAACCTGGTCAACAATCTCCCGGCGACGCTGTTGCTGATCCCGCTCGTCGCCCACGACCCGGGCCTCGTCCTGGCGATGCTTCTCGGGGTGAACATCGGGCCGAACCTGGCCTACTTCGGCTCGCTGGCGAACCTGCTGTGGCGCGAGATCATGCACAAGAACACCGCCGCCCCCACGTCACGGGAGTACCTGCGCCTGGGGGCGCTGACGGTTCCCGTGACGCTGGGGGCGGCGGTGCTCGCGTTGTGGGCGGGGTTGTCGGTCGCTCGCTGAGGAGCGGGCCGGTCAGACCGCCGTGCTCTCCTTCGCCGCCTCGGCCTTCGCCCAGCGGTAGTCGGCCTTGCCGGCCGGGGTGCGCTTGACCTCGTCGACGAAGACCACGGTGCGCGGGACCTTGTAGCGGGCCAGGTCGGCCCGGCAGTGTTCCTGGATGTCCTCCAGCGACGGCTCCTCGGCGCCCTCGGCGAGCGCGATCACCGCGGCGACCCGCTGGCCGTACTTCTCGTCGGGCACCGGGACCACCAGGGCGTCGGCGATGGCCGGGTGTGCGTGCAGGACGGCCTCGACCTCCTCGGCGTAGACCTTCTCGCCGCCGGTGTTGATGCACTGGGAACCGCGGCCCAGGAAGACGATCGAGCCGTCGGCCTCGACGGTGCCCATATCGCCCAGGATCGAGATGCGGGTCCCGTCGGGCAGGGTCGGGAAGGTCTTGGCGGTCTTCTCCGGGTCCTTGTAGTAGCCGAGCGGCACGTTGCCGATGCGGGCGATGTAGCCGACCTCGCCCGAGCCGGGCGCGATCTTGTTGAGCTTCTCGTCAACGACCATCATCTTGTCGGTCGGCGGCACCTTCAGGTGGCCGTTCTCGTCCATCATGATCTCGCCGTCGTTGCCCGACTCCGAGGCGCCGAAGTTGTCGCGCAGCACCAGATCCGGCTTCACCGCGAGCATGCGGTCGCGCACGTGCTGCGACCAGATCGCACCGCCGGAGGTGATGGAGAACATCGACGACAGATCAACCTCGTCCTTGCGCTTCTCCATCTCCTCGACGAGCGGCAGGCCCATGGCGTCGCCGACGATGAGGACGATGTTGACCTTCTCCTTCTCGACCTCGGTGACGATGGCGGCCGGGTCGAAGTCGCGCTGGATCACCAGGCGCCCGCCCAGGGTGAAGAAGGTGAACAGCGAGTACGACGCCGCGCCGTGCATGAGCGGGGCCGCGAGCAGGAAGGCGATCGACGGGAAGTCCTTGACCGCCGTGCCGATCTCCTCGAGGTCCTTGCGCGCCTCGCCGTACGGGTTGCCGCCGGACAGCGGCTTGCGGAAGAAGTCGTCGTGCTGCCACATGACGCCCTTGGGATAACCCGTGGTGCCGCCGGTGTAGAGCAGGTACAGCTCCTCGCCGTTGCGCGGCTCGAAGTCGCGGTGGTCCGGCTTGGCCTCGTAGTCGGAGAACGACACGACCTCGACGAGCCGGCCGCCGGGCAGGTCGGCGACCGCCTGATGCAGCTCGTCGACGATCTCGCCGATCACGAACACCGTCCGGACCGTCGGGACGTCCGCGAGTATCGCGGCGACGCTGCGCTGGTGCTCGGGGAGCTCGACGATGATCGCGCGCGAATCGGAGTTGTCGAAGATGTACTGCAGCTCGGCGTTGGTGTAGCGGTAGTTGACGTTGACCGGCACCGCGCGGATCTTGAGCAGGCCGAGAAGGCTGGTCACGTGCTCGACGCTGTTCTTCAGGAACAGCGCCACGTTGTCGAAGGCGCCGATCCCGTTGTCGGAGAGGAGGTGCGCGACCTGGTTCGAGAGCTTGTCGAGCTCGGCGTAGCTGATCTGGCGACCCTGGTAGCTGAGCGCGATCCGCTCGGGCACCGAATCGGCGACGGTTTCGAAGACGTCGGCGAGGTTGAACTTCATCGTGCGCGCTCCTCGTTTTCAAGAGTGTTCATGGACAGATGTGGCTGGATGGATTCGATGGGGACCGGACGGGCGGACGTGCTCATGCGGTGAGCACCAATCCGCTTGTCGGGACGCCGGTACCGGCGGTGACGACGACCTTCTCGGCGTCGTCGACCTGGTTGACCGAGTCGCCGCGGATCTGGCGGACCGCCTCGGCGATGCCGTTCATCCCGTGGATGTAGGCCTCGCCGAGCTGTCCGCCGTGGGTGTTCAGCGGGAGCCGTCCGCCCACCTCCAGGGCTCCGGGCGCGCGCACGAAGTCCTTGGCCTCCCCGCGGGCGCAGAAGCCGAGCTCCTCGAGCTGGATGAGGGTGTACGGGGTGAAGTGGTCGTAGAGGATCGCCATGTCCATGTCGTCGGGCCCGAGGCCGGACTGCGACCACAGCTGACGACCGACGAGACCCATCTCGGGCAGCGCCGCCAGCTCCTCCCGGTAGTAGCTGGTCATGATGTACTGGTCGGCCGCCGAACCCGCTGCCGCCGCGGCGATCACCGCGGGCTTGTGCGGCAGGTCCTTGGCCCGCTCGGCCGAGGTGATCACCAGTGCGACACCGCCGTCGGATTCCTGGCAGCAGTCGAGGAGGTGGAGCGGCTCGGCGATGTAGCGCGAGTTCTGGTGATCCTCCAGCGTGATCGGCTTGCCGTAGAAGAAGGCATCGGGGTTGTTGGCCGCATGCTTGCGGTCGACGACGGCGATACGGCCGAAGTCCTCGCTGGTGGCGCCGTAGTCGTGCATGTACCGCTGCGCGATCATCGCGACGAACGCCGCCGGCGTCGACAGCCCGTGCGGATAGCTGAAGGCGTTCTCCGTGCCCGAGGAGTTCTCCTGGTTGGCGACCGCCGAATTCACCTGCCCGAACCGGAGTCCCGACCGCTCGTTGAACGCACGGTAGGCGACCACCACGTCGGCGACCCCGGTCGCGACGGCCATCGCCGCCTGCTGGACGGTGGCGCACGCCGCGCCGCCGCCGTAGTGGATGCGCGAGAAATAGGTCAGCTCCGGGATGCCGACGGCACGCGCGACCGAGATCTCGCTGTTGGTGTCCATCGTGAAGGTGACCAGCCCGTCGACGTCGGCCGGCGTGAGGCCCGCGTCGGCGATGGCCGCCTGCACCGCCTCTGCGGCCAGTCGCAGTTCGCTGCGTCCGGAGTCCTTGGAGAACTCGGTGGCGCCGATGCCGACGATCGCCGCCTGTCCCGAGAGCGTGCCCATCACCGACCCTCCCCTTCTGCCGAATCCTGCTCCGTCGAATCGTGCGCGCCGTCGCCGACGGTGAGAGTGACGGTCGAGATCACGTGCTTGCCCAGCGAATTGGTGCCGGTGACCGCGACGGTGACGAGCCCGTCATCGGCGACCTCGGTGACCTCGCCGGCGAACGTGACCGTGTCGTAGGCGTACCAGGGCACGCCGAGCTTGAGCGCGATCGAGCGGATTCGGGCGTACGGGCCGGCCCAGTCGGTGACGAACCGTTCGACCAGCCCGGTGTCGGTCAGGATGTTGACGAAGATGTCCTTGGACCCCTTCGCCTGGGCGAGGTCGCGATCGTGGTGGACGTCCTGGAAGTCGCGGGTGGCCAGCGCGGTGGCCACGACGAAGGTCGGCGTGGCCTCGATCGTCAACGGCGGCAACGTGGTCCCGACCGCGATCGGTGTTGCGGCGATACCGGTCATCGGTCCGTCCCCTCGCTCGATCCGGCCGGCTCCCACGCGTAGAGCGTCCATGCCTCCGTGCCCGCGTCCTCGTCCGCGGGGAAATCGAGGAACGTGACCCGCACCGGCATGCCGATCGACACCTCCTCCGGTTCGACGCCGCGCAGCTCGCCGAGCATCCGCACGCCTTCGTCGAGTTCGACGAGGGCCACGACGAACGGCAGCTGCCGCCCGGGCACCTTGGGTGCCCGGTGGACGACGTAGCTGTATACCGTCCCTGTTCCGGCCGCGACGACGTAATCGGTCTCGGGGACCGTGCCGTCGGGCTGCCGCGGCTTCCACGTCGCCGGGACCGGCGGGTGGCGCAGGGCGCCCTCGCCGTCGCGCTGGATGCGTAACTCGTGGGCCTTGACGCCCTCCCAGAAGAAGGCGGTGTCCCGCGAGACGCTCGGCTTGAGCATCCGCGACGGGTCCAGGTCGTCGGGAACCCGCGCACCCTGTTGTGCGACGGCTGTATTCGACTCGCCGCTCTTGGCCGGGGGCCGGAACTTGAGGATGCGGAACCGCATTTCGGCGACCACCTCGTCTGCGCCGTCTTCTCCGACCACGGACCAGACGTTTCGGGTGGTGAAGAACCAACCCTCACCGAGTGCGGTGTTCTTGGGACCGACGACCTCGACGAGCTCGGCCGACAGCGAGACCTCCTCGCCCGGGCGGGTGTAGCGGTGGTAGACGGTGTCGCAGTTGGTCGCGACGACCGAGGTGAACCCGGCCTCGTCGAACAGCTGCGACGCGCGGCCGAGCGGGTCGTCGGCGGTGCGGACGCCGTGGAGCCCGCGCATGGTCCACACCTGCGCCATCGCCGGCGGTGCGACGATCCCGGGGTGCCCGGCCGCGCGTGCGGCCTCCTCGTCGACGTAGATGGGATTGGTGTCCCCCATCGCCTCGACCCAGTTGTTGATCATCGGCTGGTTGATCGGGTCGCGGCCGCGCACGGGCGCGCTGGGACCTGCGTCCATGATCGCCTGTGCCGCAGCGCGGATCGCGTCGTCGTCGGACAGGCCGGTCGTGTCGGGCGCGGTCACCTCGCCCCTCTCCTGCGTGGTGCTCATCGCTTGGCCCTCGGCAGTCCCAGGCCGGCGGTGGCGATCATGTCGCGCATGACCTCGTTGACGCCGCCGCCGAAGGTGATGACGACGTGGCGCTTCTGCTGGACGTCGAGCCAGTCGACGAGGGCAGCGGTCTCGGGATCGGTGAAATCGCCGTAGCGCCCGACGATCTCGTTGGCCATGCGGCACACCGCCTGGATCCGTTCGGTGGCGAACACCTTCGTCGCCGCGGCGTCGGCCATCGAGATCGCCTCCCCGGTGGACGCGACCTGCCAGTTGAGCAGCTCGTTGATGCGGCCGTAGGCGTCGATGGTGGCCAGCGCGCGACGCACGTCGGGCTGCTTGGCGATGACCGTGCCGTCGGGACCCGGGCGCTGTGCCCACGCACGCAGCCGCGCGGCGAGCCCCTCGATGCGGCCGGCCGGTCCGAGCATCACGCGCTCGTGGTTGAGCTGGGTGGTGATCAGCTTCCAGCCGTCGCCTTCCTCGCCCACGCGCATCGACACCGGGACCTTGACGTCGTTGTAGTAGGTGGCATTGACGTGGTGCGCACCGTCGGCGGTGATGATCGGGGTCCAGCTGAACCCGGGATCGGTGGTGTCGACGATGAGGATCGAGATGCCCTTGTGCTTGGGCGCGTCCTTGTCGGTCCGCACGGCCAGCCAGATGTAGTCGGCGTCGTGGCCGCCGGTGGTGAAGATCTTCTGTCCGTTGACGACGTAGTGGTCGCCCTCGCGGACAGCGGTCGTGGTCAGCGACGCGAGATCGGTGCCCGCCGACGGCTCGGTGTAGCCGATCGCGAAGTGGACGTCTCCGGCGAGGATCGCGGGCAGGAACTTCCGCTTCTGCTCCTCGGTGCCGTGAACCTGCAGGGTCGGGCCGACGGTCTGCAGCGTCACCGACGGCAGGGGCACGTCGGCGCGGACCGCCTCGTTGGTGAAGATCTGCTGTTCGATCTCACCGAATCCCTTGCCGCCGAACTCCTTCGGCCAGCCGACGCCGAGCCAGCCGTCGTCGCCCATGCGCTTGATGATCTTGCGGTAGGTGGGGCCATGCCGCTCGGTGAGCATGACCTTCGCCTCCTCGGGACTGACGAGGTCGGCGAAGTACTCGCGGAGTTCGGCGCGCAGCGCCCGCTGTTCTGGTGTCAGGTCGATGAACATCTCTCACCCCTGTCCGGCCGCCGAGGCAGCGGCCTCGGTGATGTCGGCGAGTTCGTCGAGTCGCACGGCCGATCCGCCCACCAGGCGGGCGAGGTCCTTGGCGACGGAGAAGTAGCGGTGCAGCGGGTAGGTGATGTCGACACCGATCCCGCCGTGCAGGTGGGTCATCGTGCGCAGGGTCGGCGGCACCTCCTCCGCCAACCAGTAGGCGGCGATGCCGAGATCCGTTGCGGCGTCGAGCCCCTCGGAAAGCCGCCAGGCCGCGGCGGTGGTGGACAGCTCGATCGAGCGGCCGACGACGTAGATGTCGGCGAGCTGCTGGCCGACCGCCTGGAACAGCGCGATGGGCTTGCCGAACTGCTCGCGGGTGGAGACATGGTCGGCGGTCAGGCGGGTCGCCCCGGCCACCAGGCCGTCGCCGTAGGCGCAGAGGGCCAGTCGGAAGCGGTCCCGCAGCGGTGCGAGGTCGCGGCCGACGACGTCGGCGTCGTCGATCGCGACGTCGTCGAACGTCACCGTGTACTCGCCCCATCCGCTCGAGGTGGGCGTCCGCGTGAGGGTGACGCCCTCGGCGGCCGGATCGACCGCGACGACGCCCGCGTCGGTCGTGACCAGCAGGACCGACGCCCCGTCGGCGTGCAGGACGCCGACCTTGGTGCCGTTGAGGCGTCCGTCGTGGATGCCGGCCTTCGGCGTCGCGGTCAGGGCGTCGCCGTGCTCGCCGATGGCCACCGCAGCCCAGCGGCCGCCGGTGATCTTCTCACCCCACCGCTGCCAGACCTCGGGCTCGGCCTTCGCCAGGACCAGCGCGGCGGCCAGGGTGCCGAGTGCCGGGGTGACGGCCGCGGACCGGCCCATCCGGCGCAACAGCGGCAGCAGTCCGGCCTCGTCGACCTCGTCGCCGTCGGCCGAGGGCGGAAGCGGGAGCACCAGCAGGCCCGATTCGACGAGCGCCTGCCAGGTCTCGGCGTCGAAGCCGCCCGCCTGATCACTCCCCGGCCGGTCGTCGGACCCTCGTTTGCCGAAGGTCGACTCCCAGTCGGGTTGCCGGCGTGCGAACACCTCGTCGGCGACGTCGCGAACCGCGATCGCCGTAGCGTCCAGGGCAAAGTCCACCCTGCGTCTCCTCCATGTGCGGGCAACAGAACTAGAACTTGTTCTAGTTGTATCAGAGTCCAACCGCCAGGGGGTAGAGATTGCGGTTCATCTGCGCTTTTCGCCCAGAACGGACGTTCATCGGCGCGGCAAACCGAGAATGCGTTCAGCCGCGGCGGTCTTGAGGATCTGGGTGGTGCCGCCGGCGATGGACAGGCACCTGTTCTGCAGCACGGCGTCCGAGGCGTCGTTGAGCGTGAGGCCCTGCGCGCCGAGGAGCCGGAACGCCAGATCCGGCACCGCCTGGCGGTGTCGGACACCGATGAGCTTGCGGACGCTCGACAGGGCGCCGGGATCGAGTCCGGCGAGCTGCTGCGTGGCGGTGCGGGCGTCGATGACCCGGCCCACGTGCGCATCCGCGAACTGGCGGCCGAGCGCGGCGCGCTCGTCGTCGGTCAGATCCCGAGTCATCGCCTCCACCTGACGCAGCAACCCCTCCATCTCCTTGCCGAGACCGGACCCGCCCATCGCCACGCGCTCGTTCGCGAGGGTCGTGCGGGCCAGGCGCCAGCCGTTGTCGACCTCGCCGACCACACAGTCGTCGGGAACGAAGACCCCGTCGAGGAACACCTCGTTGAAGTTGGCACGCCCGGTGAGTTCGCGCAGGGGCCGGATGTCGATGCCGGGCGAGGCCATGTCGACCAGGAAGTAGGTGATGCCCTTGTTCTTCGGCGCCTCGGGATTGGTGCGGGCCAGGCAGATCGCCCACTGCGCGTTGTGCGCCTGGGAGGTCCAGATCTTCTGGCCGGACAGCTTCCAGCCGCCGTCCACGCGTACGGCCTTGGTGCGCAGGGCGGCCAGGTCCGAACCCGCCTCGGGTTCGCTGAACAGCTGACACCAGACGATCTCGCCGGCCAGGGTCGGGGCGACGAACCGCTCACGCTGCGCATCGGTGCCGTGGGCCAGGATCGTCGGGATCGCCCACGCGCCGATGACCAGGTCGGGGCGGACGATTCCGGCGCGGTCGAGTTCGACGTCGATGAGCAGCTGCAGCGCGGGGTCGGCGCCGAGACCATAGGGCTTCGGCCAGTGCGGGGTCAGGTAGCCGGTCTCGGCGAGGAGACGGCGGCGGTCCGCCTCGTCGGCCTCGGCGATGCGGCCGACCGTGGCGCGGACCTCGTCGCGCCGGCCCTCCACCTGCGACAGGTCGAGGGAGAACCGGCGGCGGACGCCGCGGAGTCCGAGGGCGGCGAGCGCAGACGCCGCGCTCCGCCCGCCCTCGAGGACCGCCTGCGCGGCGAGCGCGGAGCGCAGGTAGAGGTGGGCGTCGTGCTCGAAGGTGAAGCCGATGCCGCCGAGCACCTGCACGCAGTCCTTGGCCGTGGCCGCCGGCGCCTCGGCGACGACCACGTCCGCGGCGAGCGCGCTGATCGCCAGTTGCTCACGCGCGGAGTCGAGTTCATCGGCAGACGCCTGCAGCACCTCGTCGACGGCGCGCGCCGCGTCCCATGCCACCGCAGTGACCTCCTCGCAGCGGCAGAGCATCTCGGCAGCGATGTGCTTGATCGCCTGGAAGGAACCGATCGGGACCCCGAACTGCGTGCGGACCTTGGCATACTCGACGGCGGTGTCGAGCGCCCAGCGCGTGACGCCGCTCTGATAGGCGGCCAGCGTCGCCGAGAGCAGTCCCTCGACGAGCACGGCGTCGGGAAGCGCGATCAGGTCGTCGGCCCTCACGCCCGAGACCCGCACCCGGGAGACCGACATGGTGCCGTCCAGCGGCGCCTGCGGCACCGCGTCGACCGCACCGGCCCCCGACGGGAGGAGCCACCAGCGCGTGTCGGAGCCGGGGACGTCGAGCGCCAGGAGGATGGCGGCACCGTCGACATGACCGGCGACGATGCCGAGGTCGAGGGTGTCCGACAACTCGGCCGCCGCGGCTCGCGCATGCCCCGCCGCCGGCGTGACCACCGGCACCGCCCCCGCGGCGACCTGCTCCAGGAGCTCTCCCGCCCGCGGGTCGTCGCTGCCGGCGAGCGCGATCGCGGCCGTGACGGTCGGGACGATCGGACCGGGCACCAACTCGGCGCCGCACTGCTCGACCATGGCCGCCACGTCCACGAAGCCCGCGCCGAGCCCACCCGCCGATTCCGGCAGGGCCGCCGCGAAGACCCCGAAGTCCGCCAACTGCCCGAACATCTGGGTCCACTGGTCGCGCGGCTTGTCGATGTCGGAGCGGACGAGTTCGGTCACCTTCGCCGCGCGCGCCCAGGACTCGATACTGTGGCATACGGCGATTTGCTCGGAAGACGTGGCGATTGTCACGGGTGATCCTCTGCATGTCGGGTTGTGAGGAATAATTAGAACCTGTTCTAATATGCCATGGGTGGAGGTGATCGGGTAGCCACCCGTGATTCCCCGCCTACCCGGTCGCCGATCACGTGAGGATGTTCGTAAACACATGGCCCGCTCTGCACCAGGCAATGCCGCGGTTGACGCGCCCGGTGGTTCCCCGACCCCCGCAGCGTCTCCCGAATCCGGTTCGTCCGCGCAGCGCGAGCGGCGTCGCCGCATCCTCGACGCGACCCTCGCCCTCGCCTCGAAAGGCGGTTACGACGCCGTCCAGATGCGCACCGTCGCCGACAAGGCCGACGTCGCGGTGGGCACGCTCTACCGTTACTTCCCGTCCAAGGTCCACCTGCTGGTGACCGCGCTCGCGCGCGAGTTCGAGCGCGTCGAGTCGAAGGTCGACCGCTCGCAGTTGCGCGGCGACAACGCGATCGACCGACTCCGCCACGTCCTCGACATGATCACGTTCGCGATGCAGCGCGACCCGTTGCTCACCGAGGCGATGACGCGCGCGTTCATGTTCGCCGACGCCTCGGCGACCGCTGAGGTCGACCAGGTCGCGAACATCATCGACCGACTGCTGGCCAACGCCATCGTCGACGAGGGCGAACCGACCGAGGAGGATCTCGCCATCGCGCGCGTGCTCTCGGACGTGTGGATGTCGAACCTCGTCCAGTGGCTCACCCGCCGGGCGTCGGCCACCGACGTCACCAACCGGCTCGAACTGACCGTGCGCCTGCTGCTGAAGGACCGGGTCAAGCAGGACTGAGACTCACGGGCACGGGATCACCGGCCCGGGGGATCACGCCGACACGTCCCGGACGCGCATGTACGCCTCGACGACCGTCCGGAACACCGGCTTGCCGTCGTCGTTGACCAGCTCACCGGTCGAGGTGACCAGGGCCCGGCCGCGGTCGTCGAACTCGACCGCGTCGACGGTCATCGTCCCGGTGAGGGTGTCCCCGGGACGGACCGGACGCAGAAAGACGGTCTCGGCGAGGCGCTTCCCGGCGATCACCGGCAGCCGGCGCAGCACGCCGTCGACGCAGAGACGCTGATAGACGGCCATGGTGTGGATACCGCTGGCGATGAGCCCGCCGTAGGCACGCGCCGCCGCGAGTTCCTTGTCGACGTGGAAGTCCTGGGGGTCCCACGCCCGCGCGAACTCCACGATCTCGGCTTCGGTCACCGTGTGTGAACCCAGCGCGATCACCCGCCCGGGTCGGAGGTCCTCGACCCGGATCCCGTCCTGCCCGGTCACTTCAGATCGGCGGCGATCATCGGCCAGGTGGTCTTGAGGTCGCGTTCCCAGTAACCCCACGAGTGGGTGCCGTCCGGACGGAACAGCACCTTGTGCGGGATCTTCAACGCGCGCAGGCGCTGTGCCATCTGCTTGGTGCACTCGTTGACCGCGGCCTCGATGACGCCGCCGAGGACGACCTGGTTGGCCAGCGTCATCGGGTCACCCGCGATGAGCGGCGCCTCGAGCCGGTCGTACCAGCCGGGCAGGCCGGTGCCGCTGGTCATGTAGACCTTGGTGCCGCGCAGCTTCGCGGCGTTGAGGTACGGATCGTTCGCGCGCCAGCCCGCCGAGTTGACCGGGCCCCACATGTTGTCGAGGTCGGCACCACCTCTGCCGGCGACGACCATCCGGATGTACGTCTGCCCCAACGGATCACTCGTCCGGGCACACCCGCTGTAGGCGGCGACGGACTTGTACAGCCGGGGTGCGGCGATCGCGAGATTGAGCACCGACGTGCCGGCCATCGAGATGCCCGCGACGGAGTTCTTGCCGGTGGTGGCGAATTCCTTGTCCACCAGCGGCGGCAACTCCTTGGTGAGGAACGTCTGCCACTTGTTGCGACCGAGCACGGCGTCGTCGCGCTGCCAGTCGGTGTAATAGGAGAACGCGCCGCCGATCGGGGTCACCACGTTGACGTGCTTGTCGGAGAAGAACTTCGCGTACTGCGTCTTCGCACCCCAGGTGGCGGTGTCCTCGCCGCCGCCCGCGCCGTTCAGCAGATACAGCGTCGGGGCCGGCTTCTTGGTGTTCCGCGGCCGCAGGACGTTGACCGGTATCAGCTTGCGCATCGCCCCCGACCAGACGATCAGCGTCGTCTGCTGGGCGGAACCGTGGATGACGGTGTCGATCCGGGCACGATTCGGGTCAGGTGCCGGTGCCGCGAGCGCCGCCGGCGCCCATCCGGTTGTGGCCACGGCGACAGCACACGCGGCGACGATCAGTCGCTTCTTCCACGAACGCACCAACAGCCCCTTTTGTTGACTCTTTCCCCAGAGGTAACAAAGGTTACCGAGGACCAGGGGCCACCCCAAGCCGAGGCGGACCGTCGTTAGGCGTTCGTGACCAATCGTCTTGCCCGACTCAGCGCGGCTGGAACCGCTGCGCGCCGTCGAGCCGGACGATCTCGCCGTTGATGTAGGTGTTCTCCAAGAGGTGCTGAGCGAGCGCCGCGTACTCGTCGGGCGACCCGAGACGCTTGGGATACGGGACACCCTGCGCGAACTTCGCGAGCGCATCCTCGCCCATCGACTCCATGATCGGGGTGCGCATGGTGCCGGGTGCGATGGTGTTGAGGCGGACCGCGATCGAACCGAGGTCGCGGGCGCCCGACAGGGTGAGGCCCATGACACCCGCCTTCGCGGCCGCGTATGCGGTCTGCCCGATCTGGCCCTCGTAACCGGCGATCGAGCTGGTCATGACGATCGCCCCGCGCTCGCCGTTCTCCTTCGGCTCGCCCGTCGCGAGCTTCGCGGCGGTCAGGCGCAGGACGTTGTAGGTGCCCGTCAGGTACAGGGCGATGGTGTCGACGAAGCCCTTCATCGGATGCGGCGATCCGTCCCGGTTGACCAGTCGCGACGCCACGCCGAACCCGCCGTGGGCGATCACGGCATACCGCAGGGCGCCGAGCCGGCCCGCCTGCGCGAGCGCATCGTTCACCGATTCGTCGTCGAGGACGTCGGTTCGCACGTAGACGACCCGTTCGCCGAGTTCGTCGGCGAGCATCTCGGCCGGATCGTCGGCGACGTCGGCGATGACCACCGACGCACCCGCGGCGTGGAGGCGACGCACGGTCGCCGCACCGAGGCCACCGGCCCCGCCGGTGACGATGGCGACCTCACCCTCAAGCGACATGTGTTCTCCTCAGGTCGATCTCACGTGGACGAGCCGGGCTCAGGCCCCGGTCCACCGCGGCTTGCGCTTCTCCGCGAACGCCTTCGCGCCCTCGAGGGCGTCCTTCGAGGTGAAGACCGGGGCGAGCAGCTCGGCCTGCCGGTCCCACTTCTCGTCGTCGCCCCACGACTCCGACTCGGCGATGATCCGCTTGGTGATGGCGACGGCCAGCGGGCCGTTCCCGGTGATCTTCTCCGCGAGATGGATTGCTCCGTCCAGAGCTCCCCCGTCCTCGGTGAGGATGTTCACCAATCCCCAGCCGGCGGCCTGCTCGGCGGTGAAGTCGTCGCCGGTCAGCGCGAGTTCGAGCGCCTTCTGGTACGGGATCTTCCTCGGCAGCCGCAGCAGCCCGCCGGCACCGGCGACGAGTCCGCGCCTGACCTCGGGAATGCCGAATCTCGCCGACCGAGACGCCACGACGAGATCGGTCGCCAGCACGAGTTCGGTGCCGCCGGCCAGTGCGAATCCCTCGACGGCCGCGATGACGGGTTTACGCGGGGGCTTCTGGGTGAACCCGAGGCCCCGACCCTCGACGGCGACCCGCTCGCCGGCGGCGAAGGCCTTGAGATCCATTCCCGCGCAGAAGTTCCCGCCCGCGCCGGTCAGGATCGCCACCGACAGGTCCGGACTGTCGTCGAGTTCGTCCATCGCGTCGGCAAGCGCCTGACTGACCTCGAGGTTGATCGCGTTGCGCGCCTGCGGACGGTTGATCGTGATGACCAGGATGCGCCCGCGGCGCTCCACCAGAACTGCATCCGACATGTGTCGTCGACCCCTCACCGATGTCGTTCGATCGCGGCGAACAGGAGCACCGATGTATCGGGCGCCGGCCGCTGCTCACGGGTGATGGTAAGCAGAGAGCGCTTCCCGAATGGGGGAGATGAACCAACTGAGTTAAACAAGTGCCGGGCGCCGTTCCGCAGGACCATCCTCGTGCGCAATCCCTTCCCCACATCGCCCGGAGGGTTCACGGAACACGGGTGGGTGTCCCGGTCAGGCGATCTCGTCGACCAGCCCCCACCGCAATGCCTGCCCCGCGTCGAGCTCGGCCCCGGTGACGAAGAGGTACAGCGCGCGCCAGCGGCCGATACGCCGCGGGACGCTCGCCGTGCCGCCGGCCCCGGGGATGAGACCCATCGAGACCTCGGGCAGGCGGATGCGGGTGTCGGGTGCGGCCACGACGCGCCGCGCGAAGGCGGGGATCTCGATGCCCGCGCCCACGCAGTGGCCGTGCAGCCGGACCTCGACCCGATCGGCGAGCTCGGCCACGAGTCGGCCGGCGCCGCCGCGCGTCCGGATCAGGTGGGCGGTCGTCGCGTCGGGCATGTGGCCGAACTCGTCGAGATCCCCTCCGGCACAGAACGAGCTGCCGGCACCGTCGATGACGACGTGCTCGACGGAGTCGTCGAGCACCGCGATGCGCAGCGCCTCGACGAGTGCGTCGCGCAGCGACGTCCCGTAGGCGTTGCGGCGCTCGGGCCGGTTCAGGGTGATCCGCAGGACCTCTCCCTCACGGGCGAGCAGCACCGGCTCGGTGGCCGGGGGCGGCGGCAGCGGACGCCCCAGGGCACGACGCTCTTCCAGCCAGCTCCCGTACTCGGCCCCGCCCTGCAGCGTCGAGTAGCCGAGGGACTCGACGTCGATGGCGGCCACCGGCCCGAGCGGCTCCGCCACCCGGACGACCTGTGCGGCGACCAGGGAGGCCTGCGGGCATCGGGCGAGAGCGTCGACGAACGCCGTGACGAGCGACTCGACGTCGCCGGCGAGGTCGTCGGCGCCGACGACCGAGCGGTGATCGGCCGTGGGCGCGACGGTCAGGTCGAGTGCCTCGGTCAGTGGACGCAACTCCGCCGCGACCGGCCCGGACGAGATCCCGACCAGGACGGTGTCCGCCGACTGCGCGCGGGCGACCGCGCGGTCGAGGACGTCGACCGGCACCCGCGCGTCGAGATCGACCAGCGTCACCGGGATCGACACCGCGGCCCCGGTCCCGAACAGGTCCCCGCCGCCCCCGATGACCGGGTCGGCGGCGAGGTCGGCGATGGAGATACGTCGAACGTGCATGGCGGTGAACCTCCTGAGCATTGTCGTGCGGACGGTAGCATTTCGCCCGTGACCAGCAACGCGTCGTACGACCCGGTACGCGCCTGGGCCGAGAGCGGGGTCCCGCACCTCACCGGACGACCCGACGGCCCTCCTCTCGTCCCGCCCGGTCACGCCGCAGCCCGAGCCCGGGAACTCACCGACTGGATCCGCACGGCGACCTCCGGCTCGGTCGACGTCGACGGCGCGACGATCCTCGCCGAACGCGCGGCGTTCACCGGCCAACGTCGACGGGGGCCGCTGACCCCCGGGGGCGCCGGACGACTCCTACCGGCGGCCGACGGCTGGGTCGCCGTGAGCTGCGCACGTCCCGACGACCCGCTCCTGCTGGGCGCACTGATCGAGCGCGAGGTCGACCACACCACGGTCTGGCCTGCGCTGGCCGATTGGCTACACGAACACACCCGTGCCGAATTCGACGAGCGCGCAACACTGTTGGGCGTGGCCGGGGGCGGCATTCCGGAGAACCGCGCCACGGACGAGATCGAATCCGTCGACGCGCCCCACGCCGACCTGACTCCCCACGGGGACCCCCGGTCGGTGGACGGCCTGCTCGTCGTCGACTTCTCCGCCCTGTGGGCGGGACCGCTGTGCGCCCATCTGCTCGGGCTCGCCGGCGCGCGCGTGGTGAAGGTCGAGACGCCGGCGCGCCCCGACGGTGCCCGCCGAGGCGACGCCGATTTCTACCGCCTCCTGCACGGCGGGCACGAGTCGGTCGTCCTCGACCCCGCGGTGGACCCCGACCGGACCGCTCTGCATCGGCTCGTCGACGCCGCGGACGTCGTCATCGAGGCGTCGCGACCACGCGCGCTGCGTGGATTCGGGCTGAGCAGCGAGGATTTCGTCGCGTCAGGAGGCACCTGGATCTCGATCACCGCCGCCGGACGAGACTTCGACCGGATCGGTTTCGGCGACGACGTCGCCGCCTCGGCCGGACTCGTGGCCCGAGACGACCTCGACCCGGTGTTCGTCGGGGACGCGATCGCCGACCCGCTCGCCGGACTGACCGCGGCGGCACTGGCCATGTCGAGGCCCGCACACGGTCCCGGCGCCCTCTGGGACATCTCTATGCGGGCGACCGTCGCGGCCACCCTCGACGGGACCGCGACCCGCACGCCGCGTCACGACGGCCGGCGGTGGCTGGTCGACACCGATTCCGCCGCCGTCGAACTCGCACCACCGCGGCCCCGTGCCGTGACGGGGGATGCACCCGCCCCGGGCCGCGACACCGACGCCGTTCTCGCCGACCTCGGGATCACCCGATGACGGTCGTGTTCCGGCAGGTCGCACTACCCGAGGGCCACCGTGATGTCCTGATCGACGACGGTGTGATCGCCGGGATCGGCGCCGACCTGCCGATCCCGCGTGACGCCGAGGTCATCGATGCCCGGCACGGCGCGCTCATCCCCGGCCTCCACGACCACCACATCCACCTGCACGCGCTGGCCGCGGCCAGGGCCTCGGTGCACTGCGGCCCGCCCCGAGTCACCGATCCCGACGGACTCCGCGCCGCACTCGCGGCCGCCGACGCCGACAGTGCCGGCTGGGTCCGCGGCATCGGGTACGTGGAAACCGTTGCCGGACTCCTCGATTCGTCAGATCTCGACCGCCTCCACGCCCGGCGCCCCGTTCGCGTCCAGCATCGCAGCGGTGCGGTGTGGTTCCTCAACACGATGGCCTCCGAGGCCGCCGGACTTGCGACGGCCGAGCACCCGGGCGTGGAACGGGACCCCTCGGGAACACCCACCGGACGCGTGTGGCGTGCCGACGACTGGCTGCGCTCACGACTCCCCGACACCGGTCCGCCGGATCTGTCGGAGGTCGGCGCCGAACTCGCACGGTACGGCGTCACCGGCGTCACCGACGCCACCCCGGACCTGTCCCCGGCGACGGTCGACGCCCTCGTCGGGGCACACACGCACGACGCGGTGCCGCAGCGGCTCCATCTCCTGGGCGCGCCGACGGGGACGACCGGGCTCCCCGACACGGTGACCGTGGGTCCGCAGAAGATCGTCCTCGCCGACTCCGACCTCCCCGATCTCGCGTGGCTGTGCGATCGGATTCGCCTCGCGCACAACGTCGGTCGCGGCGTCGCCGTGCACAGCGTGACCCGGGAGTCACTGATCCTGTTGCTCGCGGCCCTCGACGAGGCCGGCCCGCATCCCGACGACCGGATCGAACACGGAGCGATCATCGCGCCCGATACCGTCGACGACCTCCGGCAGCGGAACCTGCCGGTCGTCACCCAACCGGGCTTCATCGCCGACCGCGGGAACGACTTCGTCGATCGACTCGACGCCACCGACGTCGGCGACCTCTACCGCTGCCGCTCGCTCGTCGACCACGGGGTGCCCGTCGGACTGTCCAGCGACGCGCCGTACGGCCCGGTGGACCCGTGGGAGGTCGTCGACGCGGCCGCGACGCGGCTCGCGCCGGACGGGCGGACCGTCGGGGCCGACGAGAGGATCGGCCGCACCACGGCTCTCGGGCGATTCCTGACGTCGGCGCAGCAGCCCGGCGGTCCACCGCGCTCGATCCGCGTCGGCGCACCCGCCGACGTCGTCCTCCTCGATCGCGTACTCGACGAAGCCCTCGCCGCGGGATCGGAAGCCGTGCGCTGCACGATGATCCGCGGGCGGGTCGTCTACCGCCGGGTCGGCTGACGGCCGCCGTCAGCCGACCCCGGGCACCGGCACCTGAGCCCCGGTGACCGCGGCGGAGGCGTCGGAGACCAGGAACGCGATCGTCTCGGCGATCGACTCGGGTGACACCCACCCCTTTCGGGACGAGTCCGGCTGGCTCTCGCGGTTGCCCGGGGTGTCGATCACCGAGGGCAGGATGGCGTTGGCCCGGATGCCGTCGTCCTTGTACTCGGCGGCGAGCGCCGAGATGAACGCCCAGACCGCGGCCTTCGACGTGATGTAGCCGGCCGCACCGGAGAACGGCGCGAACGCCGCCTTGGCCGAGACACCGACCACCGAACCGCCGCCCGCCTCGATCAGCTTCGGGATCGCCGCCGCGGACAGGAGATACAGCGGGCGCAGGTTGAGCTGCAGCAGGCGCTCGAACTCACCGATCGGCGTCGCGTGCACCCGCTCCCCCATCGCGAATCCGCCGACGAGGTTGACCGCGGCCCTCACCGGTGCCGACGTGTCGGCCGCGGCGACCGACACGACCTCGGCGACCGACGACTCGTCGAAGAGGTCGGCCTCGAGCGTCACGAGAGCATCCGATTCGGGCAGCCGTGACAGTTCGGACTCGACGACCCACGGCACCACCACGCGCCAGCCGTCGTCGAGCAGCCTCCTCGTCACCGCCGAGCCGAGTCCGCCCGTACCGCCGGACACGATCACCGTCTGCGCCATCGTCTCGACCTTCCCTCACCCGGTGTAGTGGTCGTCGAAATGTCTATATTGATCTCACCGTATGTACCTCAGCAGCCGATGATCCGCCAGGACCCGTCGGCAGCATGAAGGAGATGCCCATGGGCACGGACGTCGCCGAGGACGCTCCCGACTGGTTCCGGACCGCTGTCGCGATCACTCCCGAGCACTCGTCGACCACGGTCGACGGCGCG
This sequence comes from Gordonia paraffinivorans NBRC 108238, assembly GCF_000344155.1. Taxonomy (GTDB): domain Bacteria; phylum Actinomycetota; class Actinomycetes; order Mycobacteriales; family Mycobacteriaceae; genus Gordonia; species Gordonia paraffinivorans. Next base: position 27,887 of record NZ_BAOQ01000004.1, on the reverse strand, counting down.
CGGATCACCTTTCGCAGCTGGGGCGAGCGCGGTGCGCCGGGCCTGATCCTCGTCCACGGCGGCGCCGCGCACGCGGGCTGGTGGGATCACATCGCACCGAGATACGCGGGGAGTCGGCGCGTCGTCGCCCTCGACCTCTCCGGTCACGGTGACAGCGACTGGCGTGACACCTACCGGATCGCCACCTGGGCCGACGAGGTGGCCGCGGTCGCCGACGTCGCGGGGGCCGCCGACGACGCCGTCCTCGTCGGGCACAGCCTCGGCGGGCTGGTCGGGATCCGGGCGTCGATCGCCCACCCCGACCTGGTCCGGGACCTCGTCCTCGTCGACTCCCGCATCCTCGACGCGGCGGGGCTCGCGGAGATCCAGCGCAACCAGCCGCACGAGGGCATCCCACGCAGAAACAAGACCTACCCGACTCTCGAGGCCGCCCTCGATCGGTTCCGCCTCGTCCCCGACCACGCGAGCCTCGACTACGCACGCGCGTACGTCGCGAGACAGTCGGCGGTCCGCGACGGCGACGGGTGGCGCTGGAAGTTCGACCGTGGCTTCGCCGACGAACTGCGCGACCTCCCGCCCCGGCCGCCGAAGAGCGTCCGGCTCAGCGTCGTCCACGGGGAGCACGGCGTGATGACCCCGGCGATGGTCGAGCAGGTGACGGGCCACCTCGACGAGCCGGCTCGCGTCGTCGAACTCCCCGGTGCCGGTCATCACGTCATGCTCGAGGAGCCGCTCGCCCTGATGGACGTCATCGACGAGGTCCTCGCGGAGCGATCGGCGAGATCGCAGAACCCGGTCGGTTGAATCGGGCAACTAGTATGGACCGCGATGTCCGACGACCGCGCACCCGAGACGAGCGGGGTCGCCGCATCGCCACCCGCACCTGACGCCCCTGTCCGGCAGGGCGTGTTCGCCTCCCTCCGCATCCGCAACTACCGCATCTTCTACGTCGGCATGGCCGTGTCGATGACCGGATCGTGGATGCAGGCCACCGCGCAGGCATGGCTGGTGCTGACGCTGAGCGGTTCGGCGTCGGTCCTCGGGCTCATCGTGGCCCTGCAGGCGCTACCCGTCCTGCTGATCGGCCCCTATGCGGGTGTCATCGCCGACCGGGTCGACCGGCGCCGGTTGCTGACGGTCCTGCAAGCGCTGATGGGCGCGCTCGCCGCGACGCTCGCGGTCCTCACGGTCACCGGCGTGGTCGAGGTGTGGCACGTCGCGATCCTCGCGTTGATGCTCGGACTCGGGCACGCCTTCGAACAACCTGCGCGACAGGCGTTCATCCATCAGATCGTCGGCATGTCGCTGATCCGCAACGCGGTGACGCTGAACTCGGTGATGGTCAACGCCGCTCGCGCCGTCGGTCCCGCGGTGGCCGGCGTCGTGCTCACCCTCGTCGGGGCCGGTTGGTGTTTCGCCATCAACGCCGTGAGCTTCGTCGCCGTCGTGGCCTCCCTGATCGCACTGGACGGATCGAGGATCGCGCAGGAGACCCCGGTTCCGCGCGCGAAGGGGCAACTCCGGGAGGGCCTGCGCTACGTGCGCGGCAATCCGTCGCTGTGGATTCCGCTGGCCACCATGGCACTCGTGGGCACCCTCGCCTACAACTTTCCCGTCACCCTCACGGCTGCGGCCGACTTCGTCTTCGACGGCGGGCCGCAGGCACTCGGGTTCATGACGTCGGCGATGGGCGTGGGCGCGGTCGTCGGCGGCCTCGTCGTCGCCGCCCGCGGAACCATCGGGCTGCGTCCCCTCACGCTCGCCGCCCTGGGCTTCGGCATCACGATCGGCGCCGCGGCCCTCGCCCCCGATCTCCTCACCGCCATCTGCGCGCTCTTCCTCGTCGGCTGGCTCAGCGTGACGTTCATGTCGACCGGGAACGCCACCTTGCAACTCAACTCCGAGCCGCACATGCGCGGTCGGGTGATGGCCCTCTGGTCGGTGGCGTTCATGGGGTCGACGCCCATCGGCGGGCCGCTCATCGGCGCGGTCATCGAGGCCACCAATCCGCGCGTCGGACTCGGCGTCGGGGCGATTGCATGCCTGGTCGCGGCACTGCTGGCGTTTCTCGCGCACCGGCGCAGTCGCGAACGCGCGGCCACCGACCTCTGACCCGGCCCCCGCGGGCTGCACAGGCGTGGCGACCGGGGCGGCCGAGCCACCGACGACCCTCGAAACAGCCCGGTGACCGGCGATTTTCGACGAATCGACCCCACCGTCTCAGCAGCCCCGCTAGCGTGATCGACGTCACGATCGGAGGGGCGATGACGCCAGAACGATTGGAATCGTCGGGGAAGGCGCGGACTCCGCGCAAGACCCGCGCCACAGCACTACGACGCCGGATGCACGCGGCCACCTGCCTCCTCGCCGGCGCGACGCTCGCGTCGACGATGCTGGTCGCCGCCCCCGCGAATGCCGGAAACCACTGGTTCACCGACATCTCGGAGACCGCGGTGCCCAAGGCCGAGTGCGGTCCCGGATCGTTGCCCGAACCGGGACTGCAGGGTGACGTCAGCGCCGAGGACCGCCTGTCGGGCCGCAGCAAGCGCGGCTACCACTGCAACCTGACGAAGCTCGGCAACGTCACCGGCGGCGCGGTGGCATCGTGTCGGCCTCCTTCGAACACTGCAGCTACACCGGCAGTCTCTTCCCCGGCAACAACTTCATGCCGCAACCCGGCGTCGGGATCGTCTCGGCCAAGGACCCGCGCAAGCCGCGGATCGTCGGCTCGCTCACCGACACCGCGATGCGCGCCGGCACCTGGGAGACGCTGAAGGTCAACAAGAAGCGCAAGCTGCTCGCCGCCACCGGTGTGCCCTTCGTCTGGGGCGCAGGCTTTTTCGCGGTGTACGACATCTCCGACTGCGAGCGCCCCAAGCTCCTCAACGCCCGCGGCGGCGGACTCGCCCACCCGATCCCGTTCACCTCGCACGAGGGCGGGTGGTCGCCCGACGGACGAACGTACTGGGCCTCGGGGATCGCGCCGGGCCATCTGAGCGCCATCGACGTCTCCGACCCCCGCAACCCGCGGGTGATCTGGCAGGGCCTGCACAGCTTCCTCGGCCACGGCTTCGGGATCTCCCCCGACGGCAACCGCATGTACCTGTCGAACATGATGGGGATCACGATCCTCGACATCAGCGCGGTGCAGCGCCGGGACCCCTATCCCCAGGTCCGCCACGTCGCCGCCTACCACTGGCCCGACGGGCAGCTCAATCAGCATTCGATCCCGATCACCCACGGCGGCAAGCCGTATGTGATCACCGCCGACGAGGGCGGCTCGGGCGGCGTGAAGATCTTCGACGTCACCCGCGTCGACAAACCGCGCTACGCAGCCCAACTCAAGCTCGAGATCAACCTGCCCGAGCACCTCGACACCCAGTTCCGCTCCTCGATGGGCGGTTCGCTGTTCGGCAGCAACCCGCACTACTGCGCCGTCGACCGGCCGACCGACCCGACGGCCCTGGCCTGTTCGTGGGAGTCCTCGGGGATCCGGGTCTTCGACATCCGCGATCTCGACCGCATCCGCGAGATCGCCTACTACAACCCTCCGGCGCAGAAGGGTGCCACGGTGCTCACCCGCCCGAACTCGCCCCACGTCGTCGCGTCGATCATCGGCGTGCCGGCCATCGAGTTCCTCAGCCTGGGAATGTCTCTCGCGAACGGGCGCGCGAAGCTGAACGAGATGGTCGGCCCCCGCGCGGGAATGGTGGTCGGCGGTGACGTCTCGACCGACTGGTGCTTCTCACCGCCGGAGTTCCGCGGCAACAAGATCTTCGTGACATGTGGCGACGGCGGCTTCTACGCACTCGAACTCAGCAGCCGCGTGTACACGCCGCCCCCGGATCAGGACTCCTACCTGGGATGACCGATTCGCACCGCCCCGCCTGGCTTCCGCTCGCCGGCCTGGCCTCGCTTGCGGTACTCCTGCTGGCGATCGGCATCGTCGTGGGCTCGGTGTGGCGACCGTTCGCGTCGGATGATGCGGGAGCGACATCGCCGAAGTCGCTGAGCGTCACCGACATCGGTTTCGCGCAGGACATGTCGATGCATCACGATCAGGCGATCCTGATGGCGCGCACCGTCCTCGCCGCACCCGACGTCGACCCGGCCATCCGCGGACTGGCCGACCAGATCCTCGTCGCCCAGTCCGCGGAGAACGGCACCATGCGGGGCTGGCTGCAGCTCTTCGGGATCCCGCAGACCTCCGAGACCCCCATGGCCTGGATGTCGCAGGGTGGGGCCCACGCGCATGACGGCGCGACGCCGGGTTCGCCCCGGGACGCGCCGATGCCGGGCCTCGCGAGCGCCGACGAGATGGGCCGGCTGTCGACCCTCCGGGGAGACGAGGCGGAGACACTGTTCCTGCAGCTGATGATCCGCCACCACCGGGCCGGCATCGAGATGGCCCGGGCCGCCTACAACGACCCGCGTTCGGGCCAGGCGACGAAGCAGTTGGCGCTGAGCATGATCGGCGACCAGGGCAACGAACTCGGCCAGATGACCATGGCTCTCCGGGAACGCGGCAAGGAACCGCTGCCGAAGTAGATTCTGAGACCACAGTTGTGATCCGTCTCATTTGATTTGCCAGAGTCAATATCTGTATCGCTATCGTTACCGGCCGGTAATGCCTGGGGGTTGAATGAAGAGTTTCTTGGGGAGCAGGCGCGCACTCGTGCGTCTGTCCAGCTGTGTGGCGGTCGCCTCGACCGTGCTGACCGGCGGGATGTTCGCCGCCACCGCGTCGGCGGCGCCATACGAGGAAACGCCATCCGAGCGAAGGACATTGGCGAAGTTGGATCGGGTGGCGGCGCAGCCGACGCCCAGCGTCGCGAAGCTGAAGGCCGCCAACTCGGACCCGGATGCGCACCTGGTCACCACTCCGCGACCGGATTCGATCCTCAACGGGTACGTGCTGGAGATGTCAAGACCAGCAGCGTCACCAGCCCGTGGGAGCAGTTCACCGGCCTCCTCGGGTACCGGGACTTCTACAAGTAACCCAAGCTGACCGGCAACGAAGCACCGGCACGCTGCTCAAGGTCCAGAAGTTCCCGATGCAGTTCGCGACGACGTTCGTCGCCGGGACCACGCCTGGCGCGATCGACGCGTACATGACCATGTACGTGACCGAGCGTCTCGACGGCTCCAAGAACGTCAGCACCGGCGTCATCATGATCCTGCGGGACGGGATCAAGAACAGCAAACGGAAGCTGATCGCGTATCAGGAGGCCAATGACAGCCTCGGCGCCCGGTGCCACCCATCCACCCAGTGGAGCGGCGGCGTCTTCTCCGAGGCGTCGGCCTGGTCGGCCCTCGGCCCCCTGGCCCAGATGTTCGGCAAGGGCTATGGCGTCGTCATCACCGACATCGGCAACAGCGGGAACCCCGGCCCGAACGGGGTGTCCGAGGTCTTCGCCGGCCGCGTCGCGGGGATGGCGCTGCTCAACGGCCTGCGCGCCGCTTACCAGGTCAAGTCGCTCGGCCTGAACCCGAAGCAGCCGGTCGGCTTCTTCGGCATCGCCGGCGGCGGCAACGGCGCCGGCTACGCCGCCGAGTACCAGCCCTGGTACTACCCCGAGCTCAACGTCGGCGCGGTGGTCCTGCAGAACTTCAACGCCGACCAGAAGCAGTTCGTGAACTTCTCCAACGGCTCGATGGCGTCGGCGTTCGGATTCGCCACCATCGTGGGACTCAACGAGTCCTACCCGTCGATGAATCTCGACAAGCACCTCAACGAGCTCGGCCGAGCACAGGCCGCGGCGTGGAAGACGATGTGCCAGACCTACGGCTACTTCGTCTTCGGTTTCGAGCGGTTCGAGCCCCTGTTCAAGGGCAACCAGAACCCCGCCGAGATCAAGGACTTCCAGTACGCGTACGCCGACAACATCATGGGCACCGACAAGTACGGTCCGCAGGCGCCGACCCTGATCACCTCCTGCGGCGAGGACGGTTCGTTCATGTCCGTGACACCGGCCGCCGACATGCGCAAGCTGGTCCAGCGCTACCGGGACCTGGGCACCAAGGTCACCTACGTCCCCGCGAAATGCGATGACACCGAACTGATCACGAACACCTACCGGTGGACGACCGACCTCTTCGGCATGCAGACCATCGACTGGATCGACGCGAAGCTGAAAAAAGGGGCGTCACCCGCGGCGGCGTTCACCCGCGACTCCCATACGACCTCGAGGCACTGGTCTCCCAGGCCCGCGCACGGGGCCTCGCGCCCAAGCGCTACGCGGCGCTGCTCTACCAGTTGCGTCTCGTCCAGTGCACCAAGGAATCCGGGATCGACCTGGCCACCTGGGACCCCGGCACGACACTGGCCCGGTGCAAGCCCAATATGATCAAGTCGTACAACTACTACCGGAACTTCCAGCTGCGTCACGACGAGCTGCAGTGGGCCGGCATGGGCGGCCTGGTCGGCGCCGACTTCGGCTCGGGCATCGAGGATCTGGAGCTCGGCAAGTTCATCTACGAGCTTCCCGGCATCGCGCAGCTCTCCCGCACCATCATCTCCAACGTCGGACTGCGCTACGGAATCGCCGCGCAGAAGGCCCTGCCGTCCGGCCTGCGCGCAGTGGCGACCCACGCCGACAAGATCACCCCGAACGACCTCGGCTGGTTCGTGCGCAAGGTCCTCGTGATGCAGAAGGCCATCTACCAGGACATGATGACCCAGCACCTCACCTACGTGCGCACCGGACTGACGGGCATCCGCGAGATGCATGCCGCGGAGATCATCGACGACCGGACCATGACCGCGTGGGAGGACGTGGCCTCCGGCGACTCGTCTCGCATCGCGCGCGGCAACGCCGACCTGCTCCGCCGCGAACAGGAATACTGCGTCGGCACCCTGTGGGACCAGTGCCGCGGCTACAAGAACGGCGTCGGCGAGGCGCTGACCTACATGAAGACGCTCGCGGGCTCCCCGTCCGTCGCCGGTGTCCCGGCTCTTCGTGAGTTCCGGCCGGTCAAGTTCACGACCGACGTCGCGGGCGCCGGCAAGACCGAGGTCCAGCTCGGCATCCCCTCGTGGGACTGGTCGATCTTCAGCGAGCGCTGGACCTTCGTCACCAGCGAGCTGCTGCCGCGGTACACCTACCAGGCCAAGCACGACCGCGCGGCCCTCAACCGCCAGCTCACCACTCCGTACGAGCAGCTGTGGAACCAGAGCCGACCGCTCTACAACATCCCGCGCATCCTCGCCTCGACGGTGAACGCCACGAAGGTGAAGCCCGCAGGCTGAACAACTGACGCCGGGGCGGCGGATCAGGCGGTCTTGGGGTGCAGCATGAACATCTCCCAGACCTCTTTCTGGTCCGCCGCCCACGGGTCGTAGACGAACGGGGCATGCCGCAACGCCATGCCCGCCTGCCGCGGGGTCCGGTTCGCCTTGAACCCGTTGCAGGACTTGCATGCCGCCACCTGGTTGCCGAACGTGCTGGGCCCGCCCTGGGACACCGGGACGATGTGGTCGACGGTGTCCGCGGGGCCGTCGCAGTAGGCGCAGATCCACTGATCCCGGCGCAGGATCGTCGCATTGGACGCGTAGGAATCCATGGTCTTGCCGGAGAACGGGCGGTAGGCGTTGTGCTTGATCGCCACCACCTTGTGGATCGGCAGCGACACCGTGGGCGAGTGGACGACACGCACCAGGGGTGTGCCCTCGACGTTGCGCGCGACCTCGGTGGTCAGCAGCACCGCGGCGCGGCGCCAGGTGACGCGGGCGAGGATCTGTAAGCCCGCATTCGTGACGAAGATGGTCATGGATGCTCCTCGATGCGTGGGCGGGTGACTGCGCCGACCATCGAGGCTCATGACCTCAGGAACCGGTGGCGCTCGATGTGACCGGCTCGGGGCGGGTCGGATTCAGGAGCCCTCCCCGGCAACCGGGGTCGGCCATCGGCCACTCGCGGATGAACATCGCCATACCCGTCGACATCTGCGCCACCTCCCTTCGAAACTCGTTCTCCTGGCCTGCTGAGGCACACGATAACCGCGGTCGGGGGACCCTGCCACCGTTTATCGTCCGTGTTCGCCGATGTTCACGTGTTCCATACGCGCTGTTCGCGTCGGCTGTCACCGGCGGTCGATCGGACGCCACGAGACGACGACGCCCCCGTCCGCGACTCGCGGACGGGGGCGGGTGAGCACAAGCGGCATGCTCAGAAGATGTCGGGCAGATCCTTCGACACGGTGTTGGGGTAGGTGGCCGGCCGCTTCTCGAGGAACGACATGACGCCCTCGTAGACGTCGCCGGACTGTCCGCGGTAGAAGATGGCCTTCGAGTCGGCGTGGTGGGCATCGAGCGGGCTGGGGGCGCCGGCCATCCGCCACAGGAGCTGGCGGGTCAGTGCCGCCGAGACCGGCGCGCTGTTGGCGGTCATCTCGCGGGCCACCGCGATCGCGGTCTCGAGGACCTTGTCCTTGGGCACCACCTGCTGGACCAGGCCGCGTTCGAGGGCCTCGTCGACCTGGACCATCTTGGCGCCGATGGTCCACTGCAACGCTGTGGGCAGGCCGACGAGGCGCGGCAGGAACCAGCTCGACGCAGCCTCCGGGACGAGGCCGCGGGCGGCGAAGACGAAGCCGAACTTCGCATCCTCCGAAGCGATCCGAACGTCGGCGGGCAACGTCATCGTCACCCCGACCCCGGCCGACGGGCCGTTGATCGCGGCGACGATCGGCTTCAGCGAGGCGAACATGCGCAGGGTCAGCAGGCCCCCCTCGTCCGGTGGAACCTCGTCGCCGGCGACCTCCGACGACGCGTCGAAGGTCGACCCGCCGGCCTCGAGGTCTGCGCCGGCGCAGAACGCGCGGCCCTCTCCGGTCAGCACCACGGCACGCACCGAGTCGTCGGCGTCGGTCTCGTCGAGGACCGCGCGGATCTCCGCACCCATCTGAAGGGTGAATGCGTTGAGGCGGTCGGGCCGGTTCAGACGGATGATGACGATCTCGCCGTCCCGCTCGACGGAGATGGTGGGCTGCTCCTGCGCGGCCTTGCGGCCTACCGCTGATGTATCGCTCGTCACAAGTAGCGATGCTATCCAGTCGGGTCACGCAGGTTTCGCGCAGGAGCCGGTTTTCCCGAGCGAGCGTTCCGTCGCTCTAGACGAACCGGAGCCTCCCGTGCGCCGACACGACAGCGGCGGCGCCACCCTCTCGGGTGACGCCGCCGCTCATGTGTCAGACGGACTCCGGTCAGCTCGCGTCCGCGCTGCCGTCGCCGGCCTTGGACAGCTCGACCGGGGCGTCGGGAACCTCACGCGGCTTCTCCGACCCGGTGAAGGTGAACTTGGCGTCCTCGCCGTCGCCTTCGCCGTCCCAGCCCTCGACGTCGACCAGAACGATCTGGCCCGGGGTCAGCTCGCCGAAGAGGATCTTCTCCGACAGCTGGTCCTCGATCTCGCGCTGGATCGTGCGACGCAGCGGACGGGCGCCGAGCACCGGATCGAACCCGCGCTTGGCGAGCAGGCTCTTCGCCTTGTCGGTGAGCTCGATGGCCATGTCCTTGTTCTTCAACTGGGTCTCGACCCGGCCGATCATCAGGTCGACCATCTGGATGATCTCGTCCTGCGTCAGCTGGTGGAAGACGATGACGTCGTCGATGCGGTTGAGGAACTCGGGGCGGAAGTGCTTCTTCAGCTCGTCGTTGACCTTCTGCTTCATCCGCTCGTAGCCGGACTTGGTGTCGTCCTTGGACGAGAAGCCCATGCCCACGGCCTTGGAGATGTCGCCCGTACCGAGGTTCGAGGTGAAGATCAGCACGGTGTTCTTGAAGTCGACCGTGCGACCCTGACCGTCGGTGAGACGGCCGTCCTCGAGGACCTGCAGCAGCGTGTTGTAGATCTCCGAGTGCGCCTTCTCGATCTCGTCGAACAGCACCACCGAGAACGGCTTGCGGCGCACCTTCTCGGTGAGCTGGCCGCCCTCTTCGTAGCCGACGTAGCCGGGAGGCGCGCCGAACAGGCGCGACGCGGTGAACCGGTCGTGGAACTCGCCCATGTCGATCTGGATGAGCGCGTCGTCCTCGCCGAACAGGAAGTTCGCCAGCGCCTTGGACAGCTCGGTCTTACCGACGCCGGACGGGCCGGCGAAGATGAACGAGCCCGACGGACGCTTCGGGTCCTTCAGGCCGGCACGGGTGCGGCGGATCGCCTTCGAGACGGCCTTGACCGCGTCCTCCTGGCCGATGATCCGCTTGTGCAGCTCCTCCTCCATGCGGAGCAGACGGGTGGTCTCCTCCTCGGTGAGCTTGAACACCGGGATGCCGGTCCAGTTGCCCAGGACCTCGGCGATCTGCTCGTCGTCGACCTCGGCCACGACGTCCATGTCACCGTTGCGCCACTGCTTCTCGCGCTCGGCGCGCTCGGCGACCAGCTGCTTCTCCTTGTCGCGGAGCGCAGCGGCCTTCTCGAAGTCCTGCGCGTCGATCGCGGACTCCTTCTCCTTGCGCGCCTCGGCGATGCGCTCGTCGAACTCGCGCAGGTCCGGCGGAGCGGTCATCCGGCGGATGCGCATGCGCGCGCCCGCCTCGTCGATGAGGTCGATCGCCTTGTCCGGCAGGAACCGGTCGTTGATGTAGCGATCGGCCAGCGTCGCGGCGGCCACCAGCGCGCCGTCGGTGATCGAGACGCGGTGGTGCGACTCGTAGCGGTCGCGCAGACCCTTGAGGATCTCGATGGTGTGCTCGACCGACGGCTCGCCGACCTGGACCGGCTGGAAGCGGCGCTCGAGCGCGGCGTCCTTCTCGATGTACTTGCGGTACTCGTCGAGGGTCGTCGCACCGATGGTCTGCAGCTCGCCGCGCGCCAGCTTCGGCTTCAGGATGCTCGCGGCGTCGATCGCGCCCTCGGCGGCACCCGCACCGACCAGCGTGTGCAGCTCGTCGATGAACAGGATGATGTCGCCGCGGGTGTTGATCTCCTTGAGCACCTTCTTCAGGCGTTCCTCGAAGTCACCGCGGTAGCGGCTACCCGCGACCAGCGAACCGAGGTCGAGGGTGTAGAGCTGCTTGTCCTTGAGGGTCTCGGGCACCTTGCCGTTGACGATGGCCTGCGCGAGGCCCTCGACGACGGCGGTCTTGCCGACGCCGGGCTCGCCGATCAGAACGGGGTTGTTCTTGGTGCGGCGGCTCAGCACCTGCATGACCCGCTCGATCTCCTTCTCGCGCCCGATGACCGGGTCGAGCTTGCCCTCGGCGGCGGCGGCGGTGAGGTTGCGACCGAACTGGTCGAGGACCAGCGAGGTCGACGGGGTGCCGGACTCGCTGCTGCGACCGCCGGTGCCCGCTTCCTGCGGCTCCTTGCCCTGGTAGCCGCTCAGCAGCTGGATGACCTGCTGGCGGACACGGTTGAGATCGGCGCCCAGCTTGACGAGAACCTGCGCGGCGACACCCTCACCCTCGCGGATGAGGCCGAGCAGGATGTGCTCGGTGCCGATGTAGTTGTGGCCGAGCTGCAGGGCCTCGCGCAGCGAGAGCTCCAGCACCTTCTTGGCGCGCGGGGTGAACGGGATGTGCCCCGAGGGCGCCTGCTGGCCCTGGCCGATGATCTCCTCGACCTGACTGCGGACACCTTCCAGGGAGATCCCGAGCGACTCGAGAGCCTTGGCGGCCACACCCTCGCCCTCGTGGATGAGGCCGAGGAGGATGTGCTCGGTTCCGATGTAATTGTGGTTGAGCATCCGCGCTTCTTCTTGGGCCAGAACCACAACCCGTCGCGCGCGGTCGGTGAACCGTTCGAACATTGTTCTCCCTCACATTGCTAGCGCCCCGGCCGCCGCGAGAACACCTGTCGTGTCCGGCTCGGACACCCGGTGCGGGTAGGCGACGACCAGCCTGTCTCCACTCTAGAGGTCGCCGTGCGTGCACCTGCAGGTAAACCCTGCTCCGGATGCACGAATCCGCCGCTGCGGCGGGGATGTGCACAGTACAACTGCGCAGGCCGGGGCGGTGTTCCCGGATCAATACGCCGAGAGCGAACGGGCCGGGCGGAAAGGCCGGACGCGGCGAACCGTTCGCCAGACGCCGGATGCGGCCACCGACGCGTTGTCTGCGTCACCATCCGTTTGACTCGGTGCGAAGTGGGGCAAAACGCCCGCGTGGCCCGAAATGCCCCGCTACCGTCGGAATCCATGAGTGACGACGCGAGTCCACTTGACCGCTCCACTCCACACCACCCCGACACCGGTCCCCCGCAGCGCCGGACCGGGTCGGTCAACGTCGCGGTGTTCACCGCGTCGGCCGTCATCGTGCTCGCGTTCGCGATCTGGGCGCTCGCGGCGCCCGGCACCGCCGAGAACGTCATCGGCGAGGTCCGCGACTTCATCACCCGCTGGTTCGGCTGGTGGTACTTCATCCTCGCGACCGCGATCGTGGGCCTCGTCGTGTTCCTCGGCCTGTCCAAGTACGGGCGCTACCGGCTGGGCCCGGAGGAGTCGAGGCCGGAGTACAGCCTCTTCACCTGGACGTCGATGCTCTTCGCCGCCGGCATCGGCATCGACCTCATGTTCTTCTCCGTCGCCGAGCCGGTCACCCACTTCCTGATGCCGCCCACGGGCGACCCGGAGACCAACTCCGCCGCCCGGGAGGCCGTCACGTGGACCGTCTTCCACTACGGCGTCACCGGGTGGGCGATGTATGCGCTCATGGGCGGCGCGCTGGCCTACTTCGCCTTCCGCCACAACCTCCCGCTCACGATCCGCGCCGCGCTCTACCCGATCTTCGGCAAGCGCATCGAGGGCCGGTGGGGCGATGCCATCGACGTCGCCGCGGTGCTCGGCACGATCTTCGGCATCGCGACCTCGCTCGGCATCGGCGTGGTGCAGCTCAACTTCGGCCTGAGCGAGATCTTCGGCATCTCCCAGGGCAAGGCGGCCCAGATCGGCCTCATCGTGCTGTCGGTCGTGATCGCGACCGCGTCGGCGATCTCGGGCGTCGACAAGGGCATCCGTCGGCTGTCGGAGATCAACGTCATCCTCGCGATCTTCCTGCTGATCTACATCACGGTGGCCCGAGACGCCGACTTCCTGCTCAACGGTCTGGTCCAGAACGCCGGCGACTACGTGGCCACGTTCGCCGACCGCACCCTGAACACGTTCGCGTGGGATCAGGTCGATCCGTCCCCCGGCAACGACGCGCGCGCCTTCGTCGACGGCTGGACCCTGTTCTTCTGGGCCTGGTGGGTGGCGTGGGCGCCGTTCGTCGGCCTGTTCCTCGCCCGCATCTCCCGCGGGCGGACGCTGCGACAGTTCGTCTTCGGCGTGCTCGTGGTGCCGTTCAGCTTCATCCTGTTGTGGATCTCGATCTTCGGCAACAGCGCCCTCGCGGTGGCCCGGGGCGACAAGGACTTCGCCGAGACCACCGCGTCGGCACCCGAGGCCGGCTTCTACTCGCTTCTCGACCAGTACCCGGGCGCGACGCTGCTCATCGGCGTCGCGACCATCACGGGCCTGCTGTTCTACGTGACGAGCGCCGACTCGGGCTCGCTGGTGATGGGCAACTTCACCAGCAGGCTCGACGGACCGATGACCGACTGCTCCCGGCCGGTGCGCATCTTCTGGTCGGTCGCCATCGGCCTGCTGACCCTGTCGATGCTCTTCGCCGGCGGCGGGGACGGATCGATCCTGACCCTGCAGGCCGCCACCGTGATCATGGGCCTGCCGTTCTCGTTCGTGCTCGGCATGATCGGGTACTCGCTGCTGAAGGCGGTGCGTACCGAGTCGATGAAACTCGACAGCTTCCGCACGACCCTGCCCAAGGTCATCGCGGTGGGGCGCGGACCCACCGAGCAGAGCAGCTGGCGACAACGCCTCATCGGAACCCTGCGCTTCCCCGGACGCGTGGCCACCCGCAGGTTCCTGACGGCGACGGTGATCCCCGCGATGCACGAGGTGGCCGAGCAGTTCAGCGGCGAGGGGATACCCGCGTCGGTCGACGAGAGCGAGCAGAACGAGGGACTCCCGTCGCCGAGACTCATCGTCGAACTGGCCGATGCCCCGCGGTTCGAGTACTGCGTGTGGCCCGTGTCGGCGCCCACGCCCTCCTTCGCGGTCCGCTCCCAGCGCTCCGACGACCGCTACTTCCGCTGCGAGGTGTACCTCACCGAGGGATCGCAGGGTTATTCGCTGTCGGGGTACACGCGCGAGCAGATCATCGGCGACATCCTCGACCAGTACGAACGTCATCTCGGATACCTGCACCTCCGTGACGCCGCGGCGGACACGCACGACCACTCGCCCGACCCGGTCCCGGCGGACGACGCGGGCACCGGATCATCCGCCGCCTCCTCCACCGAGACCGCCGACACCGACCCGGAAGGGGCGCCTGCTCCATGAGTGACACCCTCTACATCGACGGCCAGTGGCGCCCGGCCGCCTCCCGCGAGACACGCGAGATCCGTTGTCCCGCCGACAACTCCGTGGTGGGTGTGGTCGCCGAGGCGTCCGCCGCCGACACCGAGGCGGCGATCGCCGCCGCACGCCGGGCGTTCGACGACGGCAAGTGGAGCTCGACACCCGCCGCCGAGCGCGGCGATCTGCTCCTCCGGATCGCCGACCGCATCGACGCCCGCCGCGACCAGTTCGTCAACGCCGAGACCCTCGACACCGGCAAACGGCCGTACGAGTCGGACATCGACATGACCGACATCGCCAACTGCTTCCGATACTTCGGCAAGCTCGCCGCCCAGGACGCGGGACGGGTCGTCGACGCCGGTTCCGCCGACGTGGACTCGCGGATCGTCTACGAGCCGGTCGGCGTCTGCGGACTCATCACCCCGTGGAACTATCCGCTGCTGCAGGCGGCGTGGAAGGTCGCCCCGGCGCTGGCGGCCGGCAACACCTTCGTCCTCAAGCCTGCAGAACTGACGCCGCACACCTCGATCCTGCTCTTCGAGGTGCTCCACGAACTCGGCCTGCCGGCGGGCGTGGCCAATCTCGTCCTCGGACCCGGCGCGGACGCCGGCGCCCCGCTGTCCTCGCATCCCGACGTCGACCTCGTGTCGTTCACCGGCGGCCTCGTCACCGGCCGCGTCATCGCCCGCGAGGCGGCCGCGACGGTGAAGAAGGTCGCGCTCGAACTCGGCGGCAAGAACCCCAACGTCGTGTTCGCCGACGTGGGCGTCACCGACGAGTTCTTCGACGCCGCGGTCGACAACGCGCTCAACGCCGCGTTCCTGCACTCCGGGCAGGTCTGCTCCGCCGGCGCGCGGCTCATCGTCGAGGAGTCCCTGCACGACCGGTTCGTCGACGAACTGGTCCGCCGCGCCGAGCAGATCCGGCTCGGGCTGCCATTCGCCGACGGCACCGAAACCGGCCCGCTCATCTCGCAGGCCCACCGCGACAAGGTGCACGCCTACGTCGAGCAGGCGCGCGCCGACGGCGCCGAGATCCGTTGCGGCGGCGCGTTCGCCACCGGCGACCAGGGCTCCGGGAAGCTCGACGACGGGTGGTTCTACCTGCCGACGGTCATCGACCGCGCCGACCGCTCGATGGCGTGCGTGCACGACGAGGCGTTCGGACCGACCGTCACCGTGGAGACGTTCACGACCGAGGACGAGGCCGTGCGCCTGGCCAACGACACCGTCTACGGGCTCGCCGGGGCGGTGTGGTCGTCCGACGCGGCCCGCGCGCGCCGGATCGCGGGCAGGATTCGCGCGGGCACGGTGTGGGTCAACGACTTCGGGCCCTATCTCCCCCAGGCGGAATGGGGTGGCTTCGGACAGTCCGGCTTCGGCCGCGAGCTCGGCCCGTCCGGCCTCGCGGAGTACCGCGAGGCCAAGCATGTCTACGAGAACCTCCGGCCGGGTGTGACCGGCTGGTTCGAGAACCGGAAGGGGTAGCGGTGACCGAGACCTACGACTACGTGGTCGTCGGCGGCGGTTCGGCGGGCGCGGCGGTGGCGGCGCGGCTGTCGGAGAACCCGTCGGTGACGGTCTGCCTGCTCGAGGCCGGCCCGTCGGATGTCGGCGACGAGGCCATCCTGCGTCTCGACCGGTGGATGGAGCTCCTCGAATCCGGTTACGACTGGGACTATCCCGTCGAACCGCAGGAGAACGGCAACAGCTTCATGCGGCACGCGCGCGCCAAGGTGCTGGGCGGCTGCAGTTCCCACAACAGC
This sequence comes from Gordonia paraffinivorans NBRC 108238, assembly GCF_000344155.1. Classification (GTDB taxonomy): domain Bacteria; phylum Actinomycetota; class Actinomycetes; order Mycobacteriales; family Mycobacteriaceae; genus Gordonia; species Gordonia paraffinivorans. The sequence goes on along the minus strand of NZ_BAOQ01000004.1, from coordinate 11,764 downwards.
TGCATCGCCTTCTGGGCGCCGCGCGAGGACCTCGATTCCTGGGAACGCGATTTCGGCTGCGCGGGCTGGGGTTCGGAGGAGGTGTACCGGCTCTTCACGAAGATCGAGACCAACGACGCCCCGGGCGACCACCACGGCCGCAACGGCCCGGTCCACATCATGACGATCCCGCCCCGCGACCCCTGCGGCGTGGCCGTGCTCGACGCCTGCGAGGCCGTGGGCATCCCGCGCGCCGAGTTCAACAGCGGCACGACGGTGGTCAACGGCGCCAACTTCTTCCAGATCAACCGCCGGCCGGACGGCGTGCGCGCGTCGTCGTCGGTGAGCTACCTGCACCCGAACCTCGACCGGCCCAACCTCACGGTCCGGACCGGGTCGTGGGCCAAGAAGATCGCGGTGGAGGAGGTCGACGGCGACCTACGCGCGGTCGGCGTCGACATCACCGACAACGCCTTCGGCCGGACGACGCGGATCGAGGCACGGCGCGAGGTGATCGTGTCCGCGGGCGCGATCGACACCCCGAAGCTGCTGATGCTCTCCGGGATCGGCCCGGCCGACCACCTCGTCGAGCACGGCATCGACGTCCTCGTCGACTCCCCCGGCGTCGGCGAGCACCTCCAGGACCATCCCGAGGGCGTGATCGGCTTCGAGACCAAGAGGCCGATGGTGCGGGAGTCGACCCAGTGGTGGGAGGCGGGCATCTTCACCACCGTCGACGACCACCTCGACCGGCCGGACCTGATGATGCACTACGGCAGCGTGCCGTTCGACATGCACACGCTCCGGCAGGGATACCCGACCAGCGATAACACCTTCTGCCTCACGCCGAACGTCACCCACGCCCGCTCCCGCGGCACGGTGCGGCTCCGCTCGTGCGACTTCCGCGACAAGCCCCGCGTCGACCCGAGGTATTTCACCGACTCCGAGGGCTACGACATGCGCATCATGATCGCGGGCCTGCGCAAGGCGCGCGAGATCGCCGCCGCCGCACCGCTGGCCGATTGGGTTGCGCGCGAACTGTATCCGGGTCCGGGGGCGACCACCGACGAGGAACTCGCCGACTACATCCGGCGCACCCACAACACCGTCTACCACCCGGTCGGCACGGTGCGGATGGGACCGCCGGACGACGACATGTCGCCCCTCGACCCCGAGTTGCGCGTCAAGGGCGTCGCGGGTCTCCGGGTCGCCGACGCCTCGGTGTTCCCGGAGCACACCACCGTCAACCCGAACATCACCGTGATGCTCGTCGGCGAACGGTGCGCGGAACTGGTGGCGACCACCTAGGAGCGGATTCGCGATGGGAACCACGCCGACTGCACTGCACACCGTCGGACTTCCCTCCGGCACGCTCGAGTACGCCACATACGGCCCGGAGGGGTCCCGGTACCCGCCCGTGTTGTTCGTGCACGGCGCGGTCGTCGACCACCGGCTCTGGGAGCCTGTCGCCGACCTGCTCGCAGATCGCGGGATCCGGTCGGTGATCCCGCTCCTGCCACTCGGTGCCCACCGAATCCCGTTGGGATCGGGCGCGGATCGCTCACCCCGTGGAGTGAGCAGACTGTTGCGGGAATTCGCCGGACACCTCGGCCTCTCGTCGGCGACCCTGGTGGCCAACGACACCGGCGGGGCGATCACCCAGTTCGCCCTCGACGAGGACCCGGGCTTCGTCGGGCGGCTGGTGTTCACCAACTGTGACGCCTTCGACCTCTTCCCGCCGCAACCGTTCGGGCTGTACTTCGCGCTGATGAAACGGCGTGCACTGCTGAGGCCGCTCGCCGAGGCCATGCGCTGGCGGCGCCTGCGGCACTCACCGCTCGGTGTCGGGCTGTTGCTGAACGATCCCGATCCGGACCTCACCGCCTCGGTCTTCGAACCCCTCCGGTCCGACGCGCGCATCCGCGACGACTTCCGCGCGTTCCTGAAAGGCATCCGACCGTCGGAGCTCTTCGCCGTCACCCAGCGGATGTCGCAGGTCGACCTGCCCGTCCGCTTCGTGTGGGGTCGCGACGACCGGTGCTTCACGCTCACCCACGGCCGTCGGTTCGCCCTGCTCTTCGGCGGCGAGGCGGTGCCGTTCGTCGAGGTCCCGGGTGCCCGGACCTTCGTCTCCCTCGACCAGCCACGGGCGGTCGCCGACGAGATCGCGGCGTTCACCGTGGAGGCGCGGACACCGGAAGAGAAGAAAGTCACCGGAGAGGCGTCGGATTCCGGCTCCGGGCCACGACAGTAGAGATGTGAGCGGCGACCATCCGGTTTCTCCGCCGGCAGGACCCGAGGGACTGCTGGCGGTGTACGACGAGGCGCTGCCCGCCGTGTACGGCTACGTCATCCACCGATGCGCCGACCGGCGGGTCGCCGAGGACGTCACGTCGGAGACCTTCCTGGCCGCGATGGACTCCGTCCGGAAGCACCGGGACACCGAACCGACGACACCCTGGCTGATCGGGATCGCGAGACACAAACTCGCCGACCACTGGCGACGCGCCCAACGGACACCGGAGCCCATGGAGGAACTCCCGGAGCCCCCGGACGATCCATGGGATGCCGAGGTCGACCGCATGGTCGCCCACCACGTCCTCGGACAACTGTCGCCGGTTCACCGTGCGGTCCTGACCCTGCGCTACGTCGACGATCTCCCCGTCGGCGACTGCGCCGAGATCCTCGGCCGGACGGTCGGCGCCACCGAGGCGCTGCTCACCCGCGCGAAGCGAGCCTTCCGCGCGGCCTATCCACAGACCCACCCCCAGCGAAGCGCGAGAGGAGGTCACGCATGAGTACCCGGAACGGCACGCGCTCCAGCGACGCCCGGGACCCGCTGCACGTCCTGCGCGCGGCCGACGCCCCCGGCTTCGACGAGCCGGTGATGCCCGACGCGGCGTTCGCCGCCGCCCTGCGTGACCGTCTCGAACGCGGGGCGACACTACCGCAAGGAGTCATCATGTCCGGCACGGCCACCGACACCGCACCGCGATCCGACGAGACGGTCGTCGAGAGCGACACCACCACCACGAGCCCGTCCGTCGAACGACCCGGCGCACTCCCCTACCTCGTGGTCGCCGATCCACGGCGGGCGATCGACTGGTACACCTCCACCCTCGGCGCCGTGTTGCGCGGCGAACCGCTCGTCATGGACGACGGCCGCATCGGCCACGCCGAGCTCGAGATGGGCGGCGGGGTCATCTACCTCGCCGCCGAGTTCCCGGACCTGGGCCTGCGGGCCCCCGAACCCGGCAAGGTCTCGGTGAGCCTGATGCTCCCCGTGGCCGACACCGACGCCGTCGTCGCAGCCGCCGCCCGCGCCGGAGCCGCGGTCACCCGCGAGCCGTACGAGGCGCACGGAACCCGCACCGGCGTCGTCGTCGACCCGTTCGGCCATCGCTGGATGCTGACCGGTCCGTCCGGGAACAAGGTCGTCGACGCCATCCATCAGGGCGACATCGGCTACATGGCGCTGAGCACGCCGGACGCCGCGCGTGCCCGCAGGTTCTACGCGACGGTGCTCGGCTGGGAATTCGACGCCGACGGCCGCCGGGTCACCAACGCGGGGCACCGGCTCGGCATCCACGAGACCGACGGTCCGCCGACCGTGTTCTGCGCGTACGCCGTTCACGATCTCGAGGCCGCCCATGCGCGGATCGTCGCGGCCGGCGGCCACGGCGAGTTCGGATCGAGTCAGGACGGTCGCCGCGTCGTCGACGCCGTCGACGATCAGGGAGTGCGATTCGCCGTCTATCAGATCGAACCCGGTGACACCCGCCCCGAGCAGCACCCGCGCACCCGGGGTGCGATGACGTACCTGACCGTGTACACACCCGACAGCGCACGTCTCCGCGACTTCTACGGGTCGGTGCTCGACTGGACCTTGCACGCCGGACGCATCGAGGACGGCTGGGAGGTCGACGACGTGCGGCCCCAGGTCGGGATCGCCGGCGGCGCAGACCGGTCCGTGGCGGTGCCCATGTGGGTCACCGACGACGTCGAGGCAGCCGTCGGGCGTGTGCGCGCCGCCGGCGGCACCGTGCTCGACGAGCCGCGCACCGCCCCGTACGGGGTGTCCGCGCGGTGCGCCGACGACCAGGGCGCGGAGTTCTACCTGGGGCAGCTGTTCTGAGGAGCCGCCGTCCTCAGGTCACCAGCAATCCCACGACCAGCACCGCAACCCGTGGTCACGACGGTGAGCATCACCAGCCCATCACGCAGGACGTCCATGAGGCCACTGTGCACCGGCCTCCGGCCGTGAGGGGCCGGATTCGTCATGGTTCACTCTTAGCCATGTCCTCACGCTCCCGCGCCCGGGCCCTCTCCGCGCGTCTGCCGTTCGGCATCGGGACGGTCGTACTCATCTGCTGCGCATCCATGCTCGCGACCGCCGGTGTGGTGCTGTTCGGAGGCGATCCGAGGGTCGATGACACCGATTACGCATACGGCGAGCTGCGCGACTACGAGCGGCAACCGGAACCGGCCTGGACGATCGTCGGCCACCGGGATCTGCCCGACCACCGCGACGGCGTCCCCATCGAGGTCGCCGACGCCGCCGGGGACAAGTGGCTGATCTCCTACCCGTCCGGCCTCGGCCGCTCCTTCACGCTGATCGAGCGCCGCAACGGCCGTATCCTCTGGGACACCCCGATCAACGCCGGTCAGGGCGATTGCGCGTTCAACGCGGCCGGACAGGTCGGCTGCGCCGTCGAACTCGGCAGCCCGCTCCCCGACGGCTTCTACCTCATCGACGAGACGGGCACCCCGACCCGCACAGCCCGCTACCTCGACACCCGCAAGGTCGTGGGACTGGGCACCAATTTCCTGCGCGTCAACAAGTTCGGACACCAGCTCTCGCTCAACACGCCCGCGGGCCGGACCATCTGGGGCCGCACCTTCGCGGCGCCGGTTGTCGATCTCGAGGTCGCCGGCGACATCGTGATCGTCAAGACCGCCGACGCCAGTCAGTACGTGATCAACCCGGCCACCGGCGACAACCGCCTCGCCTGCGACCAGTGCACCATCGACCTCTACCCCACGGGCATCACCGTCGAGCACCAGCAGTACGGCGAGGAGAAGGTGGACACCCATGCGATCGTCAACGGGCGGGTGAACCCCGAGCCGGTCGCCGAGGCGCCCGGCCTCCAGGTCGAGTCCGGCCCGTCGATCCTGCCGGTGCTGACCGCGTCCAACCGGATCTTCGCCGACGGCGGGCAGTACGAGATCCGCGACCCGGCCCGGCGCTCGGCGGTCTGGCGGATCGCCGACCGCGAGCTGTCCAAGTCGGGCGTCATCGCCTGTGGCGCGCTGGTCAACTTCGGCCTGCTCGACGGCTCGCGGACGACCTATGCCCTGTCCGACGGGCGGCACATCGGCAGCGGTCCCCCGCCGGGCCCGACCACGCCGACCCTCGCCAACCCTGCGTGCGTGGGGTCCACGGGCGACACCATGATCCTGCTCAACCAGGGCCAGCTCACCGCATTGCGCCCCGACAACACCGTCGCCTGGGAGCAGCCCATGGGGTCGGGCAGGGTCGATGTCGTGGACGGATATCTCGTTCTCGGCGAGGGTGACACGCTGTCCGTTTTGCGCCCGAACTGACCCACACTGTGGCGGGACTCACACCCGTGCCCGGTCGGCAGGGCTACCTGCTAGGACAGACGTTGCTACATTTGTCCAGCCCAGCGATGGTCACAGAAAAGTAACGCTTTGCTCACGACCGCGTGTACGGTCGGCCCGGTTCCAGAAGCACGAACCACAAGCAGTACACGCGAGGTCGATTTAGTTTTGGGTAAACGCTCCAAGCCACGGAAGAACACACGCACCAAGCTGTGGGCCACGGCCCTGCTCCCGGTGGGAGTCTTGGCGGGCGCGGCGACCGCAGGCGCAGAGCTCTCCCAGCCGAGCGCGGCGCCGCAGACCGCCCACTTCGACGAGGGCGCAGTCGACGCCACCGCGGCGCCCCCGGCGCTGACGCCCGCGGCCAACGCACATCCGGTCGCTCCCGAGCCGGCGCCGGCCCCCGCTCCGGTCATCCGCCCGGCCAGCGTGACCTCCGGCGAGGTCCCCGAGACGAACTTCGACGCCTACCAGAACGCGGCCATCAAGATCGCCGAGACCAAGTCTCGCTGCGGCATCGACTGGAAGGTCATCGCCGGCATCGGCAAGGTCGAGTCCCACCATGCCGACCGGGGCAACGTGAACCCCGACGGCGTGCTGCGCAGCGCGATCTTCGGCCCGCTCCTCGACGGATCGCTCGGCGGCAACGAGGTCATCGGCGACACCGACGGCGGCGAGCTCGACGGCGACGCGACCTACGACCGCGCGGTCGGTCCGATGCAGTTCCTGCCGTCGACGTGGAAGGCATACGCCAAGGACGGCAACGGCGACGGCAAGTCCGACCCGCAGAACATCTTCGACGCCGCGCTGACCACCGCGAACTACCTGTGCGACGAAGACCTGGACCTGCGCGATCCCTCGTCGCTGGTCACCGCGATCCTGCGGTACAACAACTCGATGGAGTACGTGAACAACGTCCTCGGGTTCGCCCGCAGCTACTGAGCGGACACCGATCCGGCGTCGGGTCCCCGACTACTCCTGCGACAGGAACGCCTGCAGCGCAGCGGAATACATCGGCACATCGGCAGCGCCCATGAGTTCGCGTGCGGAATGCATCGCGAGCTGCGGAGCACCGACGTCGATGGTCGTGAGCCCGGTGCGGGTGGCGGTGATCGGACCGATCGTCGATCCGCAGGGCAGATCCGCGCGATGGACGTAGCGCTGCATCGGAACCCCCGCGGTGTCACATGCGAGCGCGAAGATGGCCTCCCCCACGGCATCTGACGCATACCGCAGGTTCTGGTTCACCTTGAGCACCGGCCCGCCGCCGATCGAGATGTGGTGGCCGGGCTCGTGCCGCTCGGGGTGGTTCGGGTGCGTCGCGTGCGCCATGTCGCCGGACAGGCACACGCTCGCCGCCATCGCCTGGAGGTAGTCGGCGCGAGAACCGCCGCGCGTCAACACGATCCGTTCGCAGACCGACGCCAGGAAGTCCGATGCGGCGCCGCGCTCGGAGCCGCTGCCGACCTCTTCGTGGTCGAAGAGCGCGAGAACGCGGGTGTGCGCCGACGACGCCCCGTCGAGAAGCGCCCGTAACCCGGCGTAGCAGGTGCCCTGATTGTCCAGGCGCGGTGCCGACAGCAGGTTCTCGTCGGCGCCGATCACCGCGGACGGCGCGACGTCGTGGGTCATCAGCTCCCAGCCGAGGAGCGAATCGGGATCGATGCCGGCATATTCGGCGACCCAGGCGAGGACTCCGGGCGCGGAGTCGTTGAGCCCCCATATCCCGTTGACGTGCCGTTGCGGATCGGGCGAGACGCCCTTGCGGTCCTCGGACAGGTGGATCGCCAGCTGCGGCACCCGCAGAACCGGCTCGGTGACGTGGACGAGCGTGCGCGCCACGCCGTCCCCCGACCGGTAGGCCAGGCGCCCGGACAGCCCCAGGTCGCGGTCGAGCCAGGAGTTCAGCCACGCGCCGCCATACGGTTCGAGCGCCACCATCGCCACCCCCGCCGAGATCCGGTCGGGGTGCTGCTTCACGCGGAGATTCGGGCTGTCGGTGTGTCCGCCGACGATGCGGAACGCCGGTCCGTCACCCGACTCCCAGGCGATGATCGATCCGCCGCGGATGACGTAGAACTTCGACGACGGCGTGCTCACCGCGGCCGGCCACGCCTCGTCCTCGAACAGTCTCGTGTACCCGGCGCTCTCGAGCTCGCGGGCGACCGTCGCGCACACGTGGAACGGCGACGGCGACGCGTCGACGAAGGCGCCGAGCCCGGACGCGGTGGCGCTGGTCGGGATCTTCGGACCGGTCATCGGAGGGTCACACCGAGGCGAGGACCGAGTCGATCACCGAGTAGAAGAGGCCGAGCCCGTCGTCGCTGGGACCGGTGAGGGCCTCCGTGGCGTGCTCGGGATGCGGCATCAGGCCGACGACCCTGCCGTTCTCGCTGCAGATGCCGGCGATGTCGAGGGCCGAGCCGTTGGGGTTGCGCTCCGGGTAGGTGAAGACGATGCGTCCCTCGCCCTCGAGGACCTCGAGCACCTCCTGCGACGCCACGTAGCGTCCCTCGCCCGACTTCAGCGGGATGAGGATCTCGGCGCCGCGCTCGAAGCGGGTCGTCCACGCCGTGGTGTTGTTCTCCACGCGCAGCCACTCGTCGCGGCAGATGAAGTGCAGGCCCTCGTTGCGCGTCAGCGCGCCCGGCAACAGCCCGGCCTCGCACAGCACCTGGAAACCGTTGCAGATGCCCAGGACCGGCATGCCCTTGAACGCGGCGTCGACGACCGAGCCCATGACCGACGCGAAGCGCGCGATGGCGCCTGCGCGGAGGTAGTCACCGTAGGAGAAGCCGCCCGGGACGATGACCGCGTCGACGCCCTTCAGGTCTGCGTCGCCGTGCCACAGGGACACGGGCTCGGCGCCGGCCAGGCGCACCGCGCGCGCGGCGTCGACGTCGTCGAGGGTTCCGGGGAAGGTGATGACACCGATTCGTGCGGTCATGCCCGATTACTCCGCGACCCGGGAGACGTTGTAGTTCTCGATCACGGTGTTGGTCAGCAACTCCTCGGCGATCCGCTCCAGGGTTGCGTCATCGACCGAGTCGTCGACCTCGAGCTCGAAGCGCTTGCCCTGACGGACGTCGACGATCCCGGTGAACCCGAGACGGCCGAGCGCGCCGACGATGGCCTGCCCCTGCGGATCGAGAATCTCGGCCTTGGGCATCACGTCGACCACCACTCGCGCCATGGCACCGCTCCTCAATATCGGATGATCAGTTCTCGCCTGGTCAGCTTACCGGGTGCCCCAAATCGTCACCGCGTACCCCGAACCGGGCGCACAGCGGTCGAAGTCCGGCGTCAGAGCAGGGATTCGATCGCGGAGACGACCGCAGGGTCGGTGGGCTCGGTGCGCGGGCGGAACCGGTTGACGACGCGGCCGTCGGCGTCGACGAGGAACTTCTCGAAGTTCCACTGGATGTCGCCGGCCTCGCCGTCGGCGTCGGGATGCTGCGTCAGCTCGGCGTACAGCGGATGCCGCGCGTCGCCGTTGACGTCGGTCTTCTCCAGGAGGGGGAAGGTCACGCCGTAGGTGGTCGAGCAGAAGGTCGCGATCTCCTCCGGGGTGCCGGGCTCCTGCCCCATGAACTGGTTGCACGGCACGCCGACGACGGTCAGGCCCTTCTCCCCGTAGGTCTTCGCGAGTTGTTCGAGACCCTCGTACTGCGGGGTGAGGCCGCACTTGCTGGCGACATTGACCACCAGCAGCGGACCGGAGAAGTCCTTCAGCGAGAGCTCGGAACCGTCGAGAGCCTTGACCGGGATGTCCTTGATGTTGCCCATGTCACGACACTAGACGCCAAGTCGCCCGAACAGGACACGCGACCTGAGACCGTCGTCACACGGGCGCACGGGGTATGCGCGATCTCACCGGATATTGCGTTCTCGCAATAGTTGCATCGGCCTTAGTATTTTCGTCGTGTCCGAGGAAAACCAGCGCCCGAGCGGCGCCGACCAGTCGATCGAGTCCGCATCCGCGGCACTCGTCGCGTTCCTCGACCGACTCCTCGACCTCGGCCGTCCCGAGACCATGGAGAACCTTGCCGCCACCGACATCACCTTCTCCCAGCTGCGGGTGCTCTGCACGCTCGGCAGCCACGGGGGCCCGATGCCGGTGAACGCCATCGCCGAGCAGGTGCAACTGTCGCTCGCCGCCGCCGGCCGCACGGTCGACAAGCTGGTGTGCGCCGGATTCGTCGACCGGCGCGAGGACCCGGACGACCGTCGCATCAAACGGGTCTCGCTGACCGACGACGGCACTCGCTACCTGGAGACACACCTGGCGCTGCAACACGACACCGTCCGACGGTTCGTGGCCGGACTGCCCGCGGAGATGCGCGACAACCTCTGCGCAGCCCTGCAGCCCATCGTCTACGACTCCGTCGATCACTTCCTCCTCGAGCCCGAACCCGGGCGCAAGGTGTCGTGGCCGCATCGGGCGCCGACGGCCAATCTCCGCGGCCGGTGCCCACGAACACCTTCGGACACCGACGTCCATCCGCATGAAGTAGATCGGGACCGCGCCACCTCTGCGATCTCGAGAGACCGATAGGAAGAACACCGCATGACATCCTCCACCGGAGGCCACCTCCACGAAGGTCCGCCAGACACCAAGCTGGACAAGAACGTCCTGCTGGTCGCCGGTGTGGTCGTGCTCGGCGCGATCATGTCGATCCTCGACGTCACCGTCGTCGGCGTCGCGCAGAACACCTTCCAGCAGGAGTTCAGCACCGACGCCGCGGGCGCCGCCTGGACCGCGACCGGCTACACCCTGGCCCTCGCCGCGGTCATCCCGCTCGCGAGCTGGGCCGCCTCGCGCTTCGGCACCAAGAAGGTCTACCTGTTCTCGCTGGTGCTGTTCACCCTCGGTTCAGCGCTGTGCGCGCTCGCCACCAGCATCGGGATGCTCGTGGCGTTCCGCGTGATCCAGGGTCTCGGCGGCGGCCTGCTCATGCCCATCGGCATGATGATGCTGACCAAGGCGGCCGGCCCCGAGCGCGTGGGCTCGGTCATGGCCGTCCTCGGTATCCCCATGCTGCTCGGCCCCATCTCCGGCCCGATCCTGGGCGGCGTGCTCATCGAGAACCTGAGCTGGCACTGGATCTTCCTGATCAACGTGCCGGTCGGCGTGGTCGCGTTCGTCTACGCCGCCATCGTCCTGCGCGACGACGCCGAGCCCTCGCCGGCGTCGATCGACTGGATCGGCCTGCTGCTGCTGTCCCCGGGTCTCGCGCTGTTCCTGTACGGCATCTCCACCAGCGCCGAGCACCGCACCTTCATGGCGAAGGGCGTGCTGATCCCCGCGATCATCGGCCTGCTGCTGATCATCGGGTTCGTCGCCCACGCGCTGCGCGCCAAGAAGCCGCTTCTCGACCTGCGCCTGTTCAAGAACAAGACGCTGTCGATCGCGGTCACCACGATGGTGTTGTTCATGGTCGCCTTCTTCGGCGCGGCCCTGCTGTTCCCGCAGTACTTCATCGGCGTGCGCGGCGAGTCGACCCTGACCGCCGGCCTGCTGCTCGCCCCGCAGGGCCTCGGCGCCATGCTGACGATGCCGATCGCCGGCCGCCTCACCGACAAGATGGGCCCGGGCAAGTTCGTGCTGGGCGGCATCGTGCTGATCCTCATCGGCATGTCCACCTTCACCATGCTGGGCGCGAACACCTCGTACTGGCTGATCTGCGGTTCGCTGTTCGTCCAGGGTCTGGGCATGGGCATGACGATGATGCCGATCATGTCGGCGGCGCTGGCCACCCTGTCCAACACCCAGGTGCCCGACGGCTCGACGCTGATGAACGTCATCCAGCAGTCGGCGACCTCGGTCGGCACCGCGGTGATCTCGGTGGTCCTGGCCAGCAGCCTGGCCGCGAAGCCGGAGGCGGGCCTGGCGATCTTCGCCAACACCTCCGACAAGCCGCTGCCCCCGGGCGTCCCGGACCCGCTGCCGGAGTCGTTCTTCGACACCGCCGCCGACGTGTTCTCCAACACCTTCCTGATCTCGGTCGTGCTGATCGCCTGCACCCTGATCCCGGCGTTCTTCCTGCCGCGCAAGAAGATCGCCTCGCCGCTGGTCGAGGAGGACCTCGAGCGCGGCCCGATCGTGATGCACTGATCCGGTCCGACGGAGTCCGTCGATACGAGAAGAGCCCCACCGACCTTC
>NZ_BAOQ01000005.1 GCF_000344155.1 Gordonia paraffinivorans NBRC 108238 | reverse complement strand
GAATGCAATTCGCCCCGCCGACCGAAGTCGGCGGGGCGAACACCCTTGGTGAGCTGGTGAGCTAGACCGTGCTCATCGGAGCAGCGCGCGGCTCATGACGACGCGCTGGATCTGGTTGGTGCCCTCGTAGATCTGGGTGATCTTGGCATCGCGCATCATGCGCTCGACCGGGAAGTCGCGAGTGTAGCCGGCGCCACCGAAGAGCTGGACGGCGTCGGTGGTGACCTCCATGGCCACGTCCGAGGCGAGGCACTTCGAGGCCGACGAGATGAAGCCGAGGTTCTTCTCGCCACGCTCTGCGCGGGCGGCGGCGCTGTAGACCATGAGGCGCGCGGCCTCGACCTTCATCGCCATGTCGGCGATCATGAACTCGACGCCCTGGAACGAGGCGATCGGCTTGCCGAACTGCTTGCGGTCCTTGACGTACTCGATGGCCTTGTCGAGCGCACCCTGCGCGATGCCGACGGCCTGGGCGCCGATGGTCGGGCGGGTGTGGTCGAGGGTCTGCAGGGCGGTCTTGAAGCCGGTGCCCTCGTCGCCGATGATGCGGTCGAGCGGGATGGTGCAGTCCTCGAAGTACAGCTCGGCGGTGGGCGAGCCCTTGATGCCGAGCTTCTTCTCCAGCGGCCCGACGGTGAAGCCGGGATCGTCCTTGTGGACCATGAACGCCGAGATGCCGTTGGCGCGCTTCTCCGGATCGGTGACGGCCATGACGGTGTACCAGGTCGACTTGCCGCCGTTGGTGATCCAGCACTTGGAGCCGTTGAGGACCCAGTTGTTGCCGTCGCGGCGGGCGCGGGTCTTCATGCCGGCGGCGTCGGAGCCGGCCTCGCGCTCGGACAGCGCGTAGGAGGCCATGGCCTCACCGGAGGCGATCGACGGCAGCACCTTCTGCTTCAGCTCTTCCGAGCCGTTGAGGATCAGGCCCATGGTGCCGAGCTTGTTCACGGCCGGGATCAGCGACGACGAGGCGCACACACGGGCAACCTCTTCGATGACGATGCAGGCCGCGATCGAGTCGCCGCCCTGGCCGCCGTACTCCTCGGGGACGTGGATGGCGTTGAAGCCCGAGGCGTTCAGCGCGTTGAGCGCCTCCTCCGGGAAGCGCGACTTCTCGTCGACGTCGGCGGCGTGGGGCTCGATCTCCTTCTCGGCGAGCGAGCGGATCGCGTCACGCAGTGCGACGTGCTCCTCCGGGAGCTGGAAGACGTCGAAGTCGGGATTTCCGTAACCCATGTCAACTCCTCACGGCACGGGGTGCCAGTTTCTGTGGTCGATCATCAGTGCAACACGGCACTGAGTGCCATGTCAATGTGCCACACCACCAGGGAGCGGCCACCCACGCCCCCGATTGTCCTCGCCTGCCCCCACCGTGTCCGGGACCTGCGAAAACCCGTCAAGAATTCCGGAGCTGCTCGGCCACCCGGCGCGCGACCTCCTCGGCCGACGTCCCGGCCGGATACGTCACCACCGTCACCTGCTGTTCGGCCGCGTCGGCGCTCGGCTCGCGTACGGCACCGAGTGCCGTCCGGACTCGCGCCAGCTCCCGCCGGAGCCGGTCGACGCTCGCCTCGGCGTCTCCGCGGATCATCTGTCGGAGCAGGTAGTTGTGGGTGCCGGTGATCGCCGCGACGTAGGCGACGATGTGCACCGGCGGCTCGCCGGGCAGCTCCCGACGGAGGAACTCCTCGAAGGCGCCCTGGTAGCGGTAGGTCGTCACCAGCTCGCGGTCGCGCAGCGCCGGAACCTCCTGGACCACCTGCGCACGACGCACCGCCAGGTCGCGGTCCCGCTCGAAGTGACTGAACACCACCTCCGCCGCCGCGCACACCGCCGACCACGGGTCGCCGTCGTACGACGCCAGGGCCTCGCCGACCTGCGCGAGCAGCGTCTCGTGGTCGGCGAAGATGACGTCTTCCTTGGACCCGAACTGCCGGAAGAACGTCCGGCGCGACATCCCGGCCGCCGACGCGATCTGCTCGACCGTCGTCGACTCGTACCCGTGCTCGCTGAACAGCCGGATCGACTCGGCGACGACGTGCATGCGAAAGCCCGCACCATCGACATCGGCAACTGACATGCGTCAAGTATCACCACAGGTTCGCGGGTCATTCGCGTGGACCTCGCGCTCGATTCGACCCACCGCGTACCGTTTCACGGCGATGAATCAGTGGCCACCCGGCGATCCCGCGCGCTTCGGACACCCGCCGCATCGGCCGAATCCGTGGCCGGCACCGCCACCACCTCAGACCTACGGCCCGGTCGTCCGGACCCACGTGATCGCCGACGAGGGCATGGCGAAACGGATACAGCGCGAGAACGGACGCGGGTCGCTGCTCGCGACCGTCATCCCGATCTGGCTGTCTCAGGCGATCGGCTTGGGCGCGATGTGGTTCGGCATGACCGACGAGCGGAAGGTGACGCTGGTCCTCACCGCCGCCTTCGCCCTCATCACCGTCATCTCGATCCTGATGATGACGGCGTGGACGCCGTACATGATCCGCCGGTACTACGGCGCCGGGATCCCGCTCTCCGCCGAGTTCGGACCCGACCACATCGCGTTCACGTCGGGCACGCACACCCAGGTCGTCCGGCTGTCGCAGATCGGCCGGATCATCGTGGGCCGCAATGTGATCCGCATCAGGGCCCACGGCGCGTACGGCGAGCGCATCGTCATCCCGAGGGAGCTCGTGCCGACGAACATCGCCGCGTCGTTGGGCGAGCGCTTCGACAATCCGGGGTTCCGGCACTGGGTGTGACCGGACCCGTACCGACGACGGAAGGCTACCCCCGAGAAGCACCCTCGGCGGACACGTGGATGACACCTCGTCGTCGACGATCCGCAGGAGGCCGCTTTCGGGGGACGCTCTCAGTCCGTGCGGGACTCGGGACCCGGACAACCACAACCGCGGCCGAACATCCCTGTGGAGCGCCGGGGCGCACGCGCGTCCGCGGTCGCCGGGAGTCCTCGGCGCTCGCCCATCCGGACGCGGCGCACGACGTTCTCGACGTCGCGCCCCGCCCCGCCGTGGAGGCTCAGAGGTCTCGCGGCGTCACTCCGCGCGGGCACGCTCACGCAACTCACCCTTGAGGACCTTGCCGGTGGGAGTGCGCGGCAGGTCGCCGGCGAAGACGATGTCGCGCGGCACCTTGTACCCGGCCAGCAGACGACGACCGTGCTCGATGAGCTCCTCGGCGGTCAGCGTCGCGCCCGGGTTGAGCAGCACGTAGGCACGCGGGCGCTCACCCCACTTCTCGTCGGCGACGCCGATGACCGCGACGTCGAGCACCGCGTCGTGGCTCACCAGCGCCTGCTCGACCTCGATGGTGGAGATGTTCTCGCCGCCGGAGATGATGATGTCCTTGGCGCGGTCGCGCAGTTGGATGTAGCCGTCGGGATGCATCACGCCGAGGTCGCCGGTGTGGAACCACCCGCCCGCGAACGCCTTTCGCGTCTCTTCCTCGTCGCGGAAGTAACCGGCCATCACGTTGTTGCCGCGCAGCACGATCTCGCCCATCGTCTCGCCGTCGGCGGGGACGTCGACCAGCGGCAGCGAGTCCGGGACGACGACGCGGGCGTTCTCCGCCTGCACCATGCCGACGCCCTGACGCGACAGCTTCGCCGCGCGCTCGTCGGGCGCGAGGTCGCTCCAGGAGTCCTGGTACTCGCAGATGGTGTATGGCCCGTAGACCTCGGTGAGCCCGTACACGTGGACGACGGTCACGCCGATCGCCTCGAGCGACCCGATGACCGTCGGCGACGGCGGGGCGCCCGCGGTCGTGATGCGCAGCGGCCGGTCGAGCCGGTGCGCCCGCGGCGAGCCGACGATGGTGGTGCACACGGTCGGCGCGCCGCACATGTGGGTGACGCCGAGGTTGTCGATGGCGTCCCAGATGGCCTCTGCCCGCACCGCGCGCAGGCAGATGTGGGTGCCGCCGGCGTGGGTGACCGCCCACGGGGTGCACCAGCCGTTGCAGTGGAACATCGGCAGCGTCCACAGGTACTTGGTCTGGCCGGTGAACTGGTTGTGGAAGGTCTCGCCGAAGGAGTTCAGGTACGCGCCGCGATGGGTGTACATGACGCCCTTGGGCTTGCCGGTGGTGCCGGAGGTGTAGTTGATCGCGATGATCGTGTTCTCGTCGTCGACGGTCCACGGGATCGGCGACGGGTCGAGGTCGCCGGCGGCGGCGAGGTGGTCCTCGTAGGAGACGAGGCCGGGGACGCCGGACTCCCCGACGGGTCCGCCGGTGACGCCGAACTCGGGGTCGGTGATCTCGACGACGGTCTCCACCTGCGGGACGTCGGCGATGATGTCGGCGACGGTGCCGCGGAACTCGGCGTCGAAGTAGAGGGCCCTGGCGCCGGAGTGCTCGAGGATGTAGACCAGCTCGGGCCCGGCCAGTCGCGAGTTCAGGGCGACGAGGACGCCCCCGGCGAGCGGGACGGCGAAGTGCGCGATCAGCATCTCGGGGATGTTCGGGGCCAGGTAGGCGACGCGATCGCCCGGCGCGATCTTCGACCGCAGCACCCGGGCCAGGCGCTGCACGTGGTCGGCGAACTCGGCGTAGCTGTGGCTGCGGCGGCCGTAGACGATGGCCTCGCGGTCGGGGAAGACCGCGGCGGAGCGTTCCAGGAACCGGAGCGGGCTCAGTTCGGAGCGGTTGGCCCCGCCCCACTCGGTGGTCGACGAACCCAGGCCCGTCGCAGGTGCATCCGGGGTGGACACCGACATCTTTCCTCCAGAGAATCTCTCGATCACGCCACTCGACAGGGGGCGGTGTGACGGGCCATACGTAGACGGCGGGTCAGGGTAGGCGATCACATCACAACCCCGTCACCCCCCGAAGAGGGGGTTCGTCGCCGAAGTCGTGACCGGATCGGTGCATTGGGCAAGCCCCACAAAAGCTGGGGCGCACGTCACGGACTTACGTACGGTGGATTCATGTCGACTCCCACCGAGAGCCCCTCACCGTCATCGCCGGACGAGACCACCCCGGACACCACCGGCCCGGGTCACACCCCGATAGCGACGAAACCCACGTCCGACGATCCGGTCGCCCCGGCCGACGTCTCCGCCGACGACGACCTGTCCGCCGACGAGCGCGCGCTCCTGGTCGACAACCTCCGCTTCGTCCTCGACGGCCGCTGGCGCAGCGTCCGCGACACCGTCCGGGAGAACTCCAACCGGGCCGACCTGCTGCCCGACCCCTCCCTGACGCTGGACGAGGCCCGCGAGCGGATTCTCGGGATCATGCGGGAGCTGGCCTCGCAGGGATTCGCGGCGGCCGGATTCGCCGCCGACCACGGCGGCACCGGCGACATCGGCGCCTCGATCACCGCGATCGAGATGCTCGGCTACGCCGACCTGTCGCTCATGGTGAAGGCCGGCGTCCAGTGGGGCCTGTTCGGCGGGGCCGTGGAGAACCTGGGCACCGAGCGCCATCACCAGAAGTACGTGCCGGGCATCATCGACCTCGACATCCTCGGCTGCTTCGCGATGACCGAGACCGGACACGGCTCGAACGTGCAGGCCCTCGAGACCACCGCCACCTACGACCGCGACACCCGCGAGTTCGTGATCCACTCCCCGACCCCGTCGTCGCGCAAGGACTACATCGGCGGCGCGGCGAAGCATGCCCGGTACGCCGCGGTGTTCGCCCAGCTGATCACCGGCGGCCCCGACGAGGAGCCGACGGGCCGCGGCGTGCACTGCTTCGTGGTGCCGATCCGCGACGAGGACGGCACCGACCTGCCCGGCATCACCACCAGCGACTGCGGATACAAGGGCGGCCTCGCCGGCGTCGACAACGGCCGCATCATGTTCGATCAGGTGCGCGTCCCGGCCGAGAACCTGCTGAACCGCTACGCCGACGTCGCCGAGGACGGCACGTACAGCTCGCCCATCGAGAACGAGAACCGCCGGTTCTTCACCATGCTCGGCACCCTCATCCGCGGACGCGTCAGCGTCGCCGCGACCGCCGGCGCCGCCGGCCGCAAGGCGCTGACCCTGGCCACCCGCTACGGCCTGATCCGCAAGCAGTTCGAGGCGCCGGAGGGCACCGACGAGATCACCGTCATGGACTACCTGGGCCATCAGCGCAAGCTCCTCCCGCTGATCGCCAAGTCGTATGCCATCGCGTTCGCCCAGAACGAGATCACCGCAGAACTGCACGAGGTCCAGTCCGGGGCGGCCGACGACTCCGACGCCGGACGGCAGCGCCAGCTCGAAGGCCAGGCGGCCGGGCTCAAGGCGTACGCCACCTGGCACGCCTCGCACGCGATCAACGTCAGTCGCGAGGCCTGTGGCGGCGCCGGCTATCTCGACGAGAACCAGCTCTCCATCATCCGCGGCGACATCGACGTGTTCACCACGTTCGAGGGCGACAACACGGTCATGACCCAGCTCATCGCCAAGGAGCTGCTGTCGGCGTATTCCGAAGACGTGCAGGGTCTCTCGGCGGGCGGATGGGTCAAGTTCATCGCCGGGATGGCGCGCGACATGGTGGCGGAGAAGACCGCCGTCCGACAGGTGGTCCAGACCCTGCTCGACAGCTCCGACGAGGACACCGAGAAGTCCGCGCTGACCAACCGCGGCACCCAGATCCGGCTCTTCCGCAACCGCGAGGACCACCTGGTGCGGACCTGCGCGCAACGCCTGCGCCGCGCACTCGACGACGACAACGACGCCTTCGACGTGTTCAACAACGCGCAGGACCACCTGCTCAAGGTCGGGCACGCGCACATCGAGCGCGTGGTCCTCGAGGCCTTCATCGAGGCGATCGAGAACTGCGATTCCCGCTCTGCCGCAGAACTTCTGGGCAAGGTGTGCGACCTGTTCGTGTACTCCGCCCTCGAGGCCGACCTGTCCTGGTTCATGATGCACCGCCACATCTCGGTCGAGCGCGCCAAGGCGGTTCGGCGGGGCGTCAACGAGCTCTGCCAGGAACTGCGTCCGCACGCCCGCACTCTCGTCGACGCCTTCGGCGTCCCAGAGGAGCTGCTGCGCGCGCCGATGCTCGTCAACGGCTGAGCGGCGACGACCCGAGCACGACACACCAGCGACAGGCGCCCGGCCCACGTGGTCGGGCGCCTGTCGTCGTCGGTGCCCGTCTCACCACGCTGTTCGCGACCTCGGTGTTTCGACTCGCGACATCGAGGGCAACACTGCCCAGGACGCCGCCGTGTAGTAGCCGCAGCGACGCATCGACGATCTCGGCACCCGTCCTCCCCATGGCCTGCGACGGGCGAATCAACACGACAGTCAGGGGAATCCATGTTCCGCCATACCGACTACATGCAATTCGACGTCAAGCCCGAAAAGCCCGACCCCGTCTATGCGCGCAAGCTCCAGGAGCTGCTGGGCGGCGCGTTCGGCGAGATGACGGTCACGATGCAGTACCTCATGCAGGGCTGGAACTGTCGCATGAAGGGCAAGTACAAGGACCTCATCATGGACATCGCGACCGAGGAGATCGGTCACGTCGAGATGATCGCCACGATGGTGGCCCGGCTCCTCGAGGGCGCGCCGGTCACCGACTCCACCGCCAACGCCCTCGGCGACCCGGTGGTGGCCGCGGTCCTCGGCGGCTCCGATCCCACCCAGGCCGTCTTCTCCGGCGGCGGGCCGCGCCTGGCCGACTCCAACGGCGTGCCGTGGAACGCCGGCTACATCGTCCACAGCGGCAACCTGCTCGCCGACTTCCACGCCAACGTCACCGCGGAGGCCCAGGGTCGCGTGCAGACCGCCCGCCTGTGGCACATGACCGACGACCCGGGCGTCAAGGACATGCTGCGGTTCAACCTGGCGCGCGACACCCTCCACCAGAACCTCTGGCTCAAGGCCATCGAGGAGCTCAAGGAGGACGGGCTCGAGGGCACCATCGCCCCCGACGACCTGTTCGACGAGGAGTACAGCGAGCACGCGAGCACGATCTGGCATCTGTCCGACGGCGAGGACTCCGACAAGGGCGGCTGGGCGAGCGGCCCGACGCCCGACGGCCGGCACGAGTTCACGTTCCTGGCCGACCCGCAGCCGCTGGGTGAGCGCCAATCGGGTCCGCCGCCGGATCCGAAGCTCTATGCGACGTACGACGGCGCCATGGGGACGCCCCAGAAGCCGAAGTTCGGCACGGAGAAGGGCGTCATCGGCAAGATCAAGGACGCCGTCGATCCCGATCCGACCGGCTAGATCCGCCCGACGCGCGGCGTCCGCGGCCCCGGACCCGGGGTCGCGGCGTCGCGCGTTCACGGGCGACCCGAACCGGGCCATAACCGTCCCGCGACGGACCATCCGACACGGAGGTGTCACATGACCGCTCTACCCGACCTGCTGACCACGCCGTTCCGGTGGCTGGCGGCGCTGCGGCACGCCCGGGTGTTCCACCCCGACGGACTGCTGTGCGGCGGTGTCGCATCGGTGGCCGGCGATCACCCGCTGCCGTTCCGTTCCGGGCCGGTAACCGTGCGTCTGTCCAAGGGGATCGGCACGCCCGGCGGGCTGCCCGACATCGTGGGGGTCGCCATCCGGTTCCCCGGTGCGACCGACCCCGTCTCGCCCGTGCCCACCGCCGCCGGCACCTGGGATCTCCTGCTCGCCGGACCTGCGCCGCTGTCGGGACGCCTGCCGATCCCGCTGCCGTCGACGCACTGGGCGCCGACGGCGGTCTCGAGCCTCACGCCCTACCGTCACGACGGCGAGCTCTACTGGATTCGCGCCCGCATCGTCGAGCCCACCGGGCCGACGGGACTGTCGATCGAGGACCTCGCCGCGTGCCTGAGGACGAACCGGAAGATCGTGCTCATCCTCGAGGCCGGGTTCGGTCGCTTCGTGCCCATCGCCCGGATCGAACTCGACCACGCGCTGACCGGCCTCGATGTGGACTTCGACCCCATCCTCAACCGCCCCGAAGGCGTCGAGTTCGCGCCGTCGTGGCTGGGCGACCTACGCCGACGCGCCTACCGCGACAGCCGGCAGGGGCGTCACTCGGCGGTGTCCTGACCCTTCTCGGGTTCGGACCCCTTGCCGGAATCGGGGTTCTTCCCGGGCTCGGTTCGGCGCGACGGCCCCAGCCCCAGCCGGACGGCGGTGTGGGCCTGGGTGAGTTCGCTGCGGAATCGCTCGACGTCGCGCGCCCACGCCTGGGCCAGCTTCCCCGACTTCAGCCGGACGCCGACGCCCTTGCGCCGGCGCGGCACCCCGTGGAGCTCGCCGAGTGCCGGGGCGCTCTCCCAGTCCTCCGGGGTCGGCGAGTTGTTCGGCGGGAAGATCTTCTCGATGTCGGCCAGGTCGATGGTCACCGCGCCCTGGCGCAGGGTCGTCTCGGTCAGTTCGACGCTGACGTGCCTGCGGGCCGCCGACACCTGCACCAGCGAGAAGCCGACCAGCAGGACCAGGAACACGATGAGGACCGGCCAGTGCACCGGACCGGGCGAGAAGATCTCGAGTGCGAGCACCGCGCCGACGAGCACCGGGCCGATGAGGATCACCCACCAACTCCCGCCCGGCTCGTAGAACAGGACCTCGCCCGACTCCCGGTCGGACCCGCCTGCCTTGCGGGTGTCGTCGGTCACGGCTTGGTGCTGCGCCCGAGGTTCCGCTTCTTGCGCGGTTCGGGTTCCTTGCCGGTGAACCAGAACTCCGACTCGGGCCGGTACGCCAGCAGCGAGCCGAACAGGCCGATGACGCCGGCGAGCAGTGTGAGGGCGAAGAGCGGCGATCCCAGGCCCACGCTCAAGAACAGCAGCATGGCGACCACGACGAGCGTCAGCGCCGACAGCGACGAACGCCAGCGGACGTCACCGGTGAAGGCCTTGCTGCCCAGCAGGATGTAGGCGAGACCCACGATAAGGACCAGGACGCCCAGCGCGCCGGAGGCCACCGTGCCGGAGTCGTCGAACACCGACACGACCACCACCAGTGCGCCGAGCAGCGCCATCAGCACACCCGAGGCGAGCCAGCATCGGTAGGCCCAGACGACGAGTTTCGGACGCTGCGCCGGGTCGGGACTTGTCACTGCTTGTTCGGTCCTTCGGTGTCGGTGTTCTCGGTTCCGGTGGGCTGGGACCCGGGCCCCTGTGCCGGGCTCTGCGTCGGGTCCGCACTGGTCGCGTCACCGGATCGACTGCCACCATACGGTGTACCACCATGCTCCGGCGGGGTCTGTGACGCAGATCCGTGGGGGCGTCCCGGATCGTTCGCGGCCGGGTTCGGGGTATGGGGATTCTGGCCGTAGGGGTTCTCGTGGTACGGGTTCTGCTCGTACGGACTCTGCCCGTACGGATTCTGCGTGTACGGATTCTGGGCGTACGGGTTCTGCGTGTACGGATTCTGGGCGTACGGGTTCGGGCCGTGGACCGCTGGTGCGGGCTGCGGCGTCTTGGCGGCCTTGCGGACCTGTGCCATGCGCCGGCAATACTTCTCCGAATCGCCCTTCATGAGCAGCACCGTCGCACCGAGCGCGGCGACGCCGCCGATGACCAGCGGCACCATGGCCCACGCCGGGGAGATGTCGGCGAAGAACGAGAAGACCATGTCCACGACGATGTAGACGCCCATCGCGCCGAGCACGATGCGCGCCCAGTTGTAGCCCTTGCGGGTGAGCCAGACGATCAGGGCGGTGACCGCCGTGAGCGCCACGGTCATCGCGACGAGGATGCCGATGATGACGCCCGCCGAGGTCGCGGTCTCCAGCTGCTCGGGTGTCAGGCCCTCCGGCGGGTTCTTGCGGACCTGCTCGCGCAGGGAGTCGATCATGCTGCCGGTCTGCGCGAACCGCCCGATGATCTGGCCGAGGACGGCCACGACCCACAACTCGACGGCGATCGCGATCGAGTCCGGGATCGACGGGCGCAGTTGCGGTTCGTCGGGCGCGGTCCCAGGGGACGACGCCCCGGAGGACTGCGGCCCGGAGGACGGGTCGAACGGTGCGGACATGGATTCCAGCCTAGTGAATCCGCCACTGCGACCGTCGGGCCGATGAGCGGCCTCGCGCCGCGGCGGCGGTGCGGTCAGGACAGCAGTTCGGCGACCTCGGCGGCCCAGTAGGTCAGGATGATCGACGCCCCGGCACGCCGGATCGAGGTCAGCGACTCGAGGATCGCCGCGTCCCGGTCGATCCAGCCGCGCTCGGCGGCCGCGGTGATCATCGAGTACTCGCCGCTGATCTGGTAGGCGGCCACCGGCACGTCGCTCGTCTCGGCGACGTCGCGGACGATGTCGAGATAGCTCATCGCCGGCTTGACCATCACGATGTCGGCGCCCTCCTCGAGGTCCAGCCGGACCTCGCGCAAGGCCTCGATGCGATTGGCCGCATCCTGCTGGTAGGTGCGGCGGTCGCCCTGCAGCGACGAGCCGACGGCCTCGCGGAACGGGCCGTAGAACGCCGAGGCGTACTTGGCGGCGTAGGCCAGGATGCCGGTGTCGGCGAAGCCCTCGGCGTCGAGTGCGGCGCGGATGGCGGCGACCTGGCCGTCCATCATCCCGCTCGGTCCCAACAGGTGGGCGCCGGCGCGCGCCTGTGCGAGCGCCATCGACACGTAGCGGTCGAGGGTCACGTCGTTGTCGACGCGGCCCCGGCCGTCGAGGACGCCGCAGTGGCCGTGGTCGGTGAACTCGTCGAGGCAGGTGTCGGCCATCAGGACCGTCGAGTCGCCGAGATCATCGGTCAGCGCGCGCAGGGCGCGGTTGAGGACGCCGTCGTCGGCATCCGCGGCCGATCCGGCCGCGTCCTTGTCCTCGGCCCGGGGAACGCCGAACAGCATCAGCCCGCCGACCCCGGCCTCCACGGCCGATGCCGCGGCGGCGCGCAGCGAGTCCATCGTGTGCTGCACGACGCCGGGCATCGAGGAGATGGGCTTGGGCTCGTCGATGCCGTCGGCGACGAACATCGGCAGCACGAGTTGCCGTGGCGCGAGCGTGGTCTCGGCGACCAGACGCCGCATCGCGGCGGTGGTGCGCAGCCGGCGGGGCCGGATGAGGGGTGCCATGTCCGACGCCCCGCTCACGAACGCGACCGGCGGGACTTCTTGCGCGGCGGGGGCAGTGCGCCCTCGGCACGAAGCCGTGCGGCGTGTTCGGCGAGCGCGTCGACCAGTTCGATGACCGAGGCGTTCTCCGGCTGCACGTCCACGCGCAGGCCGAACTCCGTTGCGGTCTCGGCGGTCTTGGGGCCGATGCACGCGACGATGGTGCGCGCGTGCGGCTTCCCGGCGATGCCGACGAGGTTGCGGACCGTCGAGCTGGAGGTGAAGCAGACCGCGTCGAAGCCGCCGGTCTTGATCATCTCGCGGGTCTCGGCGGGCGGCGGAGCGGCGCGCACGGTGCGGTACGCGGTGACGTCGTCGATCTCCCAGCCGCGGTCGCGCAGGCCCTCCGACAGGGTCTCGGTGGCGATGTCGGCGCGCGGCAACAGGACCCGGTTCACCGGGTCGAAGACGTCGTCGTAGGGCGGGAAGTCCTCGAGGAGACCCAGCGAGCTCTGCTCACCCGACGGCACGAGTTCGGGGTTGATGCCGAAGGAACGCACCTTGTCGGCGGTGGCCTCGCCGACGCAGGCGATCTTGACGCCCGAGAACGCGCGGGCGTCGAGGCCGAACTCGGCGAACTTCTCCCACACGGCGCGCACCGAGTTGGTCGAGGTGAACACGACCCACTGGTAGCGGCCGTCGACGAGTCCCTTGACCGCGCGCTCCATCTGCGCGGGGCTGCGCGGCGGCTCGACGGCGATCGTCGGCACCTCCTTGGGGATGGCGCCGTGGCTGATGAGTCGCTCGCTCATGTCGGCGGCCTGGTCCTTGGTGCGCGGCACCAGCACCGTCCAGCCGTAGAGGGAACGCGATTCCCACCAGGAGAGCTTGTTGCGGGCGCCGACGACCTTGCCGACGGTGACGACCAGCGGGCCGGTGAGCGCGTTGCCCTGCTCGTTGAGCGTGGCGAGCGTCGCCTCGATGGTGCGCTGGGCGCAGGTGGTGCCGTTGATGGTGATCGCAGCGGGGGTCTGCGGGGCCATGCCGTGCTCGGTCAGGGCGCTGGCGGTCTCGGCCAGGTGGCCGGAGGTCGCGTGCAGGACCAGCGGGCCCGGGGCCGCGGCCAGGGCGGCCCAGTCGACCTCGCCGCGGACGTCGGCCTCGGTGTGGGTGGAGCCCAGCGGCATGCCCGCGTAGCTCGGCACCACCGACGCGGCGGGCAGGCCCGGCAGCACCTCGAAGGTGACCGACGTGCGGGCCACGGCGTTGACCTCCGCGAGCACCGAGTCGGTGGTCAGCGGGTCGCCGGCCACGATGCGGACCACGTCCTCACCGTTCTTGGCGGCGGCGACCAGGGTCTTGGCGACCTCGGACGGATCGCCGAGCGCGGGCCGGACCACCGACTCCTCCTCGGCCTTGTCGGCCTCGGCGGTCGCGGTCTCGTCCTTGGCGGCGTCGGCTTCGGCGGCCTTGTCGGCCTTCTTGGTCGAACGGCGAGTGTTCGGTGCGGGGTCTTCGCGATGCGCACTGCCGATCAGCGAGACCACGGTCGACGGCACATCGGGGTCGATGTAGGCCGTGGTCGCGTTGACGATCACGGTGCGTGCCCGCACGGTGAGCAGGTCAGGATCACCTGGACCCGACCCCACGAACAGGATCCGTCCGGGATTTGCCTTCTTCGTACGGCTCATGGGTTCGCACTCTCCTGCCCTCTGCTCCGAGGGCTGCAGTTCGTTCTCTGCTAGGGAGAGTTGACGAGTTCGCCCGCTCCCAGCTCCAGCAGTTCGGCGGCGAGGTCCTTGCCCAGCTCGACGGCCCGATCGACCGGGCCCACCACCGATGCGCGGATCACGTCGGATCCGTCCTCGGCCGCCACCGCCGCGCGAAGCGACAGTTCGGCGAAGATGCGCCCGTCCTCGTCGATCGACTCGACCACCTCGGCGATCGCACCGACCGGCGCGGTGCACCCGGCCTCGAGGGCCGCGAGCACCGACCGTTCGGCCTCGATGGCCGCACGGGTGGACGGATCGTCCAACTCGGCGAGTATTCTCACCAGTTCGGCATCGTCTGAGCGGCACTCGACTGCCAGAGCGCCCTGCGCCGGAGCCGGCAGCATGACCACCGGATCGAGCGCCTCGGTGACCACTTCGGTCCGTCCGATCCGCACGAGCCCGGCCCGGGCGACCACGACCGCGTCGAGTTCGCCGCTGGCGACTTTGCCCAACCGAGAATCTAGGTTGCCTCTTAGGGGGCGGATTTCCAAACCGAGACCCAATGCTCTAAGCTGTGCGGCCCTGCGCGGCGCGGAGGTCCCCACCACCGATCCCGGCGGCAGTTCTCCCAGCACCAGACCGTCCCGGCTGACCAGCGCATCCCGGGGGTCGACGCGGGTGGGGACCGCCGCGATGGTGAGGTCGTCCTCGGGGGCGGTCGGCAGGTCCTTGTAGGAGTGGACGGCGACGTCGACCTCGTTGTTGCGCAGCGCCACGCGGATCGCCGTGGTGAAGACGCCGACGCCGATCTCGGCGACCGGCCGGGCCGAGGCGTCGCCCTCGGTCTTGATGATGACCAGTTCGGCGGGGTGACCGGCGGCGGTCAGCGCGTCGGCGATGGTCTGGGCCTGGGTGGTGGCCAGCAGCGAACCCCGGGTGCCGACGCGGATCGGCGCGGATGCGGATGAGCTCATCGGTCGCCCTGCTGTTCCGCGGCGTCGGTGGTGAACCGATCCGGTGCCGACACCGATTCGGCCGCACCGGGTTTGAGTTCGAAGAGCTCGCGCAGGGCCTCGGCATAGTGATCGCCGTTCGGGGTCGAGGCGAGCTGCTTGACGCGCACGGTCGGGGCGTGCAGCAGCTTGTCGACGACGCGGCGGACCGTCTTGGCGATCTCGTCGCGCTGCGAGCTCTCGAGGTCCGGCAGGCGGGTCTCGAGGCGCAGGATCTCGGCCTCGACGACGTCGGCGGCGCGCTGGCGCAGCGCGGCGACGGTCGGCGTGACCTCGGCCTGGCGCTGGTGGGTCAGGTAGTCGGCGAGCTCGGCCGCGACGATCGAGCGGGCCGCGAGGGTGTCGTTCTCGGCGGCCTGGGTCGCGGAGTCGCCGCGCAATCCCTCGATGTCGACGACGTGCACGCCGGGCAGCCGCGCGGCGGCCGGGTCGACGTTGCGCGGGAGACCGAGATCACAGATGACCAGGGGCGAGGAGTCGTTCTTGCGGGTGCGCTCGGCGAGGGCCGAGTGGACCGCGCCCACGGTCACCACGTTGCCCACCGCGCCGGTGCAGCTGACGACCACGTCGGCGTCGGCCATCGCCGACGGCAGGTCGTCGAGGCCGACCCCGTGCACGGCGATGCCGTGGTTGGCGGCGATGTTGTCGGCCAGGTGGCGGGCGTTGTCGACGGTGCGGTTGACGACGTACATCTCGGTGACGCCGTCGCGCGCGAGGTGGGCCGTGGCCAGGCCGCCCATCGCGCCGGCGCCGACCACGACGGCCCGCCGCAGCCGGTGCGCGCCGGTGGCGGGATCGGTGAGCAATGCCTTGGCGCGGCGCAGCGCGACGGAGACGACGGATGCGCCGGCGCGGTCGATGCCGGTCTCGGTGTGGACGCGCTTGCCGACCCGCAGCGCCTGCTGCGCGAGTTCGTGCAGGACGCGGCCGGCGGAGTCGTTGGCGTCCGCGCTCAGGTAGGCGTTGCGGATCTGCCCGAGGATCTGCTGCTCGCCGACGACCAGCGAGTCCAGCCCCGCGGCAACGGTGAACAGGTGCTCGACGGCGGCTTCGGAGTAGCGCACGTAGGCGTATCGGGTCATGTCGTTGACGGTCATGCCCGAGTGGTCGCCGAGGACCTCCCCGACCGCCTCGAGGGCCGGGTGGAAGGCGTCGACGACCGCGTAGATCTCCACGCGGTTGCAGGTCGAGACGACCATGGCCTCGGAGATCGAGCGCGATGACAGGAGCTGGTCGACCAGCTTCGGACGGTCGTGGTCGGAGACCGCCAACCGCTCCAGCACTTCCACCGGAGCACTGCGGTGCGATACCCCGAACAACAGAACACTCACGCTGTCACCGTTTCTTCACCCATTGCGTTTTCCTGGCGCCCGTCGGCCGCCTTCACCTCGCGAGGCGGCGCGCTGACGTCGTCGCGTGAGGAGATCTCGAGGTGGTCGCGTGCGGCCTGCGCTGCGGCCTGAGTGGCGCCGCGCGAGGCCTGGAACGACAACACCTGCAACTCCAAGGCTAGATCAACCTGTCTGACGACGACATCCGCCTCCGTCGTCAGCGACACGGGAGTGACGTTGAGCACCTGGCGGACGCCGGCGGCGACGAAGGCGTCGAACGCCTCCTGCGCGTGCTCGTCGGAGGTCGCCACCACCCCGATCTCCACCGCCGGGCGCATGCGCCGGCAGGCCTCGGTGATGTCGGACAGCGGCGCGATGGCCGGGCCGCCGGCCTCGAGAGACGTCCCGGTCAGCGACGGATCGGCGTCGAACATGGCGGCCACCCGGAAACCGCGGCCGAAGCCGGTGTGGGCGAGCAGCGCGCGCCCGAGCTGCCCGGCGCCGGCGAGCGCGACCGTGTGGACGCTGTCGGTGTGCAACGCCATCGAGATGCGCGCGGTGAGGCGTCCGACGTCATAGCCGACGCCGCGCACGCCGTTGGCGCCGATGTAGGACAGGTCCTTGCGCAGGATCGCGGGGTTCACCCCGGCCGCGGTGGCGAGCTCGCCGCTCGAGGCGATCAGGGTGCCGCGCCGGCTGAACGACCGCAGCACGTGGAGATAGGTGGCCAGTCGCGCGACGGTGGGCGCGGGGATGTCCTGCCGGGACGGCGACGGCGTCTCGGACGCGGGAGGGTCGGCGTCGCCCGACTTCCGACGATCGGCGCCCACGTTCACCCCCAGACATCCGGCTCACAGGTCGTGTCGAGGATATAACCCCCGTGTGAATCTCTTCACACGGGGTCTCACGATCGGCGCACCTGTGTTAAACGCAATCCCCGCTACGCGATGCCGTAGACCGGACGGCCGCGGCCGGGCCCGGGGTCAGGCGCGGCCGGCGAGATCCGCACGAAGACGGGGCTCGTCGACCTCCCAGTAGCTGTGCTCGATACCGTCGAGCAGGACCACCGGCAACCGGTCGCCGTACTCGGCGCGGACCTCCGGGTTCCCGTCGGCGGCGGCGCGATCGACGTCGACCTCGGTGAACCCGATCCCGAAGTCGCCACAGATCCGGGCGAGCTCGGTGCGAGCCGTGGCGCACATGTGGCATCCCTCGCGAGTGAGAAGTTCCACCTTCATGGCGTCCATCCTCGCAGCGTGGCGGACGGCCGCCGCCACGGGGCTCGCGGCACGCGTCGGCGGCGCGAGCGGCGTCGTGTGCGGCGGCTAGTCTGGACGAGCAGGCAGTGCAGACGCGACGCGTGGAGGTGGGTAGTGGGCAAGACCCCGGGCCCGGGAGACGAACGACCCGACACCGGCACCACCCCCCTGGACTCCGGCGACGACTGGGAGACCCAGGCGGCCAGGATCGAGTTCGACGACGACCTCGACGAAAGCGACGAACCTGTCGGCCACTCCGACGAGGACGAGGAGACCCGGCGGGTCACGACGTGGATCTCCCAGCGCGCGAGTGCCGCCACCGGCCGGTTCCGCCAGACCGCCCACGAGCTGCGCCAGACCCTCGCCGGCGAGGCCAGCGCGAAGGCCGCCGTCGACTCCCTGCGCCTGCGCGAGCCGTCGGAGACCCCGCCCGAGCAGGCACCGCGCGACCTGACCGCCGCCGCGTTCTTCGACGTCGACAACACCCTGGTCCAGGGCGCCTCGATCGTGCACTTCGCGCGCGGGCTCGCCTCGCGCAAGTACTTCACCTACGGCGACATCCTCGATTTCGCCTGGACGCAGGCGAAGTTCCGGATCACCGGCAAGGAGAACGCCCGCGACGTCGCCGAGGGCCGCGACAAGGCCCTGTCGTTCATCGCCGGGCGCCGCACCTCCGAGCTCGTCGAGCTCGGCGAGGAGATCTTCGACGACTACATCGCGGACAAGATCTGGCCCGGCACGCGAGCGCTCGCCCAGCGCCATCTCGACGCCGGACAGCAGGTGTGGCTGGTCACCGCGACCCCGGTGGAACTCGCCCAGACCATTGCCAACCGGCTCGGGCTGACCGGGGCGCTCGGCACGGTCGCCGAGAGCGTCGACGGCGTGTTCACCGGTCGCCTCGTCGGCGACATCCTGCACGGCCAGGGCAAGGCCCACGCGGTGCGGGCGCTGGCCATCCGCGAGGGCCTCAACCTCAAGCGCTGCACCGCGTATTCCGACTCGCACAACGACGTGCCGATGCTCTCGCTCGTCGGCAAGGCGGTCGCGATCAACCCCGACCCCGACCTGCGTGACGTCGCGAAGGTCCGCGGGTGGGAGATGTACGACTTCCGCACCGCCCGCAAGGCGGCCAAGTACGGCGCCGGCACCGCCCTCGTGCTCGGCGCGGCGGGCGGTGGCGCGGCAGCCGCGGCACGCCTGTTGCGGCGCCACTGAGCGCGAAACCGTTTCAGAGCGAATCGATCTCGCTCATCGGATCGACGAGCACCTTGGCGTGATGCTCGGCCGAGCCGAGGGCGTCGAAGGCCGTCGCCACCCCGTCGAGGCCGACCGTCGCGGTGATCATCGGCGCGACGTCGACGTCCCCGTCGGCGATCATGTGCAGGGTCTCCTCGTATTCGGCGGGGTCGTAACAGAAGACGAACCGCAGTTCGTGTTCCTTGTTGATGGCCATCGCCGGGCGGAAGGTGTCCGGCTCCATGCACACGCCCACCACCACGATGCGCGAACGGAACGGCGCATCGGACACGACGTACTCGATCATCCCCGGGGTTCCCACGCACTCGAAGACCACCGGCCCCTTGGGTGTGGCGCCCAGCCTGTCGGCGACCCGGAACAGAGATGACCACGGCACCAACGGGATCCGACGCAACGTGCGCATGGCGTCGAACGCGGCGCCGAGGAGGTCCTGCGCCTCGGTGACGTACTTGCCCTCTGCAGCACACCGCGCGAAGGGGGACTCGACGGCGGGGTCGACGACGATGTCGGCGCCGACGCGTTCGGCGAGCGCGCGACGCCCCGCGGACAGGTCACTGGCGATCACGGTGCGCACCCCGGACGCCTTCAGCATGGCGATCACGGCGAGACCGATGGGTCCGCAGCCGATCACCACCGCGACGTCGCGGCGCCCGACCTCGCCGCGGCGGACCGCGTGGTGTGCGACCGCGAGCGGCTCGGTGAGTGCGGCGTGCTCGATCGGCAGACCGTCGGGGATCTCGAAGGTCATGTCCTCGGACACAAGCGTGAACTGGGCGTAGGCACCGCCCGCCGAGGCGCTGAGGCCGGTCAGGTGCGCCTTCTCGCCGTGCCGGATCATCGGCACCGCGACGACCCGGGTGCCCGGCGCCCACTTCTTCCGGCAGCGCGGGCCGTAGGAGACGACCTCGCCGGCGAACTCGTGGCCCATGATCACCGACTGATCCGAGCGCATGAACGCGTCGTAGCCGACCTCGTCGGACACCTCGGCGGTGGCGTCGCAGTGAACCCGCGCGTGGAGATCGGAACCGCAGATGCCCGCCCGCAGGACGCGGATCAGGACCTGGCCCGGGCCGGGCTCGGGGGTGGGGACGTCTTCGACCGTGAGCTCACCGGCTCGGCACACGACTGCACGCATGCCTCAATGGGTAGCAGCCGCCGCGGTCCGTGTCAGGAAAAGCGACGTGTCAGCCGAAGTAGACGCTGCCGCGCCGGCTGAGCATGCGGAAGAGCGTCTGCTGGATCTCCTCGCGCACGTGGTCGGTGAGGTCGAAGACCACCATCGGGTCGTCGGCCGACGACTCGTCGTATCCCCCGGTCTCGATGGGCCGGCCGAAGTGGATGTGCCACTTCGACGGCAGCGGGACCATGCCGAGCGGTCCCAGCCACGGGAACAACGGCGTGATCGGGAAGTACGGCAGCCCGAGGATCTTGGCGAGCGGCTTGAGATCGGCGAGCATCGGGTAGATCTCCTCCGAGCCCACGATCGAGACCGGCACGATCGGCGCCGCGTTGCGCAGGGCCGTCGTCACGAAGCCGCCGCGGCCGAACCGCTGCAGCTTGTAGCGGTCCTTGTAGAGCTTGCCGATGCCCTTGAAGCCTTCCGGCCACACCGCGGTGAGCTCACCCTGGCGGAGCAACCGGTCGGCGTCGTTGGTGCACGCCAGGGTCGCGCCGATGCGCCGGGCGACCTCGCTGATCCCCGGCGTGTCGAACGCCATGTCGGCGGCGAGGAGCCGCAGGTGACGGTGGTCGGGGTGGTTGTCGTGGACCGCGAGCGAGGTGATGATCGCGTCGACCGGGATGGTGCCCGCGTGGTTCGCCACGAGCAGGGCGCCTCCCTCGCGCGGCAGGTTCTCGATGCCGGTGACCTCGACGCGGAACCACTTCTCGTAGACCTGGCGGACCGCCGGGAACCAGACGGCCTCGGTGAAGTGCGGGTCGAAGCCGAACTCGTCGACCTCGTACTCGCCGGCCATGCGTTCCCGGATGAAGCCGGCGGTCGCGGTCAGCGTGTCGGCGACCGCGCTGCGGATGCCGCCGAGGCTGAACAGCGGCGACGACGTCGACGGGCCGCGATGCTCGACGCCGAGCGCCTCGTCGGACAGCGCGATGTCGCTGCTGATCGGGGTGACCTGAGCGGGCGGCTGACCGAAACCGTCGGTGTTCGGGTGCGCGAGATTCTCCGAATCCCGTTGCTTCACAGATGTTTTCGGCCCGCGGCCGACGCCCTGCTGACTCGGGTGCCGACGGCGACCGGAGTCGCGTGCGGCGTCGGGCCCCGACGGTGAGGCATAGAGCTGGATGACCTTCGCGGTACGTGCATCTGTCGCTCCGCCACCTGTCAAGGCGCTCACCCCTCGTCTACCTCTGGGTTTCGTCCGTCGGCCCCGTCCCCGGCTCGATGTGTGAACCGAAGGGGCCCCGGGTACTGCCGGCATATCGTTCCGTCACAGGCCATGCCCCCGGATCCACTGGCGCAACGGCGCGCGGTCGATGACTTGAACGGTGCACCACGGAGCGTCGATCGTCGGAGACCACCGCCACCCGGGACCTTACCCGTCGTCCACGGCCGCGGCCCTGCGGTCGTGCCACTCTGGGTCTGGCGTCCAAGTCTACGGGTTGCAGTGACGTTGCGCACCTCGACCCGGAACCTCGGTGCCAGATCTCAGGCACTCACTGCAACTGATGTGCTGCGGCCACGACCCGCTGCTCGAGTCCCCGCCACGCGTCCGCCCCGAGCACCGGGGTGACGCCGCTGCGTTCGATGAAGTCGTCGAGCGTCTCGAGTGTCGTGTACTTGGGCACGAAGCCGAGCTCGGTGCGCATGCGCGTGGTGTCCAGCACGCGGCCGTAGGTCAGGAACTCCGTCTGCGAACTGCGCAGCTTCGCCGACCGCAGGTCCTGGAAGACGCCCGAGATGGGCGCGAGCAGGCCGGCCGGGACCGGCAGCTCGATGTGCCCGATCCGCCGGATCGCCTGGGTCAGCGTCACCACTCCCTCACCGGCGACGTTGAAGGTGCCCGCCTTCCCGGCCAGGGTCGCATGCTCCATCGCGGCGAGCGCGTCCTCCTCGTGCAGGAACTGCAGCCGCGGCTGGTAGCCGATCACCGTCGGCACCACCGGCAGGGACAGATAGGAGCTCATCCGCGTGTTGATCCGGGGACCGAGCATCGCCTGCGGACGCACGATCGTGATCGCGATGTCCGGCCGGCGGCGCCCGAGGCCTCGGACATATCCCTCCACGTCGAGCAGGTCGCGCCCGTAGCCGTGCTTCGGCTCGCGCCGCGCGCGGGTCTCCTCGGAGAAATGCGACGGGTCGTGCGCGCTCGCACCGTAGACCATCGCCGTCGAGCGCAGCACGAGCCGCTTCACCGAGGGCGTGCGCTGACAGGCCGCGCAGACCTGCATGGCGCTGACGACGTTGAACTCCTTGATCGCCGACGAGTGCGGGGCGGTGTCGACGATGGACGTCGCCGCATGCACCACGGTGTCGACGTCGTAGGTCGCGAGGGCCTTGGCGATCGTGGGGCGACGGATGTCCAGCCGCAGGAACTCCGCGCAGCCCATACGACGCAGCAGGTCCTTGCGCGGGACGCGCGAGTCCACTGCCAGCACCCGCTCGATGTCCGGGTTGGCCGCCAGTCGGGCCACGAGGTAACCGCCGATGAAGGTCGAGGCTCCCGTGACCAGGACGACGCGAGGCGACTCTGCGGAGGATTCGGCCATGTCGTCGAGGCTAACCGCATCTCCGCGATCCGTCCCGACGAGGCGGGGCCGAGACGGCACCGGGCCGCTGCGGGGCGGCGACGAGAAAAGCAAAAGGCCCCGCCGCGGGCGGGGCCTGTGCCAAAGGAGTGCTTATTTGCCGAGCTTACGGCGCTGCACCCGGGTCCGACGCAGCAGCTTGCGGTGCTTCTTCTTCGACATGCGCTTGCGGCGCTTCTTGATCACTGAACCCATCGGGGCGCTTCCTCACGATTGACACTGATGTACTTGACCGACCCTGGCCTGCACACGATCGGCTTCGTCGGTCGTCGACTGGTGTGTCGACACCGGAGGGAGCTACCGGTACATCCAGGTACGCGACCTCTGAGACTACCGGTCGGTCCTCCGGTTACGGAAATCGGGTACCCCGTCGGAATACCCGGGGCCCGGAACCACAAACGCCCCCGCGGGTGGCCGGGGCCATCCACGGGAGCGTTCGGTTCCAGATCGCAGCTGTGCGCGAAGAAGACCTAGCCGGCGTCGAAGTACGACGTCTCCAGGTAGTCGTGCACCGCCTTGGCGTGCACGCGGAACGAGCGTCCGACCCGAACCGCAGGCAGTTCGCCGTTGTGGACGAGACGGTAGACGGTCATCTTCGAAACGCGCATCAGCGACGCAACCTCGGCGACGGTGAGGAACTGCGACGCAGAGGTCGCGTTGCTCACCGAACCGGTCCTGTCACCAGGAGTGTCTGCAGGTGCCATGGATCACTCATACCTCCGGTGCACGCGTCGCGGCCGCAGGCTTCCCCTCCTGCGGACATCAGACACGCACGTGCTTGAAGCAGCTTAGCGTGGCTGATGTGAAAAAAGCGACGAGAGGGACCAGAATCTCCGGCTTTTTCACCGTGAAACCCCAACATGCTGGGGTTTCACGGCTCATCGACCACAAGTCATGGGGTGCCGGACCCGGCGTGGCCCTGCCCCAAACCCTCGACTTCCACTCGACGTCCGCCCCGCGCGCTGGCGGCCGCGCAGGCGCGTGTGGCCTGGTAGACGGCGTGCCGGAGGCCGTTGGCCTCGAACTCCCGGATCGCCTCGGCGGTGGTGCCGCCGGGAGAGGTCACCGCTGCCCTCAGATCGACCGGCGACAGGCCCGAGTCGCTGAGCAGGATGCCGGCACCGCGGATGGTCTGCACCGCCATCTCCGACGCCTGGGCGCGCGTGAGGCCCAGGCCGACGCCGGCGTCGATCATGGCCTCGGCAAGCAGGAAGACGTAGGCGGGACCGGAGCCGGACACCGCGGTCACCGCGTCCATCTGCTTTTCCGGGACGACTGCCACCCGACCCACGGTCTTGAGGATCCGCACGACGGCGTCGAGCTGCTCCTCGCCGACGTATCGTCCGGCGGCGACCGCGGACATGGCCTCGTTGACCAGCATCGGGGTGTTGGGCATGACGCGGATGACCGGGGACCCGGCCTGCAGGGCGCTCTCGTAGCGGGCCAGCGGGATGCCGGCGACCAGGGTGACCGTCACCCGCTCGGTCTCGGCGTTGTCCTCGGCCGCCGCCAGCTCCCGCAGGACCGAGTCGACGTCGTCGGGCTTGATCGCGAGGAACACGTACTGGGCGGACTCCGCGGCCGACTTCACGTCGGTGACGAGCACCCCGTACTCATCGGCGATCTCGGCCGCTCGTGCCTCGACCTTCTCCGCGACGACGAGATCCCTCGTCGGGGTGCCGGCGCCGATCAGACCGGCGAGCAGGGCCTCGCCGATCTTGCCTCCGCCGATGATGGCGATGCGTTCGCTCACGGATGTCTACCTTCCTGCGGGGATGAGTGCCAATTGCCGGGACTGCGCGACCACCGTCCCGGTCGAGTCCACCACCAGATGATCCTCCTCGAACATTCCGGGTCCGACCTCGGTACTGGTCGCGGCGAATCGCAGCCACCCCGGGGCCGGGTGACGGCGGACGTAGGTGGTCAGCTGGACCGTCGGCGCCCAGCCGAAGAGGGCCAGGTTCATCACGACGGGCGGCGAGATGTCGCAGACGAGCACCGAGAAGTACTCGTCGGGGTCGAGACCCTTGGGCCGGATCCAGCCGCGGACGAGCGGTTCGCCGGTCTCGCCGCGCACCACCGGGAAGGTCTCGGAGTCGAGGACCAGGTCGACGGCCGAGCCCAGGTGGTTCACCTCGGCGACCGGTGAACCGTCCAGCGTGATGCCGGTCGCCGGCGGCTCGACGGGAGTCCCGTCGAGCACGGTGGGGCCGGAGTGGTGGGACGGGTCGGTGTCGGGACGGGCCATGGTCACCGACGACGTCACCATGGTGCGACCGCCCTGCACCGCGTCGACCCGCAGGACCGTGACCGTGCGCCCGCGCTTGAGCACCTTCACGACGAGGTCGATGTCGTCGGCGTCCGGAGCGGTGAGGTAGTCGCTGGAGATCGCCACCGGGATCATCGCCGCCGTGGCGTCGGCGAACTTCTGCGCGGCCGGGTCTGCGGCCAAGTCGGCGGGGGACGGGGTGAGCGCGGTCAGCGCCTCACGCGCCGCCTTGGCCACCACCATC
This sequence comes from Gordonia paraffinivorans NBRC 108238, assembly GCF_000344155.1. GTDB lineage: Bacteria > Actinomycetota > Actinomycetes > Mycobacteriales > Mycobacteriaceae > Gordonia > Gordonia paraffinivorans. The sequence goes on along the minus strand of NZ_BAOQ01000005.1, from coordinate 66,164 downwards.
TGCAGGCTGCCGCCGTGCACCTTGGGCCCGATCGTGAAGGTCGGGTCGATATGGGCGGAGTAGGTGACGGCGTCCGGTCCGCCGCGATCGACCTCGGTCAGGGTCAGCAGCTCGGTGAGCTTTGCAGTCATGTGCGCGCTTTCGTCGTGCGAACCCCGACAGCGGGCGGCGACGACCGAGATGGGTGGGAGACGGACCGACGACTACCGGTCCGCGGCCCCTGGTCGACCAGTGTGTTCGGGGTGCAGCTCCCGTTTCAGGTGCTGCCGCGCAAAATCTAGCGAACGCGCCAGCAGGGCACTGCGTTCGGGCTTGGTCCGGGCGCTGCCCGTGCTGATCTCGAGGACCACCGCCCCGTTGAAGTCGCTCTCCGCGATCCGCCGGCACACCTCGGCGCAGGGCTGCCCGCCGTCGCCGGGGATGAGATGCTCGTCGGTCGCCGCCCCATGGCCGTCGGCGAGGTGCAGATGGTTCAGGTTGGACCCCATGCGGTCGAGGAGGTCGAGCGCGTCGACCCCGGCGGTCGCGGTGTGCGAGAGATCGAGCGTGTAGTTCGAGTAGCCGTCGTCGGTGGGATCGATGGACTTGCCGAAGGCCGAGGCGGCCAGGCCCGGGCCGCCCCCGCGCTTCTGGAGGCGTCGCACCGACGGCTCCCCCGCGCCGAACAGCCGGTCGGCACGCATCGGGAACATGTTCTCCACGGCCACCGCGACCCCGCTGTCGTCCTCGAGTTCGGCGACGAGGTCGTCGAACGCCGAGACGTAGCGCCGCTGCCAGCGGAACGGCGGATGGACGACCACCGTCGGGGCGCCGAGATCCTCGGCGGCCTCGACCGAACGCGCCAGCTTCACGATCGGGTCGCGGCCCCACACGCGCTGCGAGATCAGCAGGCACGGCGCATGCACCGACAGCACCGGCACCTGGTAGTGGTCCGACAGGTAGCTCACGCGCCCGATGTCCTGACTGACCGGGTCGCCCCACACCATCAACTCGACACCGTCGAAACCGAGTTCGGCGGCGTAGGCGAACGCCGCCTCGGTGTTCTGCGGGTAGACCGACGCGGTCGACAACCCGATCGGGATCTCGGTGCGGGCGATGGGCGGCAATCCGGACGACGGCACCTGCGGATTCGACATGTCGGGCGTCACGTGGCCAGCAAGACCAGAGGGCCGATGGTGACGAGCAGGCCGACGCCGAGCGAGAGCAGCGTCGTCGGCAGGTCCTTGGTGCGGCGCACGACATGGGACAGCGTGACGATGCCGAAGATCACCACCACCGCGAGCACCAGTGCGAAGTACGGGTTCCAGCGCCACAGTTCGGTGAAGCCCCAGAACAGGCCGACACCGACGGCGAGACCGAGGACCGCCTGACCGATCACCGACAGCCAGGCCATCGCGGGCGACGGCTCGTGCTCGTCGCTGGTCTCGGCGGCGTCGGGTGCCGCGGTGTCCTCGTCACCGGTCTCCGCCTCGGCCGAGACCGTGCGCTCGGGCTCGAGGTCCTTCTCGAGCCGGACGGCCGGTGCCCCGGCCTCCGCCGGGGACTCGTGGACGTCGGCGGCAGCGGCCGGCGCGGCGGTGTCCGACGAGTCCGCACCGACCTCGGCCGGCGTCTCGTCGGCCGGTTGCACTCCGTCGGCGTCGTCGGCCGGCTGCGGCTCGTCCTCGTCGACGACCGGGGCCGCCCACGCCTCGGTGTCGTACCACTGGGCCGACGCCTGCCAGGCCTGTGTCTCGTCGGTCTCGGACGGTTCCGGGGCACCGACCTCGTCGGTGGCGACCGGCTCGATGATCTCGGTCGGGTTGTCGCCGCGCTCCGCGGTCTCGCCGGCCGCCTGCGCGGTGCTCGTCGACGACGGGACCTCCGCGCCGGGGGCGGACGCCGCTGCCTTCGCCGAGGCGGCACGGCTCACCGTCGAGCCGGCCTCGTCGGCCTTCGGTCCGGTTTTCTTGCGGCCGAACAGCTTCCGCGCCAGTCCCCCGAGCCCGCGCGAGCTCTTGCCGGCGGCTTCGGCCGCCGGGTCCCCCTCGGCCTCGACATCGGCGAAGTTGCGGTAGTCGTCGAAGTCCATGACCTCGGAGAAGCCGGTGTCCGAGCGCTCGCGGACATCCGTCTCGGTCCCCTCGACCTCGGCGAGGGCGTAGGTGTCGACGTCGTCGGACTCGACGACGGTGAGGTCGGTGTCCGCCTCGGGGCCGTCGACGACCGGGATGATGCCGGTGACCGCGTTGGCCGATTCCTCGTCGACGGTCTCGGCCCGGGCCGAACCCGCGTCACGCGACTGCCCCGCGAGTCGACGGGCCACGGCGTCGGCGCTGAAGTCGCGCGTCGCGAGCGGTACGTCGCCGAAGCCGGGCATGCCGCTCGCGGTGTGGCCGCCCGTGGACCGGCGGCCGGCCCCCGAACCCCAGAAGTCGGGAATCGGACGATCGTCGGCGGCACGCCGCGGGGTCGGGTCCGACGACCTGGGGAACGGGACTCCGGACGCATCCGCGCGCGACCGCTCGTCCGCGGTCGGCTCGGCAGGTGCCTCGGTCTCGGGCGCCGTCGAGGGCGCAGCGTCGGTGGGCGTCTCCGGTTCTGCAGCCGCCTGCGCCTCGGCCTCCGTCGGCTCCGTGACACCGGTCGCCTCCGGGGCGGTGACACCGGGCTCCGGGGCCTCGGACGCCTTCGGTGCGCGAGCACCAGACGCCTTCGGTGCGCGAGCACCAGACGCCTTCGGTGCGGGAGCACCAGACGCCTTCGGTGCGGGAGCACCAGACGTCTTCGGCGCGGGAGCAGGCGTGGTCGTCGGGGCCTCGGGAACCGGCCCGGACTCTGCCGGGGACGGACGCGTGCGGCTCGACCGCGAGGCCGGGGCGTCGGTGATCTTCGGGATCTCGCCGGTCAGCTCGGACACCGAGAGCGAGCCGTCGCGGCCCGCACGCCGGCGTCCGCGGCCGTCACGCCGGGTCGTCGGGGTGGCGCCGTCCGCCTGCGATCGGGCCAGCAGCTCCGAAACCGAGATGGGTCGAGATTCGGGTTCCGAATCCTTCGACATGAAGTGGCTCTCCGTCCTCGAACGTCACCGGATGCCGGTCGAGCACATCCGCTTGGGTACCTCTCGGCGCCGAGGACCGCTCGGCCGGACCGTGTGGTCCACCGATCGTCTCGACGCCGGCACTCCCCCACCCGCGCGACGGATCGAGCAGCGTCGCAGGTCGGATCAGCCGACGCCGCCCCGGGCGCCAGTCGTCTGTGAGGGCTCGAAGGAGTCGGCCGGTTCCGCGTCGAGTCGACGCAAAATGACCCCCTCCCGCAGCGCCCACGGACAGATCTCCAGTGTATCGACTCTCAGGGCTCGCATCGCCGCCTCCGCGACCAGCGCGCCCGCGACCAACTGCCCGGCCCGGTCGGAGCTGACGCCCTCCAGTTCTGCCCGGTCGGCGTTGGTCATCCTGGAGATGAACGAGATCAGCTGCCGCAGGCCGCTCGCGGTGAGCACCCGCCGCACCCGCGGGCCGGCACTCGACGGGGCCGCCCCGGTCAGCCGCGCCAGGCTACGGAACGTCTTCGACGTGCCGACGCACAGGTCGGGCTCGCCAGGTGCCAGGAGTTCCTTGGCCGGTCCGCGCAGCTCGGCGTCGAGCCAGTCACGCAGCACCGCCACGCGACGGCGGTCGGGCGGGTCTCCGGGCAGCCACTCCCGGGTCAGCCGACCGGCTCCGAGCGGCAGCGAGAGCGCGACGTCGGGCTCCTCGTCGACGCCGTTGGACATCTCCAGCGACCCGCCGCCGATGTCGAGGGCGAGGATGCGACCGGCGCTCCAGCCCCGCCACCGCCGCACCGCGAGCGAGGTCAGCCGGGCCTCGTCCCGTCCGGCCAGCACTGCGATACGGACGCCGGTCCGCCGCTCGACCTCGTCGAGGAGTTCGTCGGAGTTGGTCGCGTCGCGCACGGCAGAGGTGGCGAAGGCCATCATCTGCTCGCACCCGGAGGTCTCCGCGATGTGGGTGAACTCGTCGACCGACTCGACGAGTCGCTCGATCGCCTTCTCGCTCATCCGCCCGTCGGCGTCGATGTGTTCGGCGAGACGCAGGACCGCCTTCGTCGACGACATGGGCGTCGGGTGACCGCCACGGTGGGCGTCCACCACCAGGAGGTGGACAGTGTTGCTGCCCACGTCCAGAACTCCTAAGCGCACGGGTCAACGGTAGTGCACGAGGCCGGCGCCCCACGTGCGGACCGCGCTCTTCGTCGAGGCGGCACCTGCTCGGCGTCCCGCCCCGGCGCACTGGGGTTACCGTTGTATCCGTGACCGCCGTTTCGCCGTCCGCGCCCCGAATCACCCCCGCTCCCGAGGTCGAACTCGACTTCCCGCGCGAGTGGTACGAATTCGTCGACCCGATGGACCCCGAACACCTCATCCGCGCCGACCTCACCTGGTTGCTGTCGCATTGGACGTGTGTGTTCGGCACCCCGGCCTGCCAGGGCATCCTGCCCGGACGCGAGACCGACGGCTGTTGCAGCCACGGCGCCTACCTGTCCGACAAGGACGACCGCAAGCGTCTCGCCAAGGCCGTGAAGATGCTGACCCCCGAGGACTGGCAGTTCTACGAGAAGGGGTCCGGCAAGAACCCCCTCGGCCCGAAGGGCTACCTGGAAGAGGGCGACCTCGACGACGAGCCGGCGCTCAAGACCCGGATCCACAAGGGCGCCTGCATCTTCCTCAATCGCCCCGGTTTCGCCGGCGGTGTCGGCTGCGCCCTGCACTCGATGGCGCTGCGGAAGGGACTCGAGCCGCTGACGGTCAAGCCCGACGTCTGCTGGCAGCTCCCGGTCCGCCGCGAGCAGGAGTGGGTGGAACGACCGGACGGAACCGAGGTGCTCGTCACCACGATCACCGAGTTCGACCGGCGCGGCTGGGGCGAGGGCGGGCACGACCTCAAGTGGTACTGCTCGGGCTCGCCCGACGCCCACATCGGCGCCAAGCAGGTGTGGGAGTCGTACGCGCCGGAGCTCACCGAGCTGATCGGCGCGGAGGCCTACGAGGAACTCGCGGCCGTCTGCCGACGCCGGAAGGGCTTGGGACTCATCGCCGTCCACCCGGCGACGCAGGCCGCGACCGAACGTCGCGAGACCGACGTCAAGTACGAGCTGCAGCCGCCGGAGTAGCGGCGCCCGCACTCACTCCTCGAACTTGTACCCGAGCCCGCGCACCGTGACGAGGAACCGCGGGCTGCCCGGGTCGGGTTCGATCTTCGATCGCAGGCGCTTGACGTGGACGTCGAGCGTCTTGGTGTCGCCGACGTAGTCCGCACCCCACACCCGGTCGATGAGCTGCCCACGGGTGAGCACGCGCCCGGCGTTGCGCAGCAGGTACTCGAGGAGATCGAACTCCTTGAGCGGCAACGTGATCGACTCGCCGTCGACCGTCACCGTGTGCCGGTCGACGTCCATCCGGACCGGTCCCGCCTCCAGCACGTGGCCGTCGCGATCGTCGTCGGCCGGGTCGCCACCGCGGCGCAGCACCGCACGGATACGGGCGATCAGCTCACGCGCCGAATACGGCTTGGTCACGTAGTCGTCGGCGCCGAGCTCGAGGCCGACGACCTTGTCGATCTCGGTGTCGCGGGCGGTCACCATGATCACCGGGACGTTCGACCTCGCGCGCAGCGACTTGCAGATCTCCGTCCCCGACATGCCCGGGAGCATCAGGTCGAGCAGGACGATGTCGGGGCCGATCCGCTCGAACGCCGACAACGCCTGTGCGCCGTCGGCGATGATGCTCGCCTCGAATCCCTCCTTGCGCAGGAGGAAGGCCAACGGGTCGGCCAGCGATTCCTCGTCCTCGACGATCAGCACGTGCGTCAACTGTTCATGTCCTCCGGTGTGCGTGTCCGGCGCGGTGTCCGGTCTTTCGATCTGATGATGGTCTTCGGGTCACAGGGCATCCGGTGCCGCCGTTGCTCGGGCCGCAGCCGTTCGGGACGGGCTGACGTGGGCGGGGTCCTCCGGGATGTAGAGCGTGAAGGTCGACCCCGTGCCGGGTTCGCTCCACAGCTTGACGGTGCCGTCGTGGTTGGCGACCACGTGTTTGACGATCGCGAGACCCAGACCGGTGCCGCCGGTCATCCGCGACCGCGCCTTGTCGATGCGGAAGAACCGCTCGAAGACCCGCTCCTGATCGGCCTTCGCGATCCCGACACCGCGGTCGGTGACCGCGATCGCCACCATCGGGCGGCCGTTCTCGATCGCCAGGCGCCGGGTGACCGAGACGACGGTGTGGGCGGGCGAGTAGGCGATGGCGTTGGAGACCAGGTTGTTCAGGGCGGTGAGCAGCAGCGCCCGGTCGCCGCGGACGGCCTTGCGGATCGGTTTGTCGGATTTCAACTCGATCGCGGCGGCCTCGGCTGCCAGGCCGGCGGCGTCGAGCGCGTCGTCGATGAGCGCGTCGACGTCGACGCGGGTGAACTCGGGGGTGTCCCCGCCCTGCAGTCGCGAGAGTTCGAGCAATTCGGTGACCAGTTTGCCCATGCGCTGGGTCTCGGTCACCACCCGCGAGCCGAAGTGCCGGACCGATTCGACGTCGTCGGCGGACTCGAGGAGCGCCTCGGCGAGCAGGCCGATCGCCCCGACCGGGGTCTTGAGTTCGTGGGACACGTTCGCCACGAAGTCGCGCCTGGTCTCCTCGAGCCGCTTGTGCTGGGTGTCGTCGAGCCCGTAGACCACCGCGTAGCGCTCGCCGTCCTGCGCGACGATCTTCGCCTGGCATCGCACGTGTTCGACGGTGGGCCGCGGCGTGCGGCCGGTCGAGACGAAGCCGAGGGTCGAGGTCGGCGGGGTGAACTCGAAGTCGAGGTCGGCATCGGTGTCGAGGACGTCCTTGACCGCCTCCCACACGGTGTCGGCGAGCAGCATCTCGCGGACCAGTCCGAGTTCGACGGCACGGTGGTTGAACAGGACGACGTCGCGGAACTCGTCGACGACGGCGACCGCGGTGGCCGAGTTGCGGACGATCAGGCTCAGTAGGCCCGCCTTGGTCATGCGACCGTCCGGTGTCGTGGCGACGACGTCGGAATCGCGGAGTTCGGCTCCCTCGAGGACGGCGCGCGGCGCCGGGGCCGGATCGGCCGCGCGGGGTGGGAGTCCGGCGTCGCCGGAACCGGAGGAACCGTCCGCACGACGGCCCCGGGACAGGATGGAATCCAGCCGGCGGGGCCACCGATGGCCGTCGAGGCGCCGTCCGATCATCACACCCAGCAGGAGGGCGGTGACGAAGGCGATCGTCGCGGCCGAGATTGCGGCGGTCACGAACCCCAGCTTACGGCGCGGTGAGAACTGCGAACACTTTCCGCACAGCTGTTCGCCGGCTGTTCACGAACCGTTCGCCGACGGTCACCCGCGGTTCACCGCGGTGCCGACGCGTAGGTGTGGACCCGGCTCACTGCGGCACCGGAACCGCCATGTCGGCGTACTCCGGATGCTTGTCGATGAACCTCTGGACATACGAGCACACCGGGACGACCTGCTTGCCGCTGGCGCGGATGTCGTCGAGAACCGCCTTCACCAGTTGCGCCGCGTAGCCGTGCCCGCTGAAGCGCTCGTGGACGACGGTGTGCGTCAGGACCACCTGATAGGGCTCGGAGACATAGTCGACGTAGCCGACCACCTCCTCGTCGCCCGACGGATCGGTGATGAGGACCGCCTCATACCTCTCCTGAGCAGGTGAATGATCGATCCGAAGAGTGCCCACATCCGCCATGCGTCCAATGTAGCGCGCATCACACCTGGTACGCCATGGTCGGGACAGGACTCGTACCCGCAGCCGACGATCGACTGCGGGTACGGGTGCGAGGTGTCTACTTCTTGAGGCCCTGCGCGGCGACGGCGGCGGCACCGGCCGCGGCGGCCTCGGGATCGAGGTAGGTGCCGCCCGGGTTGAGCGGCTTGAGGTTCTCGTCGAGGTCGTAGCGCAGCGGGTTCCCGGTCGGGATGTTCAGGCCGGCGATGTCCTCGTCGGAGATTCCGTCGAGGTGCTTGACCAGAGCGCGCAGCGAGTTGCCATGCGCGGCGACCAGCACGGTCTTGCCGGCCTCGAGGTCGGCGGCGATGACCTCGGTGAAGTACGGGACCAGGCGCGCGACGACGTCCTTGAGGCACTCGGTCAGCGGCACCTGGTCGAGGTCTGCGTAACGAGGGTCGCCGACCTGACTGTACTCGGCGTCGGCCTCGATGGGCGGCGGCGGGGTGTCGTAGCTACGACGCCACAGCATGAACTGCTCCTGGCCGTACTTCTCGAGGGTGTCGGCCTTGTTGAGACCCTGCAGGGCGCCGTAGTGGCGCTCGTTGAGGCGCCAGTCCCGCTTCACCGGAATCCAGTGCCGGTCCGCGGTGTCGAGCGCGATCTGCGCGGTCGAGATCGCGCGACGCAGCAGCGAGGTGTAGAGGATGTCGGGCAGCAGGTCGTGCTCGACGAGCAGCTCGCCGGCCCGGACCGCCTCGGCCTTGCCCTTGTCGGTGAGCGCCACGTCCACCCAACCGGTGAACTGGTTGGACGCATTCCATTCGCTCTCGCCGTGACGCATCAGGATGAGGGTGCCGTTGCTCATGGGCGATAGTTTCGCACAAACCCGAAATGCACCACTGCCCGTGGTCCCACCGGCGCCGCCGCCCGCCCTTGCCGACCGGCCCGGGGACACCGTGTGCGGGGCCGGGCTAGCTTTGTCGCATGGCCAGCACGAACGCCGGGGAGACCGGCGCGGACACCGAGCGGCAACCGGAACTCAAGCGGGTACTCGGCTGGAAGCTCCTGCTGCTCTTCATCGTCGGCGACATCCTGGGCACGGGCATCTACGCGCTGACCGGCCAGGTGGCCGGAGAGGTCGGGGGCGCCGCCTGGGTCCCGTTCCTGGTGGCCTTCGCCGTCGCCACGCTGACCGCCTTCTCCTACCTCGAGCTGGTGACCAAGTATCCGCAGGCCGCCGGGGCAGCGCTGTACGTGCACAAGGCCTTCGGCGTCCACTTCGTCACGTTCATGGTGCTGTTCACGGTGATGAGTTCGGGCATCACGTCCTCGACCACCGCGTCGCGCGCCTTCGCGGTGAACATGCTCACCGCGTTCGGCGGCGGGGACTCCCCCGATCCGACGAGCCCGGTCCTGTTCGCGGTGGCCGCCGCGTTCCTGCTCGTGGTCATGCTCATCAACTTCCGCGGCGTCGCCGAGGGCGTCGGCACCAACGTGGTGCTGACCCTCGTCGAGCTGTCCGGACTGTTGCTGGTGCTGTTCATCGGCTACTGGTTCATCATCGGCGGCAACGCCGCCCACTGGGACGCGGTCGTCATCTTCGAGAGCCCGGACGACAAGAACGCCTTCATCGCCGTCACCGCGGCGACGTCGCTGGCGTTCTTCGCGCTCGTGGGATTCGAGGACTCGGTCAACATGGCCGAGGAGTGCAAGGACCCCGTGCGCATCTTCCCCAAGGTGATGCTGAGCGGCCTCGCGATCACCGCCGCCATCTACGTGCTCATCGCGATCTGCGCGGTCGCGATCGTGCCGGTCGGCATGCTCGCCGAGAGCGAGACCCCGCTCGTCGACGTCGTGCAGACCGCGGCCCCGGATTTCCCGATGTCGGATCTGCTGCCGTGGATCTCGATGTTCGCGGTCGCCAACACCGCGCTGATCAACATGATGATGGCCAGCCGGCTGATCTACGGGATGGCCAAACGCGGTGTGCTGCCGCGATTCCTCGCCTATGTGCACCCGAAGCGGCGCACCCCGGTGGTGGCGATCGTCTTCACCACCGCCGTCGCCCTGCTGCTCCTGACCTATGTCAGCCACGACCCGGACAGCTCGATCGTCGGACTGCTCGGCGGCACCACCGCGCTCTTGCTCCTCGTGGTGTTCACCGTCGTCAACGTGGCGGTGCTCGTCCTCCGCAAGGACCGGGTCGAGCACGATCACTTCCGGACCTCGACCCCGGTGGCCGTGCTCGGAGCGATCACCTGCGGTTACCTGACGCTGCCGTTCACCGGCCGGGACCCCGAACAGTACGAGGTCGCCGGCGGGCTCCTGCTCGTCGGCGTCGTCCTGTGGGCCCTCACCCACTGGTGGCGCAGGCGATCCGGCGAGCACGCGATCAGCTACGACGAGGTCCCGCCGCACCAGATCTGACCGCACCGGGTCCGGCCCGAACACCACAGCGCCCCCCAACACAGCAGCGGCCCCCAACACCACAGCGGCGCCGGAGATCTCCGGCGCCGCTGTCGTTTCCGCTTCGCTTGCGTCAGGCCCTACTTGCGGAGGTCCTTGCGGAGGATCTTGCCCGATGCCGACTTCGGGATGGCGTCGATGAACTCGACCGCGCGCACCTTCTTGTACGGGGCGACCTTCGACGCCACGAACTCGATCACCTCATCAGCGGTCAGCTCCGCATCGGGCTGGCGCACCACGAACGCCTTCGGGATCTCCTCCCCCTCCTCGTCGACAGCTCCCACCACCGCCGCGTCGGCGATCTTGTCGTGCGTGAGCAGCAACGCCTCGAGCTCGGCCGGCGGCACCTGATAGCCCTTGTACTTGATCAGCTCCTTGAGCCGATCCACGATGTACACGCACCCGGTCGGATCGACCTGCGCCAGGTCACCGGTGTGCAGGAACCCGTCGGCGTCGATGGTGTCGGCGGTGGCCTGCTCGTTGTTCAGATACCCCAACATCACGTTCGGGCCCTTCACCCACAGCTCACCCGGCTCCGACAACCCCTCCTGCGGCAACGGCATGTCCTCACCCGTGGCCGGGTCGACGATCTTGTTCACCGTGTTCGGCACCGGCCACCCGGTCGACGACAACGGCGGGTCCTCGCGCCCCAGCATCGCCTGGGTGTCGAACGGGATGATGTGGGACACCGGCGACAACTCGCTCATGCCGTAGCCCTGCAGCATGTGCAGATTCAGTCGCTTGGCCACCGCCTGACCCAACTCGTCATCCAACGGGGCCGCGCCCGACATCATCGTGTGCAGCGACGAGAGGTCGTAGTTGTCGACGATCGGATGCTTGGCCAACGCCACCGCCACCGGTGGGGCGATGTAGGCCATCGTGACCTTGTAATTCTGGATGTTCTCCAGGAACTCCACCAGATCGAACCGCGGCATCACCACCAGCGACCCGCGATTGAGCAGGGCCGCGTTCAGCAGCACCGTCATGCCGTAGATGTGGAAGAACGGCAACACCGCGATCACCACGTCGTCGGGTGTCATGCCCTGCAGCGGGCGGATCTGGGCGACATTGGCGACCAGGTTGCGGTGCGAGAGCGCCACACCCTTCGGGTTGCCGGTGGTGCCCGAGCTGTAGGGCAGCACCGCCACATGCGTGGCCGGGTCGAACGACACCTCCGGCGCCGGAAGATTCGGCGCCAGCAAGTCGATCGCGTTGGGGTGCCCGGACTTCTCGAGGCCCTCGCCGTCGAGGATCACCAACGCGTCGGCGGCCAGGCCGACCTCGTCGGCGGCGGCCTTGGCCTGCTCGGCCAGCGGCGAGACCGTCACCAGCATCTTCGCGCCCGAATCCCGCAACTGCTTGGCGATCTCGTTCGCGGTGAACAACGCGTTGATCGTCGTCGCCGTCGCCCCGGCCCGCAAGATGCCGTGGAACACCGTCGCGAACGCCGGAACGTTCGGCGACAGGATGCCCACCACGTCACCGACCCCGATCCCGCGTGCCGCCAACGCACCCGCCGCCGCGTCGATCTGCCCCACCAACTGCCCATACGTCGTGATCGCACCCGACTTCGGATCGACCAGCGCCGTCCGCTCGCGATCGGCATCGGTCAGCGACGAGAACAGGAACTCGTAGACGCTCACGTCAGGGATCTCGACGTCGGGGAACGGACTCGTGAAGCTCATTGCACCTCCAGTGGTGTGATTACGCCGCACATCGTATCAACAGACATTGACACAATGTGACCTGGACCTCTTGTGCGTCCCATCCTTCACGAATCCGGCGTCCGGCGGTGGCCATTTGGCAGCCCGGCCGTCCCGAACGACGGCACGCGGCATCGGAGGCCGTCGATGCCGAACAGGCCCGACGGCGATCGGCTCGGCCGGCGCCGGACCGGCCGGCGGCGTCTCGGTCGCGACCCCCTCAGAACTCCGAGCCGCCCTCATCACTCGCGGCCTGCGCCCCGTCCACCACGGATTCGCCTGGGACATAACGCCCTTCGAGCGGCTCGCCGGGTTCCGGGAGCGACTCCTTGTCGATGAGGTGCTCGAAGGCCAGCAGGTTGCGCAACGACTCGCCACGCGCGACGCGCCAGGCCCACTCGCGCTGGATCGAGGTGAGGAAGCCGAGTTCGAGCAGGGTGTTGAAATCGCCGTCGGCCGCCTCGAGCACCTGGCCGAGGATGCGGTCGATCTCGGCGTGCGTCAGGGCGTCGGGCGAGATCCGCCCGACCAGATAGATGTCTCCGGTGTTGTCGATCGTGTACGCCACCCCGTACAGACGGCGGTTGCGCTTGAGCAGGTACTTGTAGACCGCCTCGAAGTTCTCGTCGGGACGGCGGCACACGAAGGCCTCGATCCGGACGCCCTGGTCACTGGCCGTCAGGAGCACGGTCGTCTTGAGCTTGTACTCGCCGGGGAGCTCGAGGACGATGTGGTCGACCTCGGCACCGCCTCCGCTCTTGCGGGAGAACTCGATCCCGCTGTCGGTCAGTGCCTTCTCGAGCAGTTCGACGACCTCGTTGCGACTCACGGCATCCTCTCTCGATGTTCGATCCCCGGGTCGGCACCGATGTGCCGGCCCGATCAGACGGTCACCCGGTTACGACGCCGACGCCAGCGTCGGCGCACGCGCGCCCCGCCCTGCGTCGGCTCCCGACCGGCGGACTCGTTCTGCGCGGCGAAGGACCGCATGGCGTGGCGGTAGCTCTCGATCAACCCGTCGACGGTGTGCTCCCAGGAGAACCTCTCGGCGTGGGCGCGGGCGTTGCGGCCGAGTTCGGCCAGCCGATCCGGTTGCCCGAGAAGCTTTTCCAGGGCATTCGTCCAGTCCCCGACATCGTGGCCGTCGACCAGCACACCGGTGCGCCCGTCGTCGACCGCGACGGCGAGCCCTCCGACGTTTGCGGCGATGACCGGCGTCCCGCACGCCTGCGCCTCGATCGCCACCAGCCCGAAGCTCTCCGAATGGCTCGGCACCGCGACGACATCCGACGCCCGGTAGACCTGCGCCAGCCGATCCGAGGGCTGCGGCGGAAGGAAGGTGACCGAGTCGGCGATCCCGAGTTCGGCCACCTGGTCCATCAGGGCGGTCGGCCGCTCCAGCCCCGACCCCGACGGGCCTCCGACGATGAGCAGGCGCAGGCGGTGACCATCCCGGATGAGCGGGGCGGCGGCGGCGACCAGCAGGTCCGGCGCCTTCAGCGGCTGGATGCGTCCGACGAAGGTCACGATCGTCTCGTCGGGGTCGATACCCAGTGCGGCGCGCGCCTGTTCCACCGATCCCGGGGTGTAGCAGTCGAGATCGGCCCCGGGCGTCACGACGTCGATGCGGGCGGGGTCGGCGTCGTACATCGAGATCAGTTCCGCCGCCTCGGTCTCGGTGTTGGCGACCAGGCGGTCGGCCTCCCCGACGACCTGCTGCTCGCCGATCACTCGGAGCTGGGGTTCGGCGGTGTCACCGGCGGCGAGCGCGGCGTTCTTGACCGCGGCGAGGGTGTGGGCGGTGTGCACCAGCGGCACGCCCCACCGGTCGCGGGCAAGCCAGCCGACCTGGCCCGACAGCCAGTAGTGCGAGTGGATGATGTCGTAGTACCCCGGGGCCTGCGCGGCCTCGGCGCGGAGCACCCCGGCGGTGAAGGCGCACAACTGCGCGGGCAGGTCGCGCTTGTCGAGCCCCTCGAACGGCCCGGCGACCACGTGACGGACGGTCACCCCCGGCGCCGCCGCAACAGCCGGGGCATCGGCCGAGGATGTCGCCCGGGTGAAGATCTCGACCTCGATCCCGCGACGCGCGAGCCGCACCGCGGTCTGCCACACGTAGACGTTCAATCCGCCCGCGTCGCCGGTGCCCGGCTGCGCCAACGGCGAGGTGTGCACGGAGATCAACGCGACACGCCGCGGTATCGGGCTGGAGGTCATGCCCTCCACCTTAGAGAAGCTGCGACACCTGCGGCGCACAGCACCGGCGCGGACCGCCCGCGCACCGCTCATCGCGAAGACGAGACAGAGATCACCGATGCGCTTCGCACCGGCCCGGACGATCCCCTACACTGTTTTCGGTAACGATTGTCATTTGCGTAAAGGGTGTCCATGAGGAGAACGCTGCTGGCGGCCGCCGGTGCACTGTCCACAGCCGCACTGGCCCTGGCCGGATGCTCCGGAGAGTCGGGAACCGGTGACGGCACGCCGACCGTGGTCACCTCCACCAACGTGTGGGGCGCGGTGGCATCCGCGGTCGCCGGGGACAAGGCCCGGGTCACCGCGATCTACACCAGCACCGAGGGCGACCCCCACGAGTTCGAGCCGTCGGCCGCCGACACCGCGCAGATCGCCGACGCCGACGTGCTGGTCGTCAACGGCGGGCACTACGACGCCTACATGGAGCAGGCCGCGCGCAACTCCGACGCCACCGTCATCGACGCCTACGCGCTGTTCACCGGCGACGAGCACGGCACGCACGAGGACGGATCGCACGACCACGACCACTCGGCCCACGAGCACCCGGCCGACGGACAGAACGAGCACGTCTTCTACGACCTCCCCGTCGTCGCGGAGGTCGCCGACGAGATCGCCGACGCACTCGCCGAGCAGGACCCGGCCAACGCCGAGACCTACCGGGAGAACGCGAAGACCTTCACCACCGGCATCGACGGCCTGCGCGCCGAACTGGCCGCCATCCGCAAGGCGCACGACGGCACGAAGGTCGCCCAGACCGAGCCGCTCGCGGGGTACCTGCTGAGCGAGGCCGGGCTCGTCGACGCCGCGCCGGCCGGGTTCACCCAGGCCGTGGAGGAGGGCCAGTCGCCGTCGGCGGCCGACCGCGCCGCGATGCAGGACCTGCTCGCCGACCGCGGGGTGAAGGCGCTGATCTACAACGTCCAGGCCATCGACCCGGTGACCGAGGCGATGCTCGGCGTCGCGAAGAAGGCCGGCGTGCCCGTCGTCGACTTCACCGAGACCCTGCCCGACGGCGTCACCGATTACCTCACCTGGCAACGCGACCAGATCGGCGAACTGTCGGCCGCACTCGCCTCCGGCGGAGCCCGGTGACCCCCGGTCCCGTGTCGGCGCAACGCGGCGGCCGGCCGGTCGTCACGTTCTCCGGGGCCCGCCTGGCGTTCGGGGATCGCGTGCTCTGGGACGGCCTCGACCTCGCCATCGAACCCGGCGAGTTCGTCGCGGTGCTCGGCCCCAACGGATCGGGCAAGACGTCGTTCCTGCGCGTCCTGCTCGGCCAGTACGCGCTGCGCAGCGGCACGGTCGAGACCACCGAGGCCGTCGGCTACATCCCTCAGCAGCACGCCGACGACGCCGATCCGATGGCCATCCGCGGGCGCGACCTCGTCGGCTTCGGCGTGGACGGCAACCGCTGGGGTCTGGGTCTGCGTGGCCGCGCCCGGCGCCGGGAGCTGGTCGATCGCGCGCTCGACGCAGTGGACGCGCGGCACTACGCCGACGCACCTCTGGGCGTGCTCTCCGGCGGAGAACAGCAACGGCTGCGGGTGGCGCAGGCCGTGGTGAGCGAGCCCGACCTCCTGCTGTGCGACGAGCCGCTCGCGAGCCTCGACCCCACCAATCAGCACGTCGTCGTCGACCTCATCGACCGCCGGCGGCGCGAGGCCGGCACCGCCGTCGTGTTCGTCACCCACGAGATCAACCCGATCCTCCCCTACGTGGACCGGGTGCTCTACCTCGTGGGGGGCCGGTTCCGCATCGGCACCCCCGAGCAGGTCATGACCACCGAGACCCTCAGCGAGCTCTACGGCAGCGACGTCGAGGTGCTGCGGGTGAACGGCCGGCTGGTGGTGATCGGCGGCGAGGACGCCCACCACTGCGTCGCGCCCGAGACGCCGGGGAGCCGCCCCGCATGAGCGCCACGACGACCCTGGCCGCCGAACGCAGCTTCAGCGACCTGTGGGACTTCTCCACGACCGCCGACCTGCTCGGCTACGACTTCGTGCAGCACGCCCTGCTGGCGATGGCCCTCCTCGGCCTGGTGGGCGGGCTGCTCGGCCCGCTCATCGTCGCCCGGCAGATGTCGTTCGCCGTGCACGGCGCGAGCGAGCTCTCGGTGACCGGTGCGGCCGCGGCGCTGCTCGCCGGGTTCAGCGTGAACCTCGGCGGCGTCATCGGCGCGGTCGTCGCGGCGGCCGTCTTCGGCTGGATGGGCAACAAGGCGCGCGAACGCGATTCGGTCATCGGCGTGGTGATGGCCTTCGGGCTCGGCATCGGTGTGCTGTTCCTCGCGCTCTACGGGCGGATCGGCACGGGCTTCGCCCTGCTCACCGGCCAAGTCGTCAGCGTGGGCGTGCAGGGACTGGTGGCTATCGCGATCACCGCGGCGATCGTCGTGGCGGTCCTCGCCGTCATCTACCGGCCGCTGCTGTTCGCCTCCACCGACCCGCGGGTCGCACAGGCGCGCGGCGTGCCCGTGCGCACCCTGTCGGTGGTCTTCGCGATCGTCATGGGCCTCGCCTGCGCCCAGGGGGTGCAGATCATCGGCGCCCTGCTGGTGATGTCGCTGTTGATCACCCCCGGCGCGGCCGCGGCGCGGATCACCGCCAACCCGGTGCGTGCGCTGGTGCTGTCGGTGGTGTTCGCCGAGGTCGTCGCGATCGGCGGGCTGCTCCTGTCGCTGGCCCCCAAGCTGCCGGTATCGGTGTTCGTCACGATCATCTCGTTCGTGATCTACGTGGCGTGCCGGATCGTCGGCTCGCGCCGCGTGTACCGCACCCGCTGAGCCGGTCTCCCGACGCGCTCGGCGACGCTCAGTACTCCTCGGCGAAGCCGGGGTTGCACCGCGCGGAGATCATCTCCTGCTCGGTGACCACCGGACGCCCGGGCTCGAGGTTCCAGCTCGCCTTCTCTGGATCGACGATCCGCGCGAACCGCCAGTGGCAGTCGAACTGCGCCTGCATCCCCGGCGTGTCCGCGCCCGGCTCGAGAGCCAGGACCTCCTGCCAGGCCGTGGCCATCCCGGCCGGGTCGTCGGTGTGGCGCCCGGACGTGGTCGGGAACACCGACAGGCTCGGGCCCACCGCGGTGTCGGTCCACTCCACGTGATCGATATAGGGCGGGCGATAGACGACCGTCGGACTCGGTGACCCGTCGCGCGGTGCCCGTCGGGTCGTCGACGCGCCGACCGACCCCGCCCGGGACGACGTCGCGGGGGCGGTGGTCTCGACGGCTGTCGACGAGTGGGCCCCCGTCGCCTCCGGTCCCCCGCCGGGCGTCGAACCGCACCCACCGGCCACGACGACCGTCACGCCGATGCCGACGAGCACGGCACCGGTTCTCGCCATCGGACTCCGCCTGGGTCTTCCCGCCATGCCCGCCACCCTAGGCAATCCGGGTCGAAGGTCCCGACATGGCCACGAATCCGCGCCGAGTGCGTGGTCGGAGGGGCTTTCGTCGAGCCCCGTGTCTGACCCGCGAGTGATCTCCCATCCCGTGATCCACCGCAACCCGGGGCCGACGACGGACCCGGCAGCCGACCGGGCGAGGTCCCGAGCGGTTGCCGTCCTCGTGACCACCGTCGCCCTGGCCGTCGTCGTGCTGCTCGGAATGACGAGTTGCTCGCCGGAGATACCGGCCGCCGAATCCGAGACGCCCGGTCCCCGAGTCCAGGCGACCCCGACCGGTCTCATGCTCGACGACAGCCCGTGGTGGCCGATCGGGCTCAACGCGTACCAACCGGGAACCGACTGGTCGGTCAACGAGGGATGCGGCGCCGAGGTCGATCTCGACGCCTACTTCGCTGCGCTGCCGCCCCGTTCGCTCACCCGTTTCAACCTCTACTCGTCGTTCGTGGTCGACAAGAACACGGGGATGCTCGACTTCGGGCCGCTCGACCGTGTCTTCCAGGCGGCGGCGCGCCACGAGCAACTGGTCCTCCCCGTGTTGACCGGCGTGTCGGGAGTCTGTGAGGACGACGAGTTCAAGGACTACGACTTCTACGCCGGAGAGTGGGAGACCCGCGCCCTGACGCACGGCCTGACCTTCGCCGACCGGGTCGAGACGGCGGTCACCCGCTGGCGCGAGGAGCGGGCGGTCGCGGGTTGGGAGCTCGTCGGCGAGCCGGAGGCCAGCAAGTGCGGCGCCTCGTGCGAGTGGGTGGACCGCACGTGCCCGCACGACGCCACCCCCGTGCTCCGCAGGTTCTTCGATCGCGCCGGCGCGCACCTGCGACAGTTCGACCCCGAACGGCCGATCTTCGCCGGCCTGGTCGGCGGCGACCAGTGCGGCCTGGCGGGCGACGGATACGCACAGGTGAGCCGCTCCACCGGGATCGACGTCCTCGACTACCACGCCTACGAGAGCGTGGGCGATCCCGACGGCGGACCCCGGGGCAGCAACCTGCGCGCCCGCATCGAGCAGGCACGAGAACTCGGCAAACCCCTGGTGGTCAACGAGATCGGCATCGAGGCGGGCTCATGCCTGTCGGTGACGGAGCGGGCACGCCGGTTCGACGCCGCCATCACCCGGCAGCGCGAGGCCGGGACAGCGGGCGCCCTGCTGTGGTCGTATGTGCCCGACCCGCGGCACCAGGACTGCACCTACGACATCGGCCCGTCGGATCCGGCGTGGAAGATGCTGCACGAGAGCGCTTCCCGGTTCAGCGGGTGACCCCGACCGGTATCGCCGCCTACCGCACGATCTCGTACACCCGCCAGTCCGGCTGGTCGACGCCCTGGTTCCGGGCCTCGAGGACCAGCGCGCCTATCTGGGCGCCGTTGTCGTACATCGTCGGATAACGCTGGTTGATCGCGTCCGACGCGCCGCGCCCCTCGTTCGGGACGGTCAGGAAGTACTTCACCCCGCCGCCGGCCGGGTTCTCGAGCAGCGCGGTGAAGTCCCGGTCCGACGGGATGACGAACTGCTTCGGCCGCGCGGACTGGACCACCACGGCGAATCCGTAGACCGTGTCGGTCAGCACCGAACCGTCGGGGAGGTCGAGCGAGTCCAGGTACTCGGCGAGCGCCCGCTCGGTGGAGAAGGTGCGCACGACGCGTTGCTCGTCCAGGTACTTCGGATCGACGGAGTCCGGCTGCGGGTCTACGACCGACGCGAGCGCGAACTCCTGCGGCGCGTACTTGGGCGATGTCATCCCCTCGGCGGTCACCGGCAGCGCCACGAGACTCGCGATCACCGCCAGGGTCGCGGCGAGCCGGTAGCGGAGGGCCGATGGGTGCGGGAGGGTCCCGGGGATGTCCGCGTGGGCGCCCAGGCGCCGCACCGGTATGGGCGCCCGCCGCGGCACCGACAACAGGGCGAGGATCGCGGCGAGGACGGTCACCGTCATGTAGAAGCGCAGGAAGCCGAACGTCGATCCGCGGGCGTAGGTGAGCACCTGGAACGCCAGCACGGCCACGATCATCAGGCACGGCGCCAGCGGGGCCAGCCGGTGCCTGCGTGCCCGGTACGCGATGACGACGAGCGCGAGCAGCGGCAACAGCGGAGCCAGGATCAGCATCTCCATCGCCGAGAACCCCAACGCCTCGGAGGTCGCCGACGAGCCCGACCCGCCCGACTGCGCGATGATGGCCGCGTTGCCGTACTCGGACGTGAACTGCGCGAACGCGTCTCCGGTGATCAGCCAGCCCGTCGCCGCCCAGACGACGAACGCGAGCGCGGCCGGCGCGACGACGATGGTGACGTCGACGAGGGCCCGCGGAATCCGCTTGCGGGGGTCACGCCGCCGGTACGTGATCCATCCGACGACGGCCCCGGCGGCCAACGCCGCCGCGCCGCCGTCGTAGCGGGTGAGGTAGGACAGCGCCAGCGCGATGCCCGCGACGACGAGCTCGTGCACGTCGTCGGTGGACACCCACCGGATCAGACGACGCGCTGCCCAGGCGAGGAAGAACAGGTACCGCCGCGACCCGTGTCCGTCCGAACCACCGATTCCCCGTCACGTCGCCGCGCCACCCGTCCGTCACTCAGACCATTCAGAACCCTGACTTGCCATCGTCAAACCTAGACCATCCCGAGATGTCCCCTGACCGATGGACACGGTGCTGATGTTCCCGGTCACGAAATTGCGGGGCGTCCGTCCGACAGATTTCGATTCTCCAACGATCCCTCCGGCCGGCAGGCGACTCTGCGACCATTGCGGCGACACACATCTGCACATCTGCGTCGAGGGAGCGTCATGCGACCGGTACTCGTGGGCGAGGAGGTCGACGGCGGCGTCTACGTGGAGGTCGCCGGGTCGACGATCTGGCATTTCTGCGGCGGCGACCCACAGGGCGTCCCGACCGTGCTGCTGCACGGCCTGTTCGCCTCGGCCGCGACATGGGGCGCGCAGGTGACCGACTTCGTCGACGCGGGGTTGCGCGTCTACCTGCCCGAACGCCCCGGGCACGGGCACAGCCCGGACGTGCCCGGCGAGTACACGTTCGCGACGATCCTCGAGCGGACCGTCGACTACCTGGAGACCGTGGTCGGGACCCGCGCCAACCTGGTCGGCTGGGCCGACGGCGCTGTCGTCGCGCTGCTCGTCGCACGGGAGCGACCCGACCTGGTCAACCGCGTGGTGTACGTCAACGGCTACCTGAACAGCAGCGGCCGGCACACCGACGAGTTCGTCGAGCTCGTGCTGCGCCGAAACCCCGAGACCATCGACTACCTGCGCCAGCACCACGACGCGACCTCGCCCGACGGGCCCGAGCACTTCGGCGTCGTCTTCGACAAGACACTGCGCATGATCACCACCGAGCCCGAGTACCCGGTCCGCGATTTCGCCGGCGTCGAAGCGCCGACCCTGGTGGTCATGGCCGATCGCGGCATCGTGCGGGTGGAACACGCCCTGGAGATCGTCCGGGCCCTGCCGAAGGCGCGGTTCGCGGTGCTGCCCGGGACGCATATCATGCCGGTGGAGTCGCCGGAGCTGTTCAATCCGCTGGTGCTGAACTTCCTCGCGGCGGACCCGCCGACCGAGTGGCTGCCCGGCTGAGGCCCGCCTGCCGCGGGCCCGTCACGAGCCGGCGGGAGCGTGCACCCGGTACCAGGCCTGGCGTCGCAGGGTGTCCGGGTCGGCGACGACGTGGTCGGGATCGTCGATGACCAGCACCTTGCGGTCGGCGGTCGTGTAGACCGGCCATCCGAGACCCGGGTCGCCGTTGCGGGCGACGTTGCCCCAGCGGGCCTGGACGTTTTCGGTGACGCGCCGCGTCCCGGGCCAGTCCGCGACGGCCAGGCCGGCACCCAGCGGGGCCCGGTAGGCGCCGAACACGGTGAACAGCTCGGTGGCGTGCGTGGCCCCGAACCCGGTGGCCTCCAACACCTTCGTGCGGTAGTCGTAGCGGTACACGTACGTCGGCGCGACCCTGCTGTGGCCGTCGGCGAAGGCGGTCATCGGGGCCCAGAAGATGGAGTCGCCGGCCAGTCGGATGCGGTCGCGGTCGCCGTTGTCGTAGTGCGCCGCGATCTCCCTGCGGACCTCCTCGTCCTCGACGCGCATCAGGGTTCGCTCGGCGTCGGGCAGCACCTTCCAGAGCTTGGCGAAGAGGTTCGCCTCGTCCTTGTTGCTGCCGATGACGAGCGGCACCGGGATCGTCAGTCCCCCGGCCGCCGCGTCGAGAGGCGACCGCGGCAGCACCTCGCCGTCGACGACGGGTGCGAACGGGATCGCCCCGCCGGAGGCGTGCATGGCGAACCGCATCAGCTTGTTTCCGGCGTCGAGCAGCCGGGCGGGGTTCGGGTCGGTGAGCAGGCGCTGCGCCTCGGCCGGGTCGACGGGTTCCTCGTCGCGCTCCATCCGGGTGTGCCGGCGCTGCGGGTCGCGCAGGATGCGCACGAACTCGTCGGCGTAGACGGTCGCGTCGGACTGCTCGACGATCAGTTCCGGCGCCGGGCTCTGGGCGATCGCCTGATGGAACAGGCCGGTGGCCGCGGGTGCGGACAGCAGGGCGAGGACCGACGTCCCGCCGGCGCTCTCCCCGAACACGGTCACGTTGTCGGGGTCGCCGCCGAACGCGGCGATGTTCTCCTTGACCCACTGCAGCGCGGCGATCTGGTCGAGCAGGCCGACGTTGGCGTCGAACGGCCGGTCCTCGGTGGCGAACTGCGAGAGGTCGAGGAAGCCGAACGGGCCGAACCGGTACTGGACGGTGACCACGACGACGTCCTGCGCGCGGGCGAGGAACGCGCCGTCGTAGAGCGGGGTCGCGGCGGTGCCGAGGATGAAGGCGCCGCCGTGGATGAACACCATCACCGGGCGGGGCCGGCTCGAGGCCACCTCCGGGGAGAACACGTTGAGGGTCAGGCAGTCCTCGCTCATGGGCGCGAACTTGCCCGGGGCCACCGCGGTGAAGCGCTTCTCCTGGATCGCGGCCTTCGCGATCCTCGTGCAGTCGCGGACGCCCGGCCAGTCGTGGGCGGGTTGCGGGGCCCGGAAGCGACGGTGTGCGACCGGCGGTGCGGCGAACGGTATCCCCCGCCAGCTGATCGTCCCGCGACGCAGCCGCTTCCCCCGGGCGCCACCGACGACGCCGTTGACCGTGGTGACCTTGGTGTCGAGCAGTGCCATACCCACACCGTAGACGAATCGGGCGAATCGTCCGGCCGCTCGCGACATCCACGGGTCGTGCGTACCGCCGCCACCGCAGGGGCCGTCGCGGCCGGACCTAGAATGTGAGCCATGACCGCCGACCGGGCGCACGCCGTCATCGACCTCAACGCCGACCTCGGCGAGGGCGTCGGCGACGACGAGTCGATGCTGACGATCGTGACCTCCGCCAACGTGGCCTGCGGCTTCCACGCCGGGACGCCGGCCGAGTTGCTGGCGACCTGCCGGGCCGCGGTCGAGAAGGGCGTGCGCATCGGGGCGCAGGTGTCCTATCCGGACCGCGCGGGCTTCGGCCGCCGGTTCATGGAGATGACCTCGCACGACCTGATCGCCGACCTCGTCTACCAGATCGGCGCGCTCGAGGCGATCGCGAAGTCGGTCGGCGGCACCGTGTCCTACGTGAAACCCCATGGAGCGCTGTACAACACGGTGGTCCACCACGAGCAGCAGGCGGACGCGGTGATCACCGCGATCCGCGACGTGGACCCCGGGCTGGCGGTGATGGGCCTGCCGAACTCGGAGGTCCTCGCCCGGGCCGAACGCTCCGGCCTGCCGATCATCGTCGAGGCCTTCGCCGACCGCGCCTACACCCCGGAGGGCATTCTCGTCCCGCGTACCCAACCCGGTGCGGTCCTGTCCGACAGCGACGAGATCGCCCGTCGCGTGGTCGATCTCGCGACATCGGGCAGGTTGCGCGCGATCGACGGCTCGGTCATCGGCGTCTCCGCCGACTCCATCTGCCTGCACGGCGACACCCCGGGCGCCGTCGAACACGCCCGGGCCGTCCGCGAGGCGCTCGCCGCGGCCGGTGTCGTGCTGGAACCCTCGGAGCCCGGAAAGCGCTGAGCCGCAGCGCCTCCGCGTGACCTACCGCTGCCGGCGCTGGCGGGCGAACTCGGCGAGCACCACACCCGCGGCCACCGATGCGTTGAGGCTCTCGACCTCGCCGGCCATCGGGATCGACAGGATCGAGTCGCAGTTCTCGCGGACCAGGCGCGAGAGACCCTTGCCCTCCGAGCCGACGACGATCACGGTCGGGCCGGTGCCGTCGTAGTCATCGAGGGACACGTCCCCGTCGGCGTCGAGGCCGACGAGCTGGGCGCCCGTCTCGGCCCACTCCTTGAGCGTGCGGTTGAGGTTGGTGGCCCGCGCGACCGGAAGACGTGCCGCCGCCCCGGCGCTCGTGCGCCACGCGACCGCGGTCACGCTCGCGCTGCGCCGCGCGGGGATCACCACGCCGTGCCCGCCGAAGGCGGCCACCGAGCGGATCACCGCGCCGAGATTGCGCGGGTCGGTGATGTTGTCGAGCGCCACCAGGAGCGGCGGCGTGCCGCTGGCCTGGGCGTCGGCCATCAGGTCGTCGGGGTGGGCGTACTCGTACTCCGGGACCTGCAGTGCGATGCCCTGGTGCATGCCGTTGGTCGAGATGCGGTCGAGTTCGGGCTTGGCGACCTCGAGGATCGAGATCCCCTGGTCGGCGGCGAGCTTGACGGCCTCGGCGATCCGCTCGTCGGGCTCGGTGCTGGCCACCAGATAGAGCGCCGTCGCGGGCACCTCGGCGCGCAGGCATTCGACGACGGGATTGCGTCCGAGGACGTACTCGGGGCCGTCCTCTTTGGCCCGCGGACGGGTGGTCTTCGCCTTGGATGCGGCCTTGGCCCGCTTGTGCGCGGGATGGTACGGACGGTCGACCGCCTTGGGGGTCGCCCCGCGCCCCTCGAGGCCGCGCCGGCGCTGGCCGCCGGAGCCGACGACCTGCCCCTTCTTGGTCCCGGACTTGCGTACCGCGCCGCGGCGCTTGGAATTACCAGCCATCAGGCCTCACCCTTCAATGCCCACTGTGCACCGTCCGGGGTGTCGGTCACCTCGATACCGGCCTCGGCCAGGCGGTCGCGCACCGCGTCGGCGGTGGCCCAGTCCTTGGCCGCGCGCGCCTCGGCGCGCCGTTGCAGTTCCGCGCGCACCAGCACGCCGAGCGCCGCGGTCGCGGCCGACTCGTCGCCGACTGTCGCCCACTGCGCGTCGAGCGGGTCGACGCCGAGGATGCCCATCATGGCGCGCACGCTCGACGCCGCGGCCAGCGCGGCCGCGCCGTCACCGCCCTCGAGCGCGGTGTTGCCCTCGCGGACGACGTTGTGCACGACGGCCAGCGCGGCCGGCACACCGAGGTCGTCGTCGAGCGCCTCGCCGAAGGCCGGGGCGATCTCGCCGACGGCCACCTCGCCCACCCGCGAGGAGACGCGCTGCAGGAACGACTCGACGCGCCGGTAGCCGGCGGCGGCCTCGGTGAGCGCGCCCGGGGAGTACTCGAGCATCGAACGGTAGTGGGCGCTGCCGAGGTAGTAGCGCAGTTCCACGGCACGGACGCGTTCGAGCATCGCGGGGATCGACACCACGTTGCCGAGCGACTTGCTCATCTTCTCGCCACCCATGGTGACCCAGCCGTTGTGCAGCCAGTAGCGCGCGAACGCGTCGCCCGCGCCGTGCGCCTGCGCGATCTCGTTCTCGTGGTGCGGGAAGACCAGATCCATGCCGCCGCAATGGATGTCGAACTCGGCGCCGAGGAGGCTGGTCGCCATCGCCGAGCACTCGAGGTGCCAGCCGGGCCGTCCGCGGCCCCACGGGGTGGGCCAGGACGGCTCGCCGGGCTTGGCGGCCTTCCACAGCGTGAAGTCGCGGTGGTCGCGCTTGCCGGTGCCGGCGCTCTCGCCCTGGTGCACGTCCTCGAGCTTGTGCCCGGAGAGCGCGCCGTAGTCGGGCAGGCTGCGCACGTCGAAGTAGACGTTCCCGTCGGCGGTGTAGGCGTGGCCCCGCTCGATCAGGCGCTCCATGTACTCGACCATCTGCGTGACGAAGCCGGTGGCCCGCGGCTCGCCGGACGGCGGCAGCACGCCGAGCGCGCGATAGGCGTCGTCGAAGGCCCGCTCGTGGGTCGCGGCCCACTCCCACCAGGGACGGCCGGCCTCGGCGGCCTTGCGGAGGATCTTGTCGTCGATGTCGGTCACGTTGCGGACGAACAGGACGTCGAGGCCCTTGTGGGCCAGCCAGCGACGGAGGATGTCGAAGGCGATGCCGCTGCGGACGTGTCCGATGTGGGGAACCCCCTGCACCGTGGCGCCACAGAGGTACACCGTCGCCTGGCCTGGGCGCAGCGGCACGAAGTCGCGCACCTCTCGGGAGCTGGTGTCATACAGGCGCAGGGTCACGACCGGCCATCCTACCGGACCGGGATCCGACGACCGCCCACACGAGGCACGCCCTCGGCGGCTCCGTCCGGCCCAGGCGACCTCACGGGCCGCCGGCGGAACCGCCCGCGCGCAGAACCGACCCGACCAGGGCGGTCATCTCGTCGAGGGTCTCGGCGAGCACCTGCACGGCACGCTCGGTGTCCGGGTAGCGGACGCGGACGTGGATGCCGTCCTCGTCGCGCCAGAACCACCACTGCGCGGTGTCGGTCGGCTTCTGGCACGACACCTGCCGGACCGTCACCTCGCCCGCGGGCGCCGGCACCCGCGTGTAGTCGACGTAGGACATCATGAAGACGTCGTTGCGGCTCGGCCGCAGGCGGTCTCCGTAGGCCGCGAAGACCGGCGTCAGCCCGATCCCGGCCAGCGGCAGGGCGTTCGCGAGGCGTTCGGTGTTGCGGGCCATGGCGGGCGCGAGGTCGCCGTCCGACCAGATCAGCAGCGGAGCATTGCCCACCGACCAGCAGACACACCCCGGTCCCGCCCCGGTGCCGGCCGGGACCACCGTCGCCACCTCCCGCGGGCCGCCGACGGCCCGGATCGCCTTGCCCGCGCAGCTGAGCAGCGCCGGGTAGGTGCGGGCGCCGACCCCGCCGACCGTCGCGGAGAACCGCGCCGCGTCCTCCGCCGACAGCAGGGTCCGGACCATCGTGCCCACCGGGAGCGCGGCACCGGTGGCCACGCCGAGGTCGAGCGGGAACTCCGGCACACGCCAGCCGGCGGCCGTCAGGAAGCTCCCCCACTCGGCGACGCGGGGATCGTCGGGCGGTACCGAAGCCTCCACCTCCGCCATCCGGCGCAGGGCATCGAGTCCCGACTCCGCGGGTGGCAGTCCGCGTCCGGCCATCAGCTCGCAGATCTCCCACGTCAGCAGCGACAACGAGCGTGCGTCGACGTAGCAGTGGTCGAAGGCGCAGATCAGGGTCGTGCTGTCGGGCCGGATGACCGCGGCCAGGAAGTGCGGCAGCGGCCCGAACGGGTCGCACGTCTCGCTGATCTCG
The DNA here is from genome assembly GCF_000344155.1 of Gordonia paraffinivorans NBRC 108238. Lineage (GTDB taxonomy): Bacteria > Actinomycetota > Actinomycetes > Mycobacteriales > Mycobacteriaceae > Gordonia > Gordonia paraffinivorans. Next base: position 39,156 of record NZ_BAOQ01000005.1, on the reverse strand, counting down.
CGCGCGAGCCGGGCCCCGAGGTCCCGTGCGTCGCGGTCGGGACACGCCTCCTGCACGCCGGCCTCGACGGCGGCCGCGGGGTGGAGCAGGCGGGCGAAACCGGAGTCGGGCGTGCGCACGTAGTGGCCGCGCAGCACGTCATGACGGCCGACGACCTCGCCGACGACCGCTCCGAGCCGGTCCGGGTCGAGCGACTTCGGGAAGTCCAGCGTCAGCGCCATCCAGCCGGGCTGGCCGGCGGCCACCGCGGCCAGGTGGAATCGCTCGCTCTCCGAGATCGGGGTGCTCGTCCCCTCCGCCTCACCGACCGGAACCGGACGCCACCGGACGAGGTCGCCGGGCTCGACCTCCCACGACTCCGAACTCGAGAGCTTCATCGCCGCGCGTCGCGTCCCGCCGCCGACGCGCGGGCGGCGTCGGTGGTGAGCACAGCGGCGGGTCGAATCCTCACGCGACGCTCACAGGTCGTCGAGGAGTGCGGTGGCGACGGCGGCGATGCCCTCTCCGCGGCCGGTCATGCCGAGGCCGTCGGTCGTGGTCGCCGACACCGAGACGGGACCGCCGAGCGCCGCCGACAGGACGTCCTGGGCCTCGGCGCGACGCGGGCCGATCTTGGGACGGTTGCCGATGACCTGGACCGCGGCGTTCACCACCCGGAGGTTCTCGGCAGCGATCAGCTCGGCGACGTGCCGGAGCATGGCGACGCCGGAGACGCCCTCCCATTCCGGCCGGCCGGTCCCGAAGACCGAGCCGACGTCGCCGAGACCGGCGGCCGAGAGGACGGCGTCGCACAGGGCGTGGGCGCCGACGTCACCGTCGGAATGGCCTTCGCATCCGGCGTCGCCCGGGAAGTGCAGACCGACCATCCAACACTCCGCGGACTCGTCGACCCGGTGGGCGTCGGTTCCGATGCCGACCCTCATCGCCGCTCCCCTGCCTCGGCGCTCTCCGACACGACGTCGCGGATGATCTTCAGGTCCCACGGGGTGGTGACCTTCATGGCGAGGGGGTCTCCTGGGACGACATGGACGTCGATGCCGCAGCGCTCGGCCAGGCCGGCGTCGTCGGTGGCGAGACCGGAGTCGTCGGCGTGGGCGCGCAGCAGCGCCTCCCGGGTGAATCCCTGAGGCGTCTGGACGGCGCGCAGCGGTTCTCGATCGACGGTGCGCTCGACGCGTTCGAGGCCGTCGTCGGAGACGACGACCTGCTTGAGCGTGTCGGCCACGGGGAGCCCGGGGACGACCGCGGGGTGTCCGGAGGCGACCGCCTCGACGACCCGGGTGAAGACGTGCGCAGGCGTGAGTGGCCGCGCCGCGTCGTGGACGAGGAGGATGTCGGCGGCGTCGGCCGCGGCGATCCCGGCACGCACCGATTCCGACCGATGAGCGCCACCGGGCACGATCGTGACGTCCGGCAACAGCTCACGCGCACGGTCGACGAGGTCGGCCGGCACCACGACGACGATCGACGCATCCAGGGAATCCGGGATGTTGTCGACGCATCGTTCGATGATCGTCCGGCCGCAGACGTCGACGAACGCCTTCGGCACCGGCTCGCCGAGTCGGGTGCCCGACCCGGCGGCCGGGATGATGACGCAGACTCCTGCGCCGGAACTCTCCGGCGTGGTGGTCACTGTGTGTTCTTTCCTGATCCAGGCGGACCCGATCAGGAGGCGGCGGCGAGAACCTCGTCGAGAATGCTGGCAGCCTTCTCGTCGTCGGTGTTCTGCGCGAGCGACAGCTCGTCGACGAGGACGCGACGGGCGCGGGTCAGCATGCGCTTCTCACCGGCCGAGAGTCCGCGGTCCTGCTCACGGCGCCAGAGATCGCGGACGATCTCGGCAACCTTGATGATGTCGCCGGAGATCAGCTTCTCCTGGTTCGCCTTGAACCGCCGCGCCCAGTTGGTCGGCTCTTCGGTGTGCGGGGCCCGCAGCACCTGGAAGACCTGATCGAGACCCTCTTGCCCGACCACGTCGCGGACGCCCACATATTCCAACTTCGAGGAGGGAATCTGAACGGTCATGTCACCGTCGGCAACCTTGAGAACAAGGTATTCGATCTGCTCACCCTTGATGGTCCGGGTCACGATGTCCTCGACCCGAGCAGCACCGTGATGGGGGTAAACGACGGTGTCGCCAACTTTGAAATTCAATGTTCCTTGCCCCTTTCGAGTGATCCCAGTCTAGCACGGGCGTTCCGAGTGCCCCACCCAACGGTGCAGGTCACGGCGGTGAACCGGTTGCAGCACACGCTCTTCCGAGGTGGGCGAGGGTTCCGTAGCAGCGTGTCGCGGGTCACGCAAACCGGGCCGCGGGAGTGGGTCCGCGGCGGACTCCCGCGGCACCCCGCCGAGGCGCCACGCGGTGCCGAATCGGGACCCCGGCGGACTTTTCCGCTCCGCGCCCACTACGCTGCGTAGTGCAGGGTTTCGCGCGCTGCAATTCGACTTCGTATGACCTGGGAGGATCGGGTGTCAGTGCTTCCATCATCCGCACGGCGGTCGGCGGTCCGGCCATCGCGTCTGGCCACCGCCGTTGCCACGATCGGCATCGCCGTCGCCCTGGGCACCACCGGTTGCGGTGCGGGGCAAGTCTCGCAGACCGCAAACCAGCTGCCCGCGGTGAACGGCGCGAACGTGAACATCGACGCACTGCAGCTGCGTGACGTGCAGATCCTCTACCCGGAGAAGGACGCCCCGACCGTGTTCGGCAACGGCGGACCCTTCGAGGTCGCGTTCGTCATCGCCAACAGCGACCAGGTCGACTCGTACCGCCTCAAGTCGATCAAGCCGGAGAAGGGCACGATCGAGTTCACCGAGGGCGCCGACGCCGAGGCCCGCGTGATCGCGCCGGGCCAGGCCCTGCGCGGCGGCACCCCGGTCGGCGCGGCCCCGGCCGAGCAGAAGATCACCGCCGAGCTCACCGACGCCGGCAAGACCGTCGCCGCGGGCCTCACCACCAAGCTGACCTTCGCCTTCGAGAAGAAGGAGAACGGCAAGTGGGTCGACGCCGGTGAGGTCACCGTCGTCACCCCGGTCGACGCCGGCGCCAAGCTCGCGCGTCAGGACGTCCCGCGCAACGCGGAGCCGACGTTCTACAACCAGTAGCACGGCGAGGGCGAGGGCGGCCACGGCTCGGAGGGCCACAGCCCCGACGACGGCCACGACCACAGCGGGGACGAGCACGGCGAGGGCGGCGGTCACTGACCGACACCCCACGAAGACCGAGGACGAGGTCCGGCATCTGCCGGGCCTCGTCCTCTTTTCGCCGGACGGTCCGCGCCGTACCCGCCCCGTGTCGGCCCGGTTCGATCCTGTCGGTGCCGACGCCTACTCTGACCGGGTGGCCAGAGCCAGATCGACATACCGCTGCACGGGCTGCGGCCATCAGGTCGCCAAATGGGTCGGACGCTGCCCCGAATGCGGCGAGTGGGGCACGATCGACGAGGTCGCGGCCATCCCGGCGGCGGCATCGTCCCGCGCGACGGCCGCCGTCGCCCCGTCCAGCCCCGCGCTACGCATCACCGATGTCGACGCCGAGTCCACCGCAGCCGTCCCGACGGGGATCGGCGAGCTCGACCGCGTGCTCGGCCGCGGCGTCGTCCCCGGATCGGTCATCCTCCTCGCGGGCGAACCCGGCGTCGGCAAGTCGACGCTGCTGCTCGAGACCGTCAAGCACTGGGCCGCAAAGGACCGCGTCGCGCTGTACATCACCGGCGAGGAGTCGGCCGGGCAGGTCCGCATGCGCGCCGAACGCACCGGCGCGGTGCACCCGAACGTCTATCTGGCCGCCGAGACCGACCTCGCGACGATTCTCGGGCATGTGGACTCGGTACGGCCGTCGCTGATGATCGTCGACTCGGTGCAGACCGTGGTCGCCACCGGAACCGACGGCGTGACCGGCGGCGTCACCCAGATCCGCGCGGTGACCACCGCGCTGGTGTCGCTGGCGAAGAACCGGGGCATCGCGGTCATCCTGGTCGGCCACGTCACCAAGGAGGGCTCGGTCGCCGGGCCCCGTTCCCTCGAGCACCTCGTGGACGTGGTGCTGGCGTTCGAGGGCGACAAGCACTCCACGCTGCGCATGGTGCGCGGGGTGAAGAACCGCTTCGGCGCCGCCGACGAGGTCGGCTGCTTCGAGCAACGCGACGACGGCATCCACCAGGTGCCCGATCCGTCGGGAATCTTTCTGCACCAGCGTGATTCGGATGTCAGCGGCAGCGTCACGCTGGTGACCATGGACGGCAAGCGCGCGCTCGTCGGCGAGATCCAGGCACTGGCCAACTCGACCGAGATGAACATCCCGCGCCGCGCGGTGTCCGGTCTCGACATGAACCGGGTCTCGATGGTCCTCGCGGTGCTGCAGGCGCGCGCCGGACGCAGGGAGATCGCCAAGTCGGAGGTCTACCTGTCCACCGTGGGCGGCATGAAGGTCACCGAGCCGGCCGCCGACCTCGCGATCGCGCTCGCCGTCTACTCCACGCTCACCAACAAGCCCATCCCGCAGTCCACGGTGGTCGTCGGCGAGGTCGGCCTCGGCGGTGAGATCCGGCGGGTGTCGGGGGTCGCGCGGCGCCTGGCGGAGGCCAAGCGGCTCGGCTTCCGGGAGGCGATCATCCCGGCGGCGACCGACGAGGTCCTGCCGAAGGGCATCCGGGTCCTCCGGGTCGCCACCCTCGGCGACGCGGTGCATCTACGGGACTCGACGCCGATCGACGCCCCCTTCTGAGAGCGCCCGGCCGCGCAGTCGAGGATCGCTCAGACCTGGGGCTTGCCCGCCTTGAACTCGTCGGCCCTGGCGCTGCGCTCGACGTGCTCGGCGAAGTGCTTGCGCGCGTCGATGGTCACGAAGATGCCGTGGGCGCGGGCCACCGGCGTGGTCGGATCACCAAGGTGCGCAACGCCTTCGGTGTAGATCTTGCGCCCCTGCTTGCCGAGGATCTCCGCGCGCAGATGTAGCGTCTCGCCGACCGGGATGGGTCGCATGAAGTCGACCTGGAGATGCACCGTGACCGCCGCCGGGCCGATCAGGCGCGGCGTCATCCCCATGACGTCGTCGAAGGCGCTGGAGAGGATGCCGCCGTGGATCACGCCGGGCCCGCCCTCCATCCAATGCTCGACGGGCATCTCTGCGACGACGCTGAAACCCTCACCCGCGAACATCTCGAGGTGCAGGCCCCGCGGCGACTGCTCGCCGCATCCGAAGCACACCATGTTGTGCGGGCGCATCGGCTCCCCGGGGCGGGACGTCTTCGGGTGGCGCACGAGCTCGTCGAGCTCCTCGGGCACCACGAAACTGCTGCTCTTCACACCCCGGTACCCTAGTCACCGTTGTGCCGACCGGCGCCGCGGGGCGTCGTCCTCCGGACACGCTCCGGTTGCCAGAAGGGAAGACATGGTCACCGAGGCGATGAAGTCCGACCTCATGCGCGAGACGCTGGCGCGCGTCGCGCCGGGCACGCCGCTGCGCGACGGGCTCGAGCGCATCCTGCGCGGCGGCACCGGCGCGCTCATCGTGCTCGGCCATGACTCCGACGTGGAGAAGATCTGCGACGGCGGCTTCCATCTCGACGTCGAGTTCGCCCCCACCCGACTGCGGGAGCTGGCGAAGATGGACGGCGCGGTGGTGCTGTCCACCGACGGCAAGCGGATCGTGCGCGCGAACGTCCAACTGGTCCCCGATCCGTCGATCCCGACCGAGGAGTCCGGCACCCGCCACCGCAACGCCGAGCGCACCGCCATCCAGACCGGGCACCCGGTCATCTCGGTGAGCGCGTCGATGTCCATCGTCAGCGTCTACGTGGACGGCGTCCGGCGCGTCGTCGAGAGCCCCGACCCGATCCTGTCGCGCGCGAACGTCGCCCTGGCGACGCTCGAGCGGTACAAGGCCCGCCTCGACGAGGTGATCGCGGCGCTCTCGCGGGCCGAGATCGAGGACTACGTGCTGTTGCGCGATGCGATGACCGCCGCCCAGCGCATGGAGATGGTCCGTCGCGTGTCGGTCGAGATCGAGGAGTACGTGCTGGAGCTCGGCACCAACGGCCGCCAGGTCAGCCTCCAGCTCGAGGAGCTCATCAGCGACAACGACACGATGCGCGAGCTCCTCGTCCGCGATTACTACGCCAGCCCCGAGCCGGCGACCACCGAGGACGTGCGCCAGGCACTCGAGGCGATCGAGGAGCTCAGCGACGCCGACCTCCTCGACCTCACCCAGCTGGCCGGCTCCTTCGGATACCCGACGACGATCGAGGCGCAGGACACCGCGATGAGCCCGCGCGGCTACCGGCTGCTCGCCCGCATCTCGCGGCTGCAGTTCGCCCACGTGGACCGGCTCGTCCGCAGCTTCGGAACGCTCCAGGCGCTGCTGGCCAGCACGTCGGCGGACCTGCAGGCCGTCGAGGGCATCGGCAGCATCTGGGCGCGCCACATCCGCGAGGGGCTGTCACGGCTAGCCGAGACCAGCATCGAGCGGTACGACTAGAACCGTCCGTCCCGGACGCCGCACCGCTTCTCTGCACCCGCAAGCACGGCAGGACGTCTCCGGGCCGAGGTGACCGACCCGGGAACACCGGGGATCAGGGCTGCTCGGCGGGCGCCACGAAGTTGAACGTGATCGGGAACGACTCGCGCTCGCCCATCTTGCCGATGGCCGAGTAGGAGCCGGGCGGCACCTGGGTGCGCGGACGCTCACAGCCCGGGCTGCTCGTGGTGCCCGACCAGGTGATCGTGTCCTTCACCTGCTGAGCCGGCTTGAGGACCACGTTGTCGACCGTGTTGATCGGGGAACAGTCGCGCGCCGACCACAGGGTGCGCGCACCGTCGAGGGTCCGCACGATCACGTTCTGGGCGGCCTTGCCCACGTCGCGCGTGCACTCCGAGAGACCTGCATTGGTGGTGACGATGGTGAAGACCGGCTGCTGGCCGACCGTGTAGGTCGGCTTGTCGGTGTAGAGCACCACCGAGATCGCCTGGTCCGGGCACAGGTTGGGCCCGGGCGGGCCGCCTGCGGCGCCGGCCGGGTCCGCCGACTGCGGCGGGACCGGGGTGGAGGCTGGTGCTCCGCCGGGCGCTCCCCCACCTGCGGGCGCACCTCCGCCGGACCCTCCTGCACCGGCGTCGCCGGCGGGCGGTTCGGACTCGGGCGCGGGTTCCGACGACGGGGCGGCGCTGGTCGACGCCGACGCGGTGGACGCGGTGTTCTGCGGTTCCTCACCGCCGTTGCCGGTGAGCCAGACGATCAGCGCGACGACCAGCCCCACGATGACCACGGCGCCACCCGCGGCGACGATGCGGCGTCGCCAGTAGATCTCGGGTGGCAGTGGGCCCTGGGGTTCGATCACGAACACAACGCTAACGGCCGGATCTTGACTTCCGGTTGATCACGACACGGCGTGTCGCGCCGGAAAACCACCTCCGAGCAGGCAAAGTCTAGAGTTCGCCTTCAGGTTTGGCCGCGCGGCCGAGGCTCAGGCGCTCTGCACCCGGACGCTCGCCGACGGCTTCTCGCCGATGTCGCCGTAGACCGACTCGAGATTGACCCGGCCGTCGCTGAGCTTGTAGGTCAGCCCCACGATGGCGAGCTTGCCGGTGGCGATGCGGTCGGCGACGATCCGGCTGCGCTGCATGAGCAGGCGGCCGGTCTCGACCACGTGGCGCGCCTCGAACTCGTCCACCCGCGACAGGCCCTCGCTGCGGCCGGCGAGGATCGACGGCGCCACGCGCTCGACGACGTCGCGGATGTACCCGCCCGGGATCTGCAGCTCGTCGAGGGCGTCGAGGGTGGCCTTCACCGCGCCGCAGCTGTCGTGGCCGAGCAGCACGATGAGCGGGACCTCGAGCACCTCGACGGCGTACTCGAGCGAACCGAGCACGGCGGAGTCGATCACGTGTCCCGCGGTCCGGACTACGAACATGTCGCCGAGACCCTGGTCGAAGATGATCTCGGCGGCCAGGCGGGAGTCCGCGCAGCCGAACAACACCACATGGGGGTGCTGCCCCCCGACGAGGCGCTCGCGGTCCTCGATACCCTGGCTGGGATGTTGGGACTCGCCCGTGACGAATCGCTCGTTGCCGTCACGCAGAACGCGCCAGGCCTGGCGGGGTGTCATACCGATCATGCTCAATAGTGTGCCACCAGCCACTTTGCTCGGTTGGTTCGATACCCATGAACGCGATCTGCCGTGGCGTGATCCGTCGTGCACCGCGTGGCACATCCTCATCAGCGAGATCATGCTGCAGCAGACCCCGGTGTCCCGGGTCCTGGAGCCGTGGCGCGCCTGGGTGGAGCGCTGGCCGGTCCCCTCGGCGATGGCCGCCTCGACTCCGGGCGAGGTCGTGCGCGCCTGGGGCAAGCTCGGATACCCGCGCCGCGCGCTGCGCCTGCACGAATGCGCCAAGGTCCTCGCGAGCGAGCACGACGACAGAGTGCCCGACGACGTCGAGACGATGCTGACGCTGCCCGGGATCGGGGACTACACCGCCCGCGCGGTGGCGTGCTTCGCCTACGGCCGAGCGGTTCCCGTCGTCGACACCAACGTCCGACGAGTCATCGCGCGGGCCGTGCACGGCCGCGAGCATCCGGGCAATCCCTCCCGGCGCGATCTCGCCGACGCCGAGGCTCTGCTGCCGCGACGCCCCGACGGCGGGTACGCCGAGACCGCGCCCCGGTTCTCCGCGGCCCTGATGGAGCTGGGCGCACTGGTCTGCACGGCACGAAACCCCAAGTGCGACAACTGCCCGCTGACCGGGTGCACGTGGGTCCGTCTGGGCCGGCCCGCTCATCAGGGGCCGCCGCGACGCACCCAGAAGTTCGCCGGCACCGACCGCCAGGTCCGCGGGTTGCTGCTCGACGTCCTGCGCGGCTCGACCGGCGCGGTCGAGCGAGAGAAGCTCGACGTCGTGTGGACGAAGGACACCGCGCAGCGCGATCGCGCCCTCGATTCGCTGCTCGTCGACGGCCTCGTCGAGCTCACCTCCGACGGCCGATACTGTCTCGCCGGCGAGGCCTGAGACCTCGCGTCCCGGCGCACCGGCGACGCCGGTGAGTCATTCGATCATTCGGGCATGGGCTCCCGCCGGTCGACGATCGTTGCTAATGTCCCCGTCCATGAGCCAGCCGCCGTATCCTCCTGTCCCTCCGTCGGACCCGGACCAGCCGGGCGACCAATCCGGCCAGCAGCCGCCCCAGTACGGGCAGCAGCCAGATCTCAACAAGCCGTCGACCCCGCCGCCCTACGGCCAGCAGCCTCCCCAGTACGGTCAGCAGCCGCCGCAGTACGGTCAGCAGCCCGGATATGGTCAGCCGCAATACGGTCAGGCACCGCCCCCGCCGCCTCCCGGCAACCCGCAGTACGGCGCCCCGCAGTACGGTGGATACCACGGCGGAGCCGTTCCGCCCGGCGCCGCCGGCACCAAGGTCGACGTGGGCGAGGCGTTCTCCTGGGCGTTCAACAAGTTCAAGAACAACGTCGGCGCGATGATCCTGCCCGGCCTGGTGGTCTTCGTCCTCGCGCTCGTCGTGGGCGCGCTGGCCATCTGGGGCGTCGCGCTCTTCGGCAGCACCGAAACCGTGTATCTCAGCAATGGCGTCACTGTGGAGGAGACCACCCTCGGCGCCGGCGGGCTGTTCCTGATGATCGTGCTGTACATCGTGCTGATCCTCGGCCTCCTGTACGTGCAGGCGTCGATCACCTCCGGCGCGGTCCGCGTCGCCAACGGCGAACCCGTCACCGCGGCGTCGTTTCTGACCCCGATCCGCTTCGGCGCCGTCGTGGGCACCGCGATCCTCGTCGCCCTGGCCACCGGCATCGGATACGTCCTCTGCATCATCCCGGGCCTCCTCGCCCTGTTCTTCCTGATGTTCTCGGTGGTCGCGACCATCGACAAGGGACTCTCGCCGATCGACGCGATGAAGGCGTCCTTCGAGCTCACCAAGTCGAAGGTCGGCGATTCGATCATCACGCTGCTGGTGACCTACGTGATCAATCTCGTCGGCGCTCTCGTCTGCTACGTCGGACTGATCGTGTCGGCCCCGGTCGCCCAGCTGTTCCTGGTGCACTGCTGGCGCCGCCTCAACGGAGCGCCCATCGCTCCGGCCGACCCGAACTGACACCACCGCCAAATCCACTCGGGGCGCGCACGATCCGTCGTGTGCGCCCCGAATCATGTTGGCCGGTGGCCCGGTCCGTTCAGATCTCCAGACCGGAGAGGAACGCCTCCACCGCGCCGCGGTAGACGTGCGGCGCATCGTCGTGGACGAGGTGCCCGGCACCGGCGACGTGCAGGTACTGGGCATTCTCGTTGAGCGCGCGCATCTTTCGCATCTGTCCGGGCGGGGCGACGGTGTACTCGGCCTCGATGACCAGCGCCGGCACCGAGACCGCCTCCCACTGCTCCCAGAAATGGCGGGTGCCCCACTCCTCGGCGATCGCCGACCACACCGGGATTCGCCCGTGGAGCCGCCCGTCGTCGAAGGCCTCGTAGAAGTACCGGCCGGCGACCGGACCGAACATCTCGACCGCCTCGTCCACGGAATCGAATCGCTCGGGCCAGGATTCGAACCACGGCGTCCAGTTCGCGGTCGTGCGCCCGCGGAAATCGGGGGCCATGTCCTCGACCACGAGCGCCGCGACGAGTTCGGGATATGCGGCGGCCGTGCACCATCCGTGCAGCGCCCCCATCGAGTGCCCGATGAGGATCGCCGGCCCCTGGTCGATCCAGGTGAGGATCTCGGCGAGGTCGGCGACGAACCGCTCGGTGCACAACTCGGCCGGATCGTCGGGCTCCGGGAAGTCCGCGCCCATGTGGAACGCCGCGTCGTAGGTGAAGACCCGCCCGTAGCGTCGCAGCCACGGGACCTGGCGCCGCCAGGTGCGCCCGCGGCCCATCAGACCGTGCAGCAGCACGATCGGTCGGACGGGCAGCCCGCTCGGCGGCGCTCCTCGGTTGTCGTCGGTGATCACCGGGCCGCCGTGGTCACGCAGCCCGATCTCGCCGATCGCCTGGGTCTCGACCATGGGGTGTCACTGTAGCGGCCGCCGAGGGCAGGTCCCCGCAATGCCGTGCCGACTCCCGGCCCGACCGCCCTCCCAGCGCATAAGGTGGACTCATGGCTGTCGTGAAGATCAACGCAATCACCGTCCCCGAGGGCGCCGGCCCCGAGCTGGAGAAGCGGTTCGCCAACCGCGCCGGCTCGGTCGACGGCTCCAAGGGGTTCCTCGGCTTCCAGCTGCTGCGCCCGGTCAAGGGCGACGACCGGTACTTCGTCGTGACCCAGTGGGAGACCGAAGAGGACTTCCAGGCATGGGCGGGCGGGCCGGCCCGGGAGGCACACGCGGGCGAGCGCGCGAAGCCGGTTGCGACGGGCGCCGATCTGCTGGAGTTCGAGGTCGTGCTCGACGCACGCCCCAAGGCCTGACGGACAAGCCCTGAACCAGTTCGTCCCGGCCGGCGAGCAGTTCGTCTCGCCGATGTTCCCGCTCGGCACCGCCGTGCTACCGGGTGGCGAGGTGCCGCTGCGCGTCTTCGAGCCCCGGTACCGGCAGATGGTGGGCGACCTCATGGAGGAGTCCGACGGGCGACCGGTGGTGCGGTTCGGGGTGGTGCTGATCGCCCGCGGTCCCGAGGTCGGCGGCGGAGAGGTGCGATTCGACGCGGGCACCCTGGTGCTCGCCGACGTCACCGATCGGCTGCCCGACGGCAGGGCGCTGCTGGCCGGCACCGGCACCTCCCGTTTCCGGGTCGTCGAATGGCTTCCGGACGACCCCTATCCCCGGGCCCGGATCGAGGTGCTCGCGGAGCCGGCACTGTCCGACGCCCACCTCGAGCGGCTAAATGAGATCGACCGGCACCTGCGCGTCGTCCTGCGCGGGATCCTCGAGGCGGCGGGCAAGGACGCCGACGCCGTCTTCGCCGCGCTCGACATCGTCGACGCCGATCCCCTGATGGCCGACGTCTCGCCGATCTACCGCTGGGCCAATCGACTCCGGATCGAGCCCCACGATCAGCAACGCCTTCTCGAGGCCGCCGACCCTGCCGCACAACTGGACGTCCTCGACTACGTCGTGGAGGGCCTGGAGGCACGGGCGGCCTTCGGCGGGAGCTGATCGGCGGCACCCACCCCTGGCGGTGGAGTTAGAACGTGTTCTAGTATTGCGTGTGCCGTAGTTCACACTTGCCTGCCGGCGGCCGAGAATCCGCTGCGTGACCGGGCAAGATCCCGTCCTCCTGAGGAGCACACGCGCAATGACCGAGACCGTGGAGTCCAGCACCGCCACCATCGTCGGCGGTGGCGACCGATCCCAGTTGCTCATCGGCGGCCAGTGGGTCGACCCGCATTCCACCGAGACCCTCGAGGTGTTCTCCCCCGCCACCGGCGAGCGCGTGGGTTCCGTCCCGCATGCCGACGCCGCCGACGTCGACGCCGCGGTCCGCGCCGCTCGTGCCGCCTTCGACTCCGGGGTGTGGAGTTCGACGCCCCCGGCGCAGCGCGCGGACATCATCGCGAAGGTCGCCGACCTGATCGACGAGCGCGGCGACGAGATCACCGCCCTCGTCTCGGCCGAGATGGGCGCACCGCCGAGCGCCATCAGCACCCTGCAGCAGCTGCCCGGAACCGGCGTGCTGCGGGCCTACGCCAACGCCGCCCGCGACTACCAGTGGGAGGAGTACCGGACCGGCCTGTTCGGCACCACCCGCATCACCCGTGAGCCGGTGGGCGTCGTCGGCGCCATCTGCGCCTGGAACGTCCCGCTGTTCATCACCTGCAACAAGATGGGCGCCGCTCTCGCGGCGGGCTGTTCGGTGGTGCTCAAGCCCGCGCCCGAGACCCCGCTGACCGGCAACTACGTCGCCCAGCTGTTCATCGAGGCCGGCGTGCCGCCGGAGGCGATCTCGGTGGTGACCGGCGGCACCGAGACCGGCCAGGCCCTCGTCGCCCACCCGGACGTCGACAAGATCACCTTCACCGGGTCCACCGCCGCGGGCAAGGCGATCGGCGCCGCCTGCGCCGAATCGCTCAAGCGGTGTTCGCTGGAACTCGGCGGCAAGTCCGCGGCGATCGTGCTCGACGACGTCGACATCGCGTCGAACGCCTTCATGCTGACCTTCCTCGGCCTGTTCAACACCGGCCAGGCGTGTGTGGCCCAGACCCGAATCCTGGTGCCGCGCAGCCGTCACGACGAGATCGTCGCGGCCATGGTCGAGGCGGCCAAGACGATGAAGGTCGGACTCCCGTCCGATCCCGAGGCGCAACTGGGCCCGCTGATCTCCGAGAAGCAGCGCCAGCGCGTGGAGGGCTACATCGAGCAGGGCAAGAAGGCCGGTGCCACACCGGTTCTCGAGAGCGAGCGCCCGGCCGACCTCGAGCCCGGCTACTTCCTCACCCCGACGATCTTCACCGGCGTCACCAACGACATGACCATCGCGCAGGAGGAGATCTTCGGCCCGGTCCTGTCGGTGATCGCCTACGACGACGTCGACGAGGCGATCGCCATCGCCAACGACTCCAGCTACGGCCTGGCCGGCAGCGTCTGGACCAGCGACGTCGAGCGCGGCATCGAGATCTCCACCAAGATCCGCACGGGTACCTTCGGGATCAACTGGTACGCAATCGATCCCGAGTCGCCGTTCGGCGGCTACAAGAACTCGGGCATCGGCCGCGAGAACGGTCGCGAGGGCCTCGAGTCCTTCCTCGAGCACAAGTCCACCATGCTGCCGATGGGCTACGAGGTGAAGACCGACTGAATCCCATCTCTCACAGGGGGTACCGGGGCCGGACGCGCTGCGTCCGGCCCCGGTTCTTGTCTGCGTCCCCGGATGGTGTGGCGAGATGGCCTTCGCGGCGGACTGTCTGCGGCGACGCCTCAGCGCGCGGCGGCACCCGCCGCCTCGACGACCTTCGCGTGACCGACCTCGGCCGGCACCTGGTGCGTCACGACGACGACGATCCGGTCCGGGCCGAACAGGTCGTCCTCGGCTCCGAGCAGGCGGCGCAGCAGATGATCGGCGTCGTCGGCCGAGAGGTGCTCGGTCGGCTCGTCGAGCAGGACCACCGGCGCCCGGTGCAGAAGCGCGCGTGCCAGCAGCAGGCGCCTGCGCTCACCGCCGCTGACCGCCTCGGCGCCGCCGAACAGCGTGGTGTCCAGGCCCTCGGGCAGGCGAGCGAGCCAGCCGTCGAGGCCGACGGTCCGCAACGCCTCGCCGATCTCCTCGTCGGTCACGTCTCCGCGCGCGACGCGCAGGTTCTCGCGCACCGACGTGGAGAATATGTGCGCCTCCTCCGCGAAGTAGCAGGCGGCCGCGCGCAACCCGACCTCGGCGCGGGTCGAGACGTCGACGCACCTCACCTCGCCCGCAACCGGTGGGAGCAGTCCCGCCAGGGTCAGCAGCAGGGTCGACTTGCCGACGCCGCTGGGCCCGACGACCGCGAGCCGAGAGCCCGGTCGCAGATCCAGGTCGAGCCCGTCGGCGGGGCCGGCGAGCGCGCGATCCGCACGCCCCCAGCGCAATCCGCTCGTCGTGACCTCGACCGCACCGGGATGCACCGGCACGTCGGCGGTGTCGGCGTCGTCCGCACCCTCCCGGGCGCCGTCGACCAGGGCCATGACCCGCGCCGCGCTCTGCCTGCTCTTCTCCAGCTGCAGGCCCGCCTCGGTGAGCGGCGCGGTCGACTCGAACGCCGACAACGGCAGCAGGATCAGCACGCCCAGGATCATCGGGGTGAGACCTTCACCCGACGCGATGCCGGCCAGCGATCCGGAGACCTGCGACGCGAGGATGATCGCGATGACGCACGCCGCGAGCAGCGACACACCCATCGACAGCGGGGTCGCCGCCGCGGCGGCCGCCTCCATGCGGCGCCCGCGATCGGTGGCCTCCAGATGGCGGCGGTCCGCATCGGCCGCCGCCGCCAGGATCTGCGCGCGGCGCCGGGCGACGGTCAGTTCGGCGGCGTGCCACAGGGCGGTGGTCGTGGCCTCCGCGGACTCCGCGCCGGCCTGCGCCCCGTCGTGGATCGTGCGTGCGGCACCGCGCGCGGCCAGCCACGGTGCGACACCGCCGCTGACGATCAGCGCGACCGCCAGCACCGACGCCGCCGGGATCGACACCAGCGCCATCACGACGACCGCGGCGAGCGCCGTGGTGGCGCCCACGCCGATCGGGATGAGCCCGCGGATCAGCGCGTTGCCGATCTCGTCGATGTCATCCCCGGTGCGCGTCAACAGCTCTCCGCGACGCAGCGTCACCGAGTAGGCGGGGTTGCCGGTGGCGAGCGCCCGGTAGAGCCGCTCCCGTGCGGTCGACATCGCGCGCAGCGCCAGGTCGTGGGTGGCGAGCCGTTCGAGGTAGCGCAGCAGGCCGCGCGAGATGCCCAGGGCGCGGACGGCGGTGATCGCCACCGACAGGTACAGCACCGGGGGCTGCTGCCAGGCGCGGGTGATCAGCCAGGCCGACAGCGCGGCGAGGCCGAGCGCCGACAGGGCACCGCCCACGCCGAGCAGCAGGGCCTTGGCGACGGCGCCCCTGCGGAGCCCCAGCAGGCCCAACGCGCGGATCAACGGGTCGTCACGCACGGCACACCTCCCCCGAAGTCGACGATCTGGTCGGCGAACTCACGCGCGACGTCGCGGTGGGCGACGAGGATGACGGTGTCGCCCGCGCGCGCCCGTTCGCGCAGGACCTCGAGCACCGCCCGCTCCGAGGCCGCGTCGAGGTGGGCGGTCGGCTCGTCGAGCAGCAACAGCGGCGCAGGCGAGGCGAGCACCCGGGTCAGGGCGAGACGCTGACGCTGTCCTGCCGACAGACCCACGCCGCCGGCGCCGAGCCGGGTGTCGAGTCGCGCGGGCAACTCCGGCACCACGCTGCCGAAGCCGCTCGCCACGGCCGCACGCTCGGCGGCCTCGGTGTCGAGCGCACCGAAGAGTTCGAGGTTCTCGCCGACGGTCCCCGGCACGATCACCGGCTGCTGCGGCAGCCAGGCGATCTGCTCGTGGAGGGACTCCGGGTCGGCGTGCAGCACCGGCGTCGAGCCGATCAGGACCGACCCGTCGTCGGGGGTGAGCAGCCCCATGATCGCGGCGAGGGTCGTCGACTTCCCGGAGCCGTTGGGTCCGGTGAACAGCGTGACCGTGCCCGGCTCGATCGTCGCCTGCAAGCACTCCGGAGCCCAGCCGTCGCGGCCGTGCACCCCGAGATCGAGGATGGTGACCGGCGCGCCCGCGACGGTCACGCCTCGTCCGCCTCCGGCGGGCGCCTCCTCCTCGCCTGCGGTGTCGATCAGCTCGAACACCTGTTCCGCGGCGGTCAGCCCGTCGGTCGAGTTGTGGAACTGCGCACCCACCCGGCGCAGCGGCAGGTACGCCTCGGGAGCCAGGATGAGCGCGAACACACCCGCATACAGCGACATCTCGCCGAAGACCAGGCGCAGGCCGATGCCGACGGCGACGAGGGCGACGCACAGGGTCGCGAGCAGCTCGAGCACCGCCCCGGACAAGAACGCCACCCGCAACGACGACATGGTGCTGCGCCGGTGCGCCTCGCCGAGTTCGGCGACCTGCGCGGCGGGCGCCTGCGCCCGGTTCAGCGCGCGCAGGGTGGGCAGGCCCGCGATCAGGTCGAGCAGTTGGGCGGTGAGCCGGCTCATCGTCGCCAGCTTGCGAGTGGTCCGGTCCTTGGTCATCAGGCCGACCAGGATCATGAACAGCGGGATGAGCGGCAGCGTGATCAGGATGATCATCGCCGACGGCCAGTCCGCCAGGGCGATCACCACGACCACGGTGGGGGTGATCGCGACCGCCGCCACCATGGCGGGCAGGAATCCGGACAGGTAGGGCCCCAGTGCGTCCAACCCGCGGAGCAGCACCGTCGCCGCGTGCTCACGGACCCCGAGGAGCGTCCGTCCGGACGTCCGGCGCGGGTCCGTGAGCACGTCGAGGGCCTCGGCGCGCAGTTCGGCGATCGCCCGCTCCGCCGCGCGGTGGGAGTAGCGGTCGTGGCCGTAGGCCATCACCGCCCGTGCCCCCATCGCGACGGCCAGCACCACCAGATGCACCCACTGCGAGCCGAACGAGCGCAGCTCCGGTGCGACGATCAGCTCCGAGAGGATGGATGCCGCCATCCACGCGGCGACGATGATCGCGATGACCTCCGCCACCGCGAACACCGCCGTGACCGCCACGTACCGACGCGTGGTCGGCGAGTACCGGAGCAGCCTCGGATCGACCGGGGGCCGGGATCTCACTTGCTCGTCACACGCAGCGACGACAGCCCGTGGGAATCCGGGATCTGCTTGACCGACAGGCGCTTGCGGAACACCCAGTAGCTCCACGCCTGGTAGGCGATCACCACCGGCGTGATGAACACCGCCGCCCACGTCATCACCGTGAGCGTGTAGCTGCTCGACGACGTGTTGTCGATGGTCAGGTTCCACGCCTCGTTCAGCGTCGAGGGCAGCGCGTTCGGGTACAGGACCGCGAACAACGTGGCCACCGTGCCGGCGATGGCGATCGAGGTGAACAGGAAGGCCCAGCCCTCCCGACCGACCTGCGTCGTGGCGACCATGCCGAGGGCGGCGACCGCCGCGATCAGCACCGGGATCCAGGTCCAGCCGTTGCCGTAGGCGAACTGGGTCCACAGCAGGAAGGCCACCGCGACGACGAGCGTCGGCCACGCCAGGCGCGAGGCGTACCGGGCGGCGTCCTCCTGGAGCACGCCGCTGGTCTTCAGCGCGATGAAGACGGCGCCGTGGGTGAGGAAGGCCAGCAGCGTGGTCGCGCCGCCGAGCAGGGCATACGGGTTGAGCAGGTTGAAGAACCCGCCGGTGTACTGGGCGTCGGCGTCGATCGGCAGGCCGCGCACGACGTTGGCGAAGGCGACGCCCCACAGGATCGCGGGAATCCACGAGCCGAGGCCGATGCCGACGTCACACCACATCCGCCAGCGCGGGTTGTCGATCTTGCCACGCCACTCGATCGCGCACACGCGGGTGATCAGGCCGATCAGGATGAGGAACAGCGGCAGGTAGAACGCGGTGAACATCGTGGCGTACCAGCCGCCGAACGCCGCGAACAGCGCACCGCCGGCGGTGAGCAGCCACACCTCGTTGCCGTCCCACACCGGGCCGATGGTGTTGAGCAGCACCCGGCGGCGCTTGTCCGGGTCGGCCTCGGGGTCGTCCGGCGACACCTTGTCGTCGCCGCCGGTGTGGCTGGAGCCGAGGAACGGCATCAGCATGCCGACGCCGAAGTCGAATCCCTCGAGGACGAAGTACCCGACGAACAGAACCGCGATGACCAAGAACCAGAATTCTGGGAGTCCCATGTCAGTCTCCTCCTAGTACGCGAACGAGAGCTGCCTGGGCTCGTCGGATTCGGAATCGGAATCGCCGTCGTCATCGCCCGGCGGCCGCGAGTCGTAGCTCGCCGGCCCCTCGATGACGTACCGCCGCTGCAGCATGAACCAGATGACGCCCAGCGCTCCGTAGATCAGGGTGAAGCCGATGAGGGTGGCCCACAGGACCGGCGGCGTGTGGTTGGACACGCCGTTCTGCACCAGCATGCTGATGCGCAGCGGGTCCAGGTCGTCCTCCCAGTTCGGTGCGACGACCCACGGCTGACGGCCCATCTCGGTGAAGATCCAGCCGGAGCTGTTGGCCAGGAACGGCGTCGGGATCATCAGCAGGGCGATGAAGCCGAACCTGCGGGACTCGACCACCCGCTTGCGCCGGGTCAGCCACAGGCCGCCGAGAGCGACCACGACCGAGCCGAGCGCCCAGGTGATCATGGCGCGGAAGCCCCAGTAGGTGACGAAGAGGTTCGGCGCGAAGTTCTGGTTCGCCGGCACGTTCGGGTTGTCGGCGAAGGCCTCCCGGTACTGCTCCTGCAGGTTCTCCACGCCCTGCAGGGTCGCGTCGAACCGGTGCGTCGCGAGGAACGACAGCATCTTGGGGATCTCGATGAGGTGGTTGATGTCGTCGCAGTTGTTCTGCCGGCTGGTCGACAGCACCGAGAAGCCGGGGCCGGTCTGGGTCTCGCAGAGGGACTCCGCCGACGCCATCTTCATCGGCTGCTGCTTGAACATGATCTGGCCCTGGATGTCGCCGGTGACGAACAGCGCGAGGCCCGACACCAGGGTCACCCACAGCGCGAACCGGGTGACCGGGCGCCACAGGTCGCGTGCGTCCTTCTCGAGTGTCTCGGGAGTGGCGTCGATGTGGCTGGGCGAGGTGCTCTCCGGGACGACGCTCGCATCGCCGGTCTCGGTCGCCTCGCGCAGCTTCTTGGCGCGCCACATGTTCCGCGCCATCCACCAGATGCCGATGGCGGCGACGAAGGTGCCCGCGGTCAGGAACGCGCCCGCGATCACGTGCGGGAAGGCCGCCAGCGTCGTGTTGTTGGTGATGACCGCCCAGAAGTCGTCCATCGCCGGCCGGTTACGGGCCTCGTCCCACTTGACGCCGACGGGATGCTGCATCCACGAGTTCGCGGCGATGATGAAGTACGCCGAGGCGTTCACGCCGATGGCCGCCAGCCAGATGGTGGCGAGGTGGACCTTCTTGGGCAGGCGGTCCCAGCCGAAGATCCAGAGCCCCAGGAAGGTCGACTCCAGGAAGAACGCGACGAGCCCCTCCAGCGCCAGCGGCGCGCCGAAGACGTCGGCGACGAACCGGCTGTACTCGCTCCAGTTCATGCCGAACTGGAACTCCTGCACGATGCCTGTCGCGACACCGAGCGCGAAGTTGATGAGGAAGAGTTTGCCGAAGAATCGGGTCGCGCGGAGCCACTGCTCGTTGCCGGTGACGTGCCACACCGTCTGCATCACCGCGACCATCGGCGCGAGGCCGATCGTCAGCGGGACGAAGATGAAGTGATAGACCGTCGTGATCCCGAATTGCCACCTGGAGATGTCCAGAGCATTCATATCTTTTGCCTCGAATCAGGTCACCGGTTGTCACCGGCAGGTTCCCAATGCACGCGACCTACTACGTCCGGTAGTAAGTCCCAGCGCGACGCTACGCCTGGTCACCTGACCTACTCAAGCGGCAAAGGTCCCGACAATCCCCTGTTCAGGGTGTATTCCCTCTCACCTCGAGCAGTGTGTGACCCAGCCCCGGGAGCAGGCCCGTGTGACCGGGATCAATTCTGTTCGTCGGAGATGGCGCGATTGACCAGTTCGGGAATCATGTCCAGATCTTGCGGTGCCGGCATCACATATCTGTTCAGGTGCGTGACCCGGGCGGCGAGGGTGACGCTCGACATCAGCCAGACCGAGTCGGCCGCGACGAGGTCTGCCGGCCGCAACAGGTCGGCCTTGGTCTTCCAGCCCTCGGAGGAGGCGAGATCGAAGACCGCGCGCACGGTGGTCGACTCGAGGATCCCGATCTCCGGCGGCGGGGTCACCAGGGTGTCGCCGTAGACCGCGACCACCGACGAGCGCGGCCCCTCGAGGACCACGCCCTCGCTGCTGACGAAGATGACGTCGTCGTAGCCCTCCGACGCGGCATGCCGCAGCGCGGCCATGTTGGTCGCGTAGCTGAGGGTCTTGGCGCCCAGGAGCTGCCAGGGCGCCCGCGCGGCGAGATCGATCGAGAAGCCGCGGTCGAGTGTGACCACCGAGACCCCGTCGGCCCGTGCGGACGCCACACGCTCGGGGACCGCCTCGACGGTGAGGTATGACGTCGGCGCATAGCCGTGCTCGCGCCCGCGGGTATAGACCAGGCGCAACAGCGCCTCCCCGGCCGTGCCGCGCTCCTGCGTCCACATCGACACCGCGGCGTCGACGGCACGGCGCCACTCGCCCTCGTCGGGTGCCGGGAGTCCCATCGCCGTGGCGCTGCGTCCGAGCCGCTCGAGATGCAGGCGCACGCAGCGGGCGCGTCCGCCGCGCACGAGAAGGGTCTCGAAGATGCCGTCCCCGCGTACCGCCGCGAGGTCGTCGGCGTGGAGGAAGGGGGCATCGGCGTCGTGGCGGGCGCCGTCGAGCGTGACGAGGATCGAATCCGACATGGATACGAGGCTGCCATGGTCGCCGCACCCGCGCTGCGCGCCCCCGCGGACACCCGGACCCGTAGAATCGACCCGTGAGCCGTTCACCCATCCTGACCAGGTATTCCGAGTCCGGGGCGGTGCCCGGCCCCGGAGGTTTCCCCTCCGCCGAGACCCCGTGGCACTTCGGTGATCCCCTCGGCGAGCAGCGTGCGGCGGCGCGCGGGGTGATCGTCGTGGACCGCTCCGACCGCGCGGTCATCGAACTCTCCGGGGACGAGCGGCTGAGCTGGCTGCACACGATCTCCAGCCAGCATGTCGCCGATCTGCCCGACCGCCGCAGCGCGGAGAACCTGTCGCTCGACGCGAACGGACGCGTCGAGGAGCACTTCGTCCTCACCGACGTCGACGGCGTCACCTGGATCGACACGGAGGGCTCCCGCGGCGAGCCGCTGGCCGGCTTCCTGAAGAAGATGGTGTTCTGGGCCAAGGCCGACCCGGTCCTGCGCCCCGACATGCGGGTCCTGACGCTCGTCGGCCCCGCCGCGGTCACCGGGCCGGTCGCCGACCTGCTCGAGATACCGGCCGACGCCGACGTGTACCGCGCCGGCGACCTCCCCGAGACCCATCACGAGGACGAGCCGCTGGGCTTCTGGCGGCGGATGCCGCCGCTGGGCGAGGACCGCGACCTGCCGGTCGTCGACGTCGTCGTGCCCGAGTTCGTCCTGCTCCGGTGGTGGGAGGCGCTGGCCGAGGCGGGTGCGCGCATGGCCGGCAGCTGGGCTCATGAGGCCCTGCGCGTCGCCGCCCGGCGCCCCCGGCTCGGCGTCGACACCGACGAGCGGACCATCCCCCATGAGGTCGATTGGATCGGCGGCCCCGGCGAGGAGGGCGCGGTCCACCTCGACAAGGGCTGCTACCGCGGTCAGGAGACCGTCGCCCGCGTCCACAATCTCGGCAAGGCACCCCGGCGCCTGGTGCTGCTCCACCTCGACGGCAGCACCGACCGGCGACCCGCCACCGGCGACCCGGTCACCGCCGGCGGACGCGCCGTCGGCCGGTTGGGCACGGTCGTCGACCACTACGAGTGGGGTCCCGTGGCGCTCGCACTCGTCAAGCGCAACGTCGGTGCCGACGTCGACCTCGCGGCGGGAGCGGAGGAACCGGTCAGCGCCCGCATCGATCCCGACTCGGTCCGCGAGGACGAACACGTCCAGGCCGGGCGCGCGGCCATCGAGCGCCTGCGGTCCGGCGCCGCGCCCCGGGACGCGTGACCCGGTGGGCACCGGAACCGTGCTGGCCG
Source organism: Gordonia paraffinivorans NBRC 108238 (assembly GCF_000344155.1). Lineage (GTDB taxonomy): Bacteria > Actinomycetota > Actinomycetes > Mycobacteriales > Mycobacteriaceae > Gordonia > Gordonia paraffinivorans. Next base: position 16,872 of record NZ_BAOQ01000005.1, on the reverse strand, counting down.
TCTGCGCGGCCGGCCGGGATGTCGTCCTGAAGGGCATCGGCCCCTCCGCCATCGACAAGCGCGCGCTCTCCGGGCGCGCGGAGGTCGGCGCGCTGGGTCTCGTGGCCGACCATCAGCGCAACCGCAGGCATCATGGCGGTGTCGATCAGGCGGTGTACGCCTACTCCGAGCCGGAGGCGCGCCGCTGGTCGGAAGAGCTCGGGCGTGAGCTTCCTTACGGATGGTTCGGGGAGAACCTCCGGATCGATGGGATCGGCGTCTCCGACGCGCACGTCGGGGAACAGTGGCGGGTCGGCGACGACGGGCTCGTGCTCGAGGTCACGATCCCGCGCGTGCCCTGCCGCACGTTCGCCGAGTGGGCCGGCGAGCCCCGATGGGTCAAACGGTTCATGAACCGCGCCGATTTCGGCGCCTACCTGCGGGTTCTCCGGCCGGGCACGGTCGCCGCCGGCGACACGGTCGAGGTGATCCATCGCCCCGGACACGGCGTGACGGCCCGCCATCTGCTCATCGGGACCGATCCCGACGCCCTTCGCACGCTGCTGGCGGCCGACGATCTCCCGGCCAAGGTGCGGCGCGAGGCCACCCGCATTCTCGCCAGGTCCGCCCCGCTCGACGACGCGGCAGGGCAGGGCGCGGCACACAATCTGTAGAGGCGCGCTAGACTGGCAGCACGACAGAATTACTTCAAGAGAACGGGGCCGCCAAAATGTTTGGCCGCCCCGTCATTGTGCGAGGGGGTCCCGTATGGGCCGCGGCCGGGCAAAGGCAAAGCAGACGAAGGTTGCACGTCAGCTGAAGTACTCCACACCGAACACCGATCTGGAACGTCTGCAGCGAGAGCTGTCCGGGCAGAGCAGCCCGGTTGATCGTCCGGATCCGGTGGACGAGTGGGCAGACGAGGACGAGTGGCGCCGCGCCTGACGCGCACCACTCCGGGCGTCCGTCTCACCACAGGCGCCCGACCTCTTCCCACGACCTCTCCGCTCAAGCGGACCTGCGGCGACGCGGGTTGATCTTCCCGTACGCTCCGGGCGCTCGCGACACCGCGAACGTCCGGAGCGCGTCGGATCACAGCCTGTTCCGACGACGACCGTGACGGCCGTGGGTGGATGAGTCCTCGGCGGACCTGCCGAGTCGTCTGCACAGAACGAATCCGATCGACGCACTTCGCGATCGACAACACGAAGAGCGGCGGAACCGAACCGGTTCCGCCGCTCTTCGTGTTGCCCTGTGTCGCTGTCCGCTCTGGTCTCTTCGGCGCGTCTGCGGATCAGAACCGCGGGTGCTCGCCGACCAGGGACACGCGGTGGCGGGCCTCGGTACTCTTGGGGTCCGCGGCGCGCTTGATCGTGCCCAGCACCCAGTTGTCGACGTGGCGGGCGGTGAGCACGGCCTGCGCACGATCGGTGTCCTCGGGCGCGACGACCGCGACCATACCGACACCCATGTTGAAGGTGCGCTCCATCTCGAGCTGCTCGACGCGGCCGCGCTGGGCGATCAGCGCGAAGATCGGCGCCGGGGTCCAGGTGTTGCGCTCCAGCTCGGCGACGAGCCCCTGCGGGATCACGCGCGCCAGGTTCTCCGCCAGACCGCCACCGGTGATGTGGGCGAAGGTCCGGACGTCGGCCTCGGCGATGAGCGCCAGGCAGTCGCGGGCGTAGATGCGGGTCGGCTCGAGGAGCTCCTCGCCCAGGGTGCGGCCGAACTCCTCCACGTGTCCGCGCAGGTCCATGTGGCCCCACTCGAGGAGGACCTTACGGGCGAGCGAGTAGCCGTTGGAGTGCAGGCCGGACGAGCCCATGGCGATGACGACGTCGCCGGCCCGGACGCGGTCCGGGGTGAGCACGTCGTCGGCCTCGACGACGCCGACAGCGGTCGCCGACAGGTCGTAGTGGTTGTCCTGCATCAGGCCGGGATGCTCGGCGGTCTCACCGCCCAGCAGCGCACATCCGGCGTCGACGCAGCCGTCGGCGATGCCGGCCACGATCTCGGCGACGGTCTCGGGGACCACCTTGCCGACCGCGATGTAGTCCTGCAGGAACAGCGGCTCGGCGCCGCAGACGACGAGGTCGTCGACGCACATGGCGACGAGGTCTCGGCCGACGGTGTCGTGCTTGTCGATGGCCTGCGCGATCGCGAGCTTGGTGCCGACGCCGTCGCTCGCCGCGGCGAGCACCGGCTCCCGGTAGTTGCCCTTCAGCGCGAACAGGCCGGAGAAACCACCGAGCCCGCCGAGCACCTCGGGGCGTGACGCCCGCTTGGCGTGCGGGGAGATGAGTTCCACCGCACGCTCACCGGCGTCGATGTCGACCCCGGCCGCCGCATAGGACGCCGGCGGCGTGGAGCCAGTCGTCTCGTCGGCAGCCGCATCCCGCTCGGTCATCTCCGCAAGCACCCCTTGTCGAAAAGTCGTTCTCGGCGTGTTCGCCGACGGATCACACGGTACCGGAGTGCACTTCCCCCGGATTCAGGGACGCATGACTGCGCTGACGTTGTCGTTGGGCTTCGTCAGCGGGTCGACCCCGTCCCCGGCGGCGGCGAGCATCTGCTCGAGCACCGCCTTGCCCAGGGAGCTCTCCTTGGGCAGTTCGATCGGATAGTTGCCGTCGAAGCACGCGGCGCACAGCGACGAGGCGGGCTGCTCGGTCGCCGCGATCATCTCGTCGATGCTGATGTAGCCGAGCGAGTCGGCGCCGATCGCCTGGCGCACCCCTTCGACCATGCCCTCCTCGGACTCCATGCCGTTGGCGATGAGCTCGGCCGGGGAGGCGAAGTCGATGCCGTAGAAGCAGGGCCAGCGCACGGGGCTCGACGCGATGCGGACGTGCACCTCGGCGGCGCCGGCCTCGCGCAGCATCCGGATGAGCGCGCGCTGGGTGTTGCCGCGGACGATCGAGTCGTCGACGACGACGAGGCTCTTGCCGCGGATGACCTCGCGCAACGGGTTGAGCTTGAGCCGGATGCCGAGCTGACGGATGGTCTGCGACGGCTGGATGAAGGTGCGCCCCACGTAGGCGTTCTTCATCAGGCCCTGGCCGTAGGGGATGCCGGATTCCTGGGCGAAGCCCACCGCCGCCGGGACGCCGGACTCGGGCACCGGGATGACCAGGTCGCCCTCGGCGGGATGCTCGCGGGCGAGGCGGCGTCCGATGTCGACGCGGGCCGAGTGCACCGACCGTCCGTGGATCACCGAGTCGGGCCGGGCGAGGTAGACGTACTCGAAGACGCAGCCCGCCGGGGTCGGCTCGGCGAAACGCTGCGACCGCACGCCGTCGGCGTCGATGGCGAGCAGCTCGCCGGGCTCGATGTCGCGGACGAAGGACGCGCCGACGATGTCGAGGGCCGCGGTCTCGGAGGCGACGACCCAGCCGCGGTCGAGGCGGCCCAGCGACAGGGGGCGCACTCCGTGCGGGTCGCGCGCCGCATAGAGCGTGTGCTCGTCCATGAAGGTCAGGCAGAAGGCGCCCTTGAGGGTCGGCAGCAGCTTGAGAGCGGCCTGCTCGATCGAGCTGTCGGCGGCGCCGTGGGCGAGGAGCGCTCCGACGACGTCGGAGTCAGAGGTGGCCGCGGAGCTCTTGATGCCGATCTCCCGGGCGCGGGCGGCCAGTTCGGCGGTGTTGACGAGGTTTCCGTTGTGTCCGAGGGCCACACCCGTGCCGGCGTCGGTGGTGCGGAAGATCGGCTGGGAGTTCTCCCAGGTGGTCGAGCCGGTGGTGGAGTACCGGCAGTGGCCGACGGCCACGTGTCCGCTCATGGCGCCCAGGGTCTGCTCGTCGAACACCTGGCTGACGAGGCCCAGATCCTTGAACACCACGACCTGGCTGCCGTCGCCGACCGCGATGCCCGCGGCTTCCTGGCCGCGGTGCTGCAGGGCGTAGAGGCCGTAGTAGGTGAGCTTCGCGACGTCCTCGCCCGGCGCCCACACGCCGAATACGCCGCACTCCTCGCGGGGTTCGTTCTCGGATTCGTCCAGCGGGGCCGGCTTCGGCGCACACCCACCGGCGGCGCATCCGCGCGCCTGTGCCGTGGGAGCGAGCAGGTTCACGTTGGTGATCGAACGATCAGTCATCGACTAGCTCCCCTGGGCTGCGAATCGGGTAACACGTAGAAGTGCTGGGAGACAAACGGGAGTTTACGTGGCCGTCGCCTCGCATTGCGAATCTTGCAGCGGCTCGCGGAGGCGAGTAATTCCACGTCACCCCCCATCAGTGACCGATCACACTCATCTCAGGGGCACGAGCGGCAGCAACTCGGCCACCAGCGCGGCCCGATGCCCCGACGCGTCGACCGTGCCGTCGGCGACCGCGTCGTCGAACGACAACCGGCCGGTCACCAGCTCGAGCCAGGCGCGCGGGGTGGTCTCGACGACGTTCGGCGGGGTGCCGCGCGTGTGGCGCGGCCCCTCGATGCACTGCACCGCCACGAACGGCGGGATGCGCACCTCCACCGAGTTGCCGGGGGCGAGTTGTTCGAGTGTCCGCGCGGTCCCGCGGACGGCCGCGGCGAGCTCGGCACGCGACGGCGTGGGCGCCGACGGATCGACGAGCCAGTCGGCGACGGCGAGGACCGCCGCCCGGACCTCCGCGGGATCGACTTTCTTGCGCACAACCACGTCAGACATCTTCGCAACGGGGTTCACGACGCCTGATCTGGGGCAGTATGTGTCCATGGGTGCGGAGGTGGACAAGCAGGAGTTCACGGGCGAGGACCGCGTGCGGTTCCGACGACAGGTCAAGCGCGGCACGGACGCCATCGCCCGGATGCTCGCCGACGGCCTCTTCACCGACCACGGCCGGCCGCCGAAGCCGCTGCTCGGCATGGAGGTCGAGCTGAACCTGGTCGACGACATGTTGCGCCCGGCGATGGCCAACGCCACCGTGCTCGACGCGATCGCCGACCCCGACTACCAGACCGAGCTCGGCCAGTTCAACATCGAGATCAACGTCTCGCCGAGGCCGTTCACCACCGACGACACGATCTCCCTCGAGCAGGCCCTGCGGACGTCGCTGAACCGGGCCGAGGAGCGCGCCGCGCGGACCGACAACCATCTCGTGATGATCGGGATGCTCCCCACCCTGAAGTCCGAACACTTCGCCCATCAATGGATCTCGGCCAACCCCCGTTACGACCTGCTGAACCAGCAGATCTTCGCCGCGCGTGGCGAGGACCTCGAGATCGACATCAGCGGCGTCCCGCTCGACGACGACCATCAGAGCGAGCGCCTGCACACCTCGACGGACTCGATCCTGCCCGAGGCGGCCTGCACCTCGCTGCAGCTGCATCTGCGGGTGGCCCCGGAAGACTTTGCGGCCCACTGGAATGCCGCGCAGGCCATCGCGGGCATCCAGGTCGCGCTGGCCGGCAACTCGCCCTTCCTCGCCGAGACCGCGCTCTGGCACGAGAGCCGCATCCCGGTCTTCGAGCAGGCCACCGACACCCGGCCGCTGGAGCTGAAGAACCAGGGCGTCCGGCCACGCGTGTGGTTCGGCGAGCGTTGGATCAACACCATCTTCGATCTCTTCGAGGAGAACACCCGCTATTTCCCTGCGCTGCTGCCCGTCTCCACCGACGTCGACCCCCTGGCCGAACTCGACGCCGGGCGCATCCCGACGCTCGACGAACTGCGACTGCACAACGGCACCGTGTACCGCTGGAACCGGCCGGTCTACGACATCCACGAGGGGCAGGCACATCTGCGCGTCGAGAACCGGGTGCTGCCCGCCGGGCCGACGGTCGTCGACACGATGGCAAACGCCGCCTTCTACTACGGGGTGGTCCGGGGGCTCGTCGAATCCGACCGCCCGCTGTGGTCGCAGATGTCGTTCAACGCGGCAGCCGAGAACCTCCAGTCCGGCGCCCATTTCGGGATGGAGTCACAACTCTATTGGCCCGATGTGGGTTGGGTGCGGCCGGACGAACTCGTCCTCCGTCGCCTGCTGACCCTCGCCGAGAAGGGGCTCCGCGCGTACGGCGTCTCGGACAAGGCCCGCAAGAGATACCTGTCGGTGATCGAGGGACGCTGCGTCACCCGGCGGACCGGGTCGGTGTGGCAGCGCGAAGCGGTGGCGGCCCGGGAGCGGGCCGGCGAGACGCGGTCGGAGGCGTTGCGCGGCATGCTCGGCGACTACATCACCCTCATGCACGAGGGCGAGCCGGTGCACACGTGGGACGTCTAGGCCGCCGCCACGTCCCCGCCTGACGTGTAGGCCGGGCAGCCGATCCCCGGAGGCCCGGAGACCCGGAGGCCCGGAGACACAAAACCCATTCCCGGACAACGGCATTCATCGTCCGCCGCCTCGTTCCGGAACCGCGACACCGGCCGGAGTCGCCGATCCGGCGATCCGCCGTCGCGACGCCGGCGACCTCGGTAGACGTCGCGCTCTCGCCGGAGGAGGTGGAACGCCTCGGCTCGATCGCCGGCCGGGTCGCCGGTGTACGGTCTATCCGCCCGGAGCACCTCGGCATCGAGGCGCCCCAACCCGCCTCGGCGAACTGACGTCCACCCGGATCAGGAGCAGCACATGACCGTCCACGAACGCTACGCGGATCCCGCGGCCCGACTCGGCGTCGCCAACGACACCATCGCGCTGCAACTCGCCCATCGCTCGGTGCGGCGGTTCACCGACCGCCCGGTGAGCGATGACGAGCTGTACGCGATCGTGGCCGCCGCGCAGTCCGCGGCCACGTCGTCGAATCTGCAGGCGTGGAGCGTCGTCGCGGTGCGCGATCGCGCCCGCAAGGCGCGGCTCGCCGAACTCGCCGGCGGTCAGGCGTTCATCGACCAGGCGCCGCTGTTCCTGGTCTGGGTGGCCGACCTGTCGCGGGCCCGGCGCCTCGCCGCCCGGGCCGGGGCGCGGCTCGACGGAGCCGACTACCTCGAGTCCACGATCCTCGGTTTCGTCGATACCGCGCTGGCCGCACAGAACGCGGTCGTCGCGGCCGAATCACTCGGTCTGGGAACGGTGTTCGTCGGCGCGATCCGTAACCGCCCGCGCGAGGTCGCGGCCGAGCTCGGACTCCCCGATCACGCCGTCGCCACGTTCGGCCTCGCGGTCGGGACGCCCGACCCCACCGAGGACGCCGGCATCAAGCCGCGCCTGCCGCAGGATGTGGTGCTGCACCACGAGCAGTACTCCGACCCCGCCGAGACGGACCGCCTCATCGAGGGTTACGACGCCGCACTGGAGGCCTACAACACGCGTCATGGGCTGACGGGCGGCTGGAGCGACCGTGTCGTCGGGCGACTGGCCGGACCGGAATCGCTCAGCGGCCGGGACAAGCTGCGCGACGAGCTCGCCCATCTGGGCTGGCCCTCGCGCTGAGCCGGGCGCGAAGCTCAGCCCCGCGCCACGAGCCCCCGCCCGGTGATGAGCGGGAGGTCGAGCGCGGTCACCAGACCCGCATGGGCCTCGACCACGGCCGGAACGGAGTTCACCAGGCGCATCGCGGTCACGATCATGCCCGAGACGTTGTGGTCGCCGTTCTCGCCGTGATGCCCGAACTCGACGGCCATCTCCGGCTCGCCGGAGATCAGGATGCGGTAGCAGCCGTCGCCGGAGTTCGGGCGCGGCCACTGAGGGCACTGGTCGGGATGCGTGCGTGTGTAGTGTTCCAGCACAACCCGATCCACGCCGTTCACCTGGCCGACCACCTCGAAACGCAACGCGGCCATGGTGCCCTCGGGGATCTCCACCGACACGGTCGAGTAATCCCGGTCGGCCGCGACGCGTTCGACCCGCTCGACGAGCGGCTCGTCGAGCGTCACGCCGAGTCCGGCGGCGATCTGCCGCACCACCGATCCCCATCCCATCGACAGGATGCCCGGCGACAGCAACAGCGGAGTGGTGTCCATGGGCTGCCCGAAGCCGAACAGGTCGCGCATCACGACCGGTTGGTAATACGTCGAGTAGTCCGCGATCTCCTGGCAGCGCACCTCGTCGATCCGCTGTGACAGGCTTGTCATCGACAGCGGCAGAACGTCATTGGCGAACCCGGGATCGATGCCGTTGACGTGCAGGCTGGCCCCGCTCGCCGCTCCCGCCTTCTCGATCCGCTCGAGCAGGGAGTCGGGCAGGATGCCGAACGGGAACTGCAGCACCACCGGCCCGCTGGAGACGACGTTGACCCCGTTCTCCACGAACCAGATCAGGTCCTCGATCGACTCCATGACGCGGTCGTCGGTCATCGCGGTGTGCACGATGCAGTCGGGTTTCAGGGCGATCAGCGCATCCCGGTCCGACGTCGCGCGGACGCCCAGTTCGCGACCGAGGCCGGCGAGCTCTCCGGCGTCTTTTCCGACCTTGTCCGGGTTGGACACCCAGACCCCCACGAGTTCGAGGTCGGGGTGGGCGTCGATGCCCGCGATTGCATGCCTGCCGACCGTTCCGGTCGACCACTCGACCACACGTAGCGCCATGCCCTCAAACTAGAACACGTTTCAGGAGCGGACGGCGGGTTCCGCCAAATCGGCCCTCGTCGACAGCCGGCGTTCGTGGCAGACTCCGGTGGGTGACCACTGACAAGACCGGTGCACCGACGGCGGTCGCAGACCTTCCTGCCGCACGTCGCTACGAGATCACCGTGTCCGAGCCCGGCACGACGGCCGACGGCGCCGCCACCCTTGCGGGCTTCGCCGAATACCGCGACCGGGACCGGGACGGGGCGCCGACCGAGCGGGTCTTCTTCCACACCGAGGTCGACGAGACCTTCGGCGGGCGCGGTCTCGCCACGATCCTCGTCCGCGAGGCCCTCGACGACGCCCGCGCCCGCGGCTTGGCGATCATCGGGGTGTGCCCGCTGGTCAAGGCCTTCCTCGGCAAGCATCCCGAATACGCCGACAGCTCCCGGCCCGTCACGCCCGACGTGCTGGCCTGGCTCCGCACGCAGCGAGACTGAATCCCCTCCGCCATGTCCGACCCCGCGCCGCCTCCCGCCGACCGCGCCTCCGGCCGACCCTCGAAAGATCCCTCGGCACCGCTTTCCATCGACTTCCGCGGACACCGGACGATGCTCAAGTGGCACCGTGGCCGCCGACGTGCCGACGATCCGCCGTTCACCGCGTCTCGCATCGTCGAGGGCATGCGACTCGGCGCGTCCGTCGAGGTCGACCTGGTCATCCACGCCGACCGCGGGTTCGCGGTGCTGCACGACCGCCGCATCGACCGGGCCACCACCGGCAGCGGCGCCATCGCAGCCCTACCCGCCTCCTACCTCCGCGGGCAGACGCTGCTCGACAACCGGGGACGGCCGACCGGCGAGCGCGTGCTGCTCCTCGAGGACCTCACCGATCTCCTCACCGGCATCGAGATCGCACCCGACGCCCTGCTCCAACTGGATTTCAAGGAGGACGCCGCGGCGCTCGACGACCGCGCCGTCGAGATCTTCGCCGCCGGCGTCGCCCCCTTCGCCTCGCATTACATCCTGTCGTGCGGAGACGCGGCGGCGGTGGAGCGACTGACGTCCGCGGCACCGGGAATCCGCGTCGGTTACGACCCATGCCATCGCGGTGCGGCCGATGCGGCCATCCGCTCCGGCGACTACGCGGGATTCGTCGACCGGGCGGTGTCCGCGTCGCCCGATGCGGAGATGATCTATCTGGAGAACCGCCTGATCCTGGCGGCCGACCGCAACGGGGTCGATCTGGTCGACGCATTCCATGCCCGCGACCGGCGCGTCGACGGCTACACGGTGACCAGGGTGGTGCCCGACACCGTCCGGGAGGTCCGGCGGCTTCTCGAACTCCGCGTCGACCAGATCACGACCGACGACCCGGAGTCCCTCGCCGCACTCGACTTCGAGCGGCTCGACGACGATACCCTGACGGGGAGAACCGATTCGGGATCACGGCTCGTCCGCTGGGTGCGGCGCACGACCGGCCTCGGGCCCGGACCGACGACGACCCGCGCCTGAGACGATCCCGACCTGAGACGACCCGGGTCTGAGAAGAGTCAGACCGGTGTCGTCTCAGACGTGTAGGGACCAGAACGGCTGCACCGGGATGTTCCGGACGACGAACCACGCGATCACCACGAGGAGCACGGCGACCGCCGACCAACGCAGGTTGTGCCAGCCGCGGATCCGCCGACCGGTCCACAGGCGCAGGCAGTAGGTCCCGAAACTCACGAGCAACAGGGCGAGTGCGATGACGCCGACCGCGTTGTAGTGCAACGCAGCCGCCAGATCACCGTGCAGGAGCGAGTAGATCGCCCGCTGCATACCGCACCCCGGGCAGGTGATCCCGAGGAAGAACTTGGTGGGGCACGCCGGCAACGCTCCGCCCGGCGTGGTCGGGTCGCCGAACCAGATTGCGGCGCAACACATCCCGACACCGAAAAGGACGGCCGCCGGGCCGAGTACCCGATGCGCCGGGAGCGTCGACAGTCGACGGCCGACAGAGGCGATCCGCCCCGGGGGCCCGACCCCGGCGCTCACCGCATCCGCGTCGTCTGCTCCGGCTCTCACCGTCCCGACCTCGGCCTCGGTTCGCCCGACAACCTCAGTACGCCGAGGACGACGCCGCGGCGCCGAACAGGATGACGAAGAAGAGGACATAGACGATGACGAACAGAACCCAGCAGACGACCGAGGCGATCGCACCCCACAGTGCCCACTTCTTGGCATCGTCGGCCGCCTTCTGGGCGCCCGCGAAATCGCCCATCGCCCAGAGCTTGCTGACCGAGGTCGACTTCACGATCGCGACGATGCCCGTCGGCAGGCAGCACAGCACCGTGGACAGGATCGCCCAGACGAGGTTGTTGTCGGGCTCGGGACCGTAGGCAGGCCCACCGGGATAGGCGCCGTACGGCTGCTGTCCGTAGCCCGCCGGACCGCAATTCGGCTGGTTCGGATCGTAGGGATTGGTCATCTGCGCCCTTTCGGCTCGGCTGAGAACGAGAGCGAGCGTAACCCGAAGACCCCCCGACCGCCCGCCTCCGCGAGCGAGATTCCTCCCAACGGCATACACGGCCGATATACGTGAGGGCCCCGGATTTCGGGGCCCTCACGCATCACACGAGAATTCTGCGTCCTAGACGACGTCGCCGAACAGGCGCGGAAGCGTCGACTCGTGAACCTCGCGCAGTTCGGTCAGCGGCACGGAGAAGTAGTCCTGCACCTCTACCGAATCGCTGCCCTGGTCCACCACGCCGATCCGGGTCCACGGCATGCCGCGGGCGTCGAGCATCGCGACGAAGCGGGATTCCTCGGTGCGCGGCACCGCGACCAGGACGCGGCCGGCCGACTCGGAGAACAGCCAGACGAACGGGTCGGCATCCTCCGGCAGCAGGACCCGGCACCCGGTCTCACCGGCGAGCGCCGACTCGACGACGGCCTGGATGAGACCGCCCTCGCTGAGATCGTGTGCGGCCGAGACCAATCCGTCGCGCGAGGCGGCGGTCAGGATCTCCGCGAGCAGGCGCTCGCGCTCGAGGTCGACCTCCGGCGGGACGCCGCCGAGATGGTCATGGGCCACCTGCGCCCAGATCGAGCCGTCGAACTCGTCGCGGGTCTCGCCGAGCAGGATCAGGGTCTCACCGGGCTCGGTGCCGAAGCCGGTGGGGATCCGTCGGTGCACGTCGTCGATGACGCCGAGCACGCCGACCACCGGCGTCGGCAGGATCGGGGTCGAACCGGTCTGGTTGTAGAAGCTGACGTTGCCGCCGGTGACCGGGATGCCGAGCTGTGCGCAGCCGTCGGCGAGGCCGCGGACCGCCTGCTGGAACTGCCACATGACGGCCGGATCCTCAGGCGAGCCGAAGTTGAGGCAGTTGGTGACCGCGCGCGGGGTGGCACCCGACACCGCGACGTTCCGGTAGGCCTCGGCCAGCGCGAGCTGCGCGCCCCGGTACGGGTCGAGGAACGTGTAGCGGCCCGAGGCGTCGGTCGCCAGGGCGATGCCGCGGCCGGTCCGCTCGTCGATGCGGATCATGCCGGAGTCGGCATGCTCGGCGAGGACGGTGTTGCCGCGGACGTAGCGGTCGTACTGCTCGGTGATGAACTTGCGGCTGCACAGGGCCGGGCTGGCGAGCATGTGCAGCAGCGTCTCGCGCAGTTTCTCGGGCGTGCTCGGACGCTGCAGCGGCTCGGTCGTCGACGCGATGACGGTGTCCTGCCACTCGGGCCGCGCCACCGGACGCTCGTACACCGGGCCGTCGTGGGCGACGGTGCGCGGCGGCACGTCGACGACGGTCTCGCCGTGCCAGTCGATGACCAGGCGGTCGCCGTCGGTGACCTCGCCGATGACGGTGGCCAGGACCTCCCATTTACGGCAGACCTCGAGGAAGGCGTCGACGTTCTCGGGTTTGACGACCGCGCACATGCGCTCCTGCGACTCGCTGGAGAGCACCTCGGCCGGAGTCATTCCCTCGGCGCGGGTCGGCACCTTCTCCAGGTCGATGTGCATGCCGCCGTCGCCGGCCGCGGCGAGCTCGCTGGTGGCGCAGGACAGACCCGCGCCGCCGAGGTCCTGGATGCCGACGACGAGGCCCGCCTTGTACAGCTCGAGGCAGCACTCGATGAGCACCTTCTCGGTGAACGGATCGCCGACCTGCACGCTCGGCAGCTTCTTGCGGTTCGGCCCGGAATTGTCGCCGTCGTCGTCGAAGGTCTCCGAGGCGAGCACCGACACGCCGCCGATGCCGTCGAGGCCGGTGCGCGCGCCGAACAGGATGATCTTGTTGCCGGCGCCGGAGGCGAAGGCCAGGTGCAGGTCCTCGACTCGCAGGACGCCCGCACACAACGCGTTGACGAGCGGGTTGCCGGCGTAGCTGGCGTCGAAGACGGTCTCGCCGCCGATGTTGGGCAGGCCCAGGGAGTTGCCGTAGCCGCCGATGCCGCGGACCACGCCGTCGACGACGCGGCGGGTGTCGGGGGCGTCGGCGGCGCCGAAGCGCAGCTGGTCCATGACCGCGACCGGACGCGCGCCCATCGCCATGATGTCGCGGACGATGCCGCCCACGCCCGTCGCCGCGCCCTGGTAGGGCTCGACGTAGCTCGGGTGGTTGTGCGACTCGACCTTGAAGGTGACCGCCCAGCCGTCGCCGATGTCGACGACGCCGGCGTTCTCGCCGATGCCGGCCAGCATCCCGGCGCGCATCTCCTCGGTGGTGGTCTCACCGAAGTAGCGCAGGTGGACCTTGGAGGACTTGTAACTGCAGTGCTCGGACCACATCACCGAGTACATGGCGAGTTCGGCGTCGGTGGGCCGACGGCCGAGGATCTCGCGGATGCGCGTGTACTCGTCGTCCTTGAGACCGAGTTCGCGGAACGGTTGCGGATGGTCCGGGGTCTGGGCAGCGGCTGAGACGGTATCCACCTGGGCACTCACCTTGACCAGTCTAGGCGTGGCCGGGGCGTCGCGACCGACGGGGCGCGGCAGACGGTCTCGGCTGGGGAGATCTGCACCGGGAGACACCCCGGTCTGGCGATAGTCTGTCACCCGAGCTGCACGGGTGCGTCCGGGCGGGCGCTGGGGCCGGGGTGCCGCCCGCGACGAGGCACCGGTGCCGACTTCACACGATCGACGGGGGGACGCGATGGCCGATGTGCGCAAGGCGAGGGCGCTTTTCGAACTGGGCGTGCTGAGCCTCGACATCCCCATCGACGGCCAGGAACCGATCAACAATCCCGCCCAGGCGGCCAAGGCCTTCACCCGGGCCACCGAATGGGATTCCTCCCTGGGCGACGCCTGGATCGGGCGGATGGCATGCGGCGACCGCTCCGACGAGGTGATCCTCGGCCTGTACCGCGCCCGGGGGTCGATCGGAGCCGAGCAGCGCCGTCTGGGCCTGCCGCCGGGCACGCTCGCCGGCCGGTGGGACACCGGCTACTACATCGAATACCCGGCGATGACCGCCGTGGACGCGACCGCCGCCTACGCCGCGAGCCTGATCCGCGGCGCGGACTTCGCCGGCGCCGAGGAGGTGCTCGACGAGATCCCGCCCGCACATCGCCTGCCGATCACCGACTACGTCCGCGCCCTGCTGCATCTCCGCACGCAGCGGTGGCCCGACGTGCTGACGGCCCTCACCCGCTCGGACCGGTGGGGCGACCCCGTCATGCAGGCGGTGGGCGACCTGATGGCCGGCATCGCCTGCGTCCATCTCGGGATGCTCGGAGAGGGGATACGCCGACTGCAGAACGCCGTCGACGGTCCGCTGCCGACCTGCTCGACCGAGGCCATGTACGTCTACGGCATGGCGCTGCGCGCGCAGGGGCACGAGGAGAAGGCCAAGGCGATGTTCGAGCAGGCCTACGCCCGCAACCCCGCGATGACCGCGGCCGTGCAGGCGCTGCAGTCGCCGGGCCTGCAACTCGTCCCGACGACGGCCGAGGAGATCGCCGCCCGCACCGACAGGTGGGACCCGAGGTCGGTGCCCGAACGCGGGACGACCCTCGTGTCCTCCGGCGAGGACACCGGCGACGGCGCCGACGAACTGGTGGGCGAGGCGCAGCGCGAGCTCGCCGAACAGATCGGGCTCGAGTCGGTGAAGCAGCAGGTCGCCAAGCTGCAGTCCGCGGCGATGCTGGCGCGGGTGCGCGCGGATCGGGGCCTGTCCACCACGGCCCGCAGCCTCCATCTGGCGTTCACCGGGCCGCCCGGCACCGGCAAGACGACGGTGGCCCGGATCGTCGCCAAGATCTACTGCGGCCTGGGGTTCATCAAGACCGACAAGGTCGTCGAGGCCTCGCGCCGCGACATGGTCGGCGAACACCTGGGCAGCACGGCGATCAAGACCTCCGCGCTCATCGACTCCGCGATGGACGGCGTGCTGTTCATCGACGAGGCCTACACCCTGATCCAGCAGGGACTCTCCGGCGGCGACGCGTTCGGCCGAGAGGCCGTCGACACGCTGCTGGCGCGCATGGAGGACGACCGCGACCGCCTGGTGGTGATCATCGCCGGGTACGACGGCGAGATCGACCGGTTCCTGGCCTCCAACGACGGCCTGGCGTCGCGGTTCGCCCGCCGGGTGCGGTTCGAGTCCTATACACCCCGGGAGTTGGCGCAGATCGGCGAGTTCATCGCGCGCAGGCGCGATTCCGTGCTCACCCCGGAGGCGGTGGCCGAACTCGAACAGGCCTGCGCCCCGCTCTACCACGACGTTCGCGGCGAGGGCCCGGGCGCCCGGCGCGCCACCGACCTCGCCGGCAACGGCCGCTTCATCCGCAACATCATCGAATCGGCGGAGGAGGAGCGCGAGTACCGGCTGAGCACGACCGGCGATCTCGAATCGCTGACGGCCGACGACCTCATGCGCATCGAGGTCGACGACATCCGCTCGGCGATCTCCGGCGTGCTGTCAGGATTACGACGGTAGACCCGCGTCCCGATCCGCTTCCGTCAGCACAGAACAGAGAGGTTCCGCGCATGCCCACGTCTTCGGCCCGCACCCGTGTCCGTCCCGGCCTGCTCACCTGCTCCGTCGCCGCCGC
The DNA here is from genome assembly GCF_000344155.1 of Gordonia paraffinivorans NBRC 108238. Lineage (GTDB taxonomy): Bacteria > Actinomycetota > Actinomycetes > Mycobacteriales > Mycobacteriaceae > Gordonia > Gordonia paraffinivorans. The sequence goes on along the minus strand of NZ_BAOQ01000005.1, from coordinate 1,437 downwards.
GCTGTCGGTGACGCTCGCCGGATGCTCGTCCGACGAGACCACCCCCGAGCCGACGACCTCCGCTCCCGCATCGTCGATCTCCTCGCCCGCCCCGGCGTCCTCGGCAGCGTCGACGTCTCGGGCCACGTCCACGAGCGCGGAGCGGTCCGCCGCGACCCCGGAGCCCTCGGCTCCGGGTGCCGGACCCGCCACGAAGACCTCCGCGCCCCGGTCGGCGACGACATCTGCCGGCGCACCGGCGGCCGGCCAGGCCGCGAAGATGAGTTGCCGCGCCTTCCGCGAACTCGACGACGCCGCGCGTGCCGCGGCGGTCACCTCGCTCGGGGTGAAGGACAACGCCGAGCAGGTCGCGATGGTGGTGGCCGTGACCTGCCTGAGCCGACCCGACGACAAGGTCTCCGACGTCGTCGATGAACTGGTGGCCGGACGCTGATACGTTCTCCAGCATGATGAATCGCCCGTGGACGGTGCTGCACGGCCCACTGTTCTCGCGGAGCCGCCCCCTGGACCGCGAACACGCCGCGCCCCGGATCAGCGCCTACATCTACGGCAACATCCTGATCCTGGCCGCGCTCATCCCGCTGCACCTCACCGATGACTTCGTCGGCATCCTCATCGTGCTCGGCACCGCGGCCTCGACCTTCGTCGCCCACGTCTTCGCCGAGGCGGTCGGCCGCCGGGTGCACCAGGGCGCGATCCACCCGACGAAGTCGGAGATCCTGCACCACCTGCGGGATTCGGTGCCGATCCTGTCCTCGGCGTCGGTCCCGTGCCTCATCCTGGCCATGGCCTGGCTCGGCTGGATCGAGCCGCGCACCGCGCAACTGGCCGCGGAGATCGTGATCCTGCTGCGCATCGGCGGAACGGTCTTCGTCATCGACCGCCTCAACAACGAGAGGTCCAGCCGCGCAACGGTGATCGCCTCGGCAGTCGTGACGCTGGTCGCCACCGCGATCGTCGTGATCAAGGTCGTGATGACGCACTGAGTCGTCCTGCCGGCCGTCTTCCTGTGAACCGTCCACGTGGACGGTCCTCGTCCTCGTGGGCGATCCGGACGGCGGATACCGGTGCTCGCGACCGTCGTCGAGCAGCACCACGACGCTCTACGACCTGCTCCGCACCGCGCCCCGGTGACAGCCCGGCCGGGTGACCGACCCCCCAGGGCTCGCCGAACCGGTGGACGGGCGGGTCAGCCGCCGGCGCCCCCGCTGGTGACCGTGAGGATCGCCTCGGTCAGCTCCGGACGGCAGATGACCAGGTCGGGCAGGTAGGTGTCGTCGTTGTTGTAGACCAGTTCGGAGCCGTCGATGCGCCCGCACCACAGCCCCTTGGCCCGCGCGACGGCGACCGGCGCGGCCGAGTCCCATTCGTACTGGCCGCCGGCATGCACATAGGCGTCGGCCTCGCCGCGGACCACCGCCATGGCCTTGGCGCCCG
>NZ_BAOQ01000006.1 GCF_000344155.1 Gordonia paraffinivorans NBRC 108238 | reverse complement strand
CGTGCCGCCGCGCGGACGACGGTCGGCCTGCCCGCCGCCGACCCCGGGCCCGACGCCCGCCTGGTCGCCACCCTTCCGGGTCTCGAGGTGCCTCGACCCGACTGGCCTGCCGACACCCACCTCGTCGGGCTGCTGACGTGGGAGCCGACCGACGATCTGTTCACCCGGCCCGCCGGGGACGGCCCGCTCGTCGTCCTCGCCCCGTCGACCGCTCGGACCGGGGAGGCGGAGATGGTCGCGGTGGCGCTCGAGGCGCTCTCCGAGCCGGTTCTCGGTCGGACCGTGCGCGTCGTGGTGTCCGGGCTGCAGCGGCCGTCCGCCGACGATCTCGCACGCTTCGGCGACGCCGAACGGGTGGTGGCGGGCCTCGGGCGCCAGGACGAGATCCTCGCCGACGCCGCCGTCCTGATCTGCGGCTCCGGGCACGGGATTCTCACCAAGGCGATGACCGCCGGCGTCCCGGTGGTCGCGGTTCCCGGGGGCGGCGACCAGTGGGAGCTCGCGAACCGCGTGCACCGCGCAGGCGCCGGCCGGTATGTGCGTCCGCTCACCGTCGATGGGGTCGCCGCCGCCGTCCGCGCGGTCCTCGACGACTCGGGTTTCGCGCGGTCGGCGCGCGCCGTCGGCGCCAGCGGAGCCGACACCGTCGACCCGGTGACCGTGGCCCGGAGGGTGTGGACCGACCGCGTTAGGGTGGGGCGGTGCGCCTGACCGAGTTCAACGAGCTGATGACCACCGAATTCGGTGTGACCAGGGCGGATTCGATCCTCGTCGACCACGTGCTCACCGAGTTCGCCGGCCGCACCGGCGCCCAGGCGATCGAGGACGGCGTCGATCCGCGCGACGTCTGGGTGGCGATCTGCCGCGACTTCGACGTGCCTCGCGAGCGCTGGTGACACGCCGCGTGTCACGCTTGCGATCGAACAGGTGTTCGTTCATGCTGAAGACCAGACGGAACCGCGCGGGCGCCCGCTGCGTCTGAAGGTTCGCCCGGCTCGCGTCCGGCAGATGTCCGGAACGCGTCCCGGCGAGGGGTCCGTTGATTGTCGGACCCTCCCGATACCGTGCAGACATGAACGCCCGGACCACACCGACCACCCGCCGGAAAACCGGCTCACAACCGAGGAGAACTCCCATGGCAGCTGCGCCCCAAGACCGTGAGAAGGCCCTCGATCTGGCCCTCGCGCAGATCGACAAGAGCTTCGGCAAGGGGTCGGTGATGCGGCTCGGCGAGGAGACCCGCCAGCCGATCGAGATCATCCCGACCGGGTCCATCGCCCTCGACGTCGCCCTCGGCATCGGTGGTCTGCCCCGCGGCCGCGTCGTGGAGATCTACGGTCCGGAGTCCTCGGGTAAGACCACCGTCGCCCTCCACGCCGTCGCCAACGCGCAGGCCCAGGGCGGGATCGCGGCGTTCATCGATGCCGAGCACGCGCTCGATCCGGACTACGCCGCCAAGCTCGGCGTCGACACCGACGCTCTCCTCGTGTCCCAGCCCGACACCGGTGAGCAGGCCCTCGAGATCGCCGACATGCTGATCCGCTCGGGCGCGCTCGACATCCTGGTGGTCGACTCGGTGGCCGCGCTCGTGCCCAAGGCCGAGATCGAGGGTGAGATGGGCGACAGCCACGTGGGTCTGCAGGCCCGCCTGATGAGCCAGGCGCTGCGCAAGATGACCTCGGCGCTGAACCAGTCGAAGACCACCGCGATCTTCATCAACCAGCTGCGCGAGAAGATCGGCGTGATGTTCGGTTCCCCCGAGACCACGACGGGCGGCAAGGCCCTCAAGTTCTACTCGTCGGTGCGTCTGGACGTCCGCCGGATCGAGACCCTCAAGGACGGCACCGAGGCGGTCGGCAACCGCACCCGCGTCAAGGTCGTCAAGAACAAGGTCGCCCCGCCCTTCAAGCAGGCCGAGTTCGACATCCTCTACGGTCACGGCATCTCCAAGGAGGGCTCGCTGATCGACATGGGTGTCGCCGAGGGCTTCATCCGCAAGTCCGGCTCGTGGTTCACCTACGAGGGCGATCAGCTGGGCCAGGGCAAGGAGAACGCCCGCAAGTTCCTGATCGAGAACACCGACATCCGCGACGAGATCGAGAAGAAGATCAAGGAGAAGCTGGGCATCGGGCCGACCGTCGACGCCGACGACATCGCCCCGGCGCCGGTCGAGTTCTAAGGCGGACATTGAACGACACACCGGACCCCGAGCAGACGCAGAGGCGTCGGGAGGCAGCTCCCGACCGCAAGGGACCCAGCGCATGGGATTCCGCGCTACGACTGCTCGGGGTCCGAGCGCGTTCCCGGCAGGAAATGCGTGAACGTCTGACCCGCAAGGGATTCGACGCGGACACCGTCGACGAGGTGATGGCCCGTCTCGACCGGCATCAGCTCCTCGACGACTCCGACTTCGCCGCCGAGTGGGTCCGCTCGCGCCACCAGAATTCTGGCAAGGGGCGAGTGGCGCTCAAACACGAGCTGCGCAACAAGGGAATCGCGGAGTCGATCATCACCGAGGCGCTCGGCGACATCGACCCCGACGACGAACGCGAGATCGCCGCGCAGCTGGTCGCGCGCAAGCTCACCCCAACGGTCGTCGAACGGATAGCCGCCGACCGCGCCGAACGGGACAAGATGATGCGACGCCTCGTCGGTTTCCTCGTCAGGCGCGGTTACCCGCAGTCGATGGCGTTCGACGTCGTGGGGGAGGCGCTTATGGGTTTCCAGGGCAGCTGAACGCCTCGCCGGTTGAGTCGTTCCAGTCCGAACGCCTACAGAACTCCCGATACGGTAGTTGTCCGTGCCAGGCCCGTAGAGTCCTGCGACCTGGGAGACCGTCAGCGAGTGGGGTGGCTGTCACGGCTGAGTCATAGCGCCTTGGGGAGCCTGATGATGTCGTAGCTCTCACCGTTGCCGCGAGAGTCACCATCAGTGAGGGCGACATACTCGATCTGAGCAGCCTTGGGGACCTCGTAGAGGAACCACACCTCGTCGGAGAAGCCCGGCTGCAGTTCGTCGTTCCGCTCTTCGCGGTCGAAGTTCTGCTGGATTGCGTAGTTTTCGTGGATGGTGTTAAAGAGACGATCCTGCTGATCGCTGAGAACAACTGCGGCGATGTACAGCCTGTTCTCGGGAGTTCTTCCGATGTTCTCCACATTCGCATGGAGAAGGATGAACTTGGCGTTTGGCTTGGGCGACACGGAGACGTAACCGCTCGATCCATCGCTGGCATCGTACTTGGTGATGGTGGCGGGGCTCTCGGCGCTGATCAGAGTGAACTTCACGTCTCCGTTGGTGATGGGCTGGTTGAGCCCGTACACAGCCGACGCCGACGTTGTCGTGGTGGTCGTGGTGTTGTTTCCGTACACCGCTTCGGAGTTGGTGGCATCTGCGACATTGCTGGATGACCTGGACGACGTGTCTTCCTTTACCACGGCTGCGGTGACCAGAGAGGCCACCAGACCGGTGATTGCGACCAGCGCGAAGGTGAAGAGCGCCAGAACTGGCAACGACATGGTCACCTTCGTCTTCTGACCAGCCTGCTGTGGAGGATTCTGATGTGGGTTCGGGGGGAAGGGGCCTCCGGGAGGAAACTGACCCTCAGGATTGGGGGTGTTGATGGTCATCTCTTCATCGTAATTCGGACAAATCGTTACCTTGGCTGGGCGTCAGAGAAGGTTCTCCGATGCGGCCAGCTCGGCCTTCTCCGGATCGGCAGGCGCGGCCGACGACCGGCTGCCCTGACGCAGGCGCCGCTCGACGTAGGTCGCCAGCTTCGACAACCCGAAGTTGATGCAGATCATGATCGCCGCGACCACGATGAGCGCCGGGATGTAGTTGCCGTACCGCGAAGCCGACAGCAGGCCGCTTCGAACGACCTCCGAATAGCCGATGATGTAGCCCAGCGCGGAGTCCTTCAGCGCCACCACCATCTGCGAGATCAGGGCCGGCATCATCGCCGTGATCGCCTGCGGCAGGAGCACGAGACGCATCATCTGCGACTTGCGCAGGCCCAGCGACAGCGACGCCTCGGTCTGGCCCTTCGGCAGCGAGTTGATGCCGGACCGCAGGATCTCGGCCATCACCGAGCCGTTGTAGAGCGTCAGTCCCGTGACGACGGCGGCGAACGCCAGCATCGACGACGGGAAGATGCCGTAGATGGCGAACAGGAACCAGGTGAACACCATCAGGATCAGCACCGGGATGGCGCGGAACACCTCGACGAAGAACCCGGCGACCGCCCGAACCCATAGGTGTTCCGACAGTCGTCCGATGCCGAGGATCGCACCGAGCAGCAGCGACAGCACGATGGACACCGCGGCCGCGGCGAGGGTCCGCCACAGGCCGGGCAGGATGTAGCCCGTCCAGGTCGACCAGGTGACGAACGGACTCCACTTCTCGGCGGTGAACTGCTCGTTGGAGGCGAGCACCGCGATCACATAGACCAGGGCCGCGACGAGCAGTCCGATGAAGACGACCGCCGTGATGCGGTTGCGCGCTCGTGCGCGGGGTCCCGGGGCGTCGTAGAGAACGGTTGATTCGGCGCTCATCGCTTCACCGCCAGTCGCTTGGCGAGGTAGCCGAACACGGCCCCCTCGGTGAGGGTGATGATCATGAAGCCCACGGCGATCACGCCGAAGATCACGAACAGTTGGTCGGAGAAGGTCTCGATCTCGGTCTTCATCAGCGCCGCGGCCTCCGCGACACCGATCACCGAGGCGATCGTGGTGTTCTTGGTCAGGGCGATCAGCACGCTGCCCAGCGGCCCGATCACCGACCGGATCGCCTGCGGGAGCACGATGATCCCGAACACCTGCGTGAACGACATGCCCAACGACCGGGCCGCCTCGGCCTGGCCCAGCGGCACGGTGTTGAAACCGGACCGCAGCGTCTCGCACACGAAGGTGGACGTGTAGAGCACGAACGCCAGGACCGCCAGCCAGAAGTTGTTCGACTTGATCGTCGGGGCGAAGGTCAGGCCCAGGTTCTGGTAGAGGCCGATCGCGCAGAACAGCACGACCAGCGTCAGGGGCGTGTTACGGACGACGTTGACGTAGACGGTGGCGAAGCCGCGCATAACCGGGACGGGGGAGACCCGCATGGCGGCCAGGATCGTGCCCCAGATCAGGGAGCCGATCGCGGAGTAGAAGGTCAGCTGGATGGTGACCCAGAAGGCCGGCCACAGCTGCGGCCCCATGCTGTCCCACAGAGAGACGTCGTTCATCCGTTCTCTCCTCTCACTTCAGCCCGGCCGGGCACGGCTTCGACGTCGAATCGAGGAAGTCGAGGTCGCCGGGGACGGGCAGGTACGGGAACTTCGAATCGGGTTCGTCGGCGCGCGCGATGATCTCGTCGACGTAGGTGTCGCCGAGGTTGTCGCGCAGCGCCTTGTTCCAGGCGGACTCGCCGCCGTCGACCGGGGTGAGCATCTCGTCGAGTGCCTTGTTGATCGCCTCGACCGACGCCTCGTCCCCGAGTGCCACGCCGACGCCGTAGCGCTCGGTCGAAAACGGGCTGCCCGCCGTCTTCAGGGCGTCCTTCACGCAGGCGTTCTTCAGGTAGGTCATCGTGACGAGCTTGAACTCGCCCTTCCAGAAGTTCGAGTAGCCGGCGAGGATCGCCTCGTCGGTGGTGAGGGCGTCGACCTTGCCGCGGCGCAGCGCCTCCACGCATGCCGAGTAGGAGTCGTACTCCTGCAGCTGGACGGTGGGCAGCTGGGCCTTGACGTTCTGCGCCGACGTCGACCCGGTGACCGAGCAGAGCTTCTTGCCGTTGTCGAGATCCTCGAGCTGTGTGATCGAGTTGTCGTCGGCGCGGACCATCAGGCCCTGGTAGGTCTGCAGGTACGGGCCGCCGAAGGAGACCTTCTTCGCCCGGGCGGAGGTGATCGAATAGGTGGCGGCGATCAGGTCGACCTCGCCGTTGTCGATCATCGCCTCGCGGCGTGCCGAGGGCGTCTCGCGCCAGGTGACCTTCGGGTGGTCGACGCCGAGCTGGTCGGCAATGTGGTTGACCACGTAGCGCGCGACCGTCGCGTCGAAGCCGGTGACGTTGCCGTTCGGCTCGTACAGGCCGAGACCGGGCTGGTCGAACTTGACGCCGAGGATGACGTTCCCGTCGCGGACCGAGTCCAGCAGGTTGCGCGGATCGGTGCTGCCGCAGCCGGTCAGCAGACCTGCGAACAGCGCGCCGACGGCCAGGATCACGAGCGCGGTGCGTGTGCTCCTCATGTGCATCAGTGCCCCAGGATCTTGCTGAGGAAGTCGCGGGCGCGGTCGGACTCCGGGGAGGTGAAGAAGGTGTCGGGATCGGAGTCCTCGACGATCGCGCCGTCGGCCATGAAGATCACCCGGTCGGCGGCCTTGCGGGCGAAGCCCATCTCGTGGGTGACGACGAGCATCGTCATGCCCTCTTTGGCGAGGGACACCATGACGTCGAGGACCTCGTTGACCATCTCCGGGTCGAGGGCTGACGTCGGCTCGTCGAACAGCATGATCTTCGGGTCCATCGCCAGTGAGCGCGCGATGGCGACGCGCTGCTGCTGTCCGCCCGACAGCTGGGCGGGGTACTTGTCCTTCTGGCTGGCGATGCCGACTCGCTCGAGGAGTTCGAGCGCGCGCTTGTTCGCCTCGTCCTTCGACTTCTTGCGCACCTTGGTCGGGGCGAGGGTGACGTTCTCCAGGATCGTCTTGTGGGAGAACAGGTTGAACGACTGGAACACCATGCCCACGTCGGCGCGCAGTCGGGCGAGGTCCTTGCCTTCCGAGGGGAGCAGCTCACCCTGGATGCGGATCTCGCCGGCATCGATGGGTTCGAGACGGTTGATGGTGCGACAGAGGGTCGACTTGCCCGACCCGGACGGCCCGAGGACGACCACGACCTGTCCGGCCGGGACCTCGAGGTCGATGTCCTTGAGAACGTGCAGCGAGCCGAAGTGCTTCTGCACCCCGCGCATCGAGATCATCGGCTGGGACCCGGGGTCCGCGGACTTGCTCGGCGAAACGGTCATTCTGGCACCCTAACGAAAAAATGTGTCCCCGCGTGGTGTGGGTCACTCTGGTGAGTCGCCGGACGGTGTGACAGACTGCGCGCGCGAGGCGATTTGCGTCGGCCCCGTACCCTGGTAGGAGTGAGTATCGAGTTGTCGGACAGGCCTGACGAGGCCGCATCGACCCCACACCCCCGCAGCTACCAGGTCCGGACCTACGGCTGCCAGATGAACGTCCACGACTCCGAGCGCATCGCCGGCCTGCTCGAGGACGCGGGGTACGTGCGGGCCGACGACGATGCCGACGCCGATCTCGTGGTGTTCAACACCTGCGCGATCCGCGAGAACGCCGACAACAAGCTCTACGGAAACCTGTCGCATCTCGCGCCGGTCAAGTCGCGCCGTCCCGGCATGCAGATCGCGGTCGGCGGCTGCCTCGCGCAGAAGGACAAGGACGCCGTCATCGCCAAGGCGCCGTGGGTCGACGTGGTGTTCGGCACGCACAACATCGGCTCGCTGCCGGCCCTCCTCGAACGTGCCCGCCACAACGAGGAGGCGCAGGTCGAGATCCTCGACTCGCTCGAGCGCTTCCCGTCGACGCTGCCCGCCAAGCGGGAGTCGGCCTACTCGGGGTGGGTGTCGGTGTCGGTGGGCTGCAACAACACCTGCACGTTCTGCATCGTCCCGTCGTTGCGCGGCAAGGAGGTCGACCGCCGTCCCGGCGACGTGCTGGCCGAGGTGCAGGCGCTCGTCGACCAGGGCGTGCTCGAGGTGACGCTGCTCGGCCAGAACGTCAACGCCTACGGCATGTCCTTCGCCGACCCGGACCAGCCCCGCAACCGCGGCGCGTTCGCCGAGCTCCTGCGGGCCTGCGGCGACATCGAGGGTCTCGAGCGCGTCCGGTTCACCTCGCCGCATCCGGCGGAGTTCACCGACGATGTCATCGAGGCCATGGCCGAGACCCCGAACGTGTGCCCCCAGCTGCACATGCCGCTGCAATCGGGCTCCGACCGCATCCTGCGCGCCATGCGACGCAGCTACCGCCAGACCAAGTTCCTCGGCATCCTCGACAAGGTCCGCGCGGCGATGCCGCACGCGGCGATCACCACCGACATCATCGTCGGGTTCCCGGGGGAGACCGAGGAGGACTTCCAGGCGACCCTCGACGTCGTCGAGCGCGCGCGCTTCTCCTCGGCGTTCACCTTCCAGTACTCGCCGCGCCCCGGCACCCCGGCCGCCACGATGCCCGATCAGGTCCCGCCGGACGTCGTCGGCGAGCGGTACCAGCGGCTCATCGCGCTGCAGGAGCGGATCTGCCTGTCGGAGAACCAGGCCCTGGTCGGCAACGAGGTGGAACTTCTCGTCGTCGCCGACGAGGGACGCAAGTCCGCGAAGACCCGGCGCATGACCGGCCGTGCCCGCGACGGCCGGCTCGTGCACTTCACACCCGGCGACGCCGGGTCGGCGATCCGGCCCGGCGACATCGTGCACACCGTGCTGACCGACGCCGCGCCGCACCATCTGATCGCCGATGCCGGGATCCGTTCGCACCGCCGTACGCGTGCCGGTGACTCCTTCGAGCAGAGCCGCACCCCGACGACCCCGCCGGTCGGCGTGGGCCTCGGCTTGCCGGGCATCGGTGCGCCGCCGCCCGTCCCGGCGGCGGACGCCGGTTGCGGCACCTGCGGCTGAGCAGACCGACGAGGGCCGGCGAGACCCAAGCGGCGACGAGACCTCACGACTCACAACATGAATCGAGGCGATGACATGTCCGAGACCCCGGACCGCAACCCGGGCGACCTCAGCGACGAGGCGTTCAAGGCGTACGAGCGTGATCTGAGGAAGGCCGAGCGGAAGGTCGCCGGCGAGATCGACCCGGGCGCACGCGCGCTCGTCGTCGCGGTCGCGGTGCTGGTGGCGATGGTGTCGCTCGTTCTCCCGCACACCGGATCGGTGTCCGGCCTCGACGTGCTGGCCTACACCGAGTCGGCCGAGGCCGAGCGCGTCACCATCGTCTCGCGCATCTTCGTCTGGCTGGTGGCGCTGTTCGGCATCGTGGCGTCGATGCTCGCGCTGGTGACCCGGCGCTGGGTGCTGGCGTGGGTCGCCTTGTGCGGCTGCGCCATCGCCTGCGTCGCCGGGATGCTCGCCTGGTGGTCGCGCAACACCCCGGGTATCGGCGGCGTCGAGCCGCCGTCGGGCGTCGGCATCGGCCTGATCCTGGGCTGGGTCGCGGTGTTCGTGCTCACCTTCCACTGGTCGCGCGTGGTGTGGGCACGGTCGTCATACCAGCTCGCGATCGAGGCGGAGCGCCGTCGGCAGGCCGCCGAGCAGGAGGCCTACGCGACGGCGCTCTACAAGAAGAACCCCGACGCCGACGCGTAGTCCTCAGCGGTCGGAGATGGCGCTCTGCGCCGCCTCCGCCCACTCGCGCCACTGCGCGGCCTGCTCACGCAGCTTCGCGGCGTCGCGGTCCTTGCCGCGTTCGGCCGCCTTGCGGGCCTGCTCCTCGAGCTGATCGGCGCGTTCGGCGAACTGGGCCGCGCGTGCCTGCGCCTCCGGATCGGTGCGCTGCCACTGCGCCTCCTCGGCGTCGCGGATGCGCTTCTCGAGCGCCCGCACGCGATTCTCGAGGGCGTGCATCTGGTCCCGCGGGACCTTCCCGATCTCGTCCCAGCGATCGCGGAACGCGCGGAACTCGCGCCGGGCGGCGTCGAGGTCGGACTCGGGGTCGATCGCTTTCTCCGCGGCCTCGAGCAGCTCGATCTTGGCCTTGGCGTTCGCCTGGTACTCGGCGTCGCGCTCGGACGTGGCGGCGTTGCGCGCGCTGAAGAAGACATCCTGGGCGGCCTTGAACCGCTGCCAGAGCGCCTCGTCGGTGTCGCGCGGCGCACGGCCGGCGGCCTTCCACTCCTGCAGCAGCTCGCGGAACCTCGCCGAGGTGGGGCCCCAGTCCGTCGAACTCGACAGCTCCTCGGCCTGCTTGATGAGCGCCTCCTTGCGCTCCTTGGCCCCGGCGCGCTCCCGGTCGAGCTCGGCGAAGTGGGCGCCGCGACGGCGGTTGAACGCGTCGCGAGCCTTCGCGTAGCGCTTCCACAGGGCGTCGTCGGTCTTGCGGTCGACGCCCTTGATCGACTTCCACTCGTCGAGGATCTCCCGCAGCCGGTCGCCGGCGTGCTTCCAGTTGGTCGCCTCGGCGCCGATCTTCTCGGCCTCGGCCGCGAGTTCCTCCTTGCGGGCGATCGCGGCGGCGCGGGCCTTCTCGCGTTCGGCCTTGATCGACTCGGCGACCTCGTCGGCGCTGCCGACGATCGCCTCGAGACGCCGCTGGAGGGCGGCGACGTCGCCGATCACGTGGGCGTTGGGGAGGTCGGCGAGCAGGTGCTTGGCGGCGGCCTGCGCCTTGCGGGGATCGCCGGACCGCGCGGTCAGCCGTTCCTCGAGGACCTCGACCTCGGTCGCGAGATCCTCGAAGCGCCGTGCGAAGTGGGCGAGACCCTCCTCGACGGTGCCGGCCTGCCACGACCCGATCTCGCGCTCGCCGTCGGCGGTCTTCAGCCAGACGACGCCCGACTCGTCGATGCGGCCCCAGCGGTGGGGGTCGCCGGCGCTGATGTGGTTGATGACGGGCTCGTGGGCGCCCGGCCGCGGGCCGGGCTTGGGACGAGGCCCGGGCTTGGGACGGGACCCGGGGGTCGTCGGCGTGCCGGTGCCGGCGGGGTCGGTGCCCTGGGTTGCCGGGGACGGGTCGATCGGGTTGGTCATGTGCGTGTCCTGCCGCTCAAGGTGCCGCGCGTCACGGCTGCCGGTCGCTGGGGTCGATTCTCGCGGGGCATCGTATCGTCCCCGCGATAGCCGACAGTACGGATCCATTCAAGCAGTTCAGGCCCGTGCATGTGGCGTGCGCGCCGACTCGGCGGGTCCTCGCCGACCGCCGTCGACTAGCGTCGTGGTGTGCTTGCGGTCGTCGTGTTCGTGCCGAGTGCTCCGTTGCTGGTACCCGAGTTGGCCGGTCCGGCCGCGTTCGACACCGAACCGGTGCGGGCCGCGGTCGACGACGTCGTCGGCGACGGGCGCGCCGCCGGGGCCGATCGCTGGATTCTGGTCGGCGCCTCGGACGACCCGGCGACCGGCGTCGTGCAGGAGTCCGGATCTGGTGGGTTCGGGCGTTTCGGCGTCGACGTCCGCGTCCGCCTCCACGACGGCACCGGTCCGCGCATGAGCCTGTCCGCTCTGATCGGGGCGTGGCTGCGCGAGCGCGGCGGACTGGACCCGATGGAACCGCTCATCGTCGGCCGCGACACCGCGCCCGGGGACTGCGCGACGCTCGGAGCGGGTCTCGGGCAGGGACTGCGCGACTGTGCCGACCGGGTCGGGCTGCTCGTGGTGGGCGACGGTTCGTACGCGCTGACGCCGAAGTCGCCCGGCGGGGAACGCCGCGAGTCCGCGGTCGCACTCAACGACGCGATCGTGGCGGCGGTCGGCGACGCCGACACCCGGACGCTGGCCGCACTCGATCCGCAGGCGTGCGCCGCCGAGGGCGTCGCCGGGCGGGTGGCCTGGCAGGTCGCCGCCGCCGCGGTGGAGCAGGCGGGCCGGCCCGTGGTGGCGAAGACCCGGTACGCCGACGCGCCGTTCGGCGTCGGCTACATCGCCGCCACCTGGACCCTCGACGACCGCTCATGAGGCCGATCGCGGTCGTGGGCCCGACGGCCTGCGGGAAATCCGACCTCGCCCTCGACCTCGCCGAACGCCTCGGCGGGGAGATCGTCAACATCGACGCGATGCAGCAGTACCGCGGCATGGACATCGGCACGGCCAAGGTCCCGGAGGCCGAGCGGCGCGGCATCCCGCACCACCAGATCGACGTCCTCGACGTCACCGAGGTGGCCACGGTCGCCCGCTACCAGCAGGCCGCCACCGCCGATGTCGAGCGGCTGCTGGCCGCCGGCCGGGTCCCCGTCATCGTCGGCGGGTCGATGATGTACATCCAGGGCCTGCTCGACAACTGGCAGTTCCCGGCCACCGATCCGCTGGTGCGCGCCCGCTACGAAGAGATGCTCGCCGAGCGTGGAGTGGCGGCGATGCACGAGCTGCTGAAGGAGGTCGACCCGGCCGCGGCGTCGACGATCCTGCCGACCGACGGCCGGCGTATCGTGCGGGCGCTCGAGGTCGTCGAACTGACCGGGCGGCCGTTCGCCGCGTCGCAGCCGCAGATCGGCGAACCCCGGTGGGGGACGGTGATCCTCGCGCTGGACCGGGACACCGCCGAACTCGACGAGCGGATCCGGCTGCGGACGCGGCTGATGTTCTCCACCGGCCTCGTCGACGAGGTGGAGGCGCTGTGCGAGAAGGGGTTGCGCGACGGGCGCACCGCCTCGCAGGCGATCGGTTACAAGCAGGTGCTCGCCGCGCTCGACGGGGAGTACGACCTCGACCAGGCCGAGGAGCTCACCTTCATCGGGACCCGCCGCTATGTGCGCCGGCAGCGATCGTGGTTCCGGCGCGACCACCGCGCGATCTGGCTCGACGCCGGCGCGCCGGGGCTGCTCGACCGCGCCCTCGAAGCGGCCGACCCCGAGAAGCGAGACGCCGAGAAGTAACCTGGACGGCGTGACTTCGGATTCGACAGGCCTGCGGTTCGTCAAGGGGCACGGCACCCAGAACGACTTCGTCGTGCTCGAGGACCCGGCGGCCGAGCTGGATCTCGACCCGGGCCTCGTCGCCGCGCTCTGCGACCGTCAGCGAGGGATCGGTGCCGACGGCCTGCTCCGGGTGGCCCGTTCGGGCGCGCTCGTCGAGCGCGGCGTCCTGCCCGCGCTGCCCGAGGGCGTGGCCGCCGACGACTGGTTCATGGACTACCGCAATGCGGACGGGTCGATCGCCGAGATGTGCGGCAACGGCGTCCGCGTGTTCGCCCACCATGTCCGCGCGGCCGGCCTCGTCGACGCCGACACCTTCACCGTCGGCTCGCGCGCCGGCGCACGGCCGGTGATCATCCACTCCTTCGACGCCACACGCGCGGAGATCACCGTCGAGATGGGTCGCGCGCGCCTCGAGGGCACCTCGGTCGTGCGCATCGGCGCCGACGCCTACACCGGCGCCAAGGTCGACGTCGGCAACCCGCACCTGGCCTGCGTCGTGGAGGGACTCACCGCGGAGGGACTCGCCGCGGTCGATTTCTCTGCGGGCGTAACCATCGATGCCGGCGACTTCCCGAACGGCGCCAACGTGGAGCTGCTCACCCCGCCGTCCGAGGACGCCGACGGCGGCCTGTACGCCCGGATGCGGGTCTTCGAACGCGGCGTCGGGGAGACCCGCAGCTGCGGAACAGGCCTGGTCGCGGCCACCCGGGCGGCGCTCGACGCACGCGGGCAGGCCACCGGCGCACTCCGCATCGGGATTCCCGGCGGCGAGGTCACCGTCACCATCCGGGAGGACGGGGCGACCCTGCGCGGACCGTCGATGCTCGTCGCCGACGGCGTCCTGCGGCCCGGCTGGGACCGCTGAGCACGATATTCAGGTGCCCGCCGACCCCGCGGCGTGAGACCATGGATCACGTATGACCGAATCATCTGCACAGATCCTCTCCGCCGAAGACCTCGACGAGCGTCCGGACGACGCCCCGACCGTCGGCGAACTCCAACTCTCCGAGCGCGCCTCGCTGCAACGCGTCGCCGGACTCTCCACCGAACTCACCGACGTCACCGAGGTCGAGTACCGGCAGCTGCGCCTCGAGAAGGTGGTGCTCGTCGGTGTCTGGACCGAGGGCACGGCCGCCGCGGCCAAGGCGAACATGGCCGAACTCGCGGCCCTCGCCGAGACCGCCGGCTCCCAGGTACTCGACGCGGTGATCCAGCGTCGGTCCAAACCCGACCCGGCCACCTACATCGGCTCCGGCAAGGCCGACGAGCTGCGCGAGATCGTGCTCTCCAGCGGCGCCGACACCGTCGTCTGCGACGGCGAGCTGACCCCGGCGCAGCTGACGGCGCTGGAGAAGGTCGTGAAGGTGAAGGTCATCGACCGCACCGCGCTGATCCTCGACATCTTCGCCCAGCACGCCTCTTCGCGAGAGGGCAAGGCGCAGGTCTCGCTCGCGCAGATGGAGTACATGCTCCCGCGCCTGCGCGGCTGGGGCGAGTCGATGTCCCGGCAGGCCGGCGGTCGCGCCGGCAGCAACGGCGGCGTGGGGCTGCGTGGTCCCGGTGAGACCAAGATCGAGACCGACCGTCGCCGCATCCGCGAGCGGATGGCCAAGCTGCGACGCGAGATCCGCGACATGAAGAAGGCCCGCACCACCAAGCGGGCGGCGCGCAACCGGTCGTCGATCCCGTCGATCACGGTGGCCGGTTACACCAACGCCGGCAAGTCGAGCCTCGTCAACGCGATGACCGGGGCCGGCGTGCTCGTCCAGGACGCGCTGTTCGCGACCCTCGATCCCACCACGCGCCGCGCCACGCTCGACGACGGCCGCGCGGTGGTGTTCACCGACACCGTCGGATTCGTGCGGCACCTGCCGACCCAGCTCGTCGAGGCGTTTCGGTCCACGCTGGAGGAGGTCGTCGACGCCGACCTGCTGCTGCACGTGGTCGACGCTTCCGATCCGTTCCCGATGGACCAGATCTCCGCGGTGCGTCAGGTGATCAACGAGATCGTCGCCGAGGAGGGCGTCGACGCGCCGCCGGAACTGTTGGTGATCAACAAGATCGACGCGATCGACGGCAATCGGCTCACCGAGCTGCGCGGCGCGGTGGGCGCAGACGCGGTGTTCGTGTCGGCCCGCACCGGGGAGGGACTGCCCGAACTGTTCGACCGCGTCCGCGAATTCGTCGGTCGCGGCGATGTCGAGATGACCATCGCCGTGCCGTTCTCGCGCGGTGACCTGGTCTCGCGCATCCACACCGAGGGCGAGGTCCTCGACTCGGAGCACACCGAGACCGGGAGCACGATGAAGGTCCGCGTCCCGGCCGCGTTCGCGGGCGAGCTCGCGGACCTCCGGATCTGACAGGCGATCCGGCGGGTCAGACCCGCCGGATGACGGTGACGACCTTTCCGAGGATGACCGCCTCGTCTCCCGGGATCGGGTCGAACAGCTCGTTGTGGGGCATCAGCCACACATGGCCCTTGTCCCGCTTGAAGGTCTTCACGGTGGCCTCGCCGTCGATCATCGCGGCCACGATGTCGCCGTTGTCGGCCACGTTCTGCTGACGGACCACGACCCAGTCGCCGTCGCAGATCGCCGCGTCGATCATCGACTCGCCGACGACCTTGAGCAGGAACAGCGATCCCTCGCCGACGAGTTCGCGGGGGAGCGGGAAGACGTCCTCGACGGCCTCCTCGGCGAGGATCGGGCCGCCGGCGGCGATCCGGCCGAGGACCGGGACGAAGGTCGGCTCGGGGAGCGGCTCGCCGTTGGGGGAGGTCGGGGTCGGAGGCTCGTTCGGGGCTATGTTGACCGCGCGCGGACGGTTGGCGTCGCGCTTGAGGAGTCCCTTGCGCTCGAGCGTGCGCAACTGGTGGGCCACCGAGGAGGTGGAGGTGAGGCCGACCGCGTCGCCGATCTCCCGGATGCTCGGCGGGTAGCCGCGCTCGCGCACCGACTTGCGGATCACCTCGAGGACGCCGCGCTGACGCGGCGTGAGGGAGGCCTCCGCAGCCGCGATGTCCTCGGGGCTGACGGGCTCGTCGGCGCCCCGCGGTGGAGTGCGCTTACCGCCGTCATCGCTCATGGTCGGGTTCCTCTCGATTCCGAACGTGCTGGTAGATGGCTTCGACTGCGGACGAGCCTAACCGAGGATCCCGCCCGCATCAAACATTTGTTCGACGTGTCGCGAGACATTGTCGGAGCCGCGTGGTAGAAATCGAACATCAGTTCATCGAACAGGTGATCGACTGTCGAACGGTTCGAACACCCGGTTCGACCGACCACACCGGAGGGCCCCATGCGCACCGCGACTCTCGCCGACCCGATCCGCGTCGACACCCCGCGCCCCGATGTCGTGCGCGCCGGTACCGGCCGCACCCGCCTCGTCCCCGGCGACGCCGATCGCGTCGTTCCCGGTCGTCGCGCCGTCCCGCGCCGGCGCCCGGCGGACAACCGGGCCGCCGACAACCGACCCGCACCGGAGTCGGTGATCTACGGTCCCCGGATCGCCGCGACGCGGTGTGCGTCGCCGGTCGGCACGCGAGGGCGCGGTCTCGTCCCGGCTCGCGTGGATGCCGACGATCGCGCGCTGCGCGTCGCGGCGCCGGCGGCGATCCGCCGTCGCCGGACCGCGGTCGCGATCCTCGCCGGGGTCGGCCTGGCACTCGCGGTGTGGGTGCTGTCGGTCGTCGGCCAGAACTACGCGGCGTCGGTCGCGCCTTCGGCGGTCGGCACCGAGGTGGTGCACGTGCGCTCGGGTGACTCGCTCACCGGAATCGCCGCCCGGGTGGCGCCCGACCTGCCGCGTGAGGCGGTCGTCGAGGACATCATCCGACTGAACGACCTGCCGTCGAGCGGTCTTCGCGTCGGTCAGCCACTCCTGACGCCGAGGTACCGATAGGCCCGACGGTATCCTCGATGTCACAGGGACCGGCCGAGACACGGCCCGACGCGGCGAACGCCGGCGCCGAGAGGTCCCGCGACCCGCGTGAGGATACGATGCGCTGCCCCTTCTGCAAGAACGACGACACCAAGGTCATCGACTCGCGTGTCGCTGACGAGGGACAGGCCATCAGGCGTCGTCGTTCCTGTGTCGCATGCGGCCGCCGGTTCTCCACGGTGGAGAGCGCGGTTCTGGCCGTCGTCAAGCGCAACGGCGTCACCGAGCCGTTCAGCCGCGAGAAGGTGATGCGCGGTGTGCGGCGTGCCTGCCAGGGACGCGATGTCGCCGAGGACGCGCTGGCGCAGCTCGCCCAGCAGGTCGAGGACACGGTCCGGGCCAGCGGTTCGGCCGAGATCCCCAGCAACGAGGTCGGTCTCGCGATCCTGAAGCCGCTGCGCGACCTCGACGAGGTGGCCTACCTCCGGTTCGCGTCCGTGTACCGGTCATTCGACTCGATCGACGACTTCCAGCGCGAGATCGACGATCTCCGGTCGGCCAGGGAGTCAGCCGAGTCGGTCAAGAGTTCGTAGGACCCGCTTCTCCGACACCGGATAGGCGGTGCCGAGCCGCTCGGCGAACAGACTCACGCGGAGTTCCTCCACCAGCCACTGCGCTTCCTCGTTGACGTGGTCCCGGCGATGCTCGGGAACCTGCGTCAGGCGCTGCGCCCAGCGCTCGGTCACCCGATCCACCACGGCCACTCCGGCCTGATCCCGTGCCGCCGAGGCGGGCAGGGCCTGCAGTCGGGCCTGTGCCGCCTCGAGGTAGCGGGGGACGTGTTGCAGATGCCTACGCGGGGTGGCGGCGACGAATCCGTCGAAGACGAGGTTGTCGAGTTGCTCGGCGACGTCGTCGGCGGCCAGCGAGCCGGCGTGGCGGTCGACCGCCGCGCGCACCGGTGCGACCCGGCGGAGAACCTCGACGGCGAGATCGAAGTAGGCGGGCGCGGCCTCGGCGACTCGCGGACGCACCTTCTCGGCCAACGCCCGGAACGCCTCCGGCGACCGGATTCCGGCGAGAGCCGACGGATCGAGCGCCTCGACGGTGTCGCGGATCGAACGCCGCGTGCAATCGGCGAGCAGCGAGTCGAGATCGGGGTACGGACTCTGGCTCAGCGCGAGCCGGTCGGTGGAACCCAGCGATCGGGCGATCCGTCGCTGCAGCGGCGGTATCGCGAGATCGAGAAGAGCCACGATGCCCCTGCGCAGCAACCGGTCCCGGACCTGCTCGGACGCGGCGTCGACGACGACCACACCGCGCGTGCGGCCGGCGTCGTCGGTGACCGCGTCGATGGTCGGATACCTGGTGAGCTGCTGCCCGGCGACCTTCACGGTCTTCTCCGGCGGGAGGGTGCCGATGCCGTCGGCGGTCCACTCCCGGTACAGGGTCTTCTTGACCGTCTTCGGCGCGGCGGTCTTCGTGGTGCGCTGCAACTCGGAGAGCTCGTCCGAGCGCGCGAGCACGTTGCCCTTGGCGTCGACGACGGCGAAGTGCATCCGCAGGTGGGTGGGGATGCGGCCGGTGTCGAAATCCGCCGGGGTGACGGTCATCCCGGTGATCGCCGACAGTTCGCGCGCCAGCCCGGTGACCAGGGGCTCGCTGCGCGGCTTGAGCCGGGAGAGTGCGAGGTCGGCGAACTGCTGCGCCGGCGACATCGATTTGCGCAGACGTTTGGGCAGCGATTTCACCAGTGCAGTGGCGAGTTCGGAGCGCATGCCGGGCACCGACCAGTCGAAACCGACCGGCCGGACATGCGGCAGCAGTGCCTGCGGGATCACCACGGTGACGCCGTCGTCGGGTGCTCCGGGCTCGAAGCGATAGCGCAACTCCAGGCGGGTGTCGCCCTGTTGCCAGGCGCCCGGGTAGTCGGTGGGCGCCACCGAGGTGGTTGACGCCACGTCCTCGGGCTTGAGGTCGAGCAGCGCGGGGTTCTTTCGACGTGCCTTCTTCCACCAGGTGTCGAAATGGCGGGCCGAGGTGACCTCGGCGCCGATGCGCTTGTCGTAGAACTCGAAGAGTTGGTCCTCGGTGATCACCAGACCGCGCGTCCGCGTGCGGTTCTCGACGTCGGACGCGGCCTCGAGCAGCGCGCGGTTGCGTTCGAAGAACGGATGATTCGTCTTCCAGTCGCCCTCGACGAGGGCATGCCGGATGAACAGCTCGCGCGAGACCACCGGGTCGACCGGCCCGTAGTCGACGCGACGGCGAGCCACCAGGGTGACCCCGTAGAGCGTCACCCGCTCGTAGGCCATCGCGGCCCCGCGCTTGGCCGACCAGTGCGGCTCGCTGTAGGAACGCTTGACCAGATCACCGGCCAGTTTCTCGGCCCAGAGCGGATCGATGCCGGCGACCGTGTGCGCGAACAGGCGTGAGGTCTCGAGGATCTCGGCGGCCATGATGAACGCCGGCGGCTTCTTCGCCAGCGGCGACGCCGGGAAGATCATCAGGGTGGTGTTGCGGGGGCCGGTGTACTCGCGGCCCTCGGTGTTGCGCGCGGCGATGTTCGACAGCAGGCCCGACAGGATCGCCTGGTGGACGGAGTCGGCGTCGACCTCGCCGGGTTCGGCCCCGGGCGGGTTCACCTGCCAGTCGAGGTCCTTGACGATGTCGGTGAGCTGCCGGTGCAGGTCCTGCCACTCGCGGATCCGCAGGTAGTGCAGGAACTCGCGCTCGCACATCTTGCGGAACTGGTTGTTGGAAAGCTCATTCCGCTTCTCGGTGAGATGTCGCCAGAGTTCGATGTAGCCCAGGAAATCCGATCCGGGGACGTCGAAGCGCCGGTGCAGGGCGTCGGCGGCCTCCCGGTGCTCGGCGGGGCGCTCGCGAGGGTCGGGCAGGCTCATCGCCGACGCGATGACCAGGAGGTGGTCGAGGCACCCTAGATCGTGGCCCGCGATGAGCATGCGGGCGATGCGCGGGTCCACCGGTATGCGCGACATCGTGCGGCCGATCGCGGTCAGGCGCGGGGGAGTGCCGTCGCGTCCCGGCTTGATCGCCCCGAGCTCGGTGAGGACCGCCATGCCGTCGCGGATGGCGCGTTCGTCGGGGGCCTGGACGAACGGGAAGTCGGCGATCTCACCGAGCTTGAGCGAGGTCATCTGCAGGATGACGGCGGCGAGGTTGGTGCGCAGGATCTCCGGGTCGGTGAACGCCGGACGCGATTCGAAGTCGTTCTCGCTGTAGAGCCGGATGCACACGCCCGGTGCGACTCGGCCGCACCGACCGGCGCGCTGGCGGGCACTGGCCTGCGAGATCGGTTCGATGGGAAGGCGATTGACCTTCGTGCGCATCGAGTAACGGCTGATGCGGGCGGTGCCGGTGTCGATCACGTAGCGGATGCCCGGCACGGTCACCGAGGTCTCGGCGACGTTGGTGGCCAGCACGATCCGGCGTCCGTCGGAGGGGGTGAACACCTTCTGCTGGTCGGCGATCGACAGGCGTGCATAGAGCGGCACGATCTCGGCGCCGCCGCGGCGTCCTCCGAGCGTTCGCCGCTTGAGCGCGTCGGCGGTCTCGCGGATGTCGCGCTCGGTGGGCAGGAAGATCAGGATGTCGCCGCGCTCGTGCGCCCACAGCTCGTCGATGGCAGCGTCGATGCCCTGGATCTGGTCGAGATCGGCATGCTCTCCGCCGCCGTCCTCGTCGCCGGTGTCGGGCCGTTCGGACAGGCTCAGCGGGCGGTAGCGGATCTCGACCGGATAGGTGCGACCGGACACCTCGATGACCGGCACCGGGTTCTCCGGCGTGCTGAAATGCCGTGCGAACCGGGCGGGTTCGATGGTCGCCGAGGTGATGATCACCTTCAGGTCGGGGCGCTGGGGGAGCAGCCGCCGCAGATACCCCAGGATGAAGTCGATGTTCAGGCTGCGCTCGTGCGCCTCGTCGATGATGAGGGTGTCGTAGCGGCGCAGCATCGGGTCGGTGGCGATCTCGCGCAGCAGGATGCCGTCGGTCATCACTCGCACGAGGGTGTCGGCGCCGGACCGGTCGGTGAACCGCACCGAGTAACCGACGGCGTCGCCGAGTTCGGTGCCCGTCTCGTCGGCGATGCGCTTGGCCACCGAACTGGCCGCGATGCGGCGGGGCTGGGTGTGTCCGATGGTCCCGAGGATGCCGCGACCGAGTTCGAGACAGATCTTCGGCAGCTGCGTGGTCTTGCCCGAGCCGGTCTCGCCCGCCACCACGACGACCTGGTGGTCGCGAATGGCCTCGGCGATCTCCTCGCGTGCCGCGGAGACGGGCAGTTCGTCGGGGAAGGTCAGCTCGGGAACCGTCGCCTTACGGCGCTCGATACGCTGCTGCGCCTTCGCCACGTCGGCGACGAGCCGCGCCCACTTCTCCGGTTCGGGGTCTCGGCCGAGTTGATCGACGCGGCGTCGCAGACGGTGCGCGTCGGCGATCCCCACCTCTCGCAGCGACCGCAGGACCTCGGAGCGGGACGGCGAGGTGGCTGGGGAATGAACCGGCATGATGCTCCCAGGATATGGGGCGGTCGGCCGCGCTCCCACCTCGCCCGGCATCATGATGGGCATGTCTGAATCTTCGGGAGCGCTCTGGCACGGTTTCGCCGACATGGGTGCCGTGACCGCCAACGGCCCCTTCGTCGTGACCAGGGGCGAGGGAACCCGCATCTACGACCGGGACGGCAAGGAGTACCTCGACGCGACCGCCGGCCTGTGGTTCACCAACATCGGCCACGGCCGCACCGAGATCGCCGAGGCGGTCTCGCGTCAGCTGACCTCGATCGCGCACTACTCGAACTTCGGCGACATCGCGAGCGACGTCACGCTTCGGCTCGCCGAGGAGCTGGCGCAGATCGCGCCGGTGCCGGGGTCGAAGATCTTCTTCACCTCCGGCGGCAGCGACTCGATCGACACCGCGGTCAAGCTCGCGCGCCGCTACTGGGTCGAGCAGGGCAAGCCGGAAAAGCGCGTCGTCGTCAGCCGCACGAAGGCCTACCACGGCATGCATGCGGCGGGCACCTCGCTGGCCGGCATCCCGCTCAACCACGACGGCTACGGCGAGCTGATGCACGACGTGCAGAACGTCGACTGGGACGACGCCAAGAGCCTGCTGGGTCTCGTTGAGCGCGTGGGCGCGGAGAACATCGCCGCCTTCTTCTGCGAGCCGATCATCGGCGCCGGCGGCATCTACCTGCCGCCCGAGGGCTACCTCGCGGAGGTGCGCGCGATCTGCCGCGACCACGACATCCTCTTCGTCGCCGACGAGGTCGTCACCGGCTTCGGTCGTATCGGCGGCGACTCGTGGTTCGCCTCGGCGCGCTTCGACCTGCAGCCGGACATGATCACCACAGCCAAGGGCCTGACGAGCGGCTACGTCCCGATGGGCGCGGTCTTCGCCGCACCGCGGGTCGCCGAACCGTTCTTCGCCGGCGGCGTGTGGTTCCGCCACGGCTACACCTACGGCGGTCACGCCGCCGCGGCGGCGGCCGCCCTGGCCAACCTCGACATCATCCGGCGAGAGGGGCTGCTCGCCGAGGCGACGCGCCTGGAGGGCGACCTCGCGGCGGCGCTGTCCCCGCTGGCCGAGCTCGACTCGGTGTCCGAGGTGCGGACCGGCCTGGGCGCGGTGACCGCGGTCCAGCTCGCCGACCCGTCGACCGCGCCCGCCGCGGTGCTGAAGCTGCGCGAGCACGGCGTGAGCACCCGCGCCGCCGGTCAGGGCGCGCTCCAGATCTCCCCGGCGTTCGTCATGACCACCGCGGAGGTGGGCGAGCTGGCCGACCGGATCCGGACCGCCCTGAGCTGAGTCTCCGGGCCGGGTTCTCCCGGCCGAACACCGGTCACAACGCAACGAGGCCCGGCTGCCTTTGGCAGCCGGGCCTCGTTGTCACCGGAGAAGCCGTGTGACGCTTTCGATCAGGCGTTCGCGAGGACCTCGGTGGTGGCGAGGGCCTGGGCGACGCCGGCGACGATCGAGGCGACCTTGAGGGCCTCGAGGATGGCCTCACGCTCGACGCCGGCCTCACGCAGGGTGTTCTCGTGAGCGGCGACGCAGTGGCCGCACCCGTTGATCGACGAGACGGCGAACGACCACAGCTCGAAGAGGGCCTTGTCCACGCCCGGGTTGCCGATGATGTTCATCCGCAGGCCGGGACGCAGGTCGTCGTACTTGCCGTCGAGGAAGCCGCGACCACGGTAGAACACGTTGTTCATGCCCATGATCGACGCAGCACCGAGGGCGGCGTTGTAGGCCTCGGCCGACAGGGTGTCGGCGGCCTCGTCGGCGATCTCGCTGAGCACCTTGGCGTTCTTGGTGGCAGCAGCGGTCGACAGCAGGGTGCCCCACAGCTGCTCCTCGTTCAGCACGGTGGTGCGGCTGATCGAGCCGAGGTTGAGCTTGAGGTCCTTCGCGTACTCGGGAAGGGCTTCCTTCAGGTTGTCGATGCTCATCGGCTCTCCTCTCAGACGCCGGCCGACATGAGCTCGCCGGCGTTGATGGTCGGGTCGCCCTTCTTCCAGTTGCAGGCGCAGAGCTCATCGGACTGCAGGGCGTCGAGGACGCGCAGGACCTCGTCGACGTTGCGGCCCACCGAGCCGGCGGTGACCGACACGAACTGGATCTCATTGTTCGGGTCGACGATGAAGGTGGCGCGATCGGCGACACCGTCGGCGTTGAGAACGCCGCAGGCGGTGGCGAGCTCGCGCTTGATGTCGCTCAGCATCGGGAAGGGGAGGGTCTTCAGGTCCTCGTGCTGTGCACGCCACTGGAAGTGGACGAACTCGTTGTCGACCGAGGCGCCGAGGACGACGGCGTCGCGGTCCTCGAACTCGTCGTTCAGCTTGCCGAAGGCCGCGATCTCGGTCGGGCAGACGAAGGTGAAGTCCTTCGGCCAGAAGAAGACGACCCGCCACTTGCCCGGGTGGTCGTCGGAGGTGACGGTGGTGAAGTAGTCGTCGGGCTGCTGGGCGTTGACCTTGCTGAGGTCGCCGCCGATGACGGCGGTGAGGTTGTAGGCGGGGAACTGGTCACCGATGGTGAGCAGGGCCATGTGTCGCTCCTTCAGCTTGGATTGGTGTACCTGAGTTGCACGCGAAGTTCTTTCGCGGCGTACGAGTACTATCGTGCCCGATTTTCGGAGAAAACGAAAGGTGATTAGTAGCACTATACTGATAGCCATGCCCGATAGAACCTATCAGCCGACGATCGCCGGACTCCGCGCCTTCGTGGCCCTCGCGCAACGTCGGCACTTCGGTGCCGCGGCCACCGACCTCGGCGTCAGCCAGCCGTCGCTCTCGCAGGCGATCTCGGCGCTCGAGACCGGGCTCGGCGTCGCCCTGGTGGAACGCACGACCCGTCGCGTGCACCTCACCCCGGACGGCACGGAACTCCTGCCGAAGGCGATCGCGGCGGTGGAGGCGGTCGACCAGTTCACCGCCGCCGCAGCCGGGACCGGGGACCCCCTGAGCGGTTCGATCCGCTTCGGCGTCATCCCCACCGTCGCGCCGTATGTGCTGCCCGCAGTTCTCCGCGGGCTCGCCGACGAGCTGCCGGACCTGCGTCCGCGCGTCGTCGAGGAACAGACCGCACGTCTCGTCGAGCAACTTCGCGGGGGGACCCTCGACGTCGCCCTGCTCGCACTCCCGCTGGATGTGCCGGGGATCGTCGAAGTGCCGCTCTACCAAGAGGATTTCGTGCTCGCGCTTCCCGCCGGGCACACCCTGGCGGGCAAGAAGCGGCTCGATCCCAGCGCGCTGGCGGACCTGCCGCTGCTGCTCCTCGACGATGGGCACTGTCTACGCGACCAGGCGCTCGAGGTCTGTGCGCTCGCCGGCGTCCGGCCCGACCTCGGGCAGACCCGGGCCGCCTCGCTGACCACCGCCGTGCACTGCGTCGTCGGGGGACTGGGCGTGACGCTGATCCCGCAGACCGCGGTTGCCTCGGAGACGGCGTCGGGCGACCTCGCGATCGCGACGTTCGCCCCGCCCCGGCCCGGACGCCGGATCGGCTTGGTGTTCCGCAACTCCGCGCGGCACGACGAGGCCTACCGGAAGCTGGCGCAGATCATCGGCCGGTTGGTGTCGGCCACCGGTGCGGTGCGGCCGATCTGAGGCCGGCCCACGCGTCGCCGGCCGGTCGGAGTCGACCCGTGGGACTCACTCCGACGCGGCCTCGGCCTGGGAGAGTGCCTCCCACTCGTCGACCAGACTCGAGTCGACCTCGCGCACCATGGTGCCGAGATCGGCGACGATCTGCTCGATCTCCGGGGTCACCGCACTGGTGGGGACTCCTTGGCGGAGAACGCGATAGCAGTCCGACAGGTACCGCAGTACCACTCCCTCGCTGCGGGCGAGGCCGTAGGCGGAGATGAGCTCGGTGAAGGTCATCGCCTTCTCCAGCATCTCGCGCAGCACCGACTTCGGCGACGGCGGGAACGACGACACCCACGGGTGTCCGCGCCGGTAGATGTCGAAGGCGGCGAAGATCTCGTCGCGCAGCGGCTGCGGCCAGGTGATCTCCTCCAGCCGCGCCATGCGTTCCTCGTACTCGATTCCGTCGGCCTTCATCTCCGCGATCGCGGCGTCGCGGGCGGCCTTGCGCTGCGCGATGAGCAGCGGTCGCGGGTCCTCCAGGGTCGACTCCAGGACGGACACGACATCCAGTGCGTACGTGGACGATTCGGGGTCGAGGACCTCGAAGGTGGCCAGTGCGAACGCCGAGAGCGGATTGGTGAGGGCGAAGTTCTCCGGCATGTCGACGCTCATTGCGATGTGCCGGCCGGTCTCGTCGGGCTCGTCGAGCTGCATGACGATCCCCGCGTCGCGCAGGCCCCGGTACAGCTCGATGGTGTGCTTGATGTGGCGCAGCCGGCGATCGCGCGGCTCGTGGTTGTCCTCGAGCAGATGGCGGACGGCCGCGAAGCAGTCGCCGGGTCGCGAGAGCACCTCGAGCAGCATCGCGGTGGTCATCTGGAAGTGGGAGCGCAGCGGTTCCTCGGGGGCGTCGACGAGCTGGGTGAAGGTCTTCTCGCCCCAGGAGACGAAGCCCTCGGGTGGCTTGCGGCGCACGATCTTCCGCAGCTTCTTGGGGTCGTCGCCGGCCTTCGCGACCGCACGCGCGTTCTCCACGTCGTGCTCGGGTGCCTGGGCGACGACGTAGCCGACGGTGTCGAAGCCGGCGCGGCCCGCGCGTCCGGCGATTTGATGGAACTCGCGCGCCCGGAGGCGGCGCACCCGGCGCCCGTCGTATTTGCTGAGCGCTGCGAAGAGCACGGTGCGGATGGGCACGTTGATCCCGACGCCGAGCGTGTCGGTGCCCGCGATCACCTTGAGCAGGCCCTGCTGGGCCAGCCGCTCCACGAGGCGGCGGTAGCGGGGGAGCATGCCGGCGTGGTGGACGCCGATCCCCGAACGCAGCAGCTTGCTCAGGTTGTTGCCGAAGCCGGTGGAGAAGCGGAAGTCGCCGATGGCCTCGGCGATCGCGGCCTTCTCCTCCTTGCTGCAGATCTTCACGCTGAGCAGGGCCTGGGCGCGTTCGACGGCCGCCGCCTGGGTGAAGTGCACGACGTACACCGGTGCGCGCCCGCGCTCCACGAGATCGGCGATCGTCTCGTGGATCGGGGTCATCGCATAGTCGTACTCGAGCGGCACCGGGCGCTGGGCGCCGGTGACCTCGACAGTCTGGCGGCCGGTCCGCCGGGTGAGGTCGTCGACGAAGAACGACACGTCGCCCAGCGTCGCCGACATCAACAGGAACTGGGTGCGCGGCAACTCGATCAGCGGCACCTGCCACGCCCAGCCGCGGTCCGGGTCGCCGTAGTAGTGGAACTCGTCGGCGACCAGGGTGCCGATGTCGCTGTCGGGCCCGTCGGAGAGGGCGAGGTTGGCGACGATCTCGGCGGTCGCACACACAATCGGGGCGTCGGGGTTCACCGAGGCGTCACCGGTCAGCAGGCCGACCTGGTCGGCACCGAACATCCCGCACAGCTCGAAGAACTTCTCGCTGACGAGCGCCTTGATCGGCGCGGTGTAGAACGCCCGCTCGCCGCGGCATCGCGCGAAGTAGAGCGCGCCGGCGGCCACGAGCGACTTCCCCGAACCGGTCGGGGTCGCCAGGATCACGTGGCTGCCGGCGAGCAGCTCGAGCAGGGATTCCTCCTGATGCTCGTACAGGTCGATGCCGCGTTGCGTCCACCATTCGGTGTACCGCTCGAGCGCCAGGTCTTCGTCGTCGACGGGGACCAGCCCGGCCGACTCGGCGGTGGTCAGATCGACGATTGCGGACCCTCGTCTCCGGGTTCGTCGCCGCCGGGGCCGTTCTCGCCGAAGCGGCCTTCGGTGGGTCCGCCCAGGCTGCCGTCGACCGAGCCGCCGTTCCCGGCGTGCTCGGCCAGGAACCGCTCGAGCTCGGCGCCGAGCTCCTCGCCGCTGGGCAGGGACTCCTCGGCAGCGAGCAGCGAGGCGCGCTCCTCGGCCGCCTGGTGGTAGGCGTCGTACTGGGTCTCGAGCGCGGCGACGACCTGTTCGATCTCCGCGTTGCCCTGGACCTCCTGGTCGACCTGCGCCCGGACCTTGTCGGCGGCGCTCTCCAGCGCGGCCAGCGAGAACTCGAGACCGGTCAGCTCCGACACCGCGCCCAGCAGACGGGCGGACGCGGCGGGGTAGTTGGTCTGGGCGAGGTAGTGCGGGACGTGGACCGACAGGCCCGACGCCCGGTAGCCCGCCTCGCCCATCCGCAGCTCCAGCAGCATCGACGCGCTGGCCGGCAGTTTCATCGCCGAACCCCACCGCGGCAGGTCACCGAGCGAATCGGGGTCGGTCCCGTGCGCGGTGATCGACGGCGGCCGCGTGTGCGGCACCGCCATCGGGATCGCGTTGAGGCCGATCACGTCGGTCACGCCGAAGCGCTCGGCCAGCCTGCGGACGGCGTCGACGAACTGTTCCCAGCGCAGGTCGGGCTCGGCGCCGGCGAGCAGCAGGAAGCCGCGACCGGTGGTATCGCGGATCGCATGGAGCGTCAGCTTCGGCATGTCCACGTCGGTGAACGTCTCGCCGCTGAAGGTGATGGTCGGGCGGCGCGAGCGGTAGTCCATCAGCTCGTCGGACGAGAACGTCGCCACCAGCTCCGACTCGAGGCTCTCCCGCAGATGGGCCGCCGAGAGCGCGACCGCATGACCGGCGTCGGCGAAGCCCTCCAGGGCATGGATCAGCACCGGGCCGGTGCCGTCGGCTCGGCTCACCTGCGGAGCGGGAAAGGCGAGCTCGTACAGCGCGTCGTTGCGCGCCGGATTCTCGTCCACGTCGTCCCTCCTTACACGTGTGGCGGCGTCCACGGCGGACGCCGGAGTCGTCGACGTCCGTGGCGGACGTCATCGAGATCATCGGCCCCCATTGTCTCCTACCGCCATTGTCTCCTACGGCGAGGACATGCGGGCACGGGTGGGCCGTTCGAGGGGATCAACACCCGGAGGCGGCCGGTGATTCCCGGGACGGGTGAGGCGTGCGTGGTGTGTCACCCCGGGCGCGGGACGGCCGCGGTGGCACAGTAGTGCGTTGTGACCCCGGCTACCGCTCACCGTCCCACCTCCACGGCACGTCGTGTGCCCGCGCTGCTGCTGGCCGCCTGCGCCGTTCTCGCCGGCGGGGTGCTGTCGGCGTGCTCGGTCAGCGGCGACGCACAGTCGTCGAACGCCGATCTGTCGTCCCGCTCGGTGTCGGCGTCGGACTTCCCGTCCGGCTCGGCCGACCGCATCCCGCCGCCGGCGGTCGGGAACGCGCTCGCCGACGTCACCGGCGCCGCGGTGCCCGGGCAGGCGAAGGACACGAGCTTCGACCCGGCCGACTGCGCGCCCGAGCCGGTCTCGGCCGACGGCGCGGTGGCCTTCCTCGGCTACGGCACGGTGGACCGGTCGACACTCACGACGGTCGTCGCGCACGTCACCGCGCCGCTGGCCGAGGTGGTGGATAGGGCCAGGCGCTGCCCGGAGTTCACCCGCACCACCTTCGGTGCGTCGTCGACGGTGACCACCGAGGTCCTGCCGGCGCCCCCGGCCCCCGACGGCGTCGCGACCGCGACGCTCAGGAGGACGATCGTCACCGGCGGCGAGGCCGCGCCGGTGACGACCAGCACGC
This sequence comes from Gordonia paraffinivorans NBRC 108238, assembly GCF_000344155.1. GTDB lineage: Bacteria > Actinomycetota > Actinomycetes > Mycobacteriales > Mycobacteriaceae > Gordonia > Gordonia paraffinivorans. The sequence goes on along the minus strand of NZ_BAOQ01000006.1, from coordinate 99,173 downwards.
TGACGCTGCTCGGCGAGCGCGACGACGTCCGCGTCTACGCCGAATGCCGTTGGCCCGGAGACTCTCCCGTCGCGCCGGAGGATTCCGCGGCGCTCGACGAGCTGTTCACCAAGGCCCTGGCCGCCGCCTTCGGCTGAGTGCTGGCCGCCGCCTTCGGCTGAGTACAGGCTGTGGATGACCCGAGCCGGGTTGTCCACAGTCGCCGCCGGGGCGGGTCGAGGGCGTCGGCACGCGCCGATGCTGTCGGGCATGTCCTCACTCACCCCGAAGCCGTCCTCGCCGCGCGGCCCCCTCGACCCGACGACGCTCCTCACCGCCGTGCCCGCCCTGATCGGTTTCCTGCCCGAGCGGTCGATCATCGTGATCGCGTTCGGCGCGGGTCGCGCGTTGTCGGCGACGATGCGTCACGACCTGTTCCTCGACGGGGCGGGCGCACCCCGACCCGAACTGTCCGGTCTGCTCGCCGATCTCGGGACGATCACCGACTCCTACGGCGTGGAGGAGGTGGCGGTGATCGTCGCCGACGACCGTCATCGGATCGACGGCCCCGAGTACCGGCGGGTCGTCGAACTCGCCGACCGGCATTTCTCCGCGATCGGCGGCGTCGCCGCGGGCTTCGCGCTCGCGGAGTTCCGCGCCGGCGCGCCGTGGACGACGATCTGGTGCCCCGACGACCAGACGTGGGCGGTCGACATGAGCGGAGGACGCAGTGGTCTGCTCGGGGACCCGCACACCTCGCCGACGGCGGTCGCCACGGCGGTGCGAGCCGGGCGGCGCATCCTGGCGCGCCGGTCGGAGATCCGGGCGATGCTCGACCCGCTTCCGGGGGAGTGCAGCCGGCAGCGGCCGGACCGCGACTGCCCCGGCTGCGCAGCCGAGGGCGTCCCGAGATCGGATGCGGCCACGGCGGCCTCACCCGCGGACCTGCTGGAGTGTGCGATCGGGTCGGTCGTCAGGGCGACGGAGCCCCTGGATTGTCGGAGTCTGCCCGTGCTCGACCGCGCCGTGAGCGATGTCCGCGTCCGGGATGCGCTGCTCGGCCTGGCGGTCACCGACCTGCGGGATCGGGCCGAGACGCGGTGGCGCGAACTCACCCGGCGCCTGACCGGCCGCGGCCGGGCGGCCGCCGCGACGCTGCTCGCGCACCTGCACTACGTCGCGGGGGAGGGTGCCTACGCAGGGACGGCCCTCGACGTCGCGCTCGAGGCCGACCCCGGGTACGAGCTGGCGCGGATGCTCGACGAGTGCCTGCGATCGGGACTGCGCCCGGCGAAGGTGGCGCAGCTGGCCGACGTGGGGTACGACGCAGCCGCCCGCCTGGGTGTACGGCTGCCGCCGATCACCAGGCAGGCGGCGGGGTGATCGGCGGAGGTCTCGACTAGACCTTCTCGACGACCTTTTCCACGAACACCGAGTGCGCCATGTCCGGGGAGAGCTCCAGGCCCTCGTGGCCCGGGGTGTTGATGGTGATCGTGCCGGCCTGGTTGGTCACGGTGACACGGGCGTTCGGCACCACGCCGGCCTCGCGCAGCTGCGCGATGAGCGACGGGTCGGACTGCACGTGCTCCGATAGGCGCCGGATGATCACGGCCACGGTGTCGCCCGGCGGGAGCTCGGCGACGCGGGTGGCGCCGTCGTCGGTCGGGGAGAGTTCCACGCCCAGCAGATCCAGGCCCGGGATCGGGTTCCCGTACGGCGACGTCGTCGGGTAGTCGAGGACGGCGAGCAGTCGGCGCTCGACGTTCTCGCTCATCACGTGCTCCCAGCGGCAGGCCTCCTCGTGGACCTGATCCCAGGGCATGCCGATGATGTCGACCAGCAGGCGCTCGGCCAGGCGGTGCTTGCGCATGACCGCGATCGCCAGCGAACGGCCCCGTTCGGTGAGTTCGAGGTGACGGTCGCCGGCCACCCGGAGGAGTCCGTCGCGTTCCATCCGGGCGACGGTCTGGGACACGGTGGGACCGCTCTGGTCCAGGCGCTCGGCGATACGCGCCCGCAGCGGCACGATGCCTTCCTCTTCGAGGTCGTAGATCGTCCGCAGGTACATCTCGGTGGTGTCAACCAGATCGTTCACTGTGCCCAATCCCTTTCGTCTCCGCCCAGATTACCCTGCGCACCCCGGGTGACCTCGGACGCTGAGTGCCGGCGACGCGTGCCTCACCCCTGACCGTACCGGGGTGTGCGGGATGTGACACCGATGCCCCGGCTGCGAGGTGAACCACTAGCCTGAAGGCGTGAGCGATATTTCCACGGCCGTCATCTGGAGCGAGGACTTCCTCTCCTATCGATGGGCCCACACCCATCCCATGAACCCGGTGCGGCTGGCCCTGACGATGACCCTCGCTCAGAGCCTGGGAGTCCTCGACGGCATCGAGACGCTGCCGCCGAAGAACATCGACGACGACGCCCTCACCGTCGTGCACACCCGCGACTACATCGACGCCGTCCGCGCGGTCGGCTCGGGAACGGCATCGCTGTCCGGGCCGCTCCTCGAACGGCTCTTCGGGCTCGGCGACGCCGACAACCCGGTCTTCGCCGGGATGCACGAGGCCGCGCGACTGCTCGTCGGCGGCACCCTGGCCGCTGCGCAGGCCGTCGCCACGGGAGCGGCCACCCGCGCGGTCAACATCGGCGGCGGCATGCACCACGCGATGAAGGCCCGCGCCGCGGGGTTCTGCATCTACAACGACTGCGCCATCGCCATCCGGTACCTGCTCGACCAGGGTTTCGACCGCATCGCCTACATCGACGTCGACGCCCACCACGGCGACGGGGTGCAGGTGGAGTTCGCCGCCGACCCGCGCGTGATGACCGTCTCGCTGCACCAGCACCCGGCGACCCTGTGGCCGGGCACCGGCTGGCCGACGGAGATCGGCGACGGCGACGCGCAGGGCACCGCGGTCAACCTCGCGCTCATGCCCAACACCGAGGACCGCCTGTGGCTGCGTGCGTTCCACGCCGTCGTCCCGTCGTTGATCGCGGACTTCAAGCCCCAGATCATCGTCAGCCAGTGCGGCGCCGACAGTCATCGCGCCGACCCGCTCACCGACCTCTCGCTCACCGTGGAGGGCCAGCGCGCGGCGATGATCGCGATGCGTGATCTTGCCGACAAATACTGCGAGGGACGGTGGATCGCCGTCGGCGGCGGTGGCTACGGCGTCGTCAACGTCGTGCCGCGCAGCTGGACGCACCTGCTCGGCGTCGCGCTCGGCCGGGAGATCGACGTCACCACCGAGATCGACGAATCCTGGTGTGCCACAGCAGAACAGATCGCCACCCAGGTCCACACGGACTATGCGCGCCCGCCCGAGCGGGTCATGGGCGACGGCGGCGACGTCGACTTCCAGCCGTGGGACGGAGACGCCGGGCAGGAGCCGCCGGAGGGGGTGAGCGCGACCTCACAGCGACAGACCGATCGTGCGATCCTGTCGACGCGCCGTGCGGTGTACCCTCTGCACGGTCTCGACCCGGAGGATCCACGTGACTGACAAGGACGCCCCGACCCCGCCGAAGTCCGATTCCGCGTCCACCGCGCAGGCGACGGCCGACAAGCCCGAACCGCGCGAGGCGTGGGACTATCCGCGACATTGGATCGCGGACGTGCTGGCCGCCGACGGCGGCGTGGTCCACCTGCGTCCGATCGTCCCCGACGACGCCGAACGGCTCGTCGAGTTCCACTCCAAGCTCTCCGAACGCACCCGCTACATGCGGTATTTCGGTCCGACGCCGACCCTGCCGCCGCGCGAGGTGGCCCGGATGACCACCGTCGACCACAAGCAGCGCGTGGCGATCGTCGCGATGCTGGGCGGCGAGATGATCGGCATGGGCATCTACGAGGGACTCGCCTCCGAGGGTAAGCCCGAGTCCGCCGAGGTCGCCTTCGTCATCGCCGACGAACACCAGGGACGCGGGCTCGGCCCCATCCTGCTCGAGCACCTCGCCGGCGCCGCCGCCGAGAACGGCTTCACCCGCTTCGAGGCCGAAGTCCTCAGCGAGAACCCGAACATGGTGGCGGTCTTCCGCGACGCGGGCTACCAGCTGTCGCGCAGCTTCGACGGCTCCACCGTGCACGTGGAGTTCACCATCGATCCCACCGAGGCCCTGCTGTCGGTGCGCAACGCACGCGAGCGCGCGTCCGAGGCCCGCAGCGTCGCCAACCTGCTGCGCCCGGCCTCGGTGGCCGTCATCGGCGCGTCGACCGACCCGAAGAAGGTCGGAAACGCGTTGCTGGCCAACATCATCGCCGGCGGGTTCACCGGTCCGGTGTTCCCGGTCAACGGCCCCGCCCGCGTCGAGGAGGGAGAGGACCCGAGGCGCCGCGGTCACGGATCGGTCGCGTCGGTGTCCCCGCGACAGCGTCGGGTGCGGCCGCGCCCGCCGTCGGTGCGCGGCATCCGCGCCTACGAGACCGTGCGCGACATCCCCGACCCCGTCGACCTCGCGGTGGTCGCGGTGCCCGCGTCCCAAGTCGACGACGTGCTCGACGACTGTCTGGTCAAGGGCGTGCGCACCCTCGTCGTGGTCTCGTCGGGCTTCGGCGACTCCGGCGAGCAGGAGGGTCTGGAGAACGAGCGGCGCCTCGTCGCCCAGGTGCGCGAGCACGGCATGCGCCTGGTGGGTCCCAACGCGCTCGGCGTGGCCAACAACGACCCGGAGATCGCGCTGAACGCCACCCTGGCCCCGCACATCCCGGCCGCCGGGCGCGTCGGCTTCTTCTGCCAGTCCGGCGCCCTGGGCATCGCGATCCTCGACACCGCCGCACGGCGCCAGATCGGCCTGTCGACCTTCGTCTCTGCCGGCAACCGCGCCGACGTCTCCGGCAACGACGTGCTGCAGTACTGGGACAGCGACGCGTCCACCGACGTGATCCTGCTCTACCTCGAGAGCTTCGGTAACCCGCGCAAGTTCTCCCGCATCTCGCGGCGCGTCTCCCGGTCCAAGCCGATCATCGCGGTCAAGTCGGGCAAGGGTGCGATGAGCCCGGTGCGCAAGGCGCGCGCCGCCGCCAACTTCGACGACGAGATCGCGCGCATGATGCTCGAGCAGGCCGGCGTCATCCAGGTCGAGACGATCCCCGAACTCTTCGACTGCGCAGCGCTATTCGCCTATCAGCCGTTGCCGCGCGGTCCGCGCGTCCGCATCATCGGCAACTCCTCGGTGCTCGGCAGCCTGGCCGCCGACACCGCCCGCAGCGGGGGACTCGAGGTCGTCGACACCGTAGACCTCGGTGCGGGCGCCACCGAGGAGCAGTTCGAGGACGCGGTCTCGGCGGCGATGCGCGACCCCGGCGTGGACTCGATCGTGGTCGTGTTCGTCCCGCCGGTGGCGGTCGACGCCGACTGGCACGCGCGGGCGCTGGTGGCCGCGGCGAACATCCCCGACGCCGACGGCGCCAAGCCCATCGTGACGACCTTCCTCGCCGTCGACGGCATCCCGCCCGGCCTCACCAAGCCCGGGCCGAACGGCCTGCCCGAGCGCGGGTCGATCCCGTCGTACGCCAGCCCCGAGCGCGCGGCGACCTCGCTGGCGCGGGCCTGGCAGTACGCGAAGTGGCGTATGCGCCCGGAGTCGGAGATCCACCGGCCCGAGGGCACCGACCCCGAGGCCGCGCGCATGTTCGTGCGCGAGGCCATGGCCGCGCCCGACGGGCACGTGGACGGGGCCCGCACCGCGGAACGGCAGCTGTCCGCGGTGGACTCGGCGAAACTGTTGCGCTGGTACGGGATCGGCGTGGTCCCGTTCCGCGAGGTCACCACGATGCACGAGGCGTCGGCGGCGGCCCGCGAACTCGGGTTCCCCGTGGCGGTGAAGGCGACGTCGTCCAAGTGGCGGGGCCGCCTCGACCGCGAGGGCGCCCGTCTCGACCTCCCGGACGCCACCGCCGTCGTCAACGCGTTCGCCGAGCTGCGCGAACTGACCGGCGACGAGGTGCTGCACGTGCAGAAGATGGCGCCGAAGGGCGTCGGCACGGTCATCCGGGTCCGCGACGACCAGTCGTTCGGGTCGGTCATCTCGTTCGGGTTGTCCGGACGCACCTTCGAACTCCTCGGCGACCACGGCTACCGGGCGATCCCGCTCGCCGAGCTCGACGCCCGGGAGCTGATCGACGAGCCGCGGTCGTCGCCGCTGCTGGCGGGATACCGGGGAGAGGAGCCGGCCGACAAGGAGGCGCTCGTCGACCTGCTGCTGCGGATCTCGACCCTGGTCGACGACATCCCCGAGGTGCGCGAGGTGCTGTGCGATCCGATCCTCGCGTCGGTCGACGGGGCGTCGGTGCTGAACGCGCAGGTACGCGTCGGCCCGGTGCCCGACAGGCGGGACACCGGGCCGAGACGGCTCAACTAGGCGGGGAGAACCCCGGCGGGGTGAGGGTCAGCTGGCGTAGGCGCGGAGACGTTCGGCACGCTCGCCGGCGCGCAGCTTGCCCATCACCTCGCGCTCGATCTGGCGGACGCGCTCGCGCGACAGGCCGAACATGCGGCCGATCTGGTCGAGGGTGCGCGGCTGCCCGTCGTCGAGGCCGTAGCGCATCCGGATGACCTGCTGCTCGCGCTCGTCGAGGGTCGCGAGGACCGCCCGGATGTCGGAGTGCAGGAGACCGGCGATGACCGCGTTCTCGGCGGAGGTGGCCTCGGCGTCCTCGATGAAGTCGCCGAGCGGGGCCTCCTCGTCGTTGCCGACCGGCATGTCCAGGCTCACCGGGTCGCGGCTGTGGTCGAGCAGATCGGCGATCTTCTCCGCCGGGATGCCCGACTCGTTGGCCAGTTCCTCGTCGGTGGCCTCGCGGCCGAGCTGCTGGTGCAGCTCGCGCTTGATGCGGGCCAGCTTGTTGACCTGCTCGACGAGGTGGACGGGCAGGCGGATGGTGCGGCTCTGGTCGGCCATGCCGCGGGTGATGGCCTGACGAATCCACCAGGTGGCGTAGGTCGAGAACTTGAAGCCCTTGGCGTAGTCGAACTTCTCCATCGCGCGGATCAGACCCAGGTTGCCCTCCTGGATGAGGTCGAGCAGCGGCATACCCCGACCCGTGTAGCGCTTGGCCAGCGAGACCACGAGGCGGAGGTTCGCCTCGAGAAGATGCGCTCGTGCGGCCTCACCCTCACGGACGATGATCTGCAGGTCGCGCTTCTTGGCGGCGGACAGGCGCTTCTTGGTCGCGAGGAGGTGCTTGGCGTAGAGACCGGCCTCGATCTGCTTGGCGAGCTCCACCTCCTGCTCGGCGTTGAGGAGTGCGGTACGGCCGATCCCGTTCAGATAGACGCGGACGAGATCCGCGGCAGGAGACTGGGCATCGAGATCCTGCTCCGTCATCGCCGGCCGGGTGCCGGCCTCGGACGGCTCGGCGAAGGTGGTGGTGGTGGTCGGGGTCGAACGTGCAACTGTCGAGCGTGACATGCGGCCTCCTGACTTGAGTGCGTTCAATGGGTTCAACGTCCGCTTGCGGGCGATAGTTCCCGGAAGTGGTTCGTCGCAAACCCGACGGAGGCTGGGTCATCCCGCGGATGACCTGCGAAGACGGATCGTTGTCCGATCCGCGGTGCTGAGAAGTTGCTGAGATGTTCTCCCCGCGGGAACGCGGAGGGTACCGCGTCCGGTCACGGAGGACCGGTCGATCGCGGAGTCGCTCCCGGACGTCAGTTGTCGTCCGGCCGGGGATCGACGACCTGTCCCTCGATGACGCGTCCGGCCGCGCGCGGGTCCTCGGCGGTCCGGTCCGGACCCCCCTCGTCGAGGCGGCCGGACCGTGAGAGCGACTGCGGGCCGAGCACGTCGTGGGGCAGGTCGTACATGTAGTGCGGGGACTCGCCGCGCTTGCGGGGCGGGCGGTCGTTGGCGATGAGCACGGCCATCCAGGGCAGCGGGATCGACACCGCGACGATCGCCAGGGCCAGCAGTCCCGAGCCGGTCGCGCTGTAGACGATGCCGGCGATCACCAGCGCGGGCACGCGGACGGACATCATGATGAGGTACTTGCGCACACGGGCGCGACGCTGAGCCTCCAGCGAGTCCTCGGCGGCGGTGATCAGGAAGGTCTCGGGGGAGAGGTCGGGGCGATCGGTCCGTCCCCACTGGCCCCCGGGGTCTTCGGTGTCGTGCGGTCGACGGCCGTTCGCGTCCATGGAATCCCCTTGTTCGAACACCGTCTCCACTGTCCCACTTTCGTTCGGCGAATGCACTCCCGGTTCCCCGGTGACGCACAATAGAGCAATGGCAACTGAAACCATCGAACGCCCCGATCTCGACGAGCTGACCGACACCGAGACCGACGAGCGGCCCGACGCCGACTCCACCGACTCCGGCGACGACGACCGCCCCAAGTTCTTCCACTACGTCAAGAAGGACAAGATCGCCGAGAGCGCCGTGATGGGCACCCACGTGGTCGCGCTGTGCGGTGAGACCTTCCCGGTCACCCGGGCCGCGAAGCCGGGCTCGCCGGTGTGCCCGAAGTGCAAGAAGATCTACAGCAAGCTCCGCAAGTAACGGCTCACGTCGTCGGGGCCGGTCAGTCGCCGGTGGAATCAGTCCTGCCGGCGGCGTCGCCGGTTTCGTCGCCGCCGCGCGACGGGCGACGGATCGGTCCCGACGAGAGGCGGTCGGGGATCGTCTTGAGCTGATCGGTGATGTCGGAGGTCTGCGAGTTCACCCAGTGACGGACCCGGGTGGTCGGGGAGGCCTTGGCGGGCCAGAACTGCTGCACCGCGGCGTTGAACTCGGCGCCCGCGACGATCCCGAAGCCGAGCGAGAACGCGAACAGCAGGAACGCGATCGGCGTCGCGAGCGCGCCGTAGGAGACGCCCGCCTCGGTGATCTTCGTCAGGTAGATGCGCAGCACGTAGCTCGCCACCCAGAAGAACACGCCGGCCACGATGGCGCCCCCGATGAGCCGATGCCAGGGCAGGGGATCGGGCAGTGCCATGTGGTACAGGGTGGTGAGCACGAGCAGCAGCAGGATCGCGACGGTCGGGAAGTAGCCGTAGTTGATCAGCGTGGTGAGGAACGAGCCCCACGATTCCGGCACGATCTTGCGGAGATAGTTGGGTCCGAGCGCGACCAGCGGGAGCAGGAACACCGCCACGAACAGGAACCCGATGTAGAGGAACAGCGCGAAGAACCGCTGCCACACCGGATGCCGGACCTCGTGCTGGTCGTGGGCCTTCGCGATCGAGGCGATGAAGCACGACATCGCCGACGACCCGGCCCACAGCGACAGGATGAAGCCGACCGACATCAAGCCGATGCGTCCGCGCCCGAGGACGCTGTCGACGGTCGGCGTGATGAGGTCGTCGACGACGGTCTCGGTGAACGTGCGCTCGGCGAAGTCGATGATGCGGTCGTAGACGACGTCGACGGTGTCCGGCCCGAACCAGCCCGACACATAGCCCACCGAACCCAGCAGACCCAGCAGCAGCGGCGGCAGCGACAGCGCCTGCCAGAACGCGGCCTGCGCCGCCCAGCCGATGATGCCGTCGTCGAACGACTTGACCATGGTGCGCCAGATGACCCGGTGGATGTTCGGCAGGATCGGGAGCCCGCGCTCATCGGCGTCGGCCGTCCGTTCCGAGGTCTCCTGCTCCGGTGCCGCCGGGATGGGGTCGGCGGTGCCGCCGCCGGTCGCATACGGCCCTGCGGGGCCGGCCTGCGCCGCGTCGAGGTCGAGGTCGGCGGACAACGGCGCCGGCCGGCGGGCACGGCCCGGGGTCGGGCGGGTGCCGATCGGCTCGGTCACCGCGTTCGACGCCGTCCCGTTCGACACCGTCCCGTTCGACGCCGCCGGATTCGGGCGCCGAATCCCGGTGGCGGCCGGTTGCGGGCGCGCTCGACCCGCCGACGACACCCCGTCGTCGGTCAGCGGGACCGGAGTTCTCTTGCGCGTTGTGATGAGTTCAATATCCCCGATCCGGGCTCCGGCCGGGTATCCGGGTCACCGGGCGAGTCGTTCAGATCACGTACGCCTGCCACCCGTGGCGCGTGCTCCGGGCGGGTGTCGCGATGCGGGCGCCGGCGCGCTCCGGCGGTAAGATCGGCTCGTCCCCTCACGACCGCGGGTACCGCAAGCGAGGGGACGTCTCATGCCCGGCAGGGAACCGAACGCCGTCAGGAGCAGCACACACGTGACGTCAGCCGAACCCTCCACCAGCACTCCCACAGGTTCCGGACCCGCCAAGCCCAACCTCCCGTCGCTGCGCGCGTGGCAGCGTCGCGCGCTGACCAAGTACCTGACGCGCAAGCCGAAGGACTTCCTCGCGGTCGCGACGCCCGGCGCCGGCAAGACCACCTTCGGGCTGCGGGTGGCCCGTGAACTGCTCGACGACCGCACCGTCGACCAGATCACCGTCGTCGCGCCCACCGAGCACCTCAAACACCAGTGGGCCGAGGCCGCCGCCCGCGTCGGCATCGCGCTGGACTCCAACTTCTCCAACTCGACCGGTTCGACGAGCTCCGACTTCCAGGGCGTGTGCCTCACCTACGCGCAGGTCGCCGCCCACCCGGCGAAGCACCGCGTCCGCACCGAGAACCGGCGCACGCTGGTCATCCTCGACGAGATCCACCACGGCGGCGACGCCAAGAGCTGGGGCGAGGCGATCCGCGAGGCCTTCGACGACGCCGAGCGCCGGCTGCTGCTCACCGGTACGCCGTTCCGCTCCGACGACTCGCCGATCCCGTTCGTCACCTACGAACCCGAGCCCGGCGGGCTGATGCGGTCCAAGGCCGATCACACCTACGGCTACGCCGACGCGCTCAAGGACGGCGTCGTGCGTCCGGTGGTCTTCCTGGCGTACTCCGGCGAGGCCAGCTGGCGGACCAGCGCCGGCGAGGAGTACACCGCGCGACTCGGCGAGCCGTTGTCGGCCGAGCAGACCGCCCGTGCCTGGCGCACCGCACTGGACCCGCACGGCGACTGGATCCCCGCTGTGCTCACCGCCGCCCACACCCGCCTCGGACAGCTGCGGGCCAGCGGCATGCCCGATGCCGGCGGGCTGGTCATCGCCACCGACCAGTCGACGGCGCGCGACTACGCCGAACTCCTCGAGGCCATCACCGGCAAGAAGCCGACACTCGTGCTGTCCGACGACCCGAAGTCGTCGTCGCGCATCGCCGAGTTCTCCGAGGGCACCGACGAGTGGATGATCGCGGTCCGCATGGTGTCCGAGGGCGTCGACGTCCCGCGGCTGGCCGTGGGCGTGTACGCGACCAGCTCGTCGACCCCGCTGTTCTTCGCCCAGGCCATCGGCCGGTTCGTGCGGTCGCGGCGCCCGGGCGAGACCGCGAGTGTGTTCCTGCCCTCGGTGCCGGTGCTGCTCGACCTCGCCAGCCAGATGGAGGCCGAGCGTGACCACGTCCTGGGCAAGCCGCACCGGGAGAGCAACGGCCTCGACGACCAGCTGCTTGTCGACGCGAACAAGCAGAAGGACGAGCCGGGGGAGGACGAACCCGCCTTCCAGTCGCTGCACGCCGACGCCGAACTCGACCAGGTGATCTTCGACGGTGCGTCCTTCGGCACCGCGACCTTTGCCGGCAGCGACGAAGAGTCGGAGTACCTGGGTCTGCCGGGTCTGCTCGACGCCGACCAGGTTCGAGCGCTGCTGCAGAAGCGGCAGGCCGAGCAGGTCGCGGCGCGCGCGACGAAGAAGGCCGCGCCGGAAGCGCAGGAGCAGCCCGTCCGTCGGCCCGAGACCACCGGGGAGAACCTCCACGCGTTGCGCAAGGAGCTCAACACCCTTGTGGCCATGCACCATCACCGCACGGGCAAGCCACATGGCATGGTCCACAACGAACTGCGCAGCCGCTGCGGCGGCCCGCCGACCGCGATGGCCACCGCCGAGCAGCTCAAGGAGCGGATCGCGGCCCTGCGCGAGTGGCGCTGACGGCGACACCGCACGATCGGCGCTCACGAGCGCACCCGACACACGAGAGAACCCGGCCGGAGAGTCTCCGGCCGGGTTCTCGTCGGTCTACGTCTGTGGCTCGCCCGTCGGGCCATGACGAGTGTCAGACCAGTTCACCCTCGGACTCGATGACGGTGGCGCTGAGCTCCACCAGGCGGGCCTCGTGCTCGTTGAAGTGATGGCGGCAGAAGAGGAGTTCGCCGCCCTTGGGCATGACGGCACGGACCTTGGCGGCCGCGCCGCAGCGATCACACCGATCGGCAGCGGTCAGCGGCATGAAGATCGGGGCTGTGGTGGTGGCGATGTCAGTCATTGTTCCTCCGTCCCGGTCGGGCGCCGGTGGCCGGTCGCCGTCCCTTCGAGCCGACACATCCGGGCGATGCGTCAACCTCACTCTGTCAGACGTTCGGCACGTTCGTATTGTTCCGGCAGGTGCCCTCGGTGTGTCGTCACTCACCGTTTACAACCCGCAACACACCGAAAACGTCTGTGATGGAAGTGATGCGGCCCGGATCACATTCCCGGGACGCACCATCCGGATACCCCTCCGGGCGGGTTCCAAACCACCGAACCGCCGTTTTTTCCGGGGGGGTGGCCTTGACAACGGGTCCGGGGCACCGGCTCAATCGCGTGCGTGCCGACCGATCATCCTGTTCTCACGCATCTGATCACCGCCGACGCCTGGGAGGCGAGCCGGGGCTCGACGCACCTGCGGCCACCGTCCCTCGCCGAGGCCGGATTCGTCCACCTCTCGACGCCGCAACAGGTCCACCTGCCGGCGAACCGGCTCTTCGCCGGGCGGCGGGACCTGCTGCTGCTGGTCCTCGACCCGGCCCGCCTCGACGCCGAGATCCGATGGGAGCCGGGGGTTCCGACCGACCCGGCGTCGATGCTCTTCCCACATCTGTACGGCCCGCTGCCGCTCGACGCCGTCGTCGAGGTGCGTGAGTACCTGCCCGGCCCCGACAACGCATTCGCCCCCGTCGCCGGGTGACGGCGACGGGGGCGAGCGCGAATCCGGGGTGACCCCGACAGGAGGTCAGTCGAGGTAGTCGCGGAGCACCTGCGACCGCGACGGGTGGCGCAGCTTCGACATCGTCTTGGACTCGATCTGACGGATGCGCTCACGCGTCACGCCGTAGACCTGGCCGATCTCGTCGAGGGTGCGCGGCTGTCCGTCGGTCAGGCCGAAGCGGAGACGGACGACACCGGCCTCGCGCTCGGAGAGCGTCTCGAGCACCGACTGCAGCTGATCCTGGAGCAGGGTGAAGCTCACCGCGTCGACCGCGACGACCGCCTCGGAGTCCTCGATGAAGTCGCCGAGCTGGCTGTCGCCCTCGTCGCCGATGGTCTGGTCGAGCGAGATGGGCTCCCGGGCGTACTGCTGGATCTCCAGCACCTTCTCCGGGGTGATGTCCATCTCCTTGGCGAGCTCTTCCGGGGTCGGCTCGCGGCCGAGGTCCTGGAGGAGTTCGCGCTGGATCCGGCCGAGCTTGTTGATGACCTCCACCATGTGCACCGGGATGCGGATGGTGCGGGCCTGGTCGGCCATGGCGCGGGTGATCGCCTGGCGAATCCACCACGTGGCGTACGTGGAGAACTTGTAACCCTTTGTGTAGTCGAACTTCTCGACCGCGCGGATCAGACCGAGGTTGCCCTCCTGGATCAGGTCCAGGAACGCCATGCCGCGGCCGGTGTAGCGCTTGGCCAGCGAGACCACGAGTCGGAGGTTCGCCTCCAGGAGGTGGTTCTTGGCGCGGTTGCCGTCGCGGGAGATCCAGTTCAGGTCACGCTTCTGCGCGGTGCTGATCTTCTCGCCGGACTCCATGATTCGGCGCAGGCGCTCGGTGGCGTACAGCCCCGCCTCGATGCGCTTGGCGAGCTCGACCTCCTCCTCGGCGTTGAGGAGCGCGACCTTGCCGATCTGCTTGAGGTAGGCGCGGACGCTGTCGGCGGAAGCGGTGAGCTCGGCGTCCTTGCGGGCCTGGCGGAGGGCTTCGGACTCTTCCTCGTCCCACACGAAGTCGCCCGACTTCGCGTCGGCCTTCGCGGCCTTGCCCTTGCCCTTGTCGTCGGCCTCGTCGGACTCCTCGTCCTCTTCCTCGGAGTCGTCGGCCTCGTCGGTCTCGTCGTCGTCGACCTCGATGTCGTCGATCTCCACGTCCTCGAGATCGGTGTCGGGCACGTCGATGTCGTCGATCGAGTCGACCTCGTCGGCCTCGACGTTCGGGTCTTCACCCTTGGCCGCGGTGGCCTTCTTGGCCGCCTTTTTCGCCGTCGTCTTCTTGGTCGCCTTCTTCGCTGCGGCCTTCTTCGCGGGCGCCTTACGGGCAGCGGTCTTCTTCGCGGCCTTCTTGGCGGTCCGCTTGACCGGGGTGGAGGCGGTGGTCGACTCGGTCGATTCGGCCTCGGCGTCCCCCTGTTGGGTCTTGGTGGCTGCCACGTACAACCTTTCGAAACTGTCTTCGGTGGTGTCTTCTGTCGGTGTCATGCGCCGGCGCCTGCCAGGCGTCGGAGGTCGGTCGGCGTCGTCGCTGTGACACGTGACGCGGCAGCAGGGGCTGCCGTGGACAAGGGCTTGGTTTCTCGGCTCAGCTGACCGTGACGACCATTGTAACGACATCGTCCGGTCGGGTGTGACAAAGCCCTGGTCAATCCGCGGGCTGGCCCTCGTTCCGGGGACGCCGGGCGAGCGTGCCGGCGCCCGGCTAGATCTTCAGGCCGCGGGTGACGGCCATCGCCGCGCCGACGATACCCGCGGTGTTGCGCAGGGTGGCCGGCACGACCGGGGTTTCATTGGTCAGCAGGGGAATCCACTTGTCGGCCTTGCGGCTGATCCCGCCGCCGGCGATGAACAGCTTCGGCCAGAACAGCGCCTCGTAGGCCTTGAGCACGTCGGACACCTTCTCGGCCCACTTCTCGTAGGACCAGCCCTTCTCTTCCTTCACCCGCGAGGACGCCTGGTGCTCGGCCTCCTTCTTGCCGACCTGCATGTGGCCGAGTTCGGTGTTGGGCACCAGTGTTCCGTCGATGAGGATCGCCGAGCCGATGCCGGTGCCGAAGGTCAGCAACATCACCACGCCGTCGACGCCCTTGCCCGCGCCGTAGGCGTCCTCGGCCATGCCGGCCGCGTCGGCGTCGTTGAGGACCGCGACCTGCCGGCCGCCGAGATGCCGGCTGAACAGCTCGTCGACGTCGGTGCCGATCCAGGCCTTGTCGATGTTCGCCGCGGTCCGCATCACGCCGTCGGTGACCACGCCGGGCAGGGTGATCCCGACCGGGCCGTCCCACCCGAAGTGGGCGACGACCTCGGCGACGCCGCCGGCGACCGCCTCCGGGGTCGCCGGCTGCGGGGTCAGCACCTTGAACCGCTCACCGACGAGCGCGCCGGTGTCCAGATCGACGATGCCGCCCTTGATCCCCGAACCCCCGACGTCGACCCCGAAACCCAGGTTGGTGGGAGCGGGCGAGCCTGCGGCGGTGGGCGTGTCGGTCATGGTGTGATTTCCCCTTCCGGGACGGTAATGATCGTCACTCAGGCTATCGGCGCGACCGGCAGCCCGCGCGTCATCGGCGTGTCCGATTCGCTCTGGATACGGCACCCCGGGTCGCCGGTGGAGCGGGCGGCGATCGCATGTGCTGACATTGTCTACGTGGAGCAGACGATTCCGGTGGACGAACTGGCCGCCATCGCGGTGGACGTGGCGCAGGAGGCGGCCGCCCACGTACGACGCCGCCGTCCCGAGTTGTTCGGCCCTGGGTTGTCCGGCACGGCGCCTTCCGCAGACGCCCCGCCCGCGTGGACCGAGCCGACGGAAGCGGCCGCTTCGACCGAGTCGGCCGAAGCGGTCGTGTCGACCAAGTCGACGGAAGCGGTCGTGTCGACCAAGTCGACGGAAACCGACCCGGTCACCGTCGCCGACACCGAGACCGAACGCCTCGTCCGCGAGCGGCTGCGCCGGGCCCGCCCGGACGACGACATCCTGGGAGAGGAGGACGGCGGCACCCGCGCCGTCCCGTCCGGTGTGCGGTGGGTGGTCGACCCGATCGACGGCACCG
The DNA here is from genome assembly GCF_000344155.1 of Gordonia paraffinivorans NBRC 108238. Classification (GTDB taxonomy): domain Bacteria; phylum Actinomycetota; class Actinomycetes; order Mycobacteriales; family Mycobacteriaceae; genus Gordonia; species Gordonia paraffinivorans. The sequence continues at coordinate 83,226 of NZ_BAOQ01000006.1, read as the reverse complement.
TCAACTTCATGTACGGCATCCCCGCCTACGCGGTGTCCGTCGCCGCCCAGGTCGGCGGCCGGTCCGTCGCCGGCGCGGTGGTGGACGTGGCCCGCGGCATCGTCTACGGCGCCACCCGCGGCGGCGGGGCGTGGATGTCCGACGGGACCGGCGCCCGCACCGAGCTGCGCTGCAACCCGGTGGAGCGCACCGAACTCGCGCTCGTCGCAACGGGGTTCGGCTATGCCGCCGGACGACGACGCGCGCAGGGACGCATCGTCGCCGAGTTGCTGCCCCGCGTGCGTGACATCCGGCGGGTCGGCGCCGCCGCCCTCGACCTGTGCATGGTCGCGTCGGGCGCGGTGGACGCCCACTACGAGCACGGACTGAGCCCGTGGGACTGGGCGGCCGGCGGACTCATCGCCGCCGAGGCCGGGGCCGTGGTGATCACCCCGCCGCCGGATTCCCGCGCCGACGAGGGGCATGTGACGGTCGCGGTCGCGCCCGGCATCGCCGACGAGTTCCTCGCACTGCTCGACGAGTTGGGCGCGCGCGAACCCATCGCCTGACGTTCGGACTGCGGCCGTCGGGCGAGTGCTGCCGGCGACCTCGGTCGCGCGGCCTCTAGCAGGGAGCGGAGTGGACGGCCTTCACCAACGCCGGATCAGCTCCCGTGTCCGGGTTGGTGGGATCCGCCGAGCGCAACGCCTCGAGGGCGGCCTGTGCGTCCTGGGAGAGTTCGCCGCTCGAGTGGTGGACTCCGAGGGCGACGTCGACCACGGTGCCGCGACGGTCGTCCTCGACGAGCTCCGCGCACGGGAACGCCAGCCACGCGGCCGCGGCGGCGGCCCGACCGGACGGTCCGAATCGGATCTGGCCGACGCAGTTGAGGTCCTGGTTCTGGTAGATCGTGTCGTCGGCGTACGGCGTGTCGGGCGCGGGGGTGAAGCCATGTGCCGCGAGATCCTCCGACACCGACCGGGCGGCGCCGCGTTCGCCGGATGCGTTGAGGACGCGCACCTGGAAGGACGGCAGCGGCGCCGGGGCGACGTCGAGCATCTCGTCTCGCGGCACCCGCGTCAGGGTGGGCGGGGCGGGCTGCGGTGTGCCCGCGTCCGCGGTCTCGGTCACCGACGGCGGGCTGGGCTGGTTGCACGCGGTGGGCACCGACGCGTCGCCGTCGGAGGTGAGGACGACCGACCAGACGATCACACCGAGGACCAGTAGGACGGCGACGGTGATCGCGGCCGGCGCGTACCTGCGGCGCTTGTAGGGGCGGCCCTGTTCGTCGGTCGGGTAGCCGGTCGTGATTTTCGAGACCACCTGGACTGACTCCTCACTGGCGCTGCGAACCGGGCTGATGCCGGGGCGGACGGACCGGCCGGGCCGTTCCCCGCACGATCCGCCGATCACTCTAGAGGTTCCGTCGCGGGAGGCGGGCATGCCTCGCCGGTCGACGCGCGCCGGGCCGCGAGCACTCGGTCCCACCAGCGTGGGACGACCGTTTTCGGACCTATTCGTGTCGGCGTATTGACGATGGCGGGGGCGTGGTCTATTCTTCGGGCGCCCGCGCTTCCAGCATTGGGGTGCAGCCGATATCTAACCGTGACGGAAGTCACACAATACGCCGGTCCGCCGGGAACGAATTCCGCCCGATCGGACGTTGTCAGTGACCCACCGGCAAGACAATCCCGGCGGAGTCGTGCGCAACCCTGGGTCACGGCCACAAGCCGCGGCCGAGAGCGCCCCCTCACACTCTCAGACAAGAAGGCACACAATGGCTACTGATTACGACGCGCCACGACGCACGGAGACCGAGGACCTCAGCGAAGACTCTCTCGAGGAGCTGAAGGCCCGCCGCAGCGAGGCGCAGGCCGCGGCGGTCGACGTCGACGAGTCCGACACCGCCGAATCCTTCGAGCTCCCCGGCGCCGACCTCTCCGGCGAGGAGCTGTCGGTGCGGGTCATCCCGAAGCAGGACGACGAGTTCACCTGCAGCAGCTGTTTTCTCGTCTACCACCGCAGTCGGCTGGCCGAGGAGAACGGCAACCAGCTGATCTGCGTCGACTGCGCCTGATCGACCGGACCGACGACGAGGGGCCTGCGCCACGCGGCGCGGCCCCTTTTTGTCGTCTTCGGGTCTGGTCGTCCTCGGGTCGTCTGTCGGCAGGGGAGCGGGAGCGCCGCTTCACATGCCAGATCTCGGTCGGGACCGGAGCCGGCTAGGCCCGCGGTTCCGGCCGGTCGGCGGCGGCGTCGGACAGGCCGAGCGCCTCGAGGACCTTCTCCGGGTGGCGCGTGGACACCAGCCAGTACGGCGTGGGGTCGTCCGGGTCGTCGAGGACGAGCAACACCATGGTCTTCACCCAGAAGCGGTGCACGAGATAGGCGGCCGGGTCCAGCTGGCGCCCGAGGGCCGCCGACTTCGCGCTCGGCGGGACGGTCGCCCCGCGGGCGATGACCGAGCGGGGGAGCCGGGCGCGGTGCGCGTGCAGCTCGCCGTCGGCGGTCACCCGGATGCGGGTGCGGCTCATGGAGATCAGGAGCATGACCGCGATGAACGCGGTGGCGACGTAGCCGATGATGCTCCACTTGCTGCCGTGCGCCAACAGCTGGATCTCGTAGCCGACGACCCCGGTCACGACCACTGCGGCCAACCACCACCACCAGGGGACGACCAGTCGTTCGTCGTAGAGGTCGGCGCCGCCGTTGCTGTCTGGATGAGGTGCGCTCACTCGCGTCAGCGTAGTCTGCGTGCGTGACCTCAGATCTCCCCCCTCTGCCGCCCATCGCGGTACGACGCCTCGACCCCGATCTGCCGTTGCCGACCCGCGCCCATCCCGGGGACGCGGGAGTCGATCTGTGTTCGGCGATCGACCTCGAACTCCCCGCCGGCCGCCGGCAGCTCGTCGGCACCGGCATCGCGATCGCGCTGCCGCACGGCACCGTCGGGCTCATCCATCCGCGCTCCGGGCTGGCGGCCCGCGCCGGCCTGTCGATCGTCAACACGCCGGGAACCATCGACGCCGGATACCGCGGCGAGATCAAGGTGTGCCTGATCAACCTCGACCCCGAGCAGTCGATCACCATCTCCCGCGGGGATCGGATCGCGCAGCTGATCGTGCAGCGCGTCGAGCTCCCGGAGTTCGTGGAGGTCGACGAACTCGACGAGACGAGCCGCGGCGAGGGCGGCTACGGCTCGAGCGGCGGACACGCCATCCTGGGTTGAGATCGCATGACGGAGGTCGCCGGGCACACGTCGATTAATGTTCATGACGTGATGCCGGCGACGAGGAGTAGGCGATGACGAACAACACCTCCGACGGGCTGCGGGTCGGCGAGGCTCGCGGTCCCTACGACATCGATGCTCTGGAGACCGATCCCCGGGAGCTGGAGAACTCGCATCTCGACCTGGGGTCGGTCCTCGTCCCGGTCGTCGAGGGCGGCCAGGTCACCGTCGAGATGTCGGAGGACCACCAGCCCCAGAACGTCTATCTCGTCACCCCGATCGGTCGGATCTCGGTGAGCGCTTTCGCCGCCCCCAAGACCCCGGGACTGTGGCGGGAGGTGGTGCGCGAGCTCGCCGAGTCGCTGCGCGACAGCGGGGCCGCCACCAGCGTCGAGGACGGTCACTGGGGACGCGAGGTGGTCGCCGAGGCCGACGGCGCGACCCATCGTTTCATCGGCGTCGACGGTCCGCGCTGGCTCGTTCGGTGCGTGGGCAGCGGGCCCACCGAGGCCGCGGACGACCTCGCCCGCCTCAGCCGGGCCGTGCTCGCCGAGACCGTGGTGCGTCGCGGCTCCGAGCCCTACCCGCCGCGCGACCCGCTGCCGATCGTCCTGCCGCCGGTGCTCGCCGATCAGGTCGCCGCAGCCCGGCAACAGATGTTCGGCGACCAGGAGGGACAGCCCGCCGAGGCCACGGGACAGGTGCCGCAGGCACCCGAGACCGGCGGCGCGCCCGCCCAGGCGGCGGGCGCCACCGTGCTCGGCGACGATGCCTCAGGTGCCGTCGGTGACACCGGAGCGCCTGCGGCCGCCGACCCCGCCGCCGACGAGGAGCCGCCGCTGCCGCCGTCGTCGGGTTCGGCGATGCAGCGGTTCTTCCGCCGTCGGTGACCCGTCCGGGTGCGGACCCCGGCGAGTGTCAACCGGCGAGCGGCTATGAGCCCCTGAGACCCCGGTAGGCCGCCGCGCAACTGTCGCCCAGCAGGGCGGGCTCGCGGCCCCAGCCCTCGAGGGTCACCTCGACGAGCGCCGCTCGCGGTGCCGCGTCACGCCATGCACGCGCCACGGCGAGCGGATGGATCGGGTCGTCGTCGGCCGCCACGATCGCCAGGGGCACCTCGAGGGTCGCGATCCGCCCGAGAGTGGGTGCCGTGTACGACGCCGCTTCGCGGAGCTGGCCGACGAGCGCGGGGTACAGGCGTCGCCACGACCGCGACAACTCCGCGGCGAGCCAGTCGGGGCTGCCGGCCGCCATCGCCGCGATCGTCGCCTCGAGCCCATCGGCCTCGAGGGCGTCGGCGGTGGCGCGTGCGCTTGCCGCCGCGAGCGCGGCGTCGGCAGCGCCGCTCCAGGCCGGCAGTGCGGCGAACACCCCGGCGCATCCTGCGCCGCCTGCCCGCAGTGCCCAGTCCACGGCGATCGCCGCGCCGATCGACACCCCGCCGACCAGAATCCGGCCGTGCTCGGCGGCGGCGCGTTCCAGCCCCGCCACGTGACCTGCGATCAGCGACGCCGTCGGTTCGAGGGCGATGAGGTCGACCCCCAGCGAGCGTGCGGCCGGTCCGAACGCCCGGGTGACGTGATCGGCGTCGGAACCGGTTCCGGGAATCGCCACGAGTGCCGCGGGCTCGGGCGGCCTTCCGGTCGGGGCGTCGGTGATCGGCACGCGACGATCATGCCCTAGGGTGTCCTCCGGACCGGGCCGGAGGTGTCCTCCGGACGGGGTCAGAGGGGCTCCGCCCGTCGGGGGCCGGGGCCCGGCCGTCGACATTGTCACCGGCCGACACCGGGTCTACGCTGGCGGGAGTCACCGATCATGTGTTCGGTGGCGCCGGCACCGCCCGCGTGGGTCACGGTGCCGTCCGAAACACCTGGGAGGTTGGGATGCCCACAGCCGGCTATCTCAAGCGACTGACCCGTCGGCTGACCGAGGACCTCGGGGACGTCGACGCCGAGCGCATCGCCGAGGAATCCAAGGCGACCGGCGCTCAACGCGCGTCGGATTGCGCGCGCGGCGACGAGGTCACCATGCACGGTGAGCTCCGCGCGGTCGAGACCTGCTCCCGCGCCGCGAAGGCGGGGGTGAAGGCGGAGTTCTTCGACGGGACCGACGTCGTGCTGCTGAAGTGGCTGGGCCGTAACCGGATCGCCGGACTCGAACCCGGCCGCAAGCTGACCGTGCGGGGCCGCGTCGCCGTCCAGGACGGCCACAAGGTGATCTTCAACCCGTACTACGAATTGCAGGGCACCGACGAGTGACCTTCGATCCCGGGACCGACGAGTCCCAGCAACGCCCCCTCCACGACGAGAACGGGCCTGTGACGAGCGGACCCGAGCCCGCGCCGGACACCGAGCCGGAGGTGCCGGCGCCCACGGTTCTCGAACAGATGGGCGGCGTCTCCGGGCTGGTCTACTCCACCATCCCGGTGGTGGTGTTCGTGCCCGTCAACTCCTTCTTCGGCCTGCGGGCCGCCATCATCGCCGCGCTGGTGGTCGGCGTCGGGATCTTCGCGGTGCGGCTGCTGCGCCGCGAGCGCCTCACCCCGGCGCTGTCGGGTCTGCTGGGCGTCGCGATCTGCGTGTTCATCGCCCACCGTGTCGGTGACGCGAAGGGGTACTTCCTGTTCGGGATCTGGACCACCCTCGCCTACGCGATCCTGTTCGCCGGGTCCATCCTCGTCCGGTGGCCGCTGATCGGCGTGGCCTGGCACCTCGTCAACGGCGAGGGGACCGCATGGCGCCGCCATCGGCCGACCTTGCGCGCCTACGACATCGCGACCGCGCTGTGGGCGCTGGTCTTCCTCGCGCGCTATCTCACCCAGTCCGAGTTGTACGACGCCGGCGCGACCGGATGGCTCGCGGTCACCCGCATCGCGATGGGGTGGCCGCTGACGGCGCTCGTCGTGCTCGCGACGATCCTGCTCGTCCGCCGCGCCGTCCGCGAGGAACACTCCGTCGAGGCCTGAGCGGCGCTCGACCGGGTTCAGCGCGCGATCTTCATCGCCTCGTAGAGCGCGCCCTCGGCCTCCTCGGGCGCGATGAAGATCAGTTCGTCGTCGCCCTCGATCGGGTCGTCGGACTGCGGCACGATGACCCGTCCGCCCCGCAGGATCGTCACCAGCGCGACATCGTGGGGGAGTTCGAGCCTGCGCACCGGCTTGCCGGCCAGCGGGGTGTTCGACGGGAGCGTGAGCTCCACCAGGTTGGCCTGGCCCTGACGGAACGTCATCAGGCGGACCAGGTCGCCGACCGACACCGCCTCCTCCACCAGCGAGGCGAGCAGCCGCGGCGTGGACACCGCGACGTCGACTCCCCAGTCCTCCCCGAACAACCATTCGTTGCGGGGGTCGTTGACCCGGGCCACCACGCGGTTCACGGCGAACTCGGTCTTGGCCAGCAGGCTGACGACGAGGTTGGCCTTGTCGTCGCCGGTGGCGGCGATCATCACGTCGAAGGTCTGCAGCTGCGCCTCCTCCAGACGCGACAGCTCGCAGGCGTCGGCGAGGATCCACGACGCGCCCGGCACCGAGTCCGGGTCGATGTGGTCGGCCTTGCGCTCGAACAGCGTGACCTCGTGGGCGTTGGTCAGCAACTCACGGGCGATCGAACGCCCGACCGCGCCGGCCCCGGCGATGGCGACCTTCACGACTCCTCCTGCCAGAACGGTTTCGCGGCGACCTCGCGCGCGTACTTCAGGTTGTCGAGCAGGACGGCGCCGTAGACGACGTCGTCCTGCTGCAGGACGGTCTTGGCGTCGGGGAGGATCGGCCGCCCGACCCGGTTGAGGAACGCCACCCGGGCGCCGGTCACCTCCTGGAACCGGGTGACCGTCACGCCGATCCACGACTCGTCGACGTCGATCTGCGCGATCGCGAGCCCGCCGGAGGGATCGCGCCACTCCGTCGTGGCGGTCTCGCCGAGGGCGGTCACGAAACGCTCGGTGGTCCAGGGCACGGTGGCGACGGTGGGGATGCCGAGACGCTCGTAGACCTCGGCGCGCTTGGCGTCGTAGATGCGGGCGACCACACGCTCGACGTCGAAGGTCTCGCGCGCGACACGGGCGGAGATGATGTTGGAATTGTCACCGGAACTCACCGCGGCGAAGGCGTCGGCATGCTCGATGCCGGCCTTGACGAGGATGTCCCGGTCGAATCCGACGCCGACGATGGTGCGTCCGGCGAACCCGGAGCCCAGCCGGGCGAAGGCGGAGGGGTCGCGGTCGATGATCGCGACGTCGTGTCCGCGCTTCTGCATCGCCATGGCGAGCGACGAGCCGACGCGCCCGCAACCCATGATGACTACCTGCACGACATTCCTCTCGTGACGCGGCTCGGGTGCCGCGAGTCGAACCTACCCGCCGTGAGGCGGAGGCTCTAGGGTTGCCTGGTGTCCACCCTCACCAAGGTGTCGAAGCGACTGCTGCTCGGCAGACCGTTCCGCAGCGACAAGCTGGGCCACACGCTTCTCCCCAAACGGATAGCCCTACCCGTCTTCGCATCCGACGCGATCAGCTCGGTGGCCTACGCGCCGCAGGAGATCTTCCTCGTCCTGTCGGTGGCGGGCCTGTCCGCGCTGGCGTTCACCCCGTGGGTGGCCGTCGCGGTCGCGGTGGTGCTCGCGGTCGTGGTCGCCGCCTACCGCCAGAACGTGCACGCCTACCCGTCGGGTGGCGGCGACTACGAGGTCGTCACCCTGAACCTGGGGCCGAACGCGGGCCTCACCGTCGGCAGCGCCCTGCTCGTCGACTACGTGCTGACCGTGGCCGTCTCGGTGACCGCAGCCGCGGAGAACATCGGGTCGGCGGTCGGCTTCGTCGACGACCACAAGGTCTGGTTCTGCGTCGGCGCGATCGTCGTCCTCGCGGCGATCAACCTGCGCGGCATCAAGGAGTCCGGGGCGCTGCTCGCACTGCCGACCTACGCGTTCATCATCGGCGTGTTCGCCATGCTCGTCTGGGGGTTCACCGAGATCTTCGTCCTGGGGGAGGAGGTTCGTTCGGAGACAGCCGATTTCGGGATCCGAGCCGACGACGGTGACCTGACCGGCCTGGCCCTGGTGTTCATCGTCGCCCGGTCGTTCTCCTCCGGGTGCGTGGCGCTGACGGGCGTGGAGACGATCAGCAACGGCGTCCCGGCGTTCCGGAAACCGAAGTCGCGCAACGCGGCGACGACACTGGTGATGGTCGGAGCGCTGTCGATCACACTGCTGCTGGGTATCGTGGTCCTCGCGCAGGAGATCGGCGCGAAGTACGTGATGGACCCGGCCGCCGACCTCGTCGGCGCACCGGACGGCTACCAGCAGAAGTCGATGATCGCCCAGATCGCGCGGGCGGTGTTCGACTCCTTCCCCGCGGGCTTCTACCTCGTCGTGATGGTCACCGCCCTGATCTTGATGCTGGCGGCCAACACCGCCTTCAACGGGTTCCCGGTCCTCGGTTCGGTTCTCGCGCAGGATCGCTACCTGCCGCGGCAGCTGCACACGCGCGGCGACCGCCTGGCGTTCAGCAACGGCATCCTGTTCCTGTCGGTGGCCGCGATCGTCTTCGTGGTGGCCTTCGACGCGCAGGTGACCACTCTGATCCAGCTCTACATCGTCGGGGTGTTCGTGTCCTTCACGCTCGGCCAGCTGGGCATGGTGCGTCACTGGTCCCGGCTGTTGCGCACCGAATCCGATCCGAGCGCCCGCCGTCGGATGATCCAGTCGCGGATCGTGAACTCGATCGCCTTCCTGCTGACCGGGACCGTGCTGGTCGTCGTGCTGGCCACCAAGCTCACCTCCGGCGCCTGGATCGCGGTGCTCGCGATGGTGGCGCTGTTCGTGCTGATGAAGCTGATCCACCGCCATTACGCCAGCGTCCAGCACGAGCTGGAGCTGGCCGAGGCCGAGGACGAGGGCGTGCTGCCGAGCCGGACCCACTCCATCGTGCTGGTGTCGAGCCTGCACATGGCCTCCAAACGCGCCCTGCGGTACGCGCGGGCGACCAGGCCCGACGTGCTGGAGGCGATCACGGTCAACGTCGACGACCGCGACACCCGAAAGCTGGTCGGCGAGTGGGAGGCCAGCGACATCACGGTTCCGCTCAAGGTCATCGCCTCGCCGTACCGGGAGATCACCCGCCCGGTCATCGACTACGTGCGGCGCGTGCGGCGCGAACACCCGCGCGACGTCGTCACCGTGTTCATCCCGGAGTACGTCGTCGGTCACTGGTGGGAGCAGATCCTGCACAACCAGTCCGCCCTGCGGCTCAAGGGGCGCCTGTTGTTCGAGCCGGGCGTGATGGTGACGTCGGTGCCGTGGCAGCTCAGCTCGTCCGACCGGCGCAAGGACACCAAGCGGTACATGGCGCCGGGCGTGACGCGCCGTGCGCTCGGGGAGACGGAGGAGCGCCGATGAGCGCGGACACGACTGCACGAAGGATCGAGGTCGCCGTCGACCGGCCGGCGAACGGCGGGGAGGCGGTCGGTCGGGCCGACGGCCGGGTGGTGTTCGTGCGCGGCGCGATCCCCGGCGAGCGGGTCGTCGCCGAGGTCACCGACGACCGCCACGACTCGTACTGGCGGGCCGACGCGGTCGAGATCCTCGAACCGTCGCCGCACCGCGTGCCGACGCCGTGTCCGGCCGCGGCCGCCGGTGCCGGCTGCTGCGACCTCGGGCACATCGACCCCGACCACGGGCGGAACCTGAAACAGGCCGTCCTGCTCGACGTGCTGGCCCGCGTCGGCCATCTCGACGAGGCCTCGGTCTCCCACACCGAGCTCGCCGGTCGCGGGGTGGGCCGGTTGCCCGGCCCCGACACCGGCTGGCGGGTGCGGACCCGCCTCGCCGTCGACGGGACCGGTCGCGCCGGACAGCGTGCGTTCCGCGGCGCCGGGGTCGTCCACGAGGCGTGCGTGCAACCCGCGCCGGGAATGGTCGACGACCTCGCCGCCCGCCGCTTCACCCCGCACGCCGAGCTCGCGGTGGTCCTCGACACCGACGGCGTCCGCCACATCACCGAACTCGCCCCGGTCACCGAGGTGCGCCGGGGAGACCCGCGGCGTCGCGCCCAGAAGAACCGGCAGCGTCGCACCGGACGCCGCGCGCAGACGGTCGTCGAGGGCGACGCCGCCGCCGTGCGCCGTGTCGGCGGACGCGAGTGGCAGATCCCCGTCACGGGTTTCTGGCAGGCCCACCGCGCCGCCCCGCAGACCTACGCCGACACCGTCGTCGGGTTCGCGCGGGAACACCTCGACGCCGCTCCGCGGATCGCGTGGGACCTCTACGGCGGCGCGGGGGTGTTCGCCGGAGCCCTGCTCGACGCCGACGGGTTCGGCGGGCTGGAACAGGTGCACGTCGTCGACTCCGATGCCGGGGCGCTCGCCGCGGCCGACCAGACCTTCGCCGGCGATCCGGTGACCACCCATCGCGGCGAGGTGGCCGCCTGCCTGGCCGCCCTCGAGGCCACGCCCGACATCGTCGTCCTGGACCCGCCGCGGACCGGTGCGGGGGAGAAGGTGATCGGCGCGATCGCCGCGGCGCAACCGGCCGTCGTGGTCCACGTCGGGTGCGACGCAGCGCGATTCGCGCGTGATCTCGGTCTCTTCGCGCGGGCCGGCTACCGGATCGCCGGGATACGGGCCTTCGACGCGTTTCCGCTGACACACCACGTGGAGGCGGTCGCGTGCCTGGTCCGGGGTCGGTGACCGCCCCGGCCGGGGTGCGTCCGGGGCGGCGGAGGGCCATCCGCGACGCGGGACGGGTCCGAATGCTTCCGTAGACTGACGGGTTATGAACCGGGGGATCGACCCCGCCGGTTTCGGACCGGGATTCCACCCGGGTGCGTCACGCGATGGAGGAAACGATGGGTGTGCTCGACCGGATCAACTCGCCGGCCGATCTCCGGTCCCTGTCGGAGACGGAGATGAAGACCCTGGCCGCCGAGATCCGGGCCTTCCTGATCGAGAAGGTGGCGGCGACCGGCGGGCACCTCGGGCCCAACCTCGGCGTCGTCGAGCTCACGCTGGGCATCCACCGCATCTTCGACTCGCCGCACGACCCGATCATCTTCGACACCGGGCACCAGTGCTACGTCCACAAGATCGTCACCGGACGCAAGGACGGCTTCGACCACCTGCGCCAGCGCGGCGGCCTCACCGGGTACCAGGAGCGGGCCGAGTCCGAGCACGACTGGGTGGAGTCCTCCCACGCGTCGGCGGCGCTGTCCTACGCCGACGGTCTGGCGAAGTCCTTCGAGCTGACCGGCCAGGGCGACCGCACCGTGGTCGCGGTGGTCGGCGACGGCGCCCTCACCGGCGGCATGTGCTGGGAGGCGATCAACAACATCGCCGCCGCCAACCGCCCGATCGTCATCGTCGTCAACGACAACGGCCGCTCCTACGCCCCGACCATCGGCGGACTCGCGCGTCACCTCTCCGGTCTGCGCCTGCAGCCCGGATACGAGCGGTTCCTCGACGAGAGCCGCCGCGTGGTCAAGCAGGTCCCGGTGGTCGGCGAGCCCGCCTACGCAGTCCTGCACGGCATGAAGAGCGGCCTCAAGGACCTGCTGAGCCCGCAGGCGATGTTCACCGATCTCGGCCTGAAGTACGTCGGCCCGGTCGACGGGCACGACATCGGTGCGGTCGAGACGGCGCTGCGCAACGCCCACGACTACGGCGGCCCGGTCATCGTGCACACCGTCACCAGAAAGGGGATGGGGTACGCGCACGCCGAGAACCACGAGGCCGACCAGATGCATGCCACCGGCATCATCGACCCGGTGACCGGCCGGCCGACCAGCGTGGCGCCGCAGGACTGGACCTCGATCTTCTCCGCGGCACTGCTCGAGGCGGGCGCGAACCGTCCCGACGTCGTCGCCATCACTGCGGCCATGCCCGGCCCGACGGGTCTCACCCCGTTCTGCGAACGCTACCCCGACCGCTTCTTCGACGTCGGCATCGCCGAGCAGCACGCCATGACGTCGGCCGCCGGCCTCGCCCTCGGCGGCCTGCACCCGGTCGTCGCGATCTACTCGACCTTCCTCAACCGCGCCTTCGACCAGCTGCTGATGGACGTCGCGCTGCTCGAGCAGCCGGTCACGCTGGTGCTCGACCGCTCCGGCATCACCGGCCCCGACGGCCCCAGCCACCACGGCATGTGGGACCTGTCGCTGATGTCCATGGTCCCGGGGCTGCGCGTCGCCGCGCCCCGTGACGCGGTGCGCCTGCGTGAGGAGTTCGACGAGGCGCTCGCCGTCGACGACGGTCCCACCGCGTTGCGCTTCTCCAAGGGCGCGGTGCCCGAGGACATCCGGGCCGTCGAACGGCTCGACGACGGGGTGGACGTGCTGCATCGCGCCGACCGCCAGGCCGGTCCGGCCGGCGGCGACGTGCTCATCGTCGCGGTCGGCGCGTTCTGCGCGCTGGCCGTCGACACCGCCGAACGCCTGGCGCAGCAGGGGATCGACGCGACCGTCGTCGACCCCCGCTGGGTCCTGCCCGTCCCGGCCTCGGTGGTCGAGGTGGCCCGCAACCATCGTCTCGTCGTCACGCTCGAGGACGGCTGCGTCAACGGCGGCGTCGGTTCGGCGGTCGCCGGGGCGCTGTCGGCGGCCGAGGTGACCGTCCCGGTCCAGATCAAGGGCATCCCGCAGGAGTTCATCCCGCACGCCTCGCGCGGCGAGATCCTCTCGGACCTCGGGCTCACCGCCCAGGACCTCGCCCGCTCGATCACCGCGACGGTCGCGGGCATGCATGCCACGCCCGGCATGGGGGCCGAGGACGCATCCGACCGGAGCGCGGTCGAGACGCCCGCCGAGGCGCCGGTCGAGGCACCGGGTCAGGACTGACGGTTCTCCGGCCGCAGCGCGGACCGGATGCGGCGACCCGGACCGACGGCCCGGGCCTGCTCCGTGCGGAAGTCAGTGCAGCGCGGCCAGATTCGAGATCGACCGGTGCACGTCGGACTCGAGGACCTTGGCGACGAGTCGGCCGACCGGCCCGTTGAGCAGACCCCCGGAGATGTCGGCCGACAGGTCGAAGCGTGATCCGTCGGCGATGTCGTCGACCTTCATCGCCAGGTCGATGTGCACGCCGCCGCGACCCTTTCCGGACAGCGCGATGAGCCTCGGCTCGTCGTAGTCGGTGATGGTCCAGTGGATGACGTTGCGGAATCCCTTGACCTTGATCAGCGACGAGATCGTCGTCCCCTCGCCGAGCGTCTCGGGCACGGGGGACTTCCAGCCGCCGAAGATCGTCATCCACTCGTCGAAGCGCGACAGGTCGCTGGCGAGGGCCCACGCCTCGGCGGGCTCGAGGTCGGAGTCGATGCCGACGGAGACTGTGGCCACGGGGTTTCTCCCTGTTCTCTCGGGTGATCGGGGTTCTGTCGCGTCTCGTACCCAGAACCCCGCCCGGTTACTCGGAAGAGTCCGTCGCCCCGTACGTCCCGTCGGTCGTCCCGGCGCCCTCCGTAGCCCCGTCCAGTGCCTCTGCCAGGGCTTCCGCGGTGAGCGAGCGCTGCCATGAGCGGGCACCCGCGGCCGCGAGGTGCGCGTCGACCGCCTCGACGGTGACCGGCCCGGAGATGCCGTCCCAGGCCAGCTGCCGGACGAGGTCGGGCGCCAGGAGGTTCTCCACCGGCAGGTTGTTCTCCTCGGCGATCTCCTTCAGTGCCGGGCGGATCCGCTGCATCCGCGCGGCGGCCTCGGGGTTGCGCTGCTCCCACCGGTTCACCGGGGGCAGGCCGGATCCACCGGTCTTCTTGGAGGGCAGCTCGCTCTCGGGGAGCTCGCGGGCGCGCTTGAGCGCGTTGAGCCAGATCCCGGCCTGACGCCGTTGCCGCGGGCCGCCGAACACCGGGAGCCGGGTCAGCTCGGCACTCGTCTTGGGGTCGGCGGTCGCGGCGTTGACGATCGCGGCATCGGGCAGCACCCGGCCCGGGGCGATGTCGCGTCGCTCGGCCAATTGCTCACGGGCGGTCCACAACTCACGTACCGCGGCGAGCGCGCGCGCCGACTTCACCGTGTGGATGTTCGAGGTCTTGCGCCAGCGGTCGGTCCGCGGCGGGGCCGGCGGGCGCGACAGGATGTAGGCGAACTCCTCGCGGGCCCAACGATCCTTGCCGGCCTCGACGAGCGCGGCGTCCATCGCGTCGCGCAGCTCGACCAGTACCTCGACGTCGAGGGCGGCGTAGTTGAGCCAGTCGTCGGGAAGCGGGCGGCGCGACCAGTCGGCGGCCCCGTGCCCCTTCACCAGGCCGAGGCCGAGGAACTGGGCGACCATCGCCGCGAGGTTGACCTTGCTGAGCCCGAGGAGGCGTCCGGCGAGTTCGGTGTCGTAGAGCTCGACGCAGACGAAACCGAGTTCGCGGAGGCAGGGGAGATCCTGGTCGGCGGCGTGCAGGACCCATTCGGGGCCGCGCAGTGCCTCGATGACCGGCGCCAGCGCGTCGGGGTCGGCGATCGGGTCGAGCAGGAAGCTGCCCGCTCCGCGGCGCTTGATCTGGATGAGATAGGCGCGCTGCGAATACCGGTACCCGGACGCCCGCTCGGTGTCGACGGCGATGGGGCCCTCGCCGGCGGCGAGCGCGTCTGCGGCGTCGGCGAACTCCTCGGCCGTCGACAACACCGGCGGCACCCCGTCGGCCGGGGTGAGCAGCGGTTCGACCTCCGGGTCGTCGGGCGTCGGCTCCCCGGGGGTGTTCACCGCGCTCACGTGGTGGTGCCCAGCTGGGTCACGCCTGCCGGCGGGAGTCCGGCGGCGGAGGCCAGCACGTCGCAGAACGCCTCGAGGTGGCCGTCGAGGCCCTGGGAGGACAACGCGGTCCAGCTGGCGCGCACCTCGAGCTGGTGGGCGCGCGGCGGCCCGGCGATGTCGCCGTAACGGACGGAGGTGGTCGAGGTGACGGTGCCGCCGAGGGCGGTGACCGCGACCCGGCTCGACGATCCCTCCGGCGTGGCGCTCTCGCCGACCGGGACGCCGAGCGCGTCCGACAGCCAGCTCCACGCGACCTCGGGCAGCAGCGGGTCCATGGCCAGCGCGGCCTCGACCTCGGCCTGCAGGTAGGCGACGAGGCGGATCGTGCCGTTCCAGGCGTCCTGCCCGGCTGGATCGTAGAGCAGGATGAGGCGGCCGAAGGCCGAACCCTGGGAATCGGTGGGGACGATGTCGGCGTCGTCGGGCGGGCGTACCTCGGCGCCCACGGCGTAGCTGTACGGTGCGAGGCGCTGCGGCGGGCGGATGGGTCCGACCTCGATCTCACGGCGGACCCGGGCAGCGTGCAGCGACTCCACCGCAGCGCGGAAATCAGCAGGCTCGTCCGGAGCTCCCGAAGAAGTCACCGTTCGACCGTAGGTGTGTATCGCCTGGCTGCGGCGGAGGCGCGCCGATCCGAGGCCCCAGTGGTGGGGACGCAGGAGTGGAATCGGACGATTCGGGCCGGAGTCGGACGGGTCGGGGCGGCTCTCACCGCCGAACATGGCAGAGTGATCGGTGATGTCGAACGCAACTGGTACCCGGGTTCATCGGTCGCACCTGCCGCTCGTCGCGGCCGCCACGGGTGGGACCCCGTCACGCCGACCGGTGTGGTTCATGCGGCAGGCCGGTCGGTCGTTGCCGGAGTACCGCGCCATCCGCGCGAACCACGGCATGCTCGAGTCGTGCTTCGATCCGGAGCTCGTCTGCGAGATCACCATGCAGCCGGTCCGCCGCCATGACGTCGACGCGGCGATCCTGTTCTCCGACATCGTCGTCCCGCTCAAGGCCGCGGGCATCGACCTCGACATCGTCGCGGGCACCGGCCCGGTGATCGCCGAACCGGTCCGCACCCCCGCCGACGTCGACCGCATCCCGCGCCTGGAGCCGGCCGCGGTGGGCGCCATCGCCCACGGCGTGCGCCTGCTGCTCGAACAGCTCGACGACGCGGCGCTGATCGGTTTCGCCGGAGCGCCGTTCACCCTCGCGTCGTACCTCATCGAGGGCGGTCCGAGCCGCAACTACGAGCGCACCAAGGCGATGATGCACGGCGACCCGCAGACGTGGTCGAAGCTGATGGGCCGCCTGGCCGACATCACCATCGCGTTCCTGCAGGTGCAGCTCGACGCCGGCGTCGACGCCATCCAGCTGTTCGACTCCTGGGCGGGCATGCTGTCGGCCGCCGACTACGAAACCTACGTCGCCCCGCACAGCACCCGCGTGCTGGCCGAGATCGCCCACTACGGCGTCCCCCGAATCCACTTCGGCGTCGGCACAGGCGAGTTGCTCGCTCCGATGGCCCACGCGGGCGCCGACGTCATCGGCGTCGACTGGCGCGTCCCGCTCGACGAGGCGGCCCGCCGGGTCGGCCCCGGCAAGGCCGTGCAGGGCAACCTCGACCCGACCCTGCTCTTCGCGGGCCCGGAGGTCGTCGAGCGCGAGGTCCGCCGCGTCGTCGCCGACGGCGAGCGCGCGATCGCGGCCGGCGCCGTCGGCCACATCTTCAACCTCGGCCACGGCGTCCTGCCCGCCACCGACCCCGACGTGCTCACCCGCGTCGTCGAACTGGTCCACAGCATCTGATGTCCGGCGGGGTGCGCATCGCGGTCGTCGGCGCAGGCGTCTCCGGCCTCACGGCCGCCTACCGTCTGCGACAGCACCTGGGCGCCGCTGCGCGCATCGACGTCCTGGAGGCCTCCGACCGGATCGGCGGCATCCTACACACCGCCACCGTCGGTGGACTGTCGGTCGACGTGGGTGCCGAGGCGTTCATCGTCCGTCGGCCCGAGGCGCTCGGTCTGGTGACCGAGTTGGGGTTGGCCGATCGGGTGGTGTCGCCCACCGGACGCCGCCCCGCGGTGTGGTCGGGCGACCGCCTGCATCCGCTGCCCGCACCCGCGCTGATGGGCATCCCCGCCGCGCCCGAGGCCGTCGCCGGCCTCGTCGAGCCCGCCGACCTCGACCTGGTCCGCACCGAGCCCCAGCGTGCCCTGACCTGGGACACCTCGGCCGACCCGACCGTCGGCGAGCTGGTCGCCGACCGTTTCGGCGAGTCGGTGGTCGCCCGCAGCGTCGACCCGATGCTCGGCGGCGTGTACTCCAGCCTGGCCGGCGACATCGGCCTGCGCGAGGCGCTGCCCGCACTCGCGGCGAGGCTCGACGCCGGCGCGACGAGTCTCACCGAGGCGGTCAACGCGCTCATCACCGCAGCCACGGGCTCCGGTCCGGTCTTCGGCACGCTCGTCGGCGGCTACCGCGTGCTGCTCGACGCGCTCGTCGCGGCCGCCGGGGTCGAACCCGAGATCGGTTGCGCCGTCACCGGACTCGAGCGCGCCGCGACCGGCTGGCGCCTCGCGACCGGGGACGGGGGAGAGCGCGATTACGACGGCGTGATCCTCGCGATCCCGGCCTGGGACGCGGCGCGGACGCTCGGTGCCGCCGAGCCTGATCTGGCCGGCCGCCTCGCCGCGGTGCAGGGCGCCTCGTCGGTGGTGGTCTCGATCGCACTCGAACCCGGCACGCGGCTTCCCGAACACTCCGGCGTGCTCGTGGCGACGGGGGAGGGCCTGCGCGCCAAGGCCTTCACGCTCAGCTCGCAGAAGTGGGGACATCTCTCGCACGACGACGCGCTGGTCTCGGTGCGCGCGTCGTTCGGCCGGTTCGGCGCGCCGGTGCCGGATGCGGACACCGAACCCGGCGTCGACGACAGGTTGCGCACCGAGGCGCTCGCCGACCTCGACCGGGTCTGCGGTGCCGCCGGCGTGGAACCGGTGTCCTCGCGGGTCGTCGACACCTACGTCCAGCGGTGGACCGACGGCCTGCCCGTCTACCGATCGGGGCATCTGGCCGCGATGGAGGAGGCGCTCGGCGCCCGCCCGCGCCGCCTCGCCCTGGCCGGGTCGTCGTACAGCGGCGTCGGTGTCCCGGCGTGCATCGCGCAGGCCGGACGTGCCGGGTCGGCGCTGCTCGCCGACCTCGCGTGAGCCCGACCTGACTGCATCGGCCGGCGGGTGCGGTGGCACGATGTGAGCATGGCCCGCTTGGATTATGCAGAACTCAACTCCACGATCCGCTACGTCATGTTCTCGGTGTTCGCCGTGCGCCCCGGCGAACTCGGTGACGACCGTGACCAGGTGAAATCGGATGCCGCCGACTTCTTCAAGTCCCTCGAGGACTCCGGCGTGGTGGTTCGCGGCGTCTACGACGTCTCGGGCCTGCGCGCCGACGCCGACTTCATGATCTGGTGGCACGCGGCCGAGGTCGAGGCGATCCAGGCCGCCTACCAGCGCTTCCGTCGCGAGACGCTGCTCGGTCGTGCCGCCGACGCGGTCTGGTCCAACGTTGCGCTGCACCGGCCGGCGGAGTTCAACAAGAGCCACATCCCGGCCTTCCTCGCCGGCGAGGAGCCCGGCAACTACGTCTGCGTGTACCCGTTCGTCCGGTCCTACGACTGGTACCTGCTGCCCGACGAGGAGCGTCGCAAGATGCTCGCCGACCACGGCATGGCCGCCCGCGAGTACAAGGACGTCCGTGCCAACACCGTGGCGTCGTTCGCGCTCGGCGACTACGAGTGGCTGCTGGCTTTCGAGGCGCCGGAGCTGCATCGCATCGTCGACCTCATGCGCGACCTGCGGGCCACCGAGGCGCGTCGCCACGTCCGCGAGGAGACCCCGTTCTTCACCGGCCCCCGCGTCGAGGTGTCGGCGCTGATCGACGCGCTGCCCTGATCGGTCCGGGTGGCCCGGGTTTCTGATTCGTCACGCATGCGGCGGTCGTCGAATCGCTGACCGATTCCGTTCTCGCTCATCCGAACCGGTTGAGCGAGAACGGATGTCGTGACCGTTGCTCATCTCGGCGCCGATCGGCGCGCGGCTTCGGCGTGTGTTTCCCGTTGTGGCACAGTTGACTTGGTCAATCGTTCGTATTGTCCGACATGACTGACTCTGTTAATTGTAGAGGCCGCCGGCGCGGTCTCGGGTGAGACGGCGTCAGGCAGAGGCGACGCCGACGACGGTCCGATCGGCGAGCACGAGGTGAGCATCCCGCAGCCCGACGACGACCCCAAGGATTCGGGCAGCCCCGGCGGCGTGGACACCCCGCCGAAGGACGAGAAGGACCCGGACAAGCTCAAGGAAGAGCAGGCGCAGAAGGAACGCGAAGAGCGCGCGAAGGCCGAGAAGGAAAAGGCCGAACAGGCCGAGAAAGAGAAGGCCGAGAAGGAAAAGGCCGAACGAGAGAAGCAGGAACAGGCCGACAAGGAGAAGGAACAGAACCAGCCGTAGGTCCGGCGGCCGCCTCGAAGGCCTCCGAGCGAGTGGCGTTCCCGCACGGGATGCGCTCGCCCGGAGGCCTTCTCGCGTCTACTCGGCCGGTTCGAGTCGAAGGCTGATCGAGTTGATGCAGTAGCGCAGGTCGGTGGGAGTGCCGTAGCCCTCGCCGGCGAACACGTGGCCGAGGTGGCTCTTGCAGTTGGCGCACAGCACCTCGACGCGCTTCATGCCCAGCGAGTTGTCCTCGCGCTCGATGATCCGGTCGCCGGCCAGCGGGGAGAAGAACGACGGCCAGCCGCAGTGCGAGTCGAACTTCGTCTCGCTGCGGAACAGTTCGGCGTCGCAGGCCCGACAGCGGTACACGCCGACGGTCTTGGTGTCGGTGTACTCGCCGGTGAACGGCGCCTCGGTGCCCGCCTGGCGCAGTACCCGGTACTCCGCGGGGGTGAGGCGCTTGCGCCACTCTTCCTCGGAGAGGTTCGCGAGGTCCTCGGGCGTGGTGGTGTCGGTGTCGGGCTTGCTGTCGGTCATGAGACCACGGTAGCGCGGAGCGCGGCGGCTGCTCGGCAGGTGCTGGACGACGCTGCGGCCGACCGCCCGGTGGCGCGCAGCGGTGGCCCTACTTCGACAGCGACAGCGAGGCGTCGTCGGTGTTCCGGGGCTCGGCCGCCGGACGGGCGGTCGTCGGGGCCGGCCGCAACTGCCCGTCGGCGACGCCGTCGGCGCGCATGTCCAACCACCGGAACAGCAGCGAGCAGAAGACCGCGATCATCAGCAGCGACCAGCCGTAGGTCACCTTGTTGTACTCGACCATCCAACCGAACGAGGTCCAGCGTTCGGAGTAGAAGCTGTCGAAGGTCATGCAGCCGTAGACGCCGAGCCAGGCCGGCCAGTTGCGCATCGCCGATCCCGGCAGCAGCACGGTCATGAGCAGCGGGAACAGCAGCATCGAGTAGTAGCCCTGGCCCAGCGACCCGACGAGGAAGGTCGTGCACAGGAGCACGCCCGACGACGTCGTCATCCACAGCAGCTCGTTGGTGGTGCGGTAGTAGCGGTAGAGGAACCACAGCGAGAACGCGGCCATCGCGACGAAGGCGATGCGCAGCAGCAGGATGAGCCACGGGTCGACGCCGAAGTAGGCGCCGTTGCCGGCGATCGAGCTGTTGTAGTAGTCGCGGGCCTCACCGAGGTAGGGGACGGTCCGGGCGATGAAGTCCTCGGCGTCGACCGACAGCGGCCACGCGACCGCGGTCAGCACCAGTGGGACGATGATCGCGAACGCGAAGACCCGCCACTGCCGGTTGAGCAGGGGGAGCAGCATCAGCGGCGCGAGCACGGGCTTCACCGCCAGCGTGAGTCCCATCGGCACGCCGGCCCACCAATCGTGGCGCGACCGCATCAGCATCAGGAACGCGAGCATGCCCAGCAGCACGAACGAGTTGAAGTTCGTGAAGATGAGCGTGTGGGAGACCGACTCGGTGAAGAAGAACACGAACAGCACCGTCGGCATCACCCACGAGTTCAGCCGGTACCCGAACATCCGGGTGAGCAGGTACGCGCAGATCAGCAGTGCCACGACGCTGACCGCGATGAACGCCCACCGGGCACGTTCGTAGTCGATGACCGCCACCGGCGACATCAGCAGGGTGCCGGAGGGCGGGTACAGGTAATGCGGGTCGACGGTGTCGTAGTTCTCGCCGTAGACGGGCAGGTTGTTGAGGAAGTTGTAGGCCGCGGCGTACACCGGCTTGAAGTCGTCGGTGCGGTCGCCGTTCACACCCAGGAACACCGAACGGTGCACGACCATCAGCAGACTGACCGGCCACAGGATCATCGGGATGATCCGCTGCGCACTCATCTGGGGATAGAGGTACCTGTCGAGATTGGCCACCCGCGCACCGTACTACGAGTCGCCTCACGCGCTGGGTAGAACCCCGGGGCGTCGGCGTGCTGCGCGCCGGTTCCGGCCTCGTGCGACGGCCCGCGGGATCAGGCGGGGCAGCCCCGCTGCGTCGGACCGCCCAGCGGCGCCTTCGCGACGTACTCGGCGACCACGCCGGCCGCGCAGTCGCTGCGGGCGAGGACCGAGTAGCCGAGTCCGTCCCAGCTGACCGTGACCGGCTCCGCGGAGGCGTTCAGGAAGACCGGAGCCAGTGCGTTCGCGCCCAGGCCGCCGTTGATCGGGTCGCGGGTGCCGTTGAGGACCAGCGGGTCGGCGGGCAGCGAGGACGGCGCCCGCACGGCGGTGCCCGCCGCCCAGCCGTTGCACCGCACCAGCGACAGCGCGGAGTCCGATCCGGTCAGCGAACTCTGCTTGGACCAGGCGTCGACCAGACCCGGTACCTCGTTCTGGCCGACCGGCCCGGTGACGTCGTTGCAGCGCGACACGATCGCGCCGTCGGGAAGGCGCAGCTCGTCGGCTCGTTCGGCCAGCCGCACCAGGGCGGCGGTGTTCCCGGAGTCGGCGGCGGAGATGGCGCGGGCGAGGTCGAGGAGCGCGTCGGGACGGTCGGGGGCCAGGGCCAGGGTGGTGGTGATGGCGTTGAGCGCCGAGGTGTCGGAGAGCCCGTCCAGGCGACCGGCCCGGGCCTTGGTCAGCACGCTGTTCATCACACCGACGCCGTTGGTGCCGAGCGGGCAGCCGTCGAGCGTCGAGCACCGCTGTGCGAAGCCCTGCAGCGCGGTCTGCACGCCCTGGGCGCGGAGCTGGGCGCGGTCGCGGGCGTTGGCCCCGAACGGCGTGGGGGTGTCGAGGATGATGCGCCCGGCGCGGCCGCCGTAGAGCGATGCGTAGGCCAGCACGACGTCGGAGCCCTCGCCGACGCCGATGAGGCCGAGGTGTTCGACGCCCCACCTGCTGCGCAGGGTCTCCAGATCCGACGCGGCGAACCCCGCGGAGAAGTTGAGCTGGTACGGCGTCAGCGTCTCGGTGCATCCGTCCGACGCCGACGAGGCGGCCGACGCCAGCCGGGAGATGCGTGCCTGGGTGGACGCGCCGCGCGGGGTGAGGCCGTTGCTCGCGATCGTCGCGCGCTCCTCGCGCGTCATGCAGTCGACGTCGCCGGACAGCGGGATGCCGCGGTGGTCGACGGCGACCACCGGATGGGTGTCCAGGATCGCCCGGCCCCGGCCCGACGCCAGCACCATCAGGGTGCGCGAGGACGGCATGTCCGAACCGGAGGTCAGCACGAGCGGCGCCGCGTCGGCGGGCGTCTCGGCGGTCCGCGCGCGGGTCACGGCGATGGTCAGCGCCTCGCCGTCCGGCTTGTCGCGGTCGATCGGGGAGCGGTATTCGGCGCACTCGATCGTCACGTCCGCCGGACGCCCGACGCCGTAGCGCTGGGCCGTGGTGCCCGCGCATTCGGTCCACTCGAGATCGGTGGCGGGTGCGGTCAGGGTCGGCGCGGGGTCCGGCGCCGCCGAGGACGGCACCGAACCGGCGCCCTTGCCGCCGCCGGGGACGAGGTCGGGGCCGGGGTCGGGGCCCACCGCGCACGACGACACGACCATCGCGACGATCGCACCCATCAGTGCCCCGGGCAATGACGCCTTGACGGCGCGCGCTCTACGCATGACCGCGAGGGTATCTGCTCAGTGGATCGACGAGCGGTCGTGGCGCACCCAGCGGGTGAAGACGAAGCCGTCGTCGTCGGTCATGATCGCCGCCGGGGTCATCCCTCTCGACGCTAGGCCGGCACCGTCGGCCCGCGTGTCTGCCACGATGCGACCGGCGTCGCCTCCGGCGAGGATCGGGCTGGTGGTCAGGCACAGCTCGTCCAGCAGATCGGCGGCGACGACGGCTCCGAGCAGCTGGGGGCCGCCCTCGCACAGCACGCGTGGCCATTCCCGGCGTCCGCACTCGGCGATGATCTCCTCGGTCTCGACCGTGTCGTCTCCGCAGTCGACGAGGGTCGCCCCGGCGTCGAGCAGCGCCGCACGCCGGTCCGCCGGCGCCGCTGCACAGGTCAGCACGACGGTGTTCTCGTGGGTGAGTGGTGCGTAGTCGGGCGGGATCGACAACGAGCGCGACACCAGGGCCAGCGCCGGGGCGGGTGCCTGACCGTTGCCGGCGCGGAGCTCGGCGAACACGGCGTCGGGCTCGGGCAGGCGGTAGCCCTCGGTGATCGCGGTCCCGGCCCCCACCAGGATCACATCGGCGAGTCCGCGCAGCGTCCGGAACACGGCCTTGTCGCCGGGGCCCCCGAGCCCGCCCGAGCGGCCCTCGACCGTGACCGCGCCGTCGATCGAGGCCACCATGTTGGCGCGCACGTAGGGCGCCCGGGCGCCCGGCCCCTCAGCCGCCCGAGGCGGGTAGGGGTACTGCCGCGCGAGTTGCCGCAGCGTCTCCGATTCGCCCTCGTCGGGTGTGACCTGGGTCGCTTTGTGCAGGTGGAACATGGGTCCATCATTCCCCGGGTGGTTAGGCTCCACTCATGGCGGCTCGACTTTGCGATCGCAATCCTGCGACCTCGGCGGATGCACTCATCGATGAGATGGTTCCCCCGTCCACCTTCGATGACGTGAGCTTCGACTCCTACATCCCCGACCCGAACGAGCCGACCCAGGCCGCGGCGGTGGCCAAGGCGCGCGAATTCGTGGAACGGGCCTCGAAGGCGCGTTCGGGCAAGCGGAAGGGCCTGTTCGGCCGCAAGACACCGACGCAGGGCGTCGGCCTCTACCTCGACGGCGGGTTCGGCGTCGGCAAGACCCATCTGCTCGCCTCGATCTACCACTCGATGCCCGAGCCCAAGTCGTTCGCGACGTTCGTCGAGGTCACCCACGTGGTGGGTGCGCTGGGCTTCACCAACGCCGTCGAGCGGCTGTCGAAGCACACCGTGCTGTGCATCGACGAGTTCGAGCTCGACGACCCGGGCGACACCATGCTGGTCTCGCGCCTGCTCACCGAGCTCACCGCCGCCGGCGTGAACGTCGCCGCCACGTCGAACACGCTGCCCGGCCAACTGGGCGAGGGACGCTTCGCGGCCCAGGACTTCCTGCGCGAGATCCGCAAGCTGTCGTCGGTGTTCGAGACGATCCGCGTCGACGGCCCCGACTATCGTCACCGCGACCTGCCGCCGGCCCCGGACCCGCGCGCCGACGCCGAGCTGGTCGAGATCGCCGAGAACACCGAGGGCGCGACGCTCGACGACTTCGACGCGCTGTGCGAGCACCTCAGCAGGCTGCACCCGTCGAAGTACAAGGATCTCGTCGACGGCGTCTCGCTGGTGTGCATCACCGGTGTGCACCCGGCCGAGGACCAGTCGGTGGCGCTGCGCCTCGTGGTGCTCGCCGACCGTCTCTACGACGCGAACATCCCGGTCACGGTGTCGGGCGCCAAGCTCGACGAGATCTTCACCGAGGAGATGCTCGCGGGCGGCTACCGCAAGAAGTACCTGCGCGCCACCTCGCGCCTGCTCGCACTCTCCCGTTTCGCCGAGACGGCGGTCTGAGGGCCGTCCGGCCCGATTCGGGACAGGCGCACCGGCGCATCCGCCTCAGAGCGGCAGCGTGTACACGTAGTCGTGTTCGACGCTGTCGCCGAACGTGAACGTCTTCACCCCGGCGCGGGTGAATCCCATCTTGACGTAGAAGCGCTGGGCCCGGACGTTGAGCTGGTTGACGCCCAGCCACGCCAGGACGCTGTCGCGCTCGCGCGCGCGGTCGACGGCGGCGCGCATCAACACGTGCGACGGGGTGTGGCCGGGACGCGAATGATGCTCGGGCGCAACGTACATCTTGGAGATCTCGCTCACCGGCCGCTGCGTCACCACTGCGGCGACATCGGGATGCGTCGGTTCGGCGTGCAGCACGAGGGCGTAGCCGATGATCGGGCCGTCCGTCCCCTCGCGCGCGACGAGGACGTCCGCATCGGGATCGGCGATGTGGGCGCGAAAGTTCTTCTCGCCCAGGTTCGCCGCGATGAACGCGGCGATGTCGCCGGGATCGGAGTGCGGCGGGCAGGCGAGCGGGAAGGTCGCGCCGGCCACCTCGGCGACCGGTGCGGCCAGATCGGGGTCGGTGACGGTCTCCACCATCACCGGCGGGTGCGTCGTCGTCACTCCGGTGCGTCCCCCGTGGTGAGCGGCCGGGCGGGATCGGCGGTCCAGGCGTTCATCGAGCCGTCGTAGATCGCGACGTCGTCGCGTCCGAGGGCCCGGAGTGCGAAAGCCGCTGCGGTGGCGGCGATCCCGCCGCCGCAGTAGGTGACCGGGCGGACCGAGGCGTCGAGCGCGCCGGCCGCGGCGAACAGTTCCCGGAGCTCGTCGAGGGACCGCAGCTGCCCGTTCTCGTCGACGAGTTCGGGAAAAGGGACGTTGACGCTGCTCGGGATGTGGCCCGCCGCGTAGGACTCGCGGTCGAGCGCGTTGATCAACAGCACCGAGTCGTCGCGGGTCGCCGCGACGACCTCGTCGGTCGACACGACGCGCTCCGGACGCCGGTGGGGTGTGAAGGTCGTTGCGGGATAGGTGGACTCACCGGTCTCCGTGGGCAGCCCGGCGCGGGTCCAGGCCGCGTACCCGCCGTCGAGCACGAGGACGTCGTCGAAGCCCTCGAGGCCGAACTGCCACCACAGGCGCGTCGCCCAGATCCCGTTGACGGTGTCGTACACGACGACCGTCGAATCATTGCCGATGCCGGCCGCGCCGACGGTCTCGGCGAACTTCTCCGATGTGGCGGCGGCGAACGGCGCCTCGCCCTCCGGATCGGTGAGCCCGGTGATCTGGTCGATGAACACCGCACCCGGGATGTGGCCCTGGCGGTAGGTCTCGAGGCCGGACTCGACGTGGGCGCCGTCGGCGTCGAAGCTCAGGTGGACCGTGGCATCGACGATCCTGAGGTTCGGCTCGTCGAGACGACCGGCGAGGTCGGAGGCGGAGATCAGCGGGATGGAGGTCATGCCTTCACGGTAGTCAGCGGCTCGGTGTGGAAGTCGGACAGGTCCAGGCGGCGGGTCCGGGACCAGTAGTCGACGATCCGCCAAGGGAGCACCGCGACCACTCGGCCGTCGGCGTTTCGATACCAGTTGGTCATCGCCGGATGCGTCCAGACCATCCGCGCGTGCTGGGCGTCGACGGCCTCGTTGTACGCGTCGGTGACGTCCCGGCGCACCTCCAGCGCGCCGAGACGGTGGTCGATCATCTGCCGGATCGCGTCGCAGACATAGCGGACCTGGTATTCGAGGATGCTGATGAAGCTGCCGCCGTGGCCGAGTGCGGTGTTGGGGCCGGTGAGGATGAACAGGTTGGGGAAGTCCGGGGCGGTGATCCCGAGGTAGGCGTAGGCGTCGTGGTCGCCCCAGGCCTCGACCGTCGTCTTCCCGCTGCGTCCCACGACGTCCATCGGGTAGAGGTAGCGGTCGCTGTGGAACCCCGTGGCGAAGACGATGATGTCGAATTCGTGTGCGGTGCCGTCGGAGTCGATGAGGCCGGTGGGCGTGACCTCCCGGACCCCGCGCGGGACCAGCGAGACGTTCGGGCGGCGCAACATGCGAAACCACCCGTTGTCCAACAGCATCCGCTTCCCGAAGGGCGGGTAGTCGGGGGTCGACAGTTCGATGAGGTCTTCGCGGTCGCCGAGCTCCGAGCGCATGTAGCGCAGGTAGAACTCCCGGTGGCCGTGGTTGACGGCGTTGATCGACGCGGTGGGCTCGGGCCAGTCGGGATCGATCTGCAGGGTCGGGTGCACCTTGTCGTTGAAGATCCACGACAGCCGCGCGCGGTACCACTCGCGGTAGCCGGGCACGTTGTTCATCAGCCAGTGCACCCGGTCGCCGACGGGGGCGAAGTAGTCGTCGTTGGGGGCGATCCAGTGGGGCGAGCGCTGGAAGACCGTCAGCGAGCCGACCTCGTCGGCGATGGCCGGCCCGATCTGCATGGCGCTGGCCCCCGACCCGACGATGGCCACGCGCTTGCCGGTGAGCGCCCCGGGTTCGTCGAGGTGCTCCGGCCACGCGGCCGAGTGGAAGAGCGGACCGGTGAACGTGTCCATGCCGCGCAGGTCGGGGAGCTTGGGGCGGTTGAGGATTCCGACGGCGCTGATGAGGATGCGGGAGGTCAGGGTGTGCTCACGGCCGTCGCGGTCGCGGACGTGCACATTCCAGTGCTGGGTCGCGGGATCGTAGGCGGCCGAGACCACCTCGGTCCCGAAGCGGATGCGGTCGCGCACCCGGTGGTGGTCGGCGAAGGCCTGTAGGTAGCCCTGGACCTCGTCGCGCTTGCCGAAGTGCGTCGACCAGTCATGGTCGAAGGACGAGACCGAGTAGAGATAGCTGGGGGTGTCGACTCCGGCGCCGGGGTAGTGGTTCTCATACCAGGAGCCCCCGACCTCGTCGTTCTTCTCCAGCACGGTGTGCTCGATCCCCGCCTCGGCGAGCTGGGTGGAGATGAGCATGCCGGCGACGCCTGCGCCGATGACCAGCGCGGTGATGGCGGTCGAGAGCTCGTCCGGAACGCGCTGCAGGTGCTTCTCGCGCAGGTCGCCGCGGACGATCTCGGCCATCATCGGACCGAACTCGGCGGGAACGTCCTCACCGGCGGTGAAGTTCATCAGCGTCGCGACGAGCTCGTCGTCGACGGGCCGACGCGGGGGAGCGCCCCGGTCGTACCAGTCCTCGAGCGCGTCGACGACCGCGCGCCGGATCTCGTCCTGGACGTCGGCCGGCAGTCCGCCGGTGGCGTTGTCGTCCATCCCGCGGCTCCGGGTGGGTCGGTAGCGGTCGATCAGCCAGCGTCGGTCGCCGGTCATCTCCACCAGCACGGCCAGCAGCGTCGGGATATTGCCGGCGGCCACCGCGGTCGCGATCTCGTCGGTGCTGGGTCGGTTGGCCGTGTCCAGGGGAACGGAAGTCATGGTTGGAACTAACCACTGTTAGTCCGCTGGCGTCAAGGCCTGGATTACCTCGCGAAGATCGGTTGACTCCCGAGTGCCCGTATGTAAGTGTGGCCTGAGTCATACTAACAGCGGTTAGTGATCTTGGAGGAGAGATGGAACTCAGCGAGGCAATGCGCACGACGGGCACGTGCCGCTACTTCAGCGACAAGCCGGTCGAGGACGAGGTCTTCTACCGAGCTTTCGACGATGCGCGCTTCGGCCCGCAGGGCGGCAACCGCCAGCCCGTCCGATGGGTCGTGGTGCGCGACGACACGAAAAAGAAGCAACTCGCCGACCTCTACCTGCCGTACTGGGAGGCCTACTACGGCGCCGTCGTCGAGGGGTCGAAGAAGGTTGGGGCGATCCCGAAGACGGTCGAGAGCGCGAACTACTTCGCCCACCACCTCGCCGAGGTGCCGGCACTCGTCGTCGTCTGTGCCGAGATGGAGGGACTCCATCCCACCGACCACGAGCTCGGCCGGCTCAGCGTCGTGGGCGGGGCGTCGATCTACCCGAGCGTGCAGAACCTGACCCTCGCTCTCCGCCAGCAGGGCGTGGCCACCGCGCTCACGACGCTGCTGTGCGCCTCGGAGAACGAGGTCAGACAGTTGCTGGGGATCCCGGACGAGTACATCACTGCGGCCCACATCGCGGTCGGGTACCCGCGGGACGGCTTCCCGCGCAAGCTCAGCCGCAGCCCGGTGGAGGAGATCGCCTTCCTCGACAGTTTCGACAACCGGATGTTCGCATGAGCGCCTCCGCCGTGACCGGGGGCCGGGCCCTCACCGGCATCCAGACCTCACCGCTGGGACGCGCGACCATCGGTGACCAGCTGCGCCGCCTGTCCCGCTCGCAGGGCTCCAAGCCCGCGATCATCGCCTACGACGCCGATGGCGGTCGGGTGCCGACGACGTACGCGGAGCTCGATTCGATGGCGAACCGCGTCGCCCACGTCCTGCTCGACCTCGGGGTCGGGCGCGGGGACCGCGTGGCGGTGATGAGCCGCAACCGGGTCGAGACCGTCGCGACCTACTACGGCGCGCTCAAGGTCGGCGCCGCCTACTCCGGCGTGAGTCCGATGTTCCGGGAGCGCGAGATCGCCCAGCAGCTCGGCCATCTCGAGCCCGCCGTGCTCGTCGTCGAGCGCGATCTCGCGCCGCTCGCGGTTCCTGTCGCCGACGCGTTGGGGATCTCGGTGCTGGTGGTCGGGGAGCCGGGGACCGGTGCGTGGAACTCGTTCGACACTCTCGTCGGGCGCGCCGACGACGCCGAACCCGACTGCGAGGTCGACGAACACGACTTGGCGATGGTCGTCTACACCAGCGGGACCGAGGCCACGCCCAAAGGTGTGCAGATCGCTCATCGCAACTACCTGATCTCCACCGCCCCCGCCTACACGTGGGGCCTGCGCTGCCAGAACGACGACGTGTGGCTCTATGTGATGCCGTTTCACACGATCGCCGGCATCGGGTCGCTGACCTCGCTGACGCTCCTCGGCGCGACGCTGGTGCTGCCCGCCGCCGTCGACCCGGCGACGTCGCTGCGCATGATCCGCGACGAGAAGATCACGGTCCTCGCCCAGACCCCCACCTTCTTCATCGCGCTGGCCAACCATCCTGATTTCGGCCCGGACACCGTCGGCACGGTCCGCCGCTGCCTCACCTACGGCGGCCAGGTGTCGCCGCATGCGGTCGACGCCTGGGCGGCCGCCACCCCGGAATCGGTGTGGGGCACCTACTGGGGCCAGTCCGAGCTCACCCAGCTCGGCTCGGCCGGTTGGTTCAAACGACTCGAGGACGTCCCCGACCAGGACCCCACCTGGATCGGAAAGCCGGTCGGCCACCTCGAGGTGAAGGTCGTCGATGCCAACGGCGACGAGGCCGAGGAAGGTGAACTGCTCTGCCGCACACCGTCGGTGATGCTCGGCTACTTCAAGGACCCGGAGCGCACGGCGCAGGTCCTCGAGGGCGGCTGGGTGCACACCGGCGACATCGTGCGCATCGACGCCGACGGCAACATGTTCTTCCGCGACCGTCGCAAGGACATGATCAAGACCGGCGGGTTCAACGTGGCGTCGCAGGAGGTCGAGCGTGTGCTGCAGGCCCACCCCGACGTCGAGCGCGCCGCGGTCGTGGGCCTGCCGGACCCGTACTGGTCGGAGGTCGTCACGGGTTTCGTCGTGCTGCGCGACGGCGCGACGGCGACCGCCGAGGGACTCCGCGATCATTGCCGTGATGAACTTGCCTCGTACAAGGTGCCCAAGTCGGTCCACATCGTCGACGAACTGCCGACCGACGCCCAGGGCAAACTGCTCAAACGCGAGCTGAGGAGAGCCTATGGAACCGGTCAGGGCTGACGAGGTGACCGAGCCCGGGGTCGGGAAACCGACTGCGACGCATGAGCGTCCACGGACGCGTCGGGACGAGATCGTCGAGGCCGCCGCGCGATATTTCGCCGAGCATGGCTACGCCAACGCCGGCATGCGCGACATCGCCGAGGCTGTCGGCATGCGGGGCGCGAGTCTCTACAACCACTTCCACTCGAAGGAGGAGATCCTCTACGCAATCGCCCTGCGTATGACGCAGGACCCGCAGGAGGATCTGCTGCTGCTCGACGGGGACGGCGGTCCGGCGCAGCGCCTCACGGCCCTCGTCGAGGCGCATGTCCGACGCCTGGCCCGTCACCGGGTCGAACACCTCGTGGCCCTGCGCGAACTCAACGCGCTCACGCCCGAGCATCGCCGCGTGGTCACCGACTACCGCAAGTACTACCAGCGGCGTATCCGCGACGTCATCGAGGCGGGCACGCGTCTCGGGGTCTTCACCACCCGCGATCCGTACCGGTCCGCGGTCGCCGTGCTGGACCTGATGAACGGCATCAGTTGGTGGCTGCGCGACGACCACGACGTCGACCAGTTGGTGGCCGACTACGTCGATTTCACGATCCGGGGTGTCCTGCACCACGATCCCGGCTCATGAGCGGTCCACTGACCGGCGTGCGGGTCGTGGAGATGCCCGGGCTCGGACCCACGCCGCACGCGGCGATGCTGCTGGCAGATCTCGGCGCCGACGTTACGCGCATCCGGCGCCCCGGCGCGGAGCCGTCCGGCCCGGACGGGATCGCCGGTGCCGATGCGGCGCTGTACCGGTCGCGTCGCAGCGTCGAGGCCGACCTGAAGGACCCCGAGGACGTGTCCCGGGTCCGTGAACTCATCACCCGGGCCGACATCGTCATCGAGGGCTTCCGGCCCGGGGTCATGGAGCGCCTCGGTCTCGGACCCGAGATCTGCGACGTTGCACCGCGACTCATCTACGCGCGGATGACCGGATGGGGCCAAGAGGGGGATCGGGCGCGGACCGCCGGGCACGACATCAACTATCTGGCGGTCACCGGCGTCCTCGAGGCGATGGGGCCGATCGGCTCGCCGCCGGTGCCGCCGCTGTCCCTCGTGGGCGACTTCGGCGGGGGATCGATGCTGCTCGTGGTCGGGGTGCTCGCGGCGTTACACGACCGAGAGCGCACCGGGCGAGGTCAGGTCGTCGACGCGGCCATGGTCGACGGGGTCGGTCTGCTCGCGCAACTGCAGTGGTCGTGGAAGGCCGCCGGGCGCTGGGTGTCTCGCGAGCGAGGCAACCTGCTCGACGGCACGGCGCCCTTCTACCGCACCTATCGCTGTGCGGATGGTCGGTTCGTCGCCGTCGGGGCGCTCGAGGAGACGTTCTGGCGCAACCTGATCGGGGTGTTGGGCCTCGCCGACCTGCCCGACCGCTGGGATCGAGCGCACTGGCCGGTCATCGGCGAGGCGCTCTCGGCGCGGTTTGCCGGCCGGACGCGCGACGACTGGGTCACCGCGTTCGACGGTGTCGACGCCTGTCTCACACCGGTTCTCGACCTCGACGAGGCGGTCGCCGATCACGACGCCGTCAGACGAGGAAGCCACGTCGAGGTCGACGGAATGGTCCAGGCGGCGCCGGCTCCCCGCTTCTCCAGGACGCCGCTGCCCGTTCCGGCGCCGGCGTCCGCCGTCGACCTCACGGAGGTCCTTTCCGAGTGGTCGGCCGGGAGCGTCGACGCCGTCTCGTAGTCGATACCGGGCAGAACCTCGGCGAGACCGGCGTGTGGGGCCGACTCAGCCGAGATCGCGTCGGCTCAGCCCGACAAATCCGGCCGCGAGGGCGATGACGGCGCACAGCGTGACCACGATGATGCCGCCCGGTGTCACGGCGTCGAGGGGTGCCTGCGGCAGATGCCGGAACGGTGAGGCGAGGAGCATCCGGTCCGGGAGCCGGAAGGACTCGCCGAGGACCTCGGTGACGACACAGTACGCGACGTACGTCCACGCGAGTGCGGCGGCGAGGCGGGGGAGCAGGCCCATCCCCGCGACCGCGACCCCGACCATCAGCCAGATCCCCGGCAGGTACACCGTCGACGCGGCCACCAGCCGCGGGATCAGGCCGGGGTCGTCGGATGCGAGAGCGTGGGCGAGCCCTTCGCCGGCTGCGCCGATCAGCATCACGACGGTGGCGCCGCCGACGGCCATCGCGACGTGACCGGCGAACCAGGCGAGCCGGTCCGTCCTCGCCGCGACGACGAGTTCGACGCGGTCGGAGGTCTCCTCGCGCCGCGCCCGCAGGGCACCGTTCACCCCGTGCGCCGCCGCCAGCAGCGCGGTGATCGTGAGGGTCAGCGCGAGATAGGAGTTGACCGCGTCGGCGGCACCACCGGGCAGGAACGCGGCGATGTCGGGGTTCTCGGCGACGAACTCGACGACCGCGTCGGCGAACGATCCGTATGCGGCGGCCAACACGAGCACGCCGACGGTCCACGCCAGGATCGAACCTCGGTGCAGCCGCCAGGCCAGGCCGGTCGTGGACCGTAGGAACCGTGAGGCACCGGCCCGCCCCGGACGGTCTCCGAGCAGGCCCGCACCGAAGTCGCGGTGCTCGGAGACGAACCCGGCCGCCACGACCGTGACGGCCGTCGCGACGAGCGGGAGGACCAGCGGCCACCAACGGTCACCGGCGTAGGGGAGTGTCCGCTGCGCCCAACCGATGGGCGAGATCCACGACGCCACACCGTTTCCGACGTCCCCGACCGCCCGCAGCAGGTACGCCAGGCCGAGCGCGGCGGTGGTCGCGCCGTAGACGCTGCGCGGGTTGTCGAAGACCTGTGCGGCGAGTGC
The DNA here is from genome assembly GCF_000344155.1 of Gordonia paraffinivorans NBRC 108238. GTDB lineage: Bacteria > Actinomycetota > Actinomycetes > Mycobacteriales > Mycobacteriaceae > Gordonia > Gordonia paraffinivorans. The sequence continues at coordinate 49,747 of NZ_BAOQ01000006.1, read as the reverse complement.
GGTGAACGCGGCGAAGACGCAACCGACGCCGGCGAGGGCGACGCCGGTCAACACCGAGCCGCCGACGGGGAGCCCGGTGGCGATCGCGGTGACCGCCACCGCCACGGCCACGGCGAGATTCGCGACGCCGGCGAGTGCCAGTGCGGTCGCGACCGGGGCGGCACGCCCGACGCGGGCAGATCGGATGAGTTCGGTTCGGCCGGTCTCCTCGTCGGTGCGGGTGAGTCGGCCCACCAGCAACATCGACATGAGCGCCACGACGACAGCGGCGTACCCGAAGACCTCGAAGACGATCTCGCCGCCGATGTTCTCGAGCAGTTCGACGGGCCCGGCGAATGCCAGTACCGCGGGGTTGGCGCCGATCGTCTCCCTCAGCGCGGCGAGTTCTTCCGGTGTGTCGTAGAAGCTCTGGCTGGCGACGGACTGGACCCCGATGAGTGCCGCGGTGCCACCGACCCAGCAGATCAGTGCCACGAGCTCACGTCTGAGGTGGAACCGGAGGAGGGTTCGGAATCCGATGACGTCGACCGACCTGATCCCGGACATCCGCGCGCCTCAGATCTCGTAGTGCCGGAGGAAGATGTCCTCGAGCGTCGGCGGCGTGCTGGTGAGGTCGCGGACGCCGAGGCGGGCGAGTTCACCGACCACCGCGTCGAGCGCGGCCGAGTCGACCGAACACCGGACGCGGTTGCTGTCGGTGACCAGATCGTGCACGCCGTCGATCGTGCCGAGAGATGAGGCGTCGCCGTCCGTTTCGGCGACGATCTCCAGCCGACCCAGATGGCGTAGCTCCGACAATGATCCGCTGTCGACGGTCCGGCCCGCTCGGATGAGGGTCACCCGGTCGCACAGTGCCTCGACCTGCGCGAGGATGTGGCTCGACAGCAGGACGGTGCGGCCGCGTCGGCGTTCCTCGTCGATGCAGCGCTGGAACTCGGCCTCCTTCAACGGATCCAGACCCGATGTCGGCTCGTCGAGGAGGAGGAGTTCGGCATCGGAGGCCAGCGCCGCGATCAGCGCGACCTTCTGCCGGTTGCCCTTCGAGTACGCCCGTGACTTCTTCCTGGGATCGAGTTCGAAGCGCTCGATCAGTTCGTCCCGGCGGCGCCGATCCGACTCGCCACGAAGACTGCACATGAGATCGATGACCTCGCCGCCGGTGACCCGGGGCCAGAGCTTCACCTCGCCCGGGACATAGGCGATCCGGCCGTGCAGGGTGATGTTGTCGCGCCAGGGATCATGCCCCAGGACGCGGACCACGCCCGAATCGGCGCGCAACAGCCCGAGCAGGACACGGATCGCGGTGGTCTTGCCCGAGCCGTTCGGCCCGAGGAATCCGTGAACCTCGCCCTCCTCGACGACCAGGTCCAGCTCGTCGAGCGCCCGGAACCGGCCGAAGGTCTTGACCAGGCCGGAGATCGAGATCGCCGTCATGGACCCAGCCTAGGACGCACGAATGCCCCGGTCGCGAGGGCGAAAGTCACTCCTCGCGACCGGGGCACCGGTCGGGGTCGGTGGTCGCTAGCCGAAGAGGCCGCCGAGCGAGCCGCCGCCGACGTCGCCGCCGCCGTTGTCGCCGCCGCCGTTGTCGCCGCCGTCTTCTTCTGCGCAGCCGGTGACGGTCATGTGGTGCCACTGGCGGTCACCGATCCACTCGGGGCCGCCGTCGCCGAGGTTCCCGGCCGGGCCGAGGACCATGCGGTAGCTGATCTTGTGGGTCGCCGCGTCCGGGTTCGGCAGCGGCGGGTTGTAGTTGTCGGTGAGGTTCTTCAGATCCTTGACGTAGGTCGCCGTCTTACCGGGCGTGCGGTCCTTCACCATCCAGATGTTCCCAGGCTCGTTCTGGCCCATCGTCGGGATGTCGTCGGGCCAGGCCGGGGAGTCGGCGATGGTGTTCCCTGCGATCCGGCCGTAGGGGAAGGGAGCTGCCGACGTCGTACGCAGCTCACTCTGGGTGTCGTCGATGATGTAGTCGACGGTGTAGCTGGTGATGTTGGTCTCGTTGTACAGCGTGAACTTGACCTTGCAGTCTCCCAGGTCCTCGGCCCAGAACTGGACCGGTCCGGTGCGCTGTCCCTCATCGGCGGCTTGAGCGACGCCGGGCGCCACCGAGAGCCCCATGCCGGCGGCGGCGAGAGCCGCGAGACCGGCCATGACTGTTTTCTTGTTCCCCATGTATCACTCCGTTGGTTTCTCCCCGACCCCGCAGGCGACGCTAGGTAACGGTCAATTGACCAATTTGTGATCCGCGCTACATGGCATCGAGTTGTCGTTACTGACACGTACTTTCCGCGTATCAAACGATCGACTTGAACAACTGTTCCACTGCGCATCGCCTCTACCTGCGGTTTTGCGGCAGAGATGCCGTTCTTCGCGTTGGGAGCAAAGGCGGCAAAACAGACACCTGCTCGCTCTTGGTTGTCGTGGAGATGATTTTTCGGCGTGGCTGGCGCGGTGTCCGGGGGGTGTCGGGTCCCAAGGCGCGCCGGCCCTGGAGACGTTGGCCCAAAGAGGCGGACCGATCGGTCGCGGACACGAAAAAGCCCCGGCCGTCGGCCGGGGCTTTTTCATTGGTGTGGTGCGCGATACAAGGATTGAACTTGTGACCTCTTCCGTGTCAGGGAAGCGCTCTCCCACTGAGCTAATCGCGCGGGTCTCCTTGGAAGTGAACGCGTCTCGCGGGTCTCACCGAGCGGATGACGGGATTCGAACCCGCGACCCTCACCTTGGCAAGGTGATGCGCTACCAGCTGCGCTACATCCGCATGTCTGCGAGCGATCTTGTGGACCGTCTGCTCGCAGTGCGAAGAGAAACATACGCGACGGGTCCCGGTTTTCACAATTCCGCTGGTGGGACGGTCGTAGCGGACTGGGTGAGCTGCCCGCCGCCGGCTTTCGCGCACGATGCTTTCGTGGCGCTCGGGGGAGTGTGGGGTGTACGGAATCGGGAGTGTCCGTTCTCGGGGCCGGCCCTGTCGGCGCGAGTGCTGGGTGAGGGGCCCGTGAAGGCGGGGCGAAGACAAGGGCGGGGCGCAGACAAGGTCGGGCGAACAGACAAGGCTGGGGTCGTAGACGCAGTAAAGCCCCGAGGACGCAGTAAAGCCCCGAGGACACAGAAAAGCCCCGAGCCGAAGACCCGGGGCTGACTGATCGAACAGTGGTGCGCGATACTGGGATTGAACCAGTGACCTCTTCCGTGTCAGGGAAGCGCTCTCCCACTGAGCTAATCGCGCGAGACCTTGTGAAATTATGGTGTGGAGGTGGCGACGGGAATCGAACCCGTGTACACGGCTTTGCAGGCCGTTGCCTCACCACTCGGCCACACCACCAGATGCGAGTCGACTCGCGCCGAGCGGATGACGGGATTCGAACCCGCGACCCTCACCTTGGCAAGGTGATGCGCTACCAGCTGCGCTACATCCGCATGCCCACGAGCGATCTTGTGGATCGTGCTGCTCGCGGTGCGAAGAGAAACTTACGCGATGCCTTCCGAACTTTACAAATCGGCAGGTCAAGCGGGGTGTCGCGAAACAAATTCCCAGGTTGTGATTCCTCCGAGGGTCCGAAACCGGCGGCTGTGACGTGGCGCACGTGGGCGATTTGGGAACTCGGGGCAAGGCGTGTAATCTTCTGGCTCGTGCACGACGCGCCCACCGCGAGTCGGCGCGACGAACACGGTCCCGTGGCTCAGTGGAAGAGCGTCCCGTTCACACCGGGGAGGTCGCTGGTTCGATCCCAGCCGGGACCACCATCACAAGCACGAAACCCCGTCGGTGACGCCGGCGGGGTTTTTGCATGTGGCGGCTTCTCACCCGGACGACCCCGTTCCCCTCGCGTAGCCTGAGCGTCAACCGATCAGATGACCGATTCCGGGGTGGGGGACATGGCGACATCTCCGACGGACACCTCACGAGCGGGCGATACGAGGTCGTCGCGCTCCCGGTGGCATCGCGTTCGTGTGCACGCGCGTCATCGCCGATACGTCGTGCGGTCGAGCCCCCGGTGGTATCCCGTCTATCGCGTCGCGGTCGCCGTCGTCGGCACGGTCGTCCTCGCCTGCGGCATCGTCGCCATCCCATATCCGGGTCCCGGGTGGCTGATCGTCTTCCTCGGACTCGGCATCCTCGCCTCCGAGTTCGCCTGGGCGCACGGGCTGCTCACCTTCGTGCGGCGACAGTACGACCGGTGGATGGACTGGATCTCCCGGCAGCACTGGTCGGTGCAGTCGATCTTCTGGATCGGGACGTGCGCGGTGGTCCTGGTGACGCTGTGGTTGCTGAACGCGATCTACACGGTTGCCGGCTGGGTCGACCTCGACCATCTCGGGTGGCTCGCGAGTCCGATCTTCTCCTGATCCGGAGGGGTTCCGTCGGTCGTCGGGCCGCGCGGATACCATCGGAGACGCAACCGTCCGATCCGGACGCGCTCTCGCGTGTCCGAACCCCACTCAAGGAGCGCCCCCGTGCCCGACGACGTCCAGGTGACCAGCCCAGCCACGATCCGTGTGCCGGCTGGGACGACCGCGGGCACCGCAATGCGAGAGCACGACCTGCCCAACAAGGGTCCCGAGGCGATCGTCGTCGTGCGCGACCCCGAGGGCAACCTGCGTGACCTGTCGTGGGCTCCCACCGAGGACACCGACGTCGAGCCGGTCGCGGCGAACACCGAGGACGGCCGCAGCGTCATCCGGCACTCGTGCGCCCACGTCCTCGCGCAGGCGGTGCAGGATCTGTTCCCCGAGGCCAAGCTCGGCATCGGCCCGCCGATCAAAGACGGCTTCTACTACGACTTCCAGGTCGCCGAACCCTTCACGCCCGAGGACCTCAAGGCCCTCGAGAAGAAGATGAAGCAGATCATCAAGTCGGGGCAGCGCTTCTCACGCCGTGTCTACGAGTCCAAGGACGAGGCGCGCGCCGAACTGGCGGGCGAGCCGTTCAAGCTCGAGCTGATCGACGACAAGGGCGCCGCCGACGACGCGGAGGTCATGGAGGTCGGCGGCGCGGAGCTGTCGGTCTACGACAACCTCAACCCGCGTACCGGCGAGCGCATCTGGTGCGACCTGTGCCGCGGCCCGCACGTGCCGACGACCAAGTACATCGCGGCGTTCAAGCTGACCCGGTCGTCGGCCGCCTACTGGCGCGGTGATCAGGACAACGCCGACCTGCAGCGTGTCTACGGCACCGCGTGGGAGTCCTCGGAGGCCCTCGACACCTATCTCGAGATGCTCGCGGAGGCGGAAAAGCGCGACCATCGCAAGCTCGGGTCCGAGCTCGACCTGTTCAGCTTCCCGGACGAGCTCGGTTCGGGCCTGCCGGTGTTCCATCCCAAGGGCGGGATCATCCGCAAGGAGATGGAGGACTACTCGCGGGCGCGGCACGTGGCGGCGGGCTACGAGTTCGTGAACACCCCGCACATCACCAAGGGCCACCTGTACGAGGTGTCGGGACACCTCGACTGGTATCGCGACGGCATGTTCCCGCCCATGCACGTCGACGCCGAGTACGACGAGAACGGCGAGGTGCGCAAGCCCGGCCAGGACTACTACCTGAAGCCGATGAACTGCCCGATGCACAACCTGATCTTCCGGTCGCGCGGCCGGTCGTACCGGGAGCTGCCGCTGCGCATGTTCGAGTTCGGCTCGGTGTACCGGTACGAGAAGTCCGGCGTGGTGCACGGCCTCACCCGCGTGCGCGGCATGACCCAGGACGACGCGCACATCTACTGCACCCGGGAGCAGATGCGGGACGAGCTGACCTCGATCCTCAACTTCGTGCTCGGTCTGCTCAAGGATTACGGCCTCGACGACTTCTACCTCGAGCTGTCGACGAAGGACCCCAAGAAGTTCGTCGGTTCCGACGAGGTCTGGGGAGAGGCGACCGCCACGCTCGCCGAGGTCGCTCAGGCCTCCGGTCTCGACCTCGTGCCCGATCCGGGCGGCGCCGCGTTCTACGGCCCCAAGATCTCGGTGCAGGCCAAGGACGCGCTCGGCCGCACCTGGCAGATGTCGACGATTCAGCTCGACTTCAACCTGCCGGAACGCTTCGAGCTCGAGTACACCGCGCCGGACGGCACCAAGCAGCGTCCGGTGATGATCCACCGCGCGCTGTTCGGGTCGATAGAGCGGTTCTTCGGCGTCCTCACCGAGCACTACGCCGGTGCCTTCCCGGCCTGGCTGTCGCCGGTCCAGGTGGTGGGCATCCCGGTCGCCGAGGCCTTCGCCGATCATCTGCAGGGCGTCGTCGACGCGTTGCGGGCCGCGGGCATCCGCGCCGAGGTCGACCACTCCGACGACCGCATGCAGAAGAAGATCCGCAACCACACCACCGGGAAGGTGCCGTTCATGCTCCTCGCCGGTGAGCGCGACGTCGAGGCGCACGCGGTGAGCTTCCGTTTCCGCGACGGCACCCAGGTCAACGGGGTGCCGGTCGGTCAGGCGATCGCGGCGATCACCGAGTGGGTCGGCAGCCGCCGCAACGAGTCGCCGACCGCCGAGCTCATCGAGTCGAGGCTGTCCGCGGGGGTCGTCGATGGCTGAGTCGTCGGGCGAGATCCGCGACCAGGGCGTGGGTGTGGGCGATCGGCTCGAGCGGCTGTGGAGCCCACACCGCATGACCTACATCGCCGACACCAAGCCGGCCGACAAGAGCGGTCACCCGTTCCTCGACATCCCCCGGATGTCCGACGAGGACGGTCTGATCGTGGCGCGCGGGGAGCACGTGTACGCGGTGCTCAACCTGTACCCGTACAACCCGGGCCACACGATGATCGTGCCCTATCGCCAGGTCGCCGACCTCGAGGATCTCACCCCTGAGGAGGCCTCCGAGCTGATGGCGTTCACGCAGAAGATGATCCGCACCATCAAGGCGGTGTCGAACCCGAACGCCTTCAACGTGGGTCTCAACCTCGGCTATGCCGCGGGAGGTTCGCTCTCGGAGCATCTGCACCAGCACATCGTCCCGCGCTGGATGGGTGACGCGAACTTCATCACCATCGTCGGCGAGACCAAGGTGATGCCGCAGCTGTTGCGCGACACGCGCGCGTTGCTCGCCGAGGCGTGGCAGCGCCTCGATGACTGACGGGGAAGGAGCTCACCCATGCTGAGCATTCTGGGACGGGCGTCGGTCTCCAAGGTCACGCTGCCGATGGGACGCGCCCTGATCCGGACCGGGCTCACCCCCGACATCATGACCGTCATCGGGACGCTGGCGACCGTCGCGGCCGCGCTGACGCTGTTCCCGATGGGGTACCTGTTCTGGGGCACCCTGGTCATCTGGCTGTTCGTCATGTTCGACATGCTCGACGGCGCCATGGCCCGGGCCCGTGGCGGCGGCACGCGGTTCGGGGCCGTGCTGGACGCCACGTGCGACCGCATCGCCGACGGCGCGATCTTCGCCGGCCTGCTGTGGTGGTGCACGGTGACCGAGCCGCACCACATCCTGCTGGTCGCGACCCTGATCTGCCTGGTGACCTCGCAGGTCATCTCGTACGCGAAGGCGCGGGCGGAGGCCAGCGGGCTGTACGGCGACGGCGGACTCATCGAACGACCCGACCGGTTGATCATCGTGCTGGTCGGCACCGGATTCACCGGCCTGGGCGTCTGGTGGGCCGTCCATGTCGCCATGTGGCTGCTGGCGGTCGGCAGCGTGATCACCGTCGGCCAGCGGATGTGGTCGATCTCGCGCTCGCCCGGCGCCCGCGACCTGATCCCGCTCAAGACCGAGCCCGAACCCGACACCGACACGCCCGACGCCGGATGATCGACCTGTCCGCTCTCACCGCAGATCTTGGGTACCGCGCCGGATGGGCGGCGGTACGCCACGCGCCCGAACGCGTGGCGCGGACGGTCTTCGACCGCGCCGGCGAGTTCGCCGGCCGTCGCGACGGCGGTCCGGAGCAGCTGCGGCGCAACCTGTCCCGCGTGCTGGGCGTCGAGCCCGCCGAGGTCCCCGACGACCTGGTCGCAGACGCGATGCGGTCCTATGCGCGCTACTGGTGCGAGGCGTTCCGCCTGCCCGCGCAGGATCGGGCCACCGCGTCGTCGAGGGTCCATGTGCCGGATGAGGACCGGGCACGCCTGGACGCCGGCCTCGCCAAGGGCAAGGGGGTGATCCTGGCGTTGCCGCACACCGGCAACTGGGACATGGCCGGGGTGTGGCTGGTGCACCACTACGGCCGGTTCGCGACCGTCGCCGAACGACTCAGGCCGGAGTCGCTGTTCAACCAGTTCGTCGCCTACCGGGAGACGCTCGGCTTCGAGATCTTCCCGCTCAGCGGTGGCGAGCAGCCGCCGTTCGCCGCTCTCGCCGAGCGCCTGCGCGCGGGCGGGATCGTGTGCCTGCTCGGCGAGCGCGACATCAACCGGCACGGTGTGCCGGTCGAGTTCTTCGGCGAACGCACCCGCATGCCGGCCGGCTCGGCTCGCCTCGCGATCGAGACCGGGGCAGCATTGTTCGCGGTCCACCACTGGTTCGACGAGGCACCGTATTCGGCGATGTGCTGCGGCGAGGAGATCGACACCGCCGGCGGCGTCGAGGCGACCACGCAGAAACTCGCCGACGCGTTCGCGGAGAACATCGCCGCCCACCCGGCCGACTGGCACATGCTGCAGCCGCTGTGGGAGGCGGACTGGACCGACCGGCAGAAGGCACGGATGAACGACACTGGGGGAGCGGCATGAGGATCGGCATGATCTGCCCGTATTCGTTCGACGTCCCGGGCGGCGTGCAGGCGCACGTCACCGAACTCGCCGACGTCTTCATCGACCGCGGTCACGAGGTCAGCGTCCTGGCGCCGGCGTCGCGCGGCACGGCGCTGCCGGAGTACGTCGTGCGCGCCGGACCGGCGCTGGCCATCCCGTACAACGGCTCGGTCTCGCGCGTGAACTTCAGCCCGAAGGGTTATCTGCGACTTCGGCGCTGGATCGCCGAGAACGGCTTCGACGTGCTGCACGTCCACGAGCCCAACTCTCCGTCGATCTCCATGCTCTCGCTGATGGTGGCATCCGGGCCGATCGTCACCACCTTCCACACCTCGACGTCGAAGTCCTTGTGGCTCAGCGCTTTCCAGGGGATCCTGCGTCCCTACCACGAACGCATCGCGGGCAAGATCGCGGTGAGCGAGCTAGCCCGTCGCTGGCAGATGGAGTCGCTGGGGTCGGATGCGGTGGAGATCCCCAACGGGATCAACGTGGCGAGCTTCGCCAATGCCAAACCGCTCGAGGGCTATCCGCACCCGGGCAAGACCGTGCTGTTCCTGGGCCGGTTCGACGAGCCGCGCAAGGGCATCGACATCCTCATGCGCGCACTGCCGTCGGTCGTCGAGCGATTCCCCGACATCCGGGTCCTCGTCGTCGGCGGAGGCAACCAGGCGGCACTGCGCCGGCGCGCCGGGACCCTGGCCGATCATCTGGTGTTCCTCGGGCAGGTCGACGACGCGACCAAGGCGCGCGCGCTCGCCTCGGCCGACGTCTATTGCGCACCCAACCTGGGCGGCGAGAGCTTCGGCATCGTCCTCGTCGAGGCCATGGCGGCCGGTGCCGCGGTCATCGCCAGCTCGCTCAACGCCTTCCGGCGTGTGCTCGACGACGGCCGGGCCGGACGGCTGGTGGAGACCGGATCCCCCGAACAGCTCGCCCGGGGGATCATCGAGCTCCTCTCCGACGACGAGGCGCGCGAGCAGCTCGTCGCCCGCGGACGCATCCGGGCCGACAAGTACGACTGGTCCCGGGTCGCCGACCAGATCCTGCGCGTTTACGACACGGTGACCGTCGGCGCCGGCCCGGTGGTGGTGTCGGACTGATGGCCGCCTGGATCGTCCTGGCGGTCGTCGCCGTCCTCGCGCTCGCCGGCTGGGCGTATCACACCGCCAACCGCCTCGACCGGCTCAACGTCCGCGTCGACCTCGCCCGCAAGTCCCTGGAGTCGAGCCTCGACCGCCGGGCCGTCGTGGTGCGAGCCATCGCCGCCGAGATGGACGCGGCGGCGACCACCGACGACGAGAAGGCGGCCGTGCGCGACCTGGCGGCGCTCGCCGATCGCGCCGAGCGCGCCGCGCCGGAGACCCGGGAGGACGCGGAGAACGCGCTGTCGGTGGGGTTGGCGCGCACCGGCGCGCACCAGCGGTCGCAGGCGCTGGTCGTCGAGCTCGCCGACGCGGAGACGCGGGTGATGATGGCGCGCCGCTTCTACAACGACGCGGTGCGCGACACCCGTGCGCTCGGGGAACGCCGCCTGGTCCGATGGCTGCGGTTGGGCGGCCGCGCGCCGCTGCCGACGTATTTCGAGATCATCGAACGAGTCACACCCGAACGGCAGAAGTGACGCGGTCGGGGTGATCCCTGCCACCGGGGAGAAACCGGTGCTCACCTAGACTGATCGCACAACCGTCGCGGAACCTGCGTCACCGCCCGCGGCGCGGTGAGATCGACCTGACATCTGACACCAGATCGCGATGAGAGCGGTCGTGGACACGAGGAGAAATCAGTGAGTCAAGACGGCGCGACCGTTCCCGAGGTCGGCCAGGGCACCGCCCGTGTCAAGCGGGGCATGGCCGAGATGCTCAAGGGCGGCGTGATCATGGACGTGGTCACCCCCGAGCAGGCGAAGATCGCCGAGGATGCCGGCGCGGTGGCCGTGATGGCTCTCGAGCGGGTGCCCGCCGACATCCGCGCCCAGGGCGGCGTCTCGCGGATGAGCGACCCGGACATGATCGACGGCATCATCGACGCCGTCTCGATCCCGGTGATGGCCAAGGCCCGCATCGGCCACTTCGTCGAGGCGCAGATCCTGCAGAGCCTCGGCGTCGACTACATCGACGAGTCGGAGGTGCTGACCCCGGCCGACTACGCCAATCACATCGACAAGTGGGCGTTCACCGTGCCGTTCGTCTGCGGTGCGACCAACCTGGGCGAGGCGCTGCGTCGCATCACCGAGGGCGCGGCGATGATCCGTTCGAAGGGCGAGGCCGGCACCGGTGACGTGTCCAACGCGACCACGCACATGCGCAAGATCCGCGACGAGATCCGTCGGCTGACCTCGCTTCCGAAGGACGAGCTGTACGTCGCGGCGAAGGAGCTGCAGGCGCCCTACGAGCTCGTCGCCGAGGTCGCCGAGGCGGGCAAGCTCCCGGTCACGCTGTTCACCGCCGGCGGCATCGCCACCCCGGCCGACGCCGCGATGATGATGCAGCTCGGCGCCGAGGGCGTGTTCGTCGGATCGGGCATCTTCAAGTCCGGCAACCCCGCCCAGCGCGCAGCCGCCATCGTGCAGGCCACCACCTTCTACGACGACCCGGACGTGCTGGCCAAGGTGTCGCGCGGCCTCGGCGAGGCGATGGTCGGCATCAACGTCGACGAGATCCCGCAGCCGCACCGACTGGCCGAGCGCGGCTGGTGATCTTTCCGTCGGAGACGCCCCCGGCCGACACGCCTGCGACCGAACACTCGGCAGGACTCGCGATCCGGGGGCTCTTCGACGGTAGTATCTGCTGATCATGGATGCGGCGACCATCGTTCGAGACGCCTCGGTCTCGGGCACACACATCGTGGGTGAACTGCGGCTCGAGTGGTCGGCGGCCTGCAATGTCGGACGGGTGCGCGAGACCAACGAGGACGCGGCGCTCGTCCTGCCGGGCATCTATCTCATCGCCGACGGCATGGGCGGACACGACAGCGGCGAACTGGCCAGCGAGGCGGCGCTGCTCACCCTCTCGCAGGCGACGAGCGCGGGCGAGCTGGACGCGACGAAGCTGCAGCTCGACGACCTCCTCGTCGCCGCGCAACGACGGATCGGCGAGATCGACACCGAGACCGACCGTCGTGCGGGTACCACGACCACCGGCGCCGTCCTCGTCATGCACGACGACAACCCGCACTGGCTGGTGCTCAACATCGGCGACTCGCGGACCTATCGGTTCCAGAACGGCACCCTGCAGCAGCTCACCACTGATCACTCGCAGGTCCAGGAGTTCATCGACGCCGGATTCCTGACACCCGAGCAGGCGCGCACCGACCCTCGGCGCAACGTGATCACCCGCGCGCTCGGCGCCGGGATGATCGATCCGGTTCCCGACTTCTTCAACACCCCGGCCTTCCCCGGCGACGTGTTGCTGCTGTGCACCGACGGACTCACCGGCGAACTGCCCGACGAGGAGATCGGCGACATCCTCGCGAGCTCCTCGTCTTCGGAGGAAGCGGTCGAACGCCTCGTCGACGCCGCGCTCGCCCTGGGCGCCCACGACAACGTCACCGTCATCGTGGTGGCCGTGCACGAGTCGGTGCCGACGCTGACGATGCCTGCCGTAGACGCTTCCGCGGAGGCGTCGACCGACGCCGCGGACGCCGCCGGCGCAAACCCGGGCGCGGAGAGCGCCGGTTGATCGGACGGACCCGATGAATCCTGGTCAGGACAGCCCGGTGTCGCCTGCTGCGCCGGTTCCCGGCCCCGGCGCCGCCGCTTCCGGGACCGACGACTCCGCGACATACGTCGAATACTGCGGGGAGCGGACCGAACTCGATCCCGGGCGTCGTTTCTTCATCGGCCGGGAAGCCGACCTGTCGATCGACGACAACCCGTACCTGCATCGCCGATTCCTGGTGGTGCACAACGAGAACGGGCTGTGGTGGCTGACCAACCTGGGCACCCACCTGTCGGCGAGCGTCTCGGCCGGCGACGTCGGTTTCACGGCGACGCTCGGTCCGGGTGCGCGCATGCCGCTCGTCTTCGGCGAGACGACGATCGTGTTCACCGCCGGACCGACCACCTATGAGCTGAGCGTCTTCGCCCGGGCGCCGCAGGTGAAGTCGGTGACTCGGCCGGAGTTCTCCGGCGGCCACACCACGCAGGGCGTGCCGACCCTGACCGAGAGCCAGAAGCTGCTCATCGTCGTGCTCGCCGAGGAGATCCTGCGTCGCGAGGGGACCGGGGCCAGTGCGATCCCGTCCTCGGCGCAGGCCGCCCGGCGGCTGGGCTGGTCGCTGACGAAGTTCAACCGCAAGCTCGACAACGTCTGCGACAAGCTCGACCAGCTCGGTGTGAGCGGGATGCGCGGCGGGGGAGGCAAGCTCGCGTCCAACCGCCGCACGAAGCTCGTCGAGTACGCGATCGCCTCGCGCATCGTCACGCGTGCGGACCTGCCGCTGATCGACGCCGAGGCGGCGCGCAACGCCGCCGGCTGATCCGGCTCGGCCCTCCACCCGGCCCCGCCGGCCGGTAGTGGTGGTCCCCTAGGGGGCGCATCCGGGTCTCACTCACACGTGCAAGGCTGTGACCTGCGAAAACAGCATGGGGAGTTCTCCCCATCGGGTGGGGAGTTCTCCCCATCGACGCCGGGCGCGCACGCCCATAATCTTCAACTCATCGCCGGAACGTCCCGGCCAGAAACCATCCGGTTCGAATGAGTGAAGAGGACACACCATGACTGCGATCGCCCACCCGGCCCAGCACCTGCGTGACGCTCGTCGAGACGCCGAGGCGCTCAAGCGCCGCCAGGAGGCCCTCGCGCGCCTCGCGGCCCGCCGGATGCCGCTGCCGGGCCGGCACATCCCGCATCAGGCCGCCCAGCCGGGGCTCGGCCATCGCGCCGGTCATCCGCACCTGCACCGCGTGCCCGCCGCGCCGGCCCGTCCCGCCGTCTCCGACGACGGCTCGCAGGCCGCGAGCGGCCGCGCGAAGCCGAACCTCACCGCTCGCGAGATCGAGGTGCTGCGCACCTGGATGCTCGTCGACTCCAAGCCCGCGGTCGCCCAGGAGCTCTACATCTCGCTGGGCACCGTGAACACCCATCTCACCCGCATCCGCGCCAAGTACGCCGAGATCGGCCGTCCCGCACCGACCAAGGCGTCGCTCGTCGCCCGTGCCATCCAGGACGGCATCATGTCGCTCGACGAGCTCTGACCCGGATTCGCCCCTCACCACGGCGATCGCCGTCACGTGGGCGATACTGGTCGGCGTGGCAGCCATCGAGGACATACTCCAGGTCGAGCAGATCGAGACCGACATCTACCGGGGTGGCGCGTTCCCGAGTCACCTCCAGCGCACCTTCGGCGGCCAGGTCGCCGGCCAGTCGCTGATGTCGGCGACCCGGACCGTGGACCCCGAGTTCCACGTCCACTCGCTGCACGGGTACTTCCTGCGCCCCGGCGACCCGGACATCCCGGCGGTCTTCCTCGTCGACCGCATCCGCGACGGGCGGTCCTTCGTCACCCGCCGGGTCACCGGCATCCAGCGGGGCGAGGCCATCTTCACGATGTCGGCCTCGTTCCACGTCCGCACCGACACCGGCATCGAACACCAGGACCGCATGCCGCCGGTCCCCGAACCCACCGAGCTGAACGACCGGCTCGACGAGATGGGCGAGGAGGAGCGTGCGGTGTTCAAGGAGTGGAGCAACTTCGACCTGCGCGTGGTGCCGCGCGAGAAGATGGTGACGTCTCCGTATTTCGCTGCGCAGCAACGGGTTTGGTTCCGATACCGGCACCGGCTGCCGGACGACACGGTGTTCCACGTCGGCACCCTCGCCTACATGAGCGACATGACGCTGCTCGGCTCGTCGCGGGTTCCGCACCCCGATTCCAACCCGCAGGTCGCCTCGCTCGACCACGCCATGTGGTTCATGCGCCCGTTCCGGGCCGACGACTGGCTGCTCTACGACCAGACCTCGCCGTCGGCCGCCGGCGGCCGTGCGCTCACCCAGGGCCGGATCTTCGACCGCTCCGGCCGCATGGTGGCCGCGGTGACGCAGGAGGGCCTCGCCCGCACCGGACGAGAGATGCCCGCAGACCAGCACGCGCGGACCGACCAGTGAGCGCCGCGACACGACCCCGGATCGGGGTTCTCGCACTTCAGGGCGACGTCCGCGAGCACGTCCACGCCCTGCAGGCGGCCGGGGCCGAGGCGGTGCCGGTACGCAGGCAGGCGGAGCTGGACGAGGTGGACGCGATCGTCATCCCCGGCGGCGAGTCGACGACGATGAGCAAGCTGCTCGGCATCTTCGACCTCCACGACCCGCTCGTCGCGCGTCTGCGCGACGGGATGCCGGCCTACGGCTCGTGTGCCGGCATGATCATGCTGGCCTCGACGATCCTCGACACCCGCCCCGACGCACGGCATCTCGACGCCCTCGACATCACGGTGCGCCGCAACGCATTCGGCCGTCAGGTGGAGAGCTTCGAGACCGACCTCGACTTCGCCGGGATCACCGACCGGCCCGGCGCGCAGCGCATGCGCGCGGTGTTCATCCGGGCCCCCTGGGTCGAATCGGTCTCGCCGGATGTGGAGGTCCTCGCGCGTGTGCCCGAGGGACCTGCGCAGGGACGGATCGTCGCGGTGCGGCAGGGTAAGGTGCTCGCCACGTCCTTCCACCCGGAGGTGACGGGGGACCGCCGAGTACACGAATATTTCGTGGAGATGGTGCGTCGGTAAGATCGTGCCGAACCAGCGATAGAGCAGACGCCCGCGGCATCGAGCCGCGTACCTGCGCCGGAAAGGATGCGACGGACACATGAGCGGCCACTCCAAATGGGCCACCACCAAGCACAAGAAGGCGGTCATCGACGCCAAGCGTGGCAAGATGTTCGCCAAGCTGATCAAGAACATCGAGGTGGCGGCACGTACCGGCGGCGGAGACCCGGCCGGCAACCCGACGCTCTTCGACGCCATCCAGAAGGCGAAGAAGTCCTCGGTTCCCAACGACAACATCGAACGCGCGCGCAAGCGCGGTGCCGGTGAGGAAGCCGGCGGCGCCGACTGGCAGACCATCATGTACGAGGGCTACGGCCCCAATGGCGTGGCGATCCTCATCGAGTGCCTCACCGACAACCGCAACCGCGCGGCCGGCGAGGTCCGCACCGCGATGTCCCGCAACGGCGGCAGCATGGCCGACCCGGGCTCGGTGTCGTACCTGTTCGCCCGCAAGGGCGTCGTCACCCTGGAGAAGAACGGGCAGACCGAGGACGACATCCTCATGGCCGTGCTCGACGCCGGGGCCGAGGAGGTCACCGATCTCGGTGAGTCCTTCGAGATCGTCAGCGAGCCCGGAGACCTGGTCGCGGTGCGCACCGCGCTGCAGGAGGCGGGCATCGACTACGACTCCGCCGAAGCCAGCTTCCGCCCGTCGGTCGAGGTCGCGGTCGACGCCGACGGCGCGCGCAAGGTGTTCAAACTGATCGACGCCCTCGAGGACTGCGACGACGTGCAGAACGTCTACAGCAACGTCGACGTCAGCGACGAGGTCCTCGCCGAGCTCGAGAACGACTGAGCGTTGCCCGGGGCGTGTTGGTCCCCGGGGTTGTCGGACCCTCCCGATAGAATCTCGAACAACTGTTCGCAAGAGGTTCGCTCGGGAGGGTTCTGTGCGCGTCATGGGCGTCGATCCGGGGCTCACCCGGTGCGGTATCGCGCTGGTGGAGTCCGGACGCGGGAGATCGGTGACCGCGCTCGACGTCGACGTGGTGCGCACCCCCAGCGACATGGAGCTCGCCGAGCGACTGATGAGGGTCTACACCCAGGCGTGTCACTGGCTCGACGTGCATCAGCCGGACGCGGTCGCCATCGAACGGGTCTTCGCCCAGAACCAGGTCTCCACGGCGATGGGCACCGCCCAGGCCGGCGGGGTCATCGCGCTCGCCGCCGGGCAGCGCGACGTGCCGGTCCGGTTCCACACGCCGTCGGAGGTCAAGGCCGCCGTCACCGGCAGCGGTCGCGCCGACAAGGCCCAGGTGACCATGATGGTCACCCGCATCCTCGGGATGCAGACCAAGCCCAAGCCGGCCGACGCCGCCGACGCGCTGGCGATCGCGATCTGTCACTGCTGGCGCGGGCCGATGATGGAGCGGATGGCGGAGGCGCAGAAGAAGGCCGAGGCGGCCGCCGCCCGACACCGGCAGCGGATCGCCGAGGCACGAGAGGGGAGTCGCGCATGATCGCGTCAGTCCGTGGCCCGGTCGTGGAGATCGCACTCGATCACGCCGTGATCGAGTGTGCGGGAGTCGGATACCGCGTCCTCGCGACCCCGGTGACGCTGTCGCGGCTGCGCAGGGGAGAAGAGGCGACGCTGCTGACCTCGATGATCGTCCGCGAGGACTCGATGACCCTGTACGGGTTCACCGAGCCCGACGCACGTGCGCTGTTCGCTCTGCTGCAGACGGTCACCGGCGTCGGACCGCGACTCGCGATGGCGACCCTTGCCGTCCTGGAGCCCGACGCGCTGCGCCGTGCGCTCGCCGAGTCCGACACCAAGGCGCTCACCTCGGTGCCCGGGATCGGCAAGCGCGTCGCCGAGCGCCTGTGCGTCGAGCTGCGCGACAAGGTGGACCGCCCGGCCGGGGAACCCGCGGCGGGCGGCGCGGTGGCCGGCGGAGGAGTGCGCGACCAGGTGGCCGAGGCCCTCGTCGGTCTGGGTTTCACCGCCGCACACGCCGAGAAGGCGGTCGCCGCCGTCCTGGCCGACACCCCCGACGCCGACGCGTCCACCGCGCTGCGGCGCTCGTTGACGCTGCTCGGTAAGGCCTCGTGATGACCGACGACCCGGACCGCGCCACCGATTTCGCCGAACGGGAGGTCTCGGCGACGCCGGTCCGCTCCGACGGCGACCTCGACGCCGGGTTGCGGCCCCGGTCGCTGGCGGACTTCATCGGCCAGCCGCGCGTCTGCGAACAGCTCGAACTCGTGCTGCACGGCGCCCGCAAGCGCGGCGGCACCCCCGACCACATCCTGCTGTCGGGACCACCCGGACTCGGCAAGACCTCGCTCGCGATGATCATCGCATCGGAGATGGGCGCGGCGATCCGCGTCACCTCGGGTCCGGCGCTCGAACGCGCCGGCGACCTCGCCGCGATGCTGTCGAACCTCGTCGAGGGCGACGTCCTGTTCATCGACGAGATCCACCGCATCGCCCGGCCGGCCGAGGAGATGCTGTACCTGGCGATGGAGGATTTCCGTGTGGACGTCGTCGTCGGCAAGGGGCCCGGGGCCACCTCGATCCCGCTCGACGTCGCGCCGTTCACCCTGGTCGGGGCCACCACCCGCTCCGGATCGCTGACCGGCCCCCTGCGCGACCGGTTCGGCTTCACCGCGCACATGGAGTTCTACGAGCCCGGCGAACTCGTGTGGGTGCTCAAGCGCTCGGCCGGCATCCTCGGCATCGCGCTGCGGCCCGACGCCGCGGAGGAGATCGCCCGACGCTCCCGCGGGACGCCGCGCATCGCCAACCGGCTCCTGCGGCGCGTCCGCGACTATGCCGAGGTTCGCGGCGACGGCACGGTCACCGTCGACATCGCCCGCGCCGCGCTCAAGGTCTACGACGTCGACGAACTCGGCTTCGACCGACTCGACCGCGCCGTCCTCGACGCCCTCATCCGGGGATTCGGCGGGGGACCGGTCGGGGTCTCCACCCTGGCCGTCGCGGTCGGTGAGGAGCCCGCGACCGTCGAGGAGGTGTGCGAGCCGTTCCTCGTGCGCGCCGGCATGATCGCCCGGACGCCGCGCGGACGCGTCGCCACCGCGGCCGCCTGGCACCACCTCGGGCTCACGCCGCCGGCCGGTGCGATGAATGCGAGCTTCGGCGCCCGCCCCCGGGAGATCCCGACGGGCTCGCTGTTCGACGACCTCTGACCCCGGCTGTCCGATCCCGGACGCCGCCGGGGAACCCCGGCACCGGGACCCGGCGTGAGGTAGCACACCACCTGCAGGGATGACGCGGGCGGAGGACGTGGCACACTGTGTGGAGCACGGCTGAGCCACGAAGATCCCTCACGTCCACTGACGCGGGGTGATGGCTCACGCGGTACACCCACGAAATACAAAGGACTGACTCTCACCCATGGACGCTCTGCTCTTCCCTCTCCTGCTGGCACTGCTCGCCGGCTTCATGTTCTTGTCGATGCGGAAGCAGAAGAAGCGTGTCGCCGAAATGCAGGAGATGCAGAGCTCGGTGTCCACGGGTACCCGTATCCAGCTGACCTCCGGCCTGTTCGGCACCGTCATCGACGCCACCTCCTCGGACTACGTCGACGTCGAGATCGCCACCGGCGTGGTGACCCGCTGGAACCGCCTCGCGATCATGCGCATCGTGCCGACCGACGAGGCCGCGGCCACCTACCCGGGGCACACCGCCCCCGAGGACGAGTTCGAGGGCTACTCGGACGACTCGGTGAGCCTGGACAAGCCGTCCTCCGACGAGGGTCGCGACACCGACAAGTGATCATCCGGGTGCCGCGTCGTCGTGACGCGGCGCCCGACACGACCTCCGACGCGATTGTCTGCTCTGAGGTGGCCCGTGTGCGCTCGCGCGCGTACGGGCCGCCCGCGTCGGTCGGGGGTCTTGCGGCCGGATCCACCTCGGCCGGTTGACGTTCCCAGAAGGAGACCAGAACAGCTGTGACAACTCCTCGCTCGACCGGGAAGGCGGCCAGTCCCGCCCGGAAACGGTCGCGACCGAGTCGTGAGATCCCGCCGTGGCGCCCGCTGGTGGCGTTCCTCGCGCTGCTCGCCGTCGTCTACGGACTCGTGTACTTCACCGGCCCCAAGACCCTGGAGCCCAAGCTCGGCATCGACCTGCAGGGCGGCACCCGGGTCACCCTGACCGCCCGCACCGAGGACGGCAAGGAGCCCACCCGCTCCCAGCTCGACCAGGCGAAGCAGATCATCGAGCAACGTGTCAACGGTCTCGGTGTCGCGGGATCCGAGGTGGTCGTCACCGGCAACAACCTGGTCATCACGGTCCCCGGTCAGGACGGCGCGCAGGCCAAGTCGCTCGGCCAGACCGCACGCCTGTACGTGCGCCCGGTCATCGGGGCGGTGCCGGCGACCCCGCAGCCGCCGAAGCCGGAGGAGCCCGAGGACGACAAGAGCACCGACGGCACGCCCACCGAAGAGGCGGCGGCCGCGATCGCCGAGCAGCGCAAGCTGCGCCAGGCCCCCGGCGACGCCTCCCAGCAGCAGTTGGAGGCGCTGCAGCAGTACATGTCGAAGATCGACTGCTCGCCGACCGCCAACGACCCGCTCCTCGGCAACGACAAGCCCGACGAGTACCTGGTGGCCTGCTCCACCGACGGCAAGGAGGTCTACCTCCTCGGCCCGCAGATCATCGACGGCCGCGACATCAAGGACGCCGCCGCCGGCACCGACCCGCAGACCGGCGAATGGGTCGTCACCCTCGAGTTCAAGGGCAAGGCCGCGAGCTTCTGGCCGAAGTACACCGCGCAGGAAGCGCCCAACCGGACGCAGACCGCGTTCACGCTGGACTCGCGCGTCGTCTCCGCGCCCGCCATCAACGAGCCGATCCCGGGCGGCCAGACCCGCATCAGCGGCAGCAGCGCCGACCCGTTCACCGAGGCGTCGTCGAACGAGCTGGCCAACGTCCTGAAATACGGTTCGCTGCCGTTGTCGTTCAACGCCTCCGACGCCGAGACGGTGTCGGCGACCCTCGGCCTGTCGTCGTTGCGAGCGGGCCTGATCGCAGGCGCGATCGGCCTGATCGCGGTGTTCCTCTACGCCCTGGCCTACTACCGCATGCTCGGCATCCTGACGATCCTGTCGCTGGTGCTGTCCGGCGCGATGGTCTACGGCATCATCGTGCTGCTCGGGCGCTGGATCGGGTTCACCCTCGACCTCGCCGGCATCGCCGGTCTGATCATCGGTATCGGCATGACCGCAGACTCGTTCGTCGTCTACTTCGAGCGCATCAAGGACGAGATACGCGAGGGACGCAGTTTCCGGTCGGCGGTGCCCCGCGGTTGGGCGAGCGCCCGTCGGACCATTTGGTCGGGTAACGCCGTCAGCTTCATCGCCGCCGCGGTGATCTACATCCTTGCCATCGGCGAGGTGCGCGGCTTCGCATTCACCCTGGGACTCACCACGATCCTCGACGTCATGGTCGTGTTCCTGGTGACGCACCCGCTGGTGGTGCTCGCCAGCCGGTCGTCGTTCATGTCCAAGCCGAGTGTCAACGGTCTCGGCGCGGTCGCCGAGGTGGCGCGCGAACGCAAGGTCGCGGCCCGCCGGCAGGCGGCGGCCAAGGCCGGCGCGACGGCGGCCGGCGCGACGTCGTCGAACCCGGACACCGACACCAGCGAGAAGGGGTCTGCGCGATGACCACACCGGACAACCAGAACCCGGACACCGCCGACACCGCGGTCCTCGACGACGCCACGCCGTCGCAAGGAACCGACGCCGACTTCGTCGCCGACACCAAGCGGTCGTTCTTCTCCCGGCTCTACACGGGTACGGGTGCCTTCGAGATCGTCGGCAAGCGGAAGATGTGGTACATCGTCACCGGCGTGCTCCTGCTGATCTGCGTCGCGTCGATCGCGATCCGCGGGTTCACCTTCGGTATCGACTTCGAGGGCGGCACCCAGATGTCGGTGCCCGTGGTCTCCTCGGAGATCACCGCCGACTCGGTGGAGACCGTCGTGACCGACGCGCTCGGCAAGGAGCCGGAATCGGTCCAGACCGCCGGCGCCGGCAGCAGCGCCACCGTCCAGGTGCGCACCGAGACCCTCGACCTCCAGCAGGCCGAGGCGGTGACCCGGGCGCTCGCCGCCGAATTCGGCCCGGAACTCTCCGCCGCCGAGGTCAGCATCTCCGACGTGAGCTCCACCTGGGGCCGCGAGATCACCGAGAAGATGGTGATCGCGCTGATCGTGTTCCTGGTGATCGTCTTCGTCTACATCGCGGTGCGCTTCGACCGCGAGATGTCGGTGGCGGCCCTGGTGTCGCTGTTCTTCGACATCGTCGCGACCGCCGGCGTCTACTCGCTCGTCGGCTGGGAGGTCACCCCGGCGACGGTCATCGGCCTGCTCACCATCCTCGGTTTCTCGATCTACGACACGGTCGTCGTCTTCGACAAGGTCGCCGAGAACACCCGCTCGGTCCTGCAGACCACGCGCCGGACCTACGCCGAACAGGCCAACCTGGCCATCAACCAGACCCTCATGCGCTCGATCAACACCACCGTCATCTCGGTGCTGCCGATCATCGCCCTGATGGTCGTGGCGGTGTGGCTGCTCGGTGTCGGCACGCTCAAGGACCTCGGTCTGATCCAGCTCGTCGGCGTCGTGGTCGGCACCTACTCGTCGGTGTTCCTCGCCGCGCCGTTGCTGGTGACGCTCAAAGAGCGTCGCGAGGACGTCAAGCGGCACACCACCCGGGTCGTCAACCGTCGCGCCGGCATCGAGACGTCGGAGCGGGATCGTCCGGTGCGGCATCGTCGCCCGGCGCGCGCCGCGGTGGCCGACACGGACGACACGGAAGCGAAGGTCCCGACGGGCAAACGCCGGCGGAACCGCTAGTCTCACGACGTGTTCGTGAGGCAGCGGGGTGTCATCAGGGTCCTGAGCCTGTTCGTCGGGGTCGTCGCGGGTGCCGGTGTGCTCACCGCCTGCGGCGACGGCGGGCCGCCGACCATCGACTACGTCGTCGACGCGCGGATCTCGGGCTACAACGCCAACACGGTGGACGGCAACGCCGACGGCGTGCTCATGGCGACCACCCGGTTGCTGCCCGGATTCAGCCTGCTCGGGCCGCAGGGCCAGGTGATCCCGGACCGCGACGTCGGCACCGTCACCCAGGTGCCCGACCGGGTGCCGACGCTGCGGTACGAGTTCACACCGGAGGCGAAGTTCTCCGACGGCGTCGCGCTCGACTGTGACGACCTGTTGCTTGCCTGGGCCGCGATGAGCGGCCGGTTCCCGGGATTCACCCCGGCGACGACCGCCGGTTACCGCGACATCGAGGCCGTCGAGTGCGCGCCCGGCGACAAGACCGCGACGGTGCGATTCGCGTCCGGCCGCTTCTACCAGGACTGGCTGTCGCTGTTCGGCGCCGGGACGCTGCTGCCCGCCCATGTCGTCGCCCGCGAGGCCGGGCTCGCCGACGTCGTCGACTCGATCCGCGGCATGGACCGTGCCGCGATCGCCCGCATCGCCACCGCCTGGAACACCGGCTTCGCCCTGACCTTCGGCCCGGTGGACCACGATCGTTTCCCCTCGTCCGGGCCCTACCGGATCGATCGCTACTCGCGATCGGGTGGGCTGGTGCTGGTGCCCAACGATCAGTGGTGGGGTGATCGTCCGGCCACCTCCCGGATCGTGATCTGGGGTCGCGGCACCGACGCCACCCGCCGCCTGCCGGACGGGAAGTTCGACGTCGTCGACGTGACCGCCGGGATCGTCGACGGCGAGATCGCCGGCTCGTCCGGCGCCGACGGTCCGTCGTCGCCGTCCCGGGCGGTCGGGGTCGAGCAGATCGTGCTCGCCGCTCGCGGCGTCTTCGGAGACGCCCGGATGCGTCAGGCCTTCGCTTCGTGCGTGCCCCGGCCGGATCTCACCCGCGACTTCTCCAACGGCGCCCAGATGTGGAACCTGCGCGTGCTGGTCCCGGCCGACAACCTCGCCGATCCGATGAACGGCGAGTTCGGGCGCAATTACCGCAAGCCGAATCCCGAACGTGCGCGGACGCTGCTGCGCGAGGCGACGGGGCAGGGCGGCGAGGGTGCGTTGCGCCCGCGGACGGTCCGACTCGGGTACCTCGCGCCGACCGAGCGCTGGAAGCAGATGACCGCGGCGATCGCGGAGTCGTGCCGCGACGCGGGCTTCGTGGTCGAGGACGTCGCCAACCCGGACATGGAGGCCGACGCGCTCGGCAAGCACGTCGACGCGATGATCATCGCCGGCGGGGCGTCGTTCGCGGCCGCCGGTGCTGCCGATCCCACCCGTGACGCCTACGCGCTGCGCGGCGGCGATCCGCTCGACCTGTCGGGCATCCGCGACCCGCAGATCAGCCGTGGGGTCGACCAGTACGCGGTGACCGCATCCGAACCCGAACGGCTCCGGTTGGCCCGCTCCATCGAGAACGCCGCGTGGTCGGCGATGCCGTCGATCCCCCTGTTCGCATCTCCCCGGGTGCGGCAGTGGAAGGATCGGATCGGTGGCGTCGTGCCGGGTCTGGCGCGCAGCGGCACCGGGTGGAACATCGATCGTTGGACGATCAAAGAATGACGGGTCGTCGGACGACCGTGGAGCGAGGGAGTAGACGATGGCCGAGGTGACAGGCGACCGCACCGCCGAGGCGGTGGTACGGGCGCAGGAGGCGATCGCCCGGCACGCGCGTCTCGTCGACGATTTCCCCAGTCCCGGAATCGCTTTCAAGGACCTGACTCCCGTCCTCGCCGATGCGGAGGGGTTGTCGGCGATCGTCACCGCACTGACGCACGGCTGCACCGACATCGACCTCGTGGCCGGCATCGACGCGCGCGGCTTCCTGCTCGGCGGGGCCGTGGCGCGCGAACTCGGGGTGGGGGTGCTCGCGGTGCGCAAGGGCGGCAAGCTGCCGCCGCCGGTGCACTCCATCACCTACGACCTCGAGTACGGCACGGCGACGCTGGAGATCCCGGCCGACGACGGTCTCGGCCTCTCCGGGATGCGGGTTCTGCTCGTCGACGACGTGCTGGCCACCGGCGGCACCGCGGTCGCCGCGGCCGACCTGCTGAACCGGACCGGCGCCAGCGTGGTGGGTGTCGCGGTGATCATGGAGCTCTCCGGCCTCCGCGGACGCGAGACCATCGCCCGCGGCCTCGGTGCCGGTGTCCCGGTGCACTCGGTCGCACTCGACGCCTGACCCGGTGCAACCCGTCGAGCTGTGACGGGTGAGGAACTAGACTCGAATCGACCCACCCGTGGGCCGCTGAAACGTCCACTGTCGAGAGGGGGACCGGTCATGGCCGATGAATCCGGAACCGCCCAGCGCGCGTCGACTCCTGCCGGTGAGTCGGCCGTGACTCCCGCTCGCGGCGTGAACGGCCAGGAATCGTCCTCGTCGTCGCCCGTCTCGGCGTCCACTTCGGCGTCCCGGCGCGTCCGGGCCCGGCTGGCCCGTCGCATGACCGCGACGCGCAGCCAGGTGCGTCCGGTGCTCGAGCCGCTGGTCACGCTCCACCGCGAGATCTACCCGAAGGCCGACGTCGCCACGCTGCAGCGCGCCTACGACGTCGCCGAGGAGCGGCACGCCGGGCAGAAGCGCAAGTCCGGGGATCCGTACATCACCCATCCGCTGGCGGTGGCGACGATCCTGGCCGACCTCGGCATGGACACCACGACCCTGGTCGCGGCGCTGCTGCACGACACGGTCGAGGACACCGGTTACTCGCTGGAGGAGCTCGAGAAGGACTTCGGCCCGGAGGTGGCGCACCTCGTCGACGGCGTGACCAAGCTGGACAAGGTCGCGCTGGGCAGCGCGGCCGAGGCCGAGACCATCCGCAAGATGATCATCGCGATGGCGCGCGATCCGCGGGTGCTCGTCATCAAGGTCGCCGACCGTCTGCACAACATGCGCACGATGCGGTTCCTGCCGCCGGAGAAGCAGGCGCGCAAGGCCCGCGAGACGCTGGAAGTCATTGCGCCGCTTGCGCATCGGCTGGGTATGGCGACGGTCAAGTGGGAGCTCGAGGATCTGTCGTTCGCGATCCTGCACCCCAAGCGGTACGAGGAGATCGTGCGGCTGGTGGCCGACCGCGCGCCGTCGCGCGACACCTATCTGGCGCGGGTGCGGGCCGACATCAACAACGCGTTGTCGGCGGCGCGGATCAACGCGACGGTCGAGGGGCGGCCCAAGCACTACTGGTCGATCTACCAGAAGATGATCGTCAAGGGCCGTGACTTCGACGACATCCACGATCTCGTCGGCGTCCGCATCCTGTGCGAGGAGGACCGCGACTGCTACGCCGCGGTCGGCGTCGTCCACTCCCTGTGGCAGCCGATGGCCGGCCGGTTCAAGGACTACATCGCCCAGCCGCGCTACGGCGTCTACCAGTCGCTGCACACCACGGTCATCGGGCCGGAGGGCAAGCCGCTCGAGGTGCAGATCCGCACCCACGAGATGCACCGGACCGCCGAGTTCGGCATCGCCGCGCACTGGCGCTACAAGGAGAGTGGCTACCGCAACAAGTCGGGCAGGAAGACCGACACCGCCGAGATCGACGACATGGCCTGGATGCGCCAGTTGCTCGACTGGCAGCGTGAGGCCGCCGACCCGGGCGAGTTCCTGGAGTCGCTGCGCTACGACCTCGCGGTCCGCGAGATCTTCGTGTTCACCCCGAAGGGCGACGTCGTCACGCTGCCCGCGGGGTCGACGCCGGTCGACTTCGCCTATGCCGTGCACACCGAGGTCGGTCATCGCTGCATCGGCGCCCGTGTCAACGGCCGGCTCGTCGCACTCGAACGCAAGCTGGAGAACGGCGAGGTGGTGGAGGTCTTCACCTCCAAGGCGCCGACCGCCGGGCCGAGCAAGGACTGGCAGAACTTCGTCGTGTCCCCGCGCGCGAAGGCCAAGATCCGGCAGTGGTTCGCCAAGGAGCGCCGCGAAGAGGCCCTCGAGGCGGGCAAGGACGCGATCGCCAAGGAGGTCCGTCGCGGCGGGCTCCCGCTGCAGCGTCTGCTGTCCGCCGAGTCGATGGCGGCCATCGCCAAGGAGCTCCGCTACAACGATGTCACCGCGCTGTACACCGCGGTGGGGGAGAACCACGTCTCCGCGCGGCACGTCGTCAACCGTCTCGTCGCGTCGCTGGGCGGCATCGAGGACGCCGAGGAGGCGCTCGCCGAGCGGTCCACGCCGTCGACGATGCCGAGCCGTCCGCGTCAGGGCGGCGACGTCGGCGTGGTCGTCGAGGGCGCCGACAACGTGGTCATCAAGCTGGCCAAGTGCTGCACCCCGGTGCCCGGCGACGACATCATGGGCTTCGTCACCCGCGGCGGCAGTATCAGCGTCCACCGCACCGACTGCACCAACGCCGAGTCGTTGCGCCAGCAGTCCGAGCGGATCGTGCCGGTGTCGTGGGCGCCGTCGCCGGAGTCGATGTTCCTCGTCGCGATCCAGGTGGAGGCCCTCGACCGGCACCGCCTGCTGTCCGATGTGACGAAGGTGCTCGCCGACGAGCGCGTGAACATCCTGTCCGCATCGGTGACCACCAGCCGCGACCGGGTGGCCATCAGCAAGTTCACCTTCGAGATGGGCGACCCGAAGCATCTCGGTCACGTGCTCAACGTGGTCCGCAACGTCGAGGGCGTGTACGACGTCTATCGCGTGACGTCGGCGGCCTGAGCAAGCGCGCCCGGGTCCTCGGGAAAGCGCGCGTCTGACGTGAATCGATGACCCAGCCGCCGCCCCCGCCCCCTCCGCCTGGGTGGCACCCGGATCCGGACGACCCGACCCTGCTTCGTTGGTGGGACGGGCACCAGTGGACAGACGAGTGGCAGCTCGCCAACATGCCACCGAAGAGGAATTCGGGCATCGCCAAGCCGTTGCTGATCGTCGGTGGCGTTGTCGTGGTCGTGTTGGCCGTCGTTGTCGCCGTTGCGTTTGCGGTGGCGTCGACGACCGGGACAGACCGCCATGAGACGGCGTCTCCCTCGACGCCGAGCGTCACGTCCGACCCCGCGGCTCGCGCGGAGGCATCGCGTCGGGCCGAAGCCGAACGAATTCGCCTCACCGACAAGTCGTCGTACAAGGCCGTGACCTCGCGGGAATGGCAGCTTGTCGCAAAGAACCCCGATGCGCACATCGGGGAGCTGTATGTCATCTACGGGCGTGTGGCCCAGGCCGACACTGCGACGGGGTCGTATCAGATGCGCGTGTACACCGATGGTCAACAGGTCGAGACGTACGACTTCGACATCAACACCATCGTGCGGGCAGGAGAGGCATCGTTCTCCGATGTCGTGGAGGACGACCTGGTTGCTCTCTGGGTGAAGGTCACCGGGTCGGAGACGTACGAGACCACCATGGGTGGTGAAGTCACGGCCCCGGCGGTCGAGGCCAACATCATCGAGGTGTACGGAAGCAGCGGTTAGCTGTTTCTGTTCCGTGCCGAAAGCAGATATCCCGTTGCCCGTTGTCCGTCAACCGGAACAAAGAGCAACGGGATCTGTTGCGTCGGTTCGACCTTCGCTCAGTCGACGGTCGCGGTCTCGATCGTCACGTCGACCTTGGGCTTGCCGTCGCCGGGCTGGCTGCCGGCCGGCCCGGGGTTGATGCCGCCGTCGTAGATCTTGTCCAGCACCGGCAGGCCGGCCTCGTCGACGTGGCCGACGATGGAGTAGTCCGGTCCCAGTTCGCTGTCCTGGATGACGATGAACAGCTGGCTCGACCCGGTGTTCGGGTTCTGGCCGCCCTGGCTGCTGTTGGCGATGGCCACGGTGCCGCGCGGGTAGATCACCGGTTGCGACCCGGTCATCGGGTCGGGCTGGCCCACCTTCTTCAGGTCGGTCGGCGGCTCGTCGGGGCTGGTCCAGCCCGGGCCGCTCATGCCGGTGCCGGTCGGGTCGCCGCACTGCAGGATCTTCAGCTTGTCGGCAGTGGTCATGCGGTGGCAGGTGGTGCCGTCGTAGAACTTGTTCTCGATCAGCGAGGTGACCGCGGCGACGTTGCACGGCGCCGAGTCGCGTTCGAGCGTGACCGGCAGGACGCCCTGCGTGGTGGTGAAGGTCGCCTGCTCGGTGCCCTCCTTGAGGACGCGCTCATCGGGCTTGGGGGACTGTCGCTCGTCCTTGGCGGCGGCCTTCAGCTCGTCGAGTTCCTTCTGGTACTGCGGGCGCTGATCGGCCGGGACGGTATCGGGCACCTTGTCGGGGAGCTGTTCGAACCGGCTCGGAGAATCCTCGAAGGCGCAGGTCGTCCAGCGGGCGGCCTCGCGGTCGTCGGCGACCTTCTTCCAGACGATCGCGGTCACGCCCGCCACGACCGCGACCACGACGGCGGTCGACACCGACGCGATGACGATCTTGCGCTTCCGCCGCGCGAGGCGCTCGGCCTCGAGGCGTTCTTCGAGCTTGCGCTTGGCCGCCTCGCGGCGCTCCTCATTGGTGGTCACGCGGGTGGATCCTCCTGAATCCCGGCACACAGTGCCGTCTGGCTGCGCGGCACCCCCCGGTGCCGACATCTGCGCGGATGACACTTACTCGAGAGGCAAGTCTGCCAGTTGTACCTGAGACGATGCTGCAGCGGGTGGTGGGGGCGGCGTGTGGTGTCCGACGACCGGCGCGGGCCGCCCGGTGCACCGCCTGTCGGGGGTCGTCGGTCACTAGGCCACAATGGAGGGGACCCGCGACCCACAGGAGAGCCATGCTGATCACCGGATTCCCCGCCGGCATGTTCCAGACGAACTGCTATGTGGTGGCCGGCGGGCCCGGCTCCGACGCGGTGGTCATCGAC
This sequence comes from Gordonia paraffinivorans NBRC 108238, assembly GCF_000344155.1. GTDB lineage: Bacteria > Actinomycetota > Actinomycetes > Mycobacteriales > Mycobacteriaceae > Gordonia > Gordonia paraffinivorans. Next base: position 20,550 of record NZ_BAOQ01000006.1, on the reverse strand, counting down.
CCCGGCCAGGACGCCGCGCCCACGGTGCGCGAGCTGCTGGCCGAGCACGATCTCACGCCCGTCGCCGTCCTGCTGACCCACGGCCACCTCGACCACACCTGGAACGCGACCCGGCTGTGCGACGAGTACTCCATCCCGGCCTACATCCACGCCGCCGATCGCCCCATGCTGGCCGACCCGACCGTCGGCATCGGCCGCGCGCTGGGCGCGATGATCGGCGACGAGAAGTTCCGGGAGCCGGAGAAGGTCGTCGAGTTCTCCGACGGCGAGCCCGTCGAATTGGCCGGTCTGCGCTTCTCGGTGGACCTCGCGCCGGGTCACACCCAGGGGTCGGTGCTGCTCGGCATCGAGGTGACCGTGCCGGGCGAGGCCGGGCAGGCGCCGCAGACGGTGCCGGTGTGCTTCTCGGGCGACGTGCTCTTCGCCGGGTCCATCGGCCGGACCGACCTGCCCGGCGGCAACCATCAGCAGCTGCTCGACTCCATCGCGTCGAAGCTGCTGCCGCTGCCGGACGAGACCGTCGTGCTGCCCGGACACGGGCCGCAGACCACCATCGCGCAGGAGCGCGCGACCAACCCGTTCCTGGTCGACCTGCGGGCGCCGGGGACCGACACCACCATCGCGACTGACCGACCGAAGGGACGACACGGACTGTGAGCGGCGCATTTCAGGCCCCCCGGGGCATTCCCGACTACTTCCCGCCGAACTCGGCGGATTTCCGGAAGGTGCGGGACACGCTCACCGACGCCGCCCGTCGTGCCGGCTACGGACACATCGAGCTGCCGATCTTCGAGGACACGGCGCTCTTCGCCCGCGGCGTCGGCGAGTCGACCGACGTCGTCAGCAAGGAGATGTACACCTTCGCCGACCGCGGCGACCGCTCGGTGACGCTGCGTCCGGAGGGAACCGCCGGCGTGGTGCGCGCGGTCATCCAGCATGGCCTCGACCGCGGCCAGCTGCCGGTGAAGGTCTGCTATGCCGGCCCGTTCTTCCGGTACGAGAAGCCGCAGACCGGCCGTTACCGCCAGCTGCAGCAGGTGGGTGTCGAGGCGATCGGCGTCGACGACCCCGCGCTCGACGCGGAGGTCGTGGCCGTCGCCGACGAGGGCTACAAGCGCCTCGGCCTGTCGGGCTACCGCCTCGAGATCACCTCTCTCGGCGACGACAAGAGCCGTCCCCGCTACCGGGAGGCGTTGCAGGAGTTCCTGTTCAAGCTCGACCTCGACGAGCCGACCCGCAAGCGCGCGGAGATCAACCCGCTGCGCGTGCTCGACGACAAGCGCCCGGAGATCCGCGAGGCGACCGCCGACGCGCCGCTGCTCCTAGACTACCTGTCCGACGAGGCCAAAGAGCACTTCGACCAGGTGCTGGCCCACCTCGACCGGCTCGGCGTCGCCTACGAGATCAACCCGCGCCTGGTCCGCGGCCTCGACTACTACACCAAGACCACCTTCGAGTTCGTCCACGACGGCCTCGGTGCCCAGTCGGGCATCGGCGGCGGCGGTCGCTACGACGGCCTCATGCGCCAGCTCGGCGCCAAGCAGGACCTGTCCGGCATCGGCTTCGGCATCGGCGTCGACCGCACGATGCTCGCCCTGGAGGCCGAGGGCGTCGCGGACACCCAGGCCGCCCGCGTCCAGGTCTTCGGCGTGCCGCTCGGCTCCGACGCCAAGGCCGAGCTCGTCTCGGTCGCCGGTGCGCTGCGCGCCGCCGGTGTCAGCGTCGACCTCGCCTACGGCGACCGCGGCCTCAAGGGCGCGATGAAGGCGGCCGACCGCTCGGGTGCGCGTCTGGCACTGGTGCTCGGCGAGAACGAGCTCGCGCAGCGTCAGGTCGAGGTCAAGGACCTCGACAACGGCGAGCAGCACACGGTCGCACTCGACGACGTGGTGGCCGAGGTCGCGCGCCTGCTGAACTGATCGACCGGAAAGCGCCCCCGGAAGGCGCCCGCCAGCGGTCCGCCGGCGACATGACGTCGTCCGCGCGCCGCCGGCGGGTTCTTCTCGGGGGCGCTTCTGGGTTGGCCGGCTCGGCTCAGTTGGTCATCTCGGCGGCGAGCACATCCAGCGTGACCCCGCCCAATGCCAGTGCGCGCGTGTGGAAGTCCTTGAGCGTCCACTCCGGGTGGGCGCGCAGCGCGGCGTGGCGCGTGTCCTCCCACACCCGCTGGCCCAGCGCATACGACGGGGCCTGACCGGGCCAACCGAGGTAGCGGTCGAGTTCGAACCGAAGGACCGCGTGGTCCATGGCGACCGACGCGGTGAGGAACCCCCAGGCCTTGTCGGCGTCCCAGATGCCGCCGCCGAGCGACTCCGGGGCGGGCAGCCGGCAGTGCACGCCGATGTCGACGACCACGCGCGCCGCACGAAGGCGCTGGGAGTCGAGCATGCCCATCCGCTCGCCGGGGTCGTCGAGCCAGCCGAGCTCGTCCATGAGCCGCTCGGCGTAGAGCGCCCAGCCCTCGCCGTGCCCGGAGGTGAACGACGCCAGCTTGCGCCAGGCGTTGAGGTCGGGATCGACGATGGCCGAACCGAGCTGCAGGTGATGGCCGGGGACGCCCTCGTGGTAGACGGTCGTCTTCTCCTGCCAGGTGTGGAACACGGTCTGGTCGTCGGGGACCGCCCACCACATGCGGCCCGGCCGGGACAGGTCGGCGCTGGGTTGCGTGTAGTAGATGATCCCGGTCGAGGACGGCGCGAGCCGGCATTCCAGGCGCGACAGCCGTTCCGGGATGTCGAAGTGCCGCCCGGCGAGCCCGGCGACCGCGGCGTCGGAGGTCTCCTGCATCCACGCGACGAACTCGTGCCGGTCGAAGATCTGGTACTGCGGTTGGCGATCGAGCCACCTGAGGGTCTCGTCGACGCCGCGTCCCGGCAGCAGCTGCTCGGCGATCTCGTGTTGCTCGGCGACGATCTGCTCGAGCCGGGTCATCGCCCAGGCGTAGGCGTCCTCCGGGTCGGCGTCGGCGCCCAGATAGGCCGGGAGGTGCAGCAGGTACCGGTCGCGGCCGACCGCATCGTCGTCGGCGGCGCCCGGCAGCACCTCGTTCTGCAGATAGTTGGCGAAGGTGCCGAACGCGGTGTGGATCGCGTCGAGCGCGGTGTGCAGGGTGCCCGCCAGGGCCGGGTCGGCCTCGATCGGCCCGGTGTTCGCGGCGATGGCGTCGGCGGCGGCCTCGGCCTGGCGCGCCACGGCCACGACCTGGCGCCGGGCCGGCGGGGGACCGTGACGCAGTCGGTGGGCGAGCCCGTCGACCGCGCGGGTCAGCGCCCCGGGGATCGCGGTCAGGCGGGCGAGGAAGACCTCGCGCTGCTCCCGGGTGTCGGTCGGCATGAGGTCGAAGACGTCCCGGATCGCCTGCAGCGGCGAGGCGATGACGTTGCACACCCCGATGTGCTCGCCGGCGTCGGCGAGCGCGAGCTCACGACGCAGCGTCGACGACATCGTCGCGACCGTCACGCGGTCGATGTCGTCGGCGACGGGTGCCTCGGCGAGGGCGGCCAGGGTCTCGGCCGCCACCGCCGCGCGTTCGGCGCAGGCCTGCGCCGAGTAGTCGGTCAGTGCGTCGTCGTGGTCGCCGTGTCCGATCTCGGTGGCGAACACCGGATCGAGCTCGCACAGCCGGTCGAGGTGGGCCTCGGCGATCGCATCCACCCGGGTGGGTTCGCGGGTGTGATCGGCGGATGTGCGTGCGGAGGTGGGGGTCATGGGGTCACGTCGCCGTCGGGGTCTCAGGTGGCCGTGTCGGTCACAGATCGTTGGTGGCGAAGGTGTCGCACTTCTTCGGGTCGCCGGACTGGTAACCGATGGAGAACCACTTCGCGCGCTGTGTCGCCGAGCCGTGGGTCCAGCTCTCCGGGTTCGACCGCGAGCCCTGGATGGTGTCGTCGCCGATCGCCTGCGCGGTCTGGATGACCGACGAGATCTGCTGCTGGGTGATCGGCTGCAGGAGCGCGTCGGGGCCGTCGTCGGCCTTGTTGGCCCACACACCGGCGAGGCAGTCGGCCTGCAGTTCGACACGGACCGATCCCGAGGTGGGACCCTGCGAGCCGAGTCGCTGGCCCCTGGCCAGCGCGCCGGTCAGGTTCTGCACGGCGTGCCCGTACTCGTGGGCGACGACGTACTCCTGGGCGAGGGGGCCGTCGCTGCCGCCCATGCGTCGCAGCTGGGTGAAGAACGACGGGTCGAAGTAGGCGGTGTGGTCGGCGGGGCAGTAGAACGGGCCGGTCGCCGAGCTCGCCGCGCCGCACGCGGTGTTGACCGAGTCGGCGAAGATCACCGTCTTCGGCGCCTCGTATCCGGGCATCAGGTCCGACCACACCTGGTCGAGGCTGACCGTGGTCGCCTTGATCCGGCAGATGGTGTTCTCGTTGGCCATCTCCCAGGTGCAGGCGTCGAGCTGCTGCTGGATCTCCGACGCCGCCGAGGAGGTGCCCTGCTGGGGTGCCGCTTGCGAGCCGAGGAGGTCGCCGGGGTTCACGCCGAACAACAGGGCGACGATGGTGATGAGCAGACCGGCGCCACCGCCGAGGGCTATCCGCCCGCCGCCCCCGCCACCACCGCCGGAGACGTTGCCGGTGTCGATCGATCCGCTGCCTTGGAATGTCACGCGGTCATTCTGGCACGCCGCCTGCCCCGGACAGGCACATCTTCGGGTGGCCGGGTGACGGGCGGGTCGGCCGATACGGCACGATGGATATCTGGCCTGCGTTTCCGCACGGCCGTCGTCAAGCCGTTCGTTGGGAAGGACTCTCAGTGCTCCGCACGCATTCCGCAGGTTCGCTGCGTCGCGCCGACGCGTCGCAGACCGTCACCGTCGCCGGTTGGGTCGCGCGCCGACGCGACCACGGCGGTGTGGTGTTCATCGACCTGCGCGACTCCACCGGCCTGGTCCAGGTGGTCTTCCGCGACGAGTCGGTCGCCGCGGCCGCACACCGCCTGCGTGCCGAGTACTGCGTCGCGGTCACCGGTGTCGTCGAGGTGCGTCCCGAGGGCAGCGAGAACCCGAACCTCGCCTCCGGCGAGATCGAGATCAACGCCGTCGAGCTCGAGGTGCTCAACGAGTCGGCGCCGCTGCCGTTCCAGCTCGACGAGTCGCCCGGCGAGGAGGCGCGTCTGCGCCACCGCTACCTCGACCTGCGCCGCGAGCGCCCGGCCGCGGCGCTGCGCCTGCGCTCGAAGGCCAACGCCGCCGCGCGTGGCGTGCTCGCCGCCCACGACTTCGTCGAGATCGAGACCCCGACGCTGACCCGGTCGACCCCCGAGGGCGCCCGCGACTTCCTGGTGCCCGCCCGCCTGCAGCCGGGCACCTTCTACGCCCTGCCGCAGAGCCCGCAGCTGTTCAAGCAGCTGCTCATGGTCGCCGGCATGGAGCGCTACTACCAGATCGCGCGCTGCTACCGCGACGAGGACTTCCGCGCCGACCGTCAGCCGGAATTCACCCAGCTCGACATCGAGATGAGCTTCGTCGATCAGGACGACGTCATCGCGCTCGCCGAGGAGATCCTGGTCGCGCTGTGGAAGCTGATCGGCGTGGAGATCTCCACCCCGATCCCGCGCATGACCTACGCCGACGCGATGCGCCTCTACGGCACCGACAAGCCGGACCTCCGCTTCGGCCTCGAGCTCGTCGAGTGCACCGAGTACTTCGCGAACACGCCGTTCCGCGTCTTCCAGGCGCCATATGTCGGTGCGGTCGTCATGCCCGGCGGCGCCTCGCAGCCGCGTCGTCAGCTCGACGCCTGGCAGGAGTGGGCCAAGCAGCGCGGCGCCCGCGGACTGGCCTACGTGCTCGTCGGCGAGGACGGCACCCTGTCCGGTCCCGTCGCCAAGAACCTGTCCGAGGAGGAGCGCGCAGGTCTCGCCGCGCACGTCGGCGCCAACCCCGGTGACTGCGTCTTCTTCGCTGCCGGCGAGGTCAAGTCGTCGCGTGCCCTGCTCGGCGCCGCCCGCGGCGAGATCGCCTCGCGCCTCGGCCTCATCCCCGGCGCCGGGAGCGAAGCGAGCGGGCCGTCCACCTCTGCCGACGACTGGGCGTTCGTGTGGGTCGTGGACGCCCCGATGTTCGAGCCGGCCGCCGAGGCGACCGCCTCCGGCGACGTCGCGCTCGGCCACTCGGCCTGGACCGCCGTGCACCATGCGTTCACCTCGCCCAAGCCCGAGTCGCTCGACGCGCTCGAGTCCGATCCCGGTGCGGCGCTGGCCTACGCCTACGACATCGTCTGCAACGGCAACGAGATCGGCGGCGGCTCGATCCGTATCCATCGCCGCGACGTGCAGGAGCGCGTCTTCGAGATCATGGGCATCAGCCACGACGAGGCGCAGGAGAAGTTCGGCTTCCTCCTCGACGCCTTCGCCTACGGCGCCCCGCCGCACGGCGGCATCGCCTTCGGCTGGGACCGCATCACCGCGCTGCTCGCCGGCGAGTCCTCGATCCGCGAGGTCATCGCGTTCCCGAAGTCCGGCGGCGGCGTCGACCCGCTGACCGATGCGCCCGCGCCGATCACCCCGGAGCAGCGCAAGGAGTCGGGAATCGACGCCAAGCCGGTTCCGCGCGGCGGCGCCGACAAGGCCGAGGCGAAAGAGCAGGGCGAGGCCGCCGAGAACGCGGCCGAGTAACCCTCACCGATCGACGACGAGCGGTGGCCGGACGTGAGTTCGGCCACCGCTTCCTTTCGTGCCGAGGTGATCGGCGCGCAGTCATCGTCCACCTGTGATGAGATTCGCTACATGGCAGCGCGAGCGGGAATCCCGGAGGTGGGTCGATGACGATCAAGGTGGCCCTCGAACACCGGACGAGCTATTCCTTCGATCGCCCGACGAAGATCTACCCGCACGTCGTCCGGCTCCGGCCGGCCCCGCACTCGCGCACCCCGATCGAGGCCTACTCGCTGCACGTCGAACCGGGGGGAGCACTTCCTCAACTGGCAGCAGGACGCGTTCAGCAGCTACCTGGCCCGCCTGGTGTTCCCGGAACCGTCGACGTCGCTGTCGATCACCGTCGGCCTCATCGCCGACCTCACGGCGATCAACCCCTTCGACTTCTTCGTCGAGGACTGGGCCGAGCACTACGGCTTCGAGTACCCCGACGACCTGCGCCGCGACCTCGAGGTCTACCTCCGGCCGGTCGGGGTCACCGAGGGTGAATTCGCCGGTGCGCCGGTGCATCCCGAGGTCGCAGAGTTTGCCGCGAGGCACAAGCCGATCCGCAGGACGCGCGTCATCGACTTCCTGGTGGCGATCAACCAGGCGGTCTGCGACGCCGTCGGGTACACGGTCCGTCTCGAGGCCGGGGTGCAGACGCCGGAGCACACGCTCGAGTCGGCGATGGGATCGTGCCGCGACTCCGCGTGGCTGCTCGTCGCGCTCCTGCGCGAACTCGGCCTCGCCGCGCGGTTCGTCTCCGGCTACCTGGTCCAGCTGACCTCCGACGTGAAGCCGATCGACGGCCCGTCGGGTCCCGACGCCGACTTCACCGACCTGCACGCCTGGGCCGAGGTCTACCTCCCCGGCGCGGGCTGGGTCGGCCTCGATCCGACGTCGGGCCTGTTCGCCGGCGAGGGACACATCCCGCTCGCGGCGACCCCGCACCCCAGCGGCGCCGCCCCGATCACCGGCGCGACCGGCCCGTGTCACGCCACCCTGGACTTCTCCAACACCGTCACACGCTTCCACGAGGACCCGCGCGTCACGCTGCCGTACACCCCGGAACAGTGGGACCGCGTCAACGCGCTCGGCGCGATGGTCGACGAGCGGATGAGGCGCAACGACGTGCGCCTCACCATGGGCGGCGAGCCCACCTTCGTGTCCGTCGACGACCAGACCGCCCCCGAGTGGACCACCGCCGCCGACGGCCCGCACAAGCGCCTGCTCGCCTCGCGGCTCGCCGAACGGCTCAAGGACGACTACGCGCCGCAGGGCCTCGTCCAGCGCAGCCAGGGCAAGTGGTATCCGGGAGAGCCGTTGCCGCGCTGGCAGATCGAGATCGTGTGGCGCAAGGACGGCGAACCCGTCTGGCGCGATCCGTCGCTGCTCGCCGACCCGTGGCCGACACAGGAGGCGGCCGCCGCCGCGATCGAGACCGAGACCTACGGCTCCGATCCCGCGACACTGGACGCCGCGCCCGCCCGGAAACTGCTGTCCGCCTTCGCCGAGACCCTCGGACTCCCGGGCGAGCAGGTGATGCCGGCCTACGAGGACCCGCTGGTCCGGATGCGCGAACTCGCGGGACTGCCGCCCGGCGACCCGGGCTCCGACCCCACGCTGCCCGCCGCCCGGAAGCTGGCCCAGGCGGAGTTCGACGTCGACCTCGAGGCCCTCGAGGAGGGCGACGAGGAGGAGCTGGCACCGGAGTCCGACTCGGTGGAACGCCGACGGAAACTGCTCGCCCGGCTCGACGCCGCGGTCACCGACCCGTGCGCCTACGTGCTGCCGCTCAACCGCTCAGAGGACGGCACCGCCTGGCAGTCCGCGGTGTGGACGCTGCGCCGCGGCCGCATCGTCCTGACCCCCGGCACCTCGCCGGCCGGTCTGCGCCTACCCCTGAACTCGTTGTCGTGGGGTCCGGCGCCGACGCTGTACGAGGCCGATCCGTCGGCCTCCTACGGCGCCCCTGCCCGCCGACCCGGCCGAGGCGCTCGGCCTCACGGTGAAGGCCGTCGACCCGGCGCAGTTCCTGCCGCGCACCGCGCTGGTCGCGGAGGTCCGCAACGGGGTGACCCACGTGTTCCTGCCGCCGACGTCGACCGGCGAGGAGTTCCTCGCCCTCGTCGGGCTGGTGGAGAGGGCCGCGGCCGCCTCGTCGACCCCGGTCGTGGTCGAAGGCTATGGCCCGCCGTCGGATCCGCGCCTCGCCTCGCTGTCGGTGACCCCCGACCCCGGCGTCATCGAGGTCAACGTCCAGCCCACGGCGAGCTTCGCCGAGCAGTCCGAGCTCCTCGAGTCGCTCTACGAGCACGCCCGGCACGTGCGGCTGGGCACCGAGACCTTCGACCTCGACGGCAGCCACGGCGGCAACCACATCACGCTCGGCGGCACCACGCCCGCGGACTCGCCCCTGCTGCGCCGGCCCGACCTGCTGGTGTCGATGCTCACCTACTGGCAGCGGCACCCGTCGCTGTCCTACCTGTTCTCGGGCAAGTTCATCGGCACCACTTCGCAGGCCCCGCGCGTCGACGAGGGGCGCGAGTCGGCGCTCTACGAGCTCGAGATCGCCTTCGCCGAGATCGACCGTCTCGCCGCCGCGGCCGTCGACCCGCGCGGCACCGGCCCGAAGGGCGCCCACAGCGCCGACGAACCCGAGGCGAATGCGCCGACTCCCTGGGTCACCGACCGCGCCCTGCGGCACCTGCTGACCGACATCACCGGCAACACCCACCGGGCCGAGTTCTGCATCGACAAGCTCTACAGCCCGGACTCGGTGCGGGGCCGACTGGGCCTGCTCGAGCTGCGCGCCTTCGAGATGCCGCCGCACCACCGGATGGCGATGGTGCAGTCGCTGCTCGTGCGCTGTCTGGTGTCGTGGTTCTGGGAGAAGCCCTATCGGGCCCGGCTCATCCGCCACGGCGCCGACCTGCACGGCAAGCATCTGTTGCCCCACTACGTGATCCAGGACATCGCCCTGGTCGCCGAGGAGCTGCGCGAGGCGGGTTACCCGTTCGAGACCGCCTGGCTCGACCCGTTCACCGAATTCCGCTTCCCGCGCCTGGGCACCGTGCAGATCCGCGACCAGGAGATCGAGTTGCGCGGCGCGATCGAGCCGTGGAACACGCTGGGGGGAGGAGTCGACCGCGACCGGCACGGCGCGTTACGTCGACTCGTCCGTCGAGCGCGTCCAGGTCCGTGTCCTCGGGGGCGAGGACGATCGATACCTTCTGACCTGCAACGGCTTCCCGGTTCCGCTGCGATCCACCGGGCGCACCGGTGAGCGCGTCGCCGGCATCCGATTCCGGGCGTGGCAGCCGCCGAGCGCGCTGCACCCGAGCATCAGCATCGACACGCCGCTGACGTTCGACCTCGTCGACACCGTCAACGGCCGGTCCGTGGGCGGCGCGACCTACCACGTCGTGCACCCGGGCGGCCGGGCCTACGACCGCCCGCCGGTGAACGCGGTGGAGGCCGAATCGCGGCGCAACGGCCGGTTCGAGGCGTCCGGCCACACCAGCGGCACCGTCGACGTCGGTCTCCTCCGAGAACGCCAGGTGCGCCAGGCGATCGACTTCGGGATCCCCGGGATCCTCGACCTGCGGCGGGCACGTACAGTTCTCCGGTGACCTCTTCGCCGGGCAACGCGTCCGCGGTGTTCGAAGCATCCGCGGTGTTCGATCGTTACCGCGACGAGGGCTACGCGCTCTTCGACCTCGCCGCCTTCGACGGCGCCGACCTGACCGGCACCGATCTCGCGGGCGGCTCCCACTTCGATGAACTGCTCGACCCCTCGGGCAAGGTCCGTCCTGCGTGGGAAGAGCTGGTCCGCAGCTACGAGCAGCGCGGCGAGACCCGCCTGCGGGAGGTCGCCGATCGGCTGGCGGCGGCGGTCCGCGACGACGGCGTCGTCTACAACGAGTTCGACGGACAGAACACGCGCACCCGCGACTGGGCCGTCGATGCCGTGCCCCTCATCGTCGACGGGGTCGAGTGGGCGGAGCTGGAGAAGGCGATCACGCAGCGGTCGATGCTGCTTGACCTGCTGCTGCGCGACCTCTACCGCGACCAGAAGACGATCGCCTCCGGGCTCGTCCCGCCCGAGATGGTGTTCGGGCACCCCGGTTACATCCGCAAGGCGGCCCGCCTCGAGGTCGCCGGACCCCACGCGCTGTTCCTGCACGCGGTCGACGTCTCGCGCACCTCCGACGGCAGCTTCGTCGTGTTCCGCGACCGCACGCAGGCGCCGTCGGGCATCGGCTACTCGATCGTCGGGCGCCGCCTGATGTCGAAGACCTTCCCGCAGCTGTTCCAGGCGTGCGCGCCGCGTCCGATGACCGGTTTCGCCGGGACGATGCGGCTGGCGCTGGCCGAGTACGCCCCGCCCGGCGTCGACGACCCGACCGTCGCGGTCTACAGCCCGGGCAGCATCTCCGAGACCGCCTTCGACCAGGCGTACCTGGCGTCGGTGCTCGGTTTCCCGCTCGTCGAGGGCGCCGACCTCACCGTCCGCGACGGCGCGGTGTACATGCGGTCGCTCGGGCGCTACAAGCGCGTCGACGTGCTGTTGCGTCGCGTCGACGCCGCGTTCAGCGACCCGCTGGACCTGCGCACCGACTCCCAGCTCGGCGTCGCCGGCCTGGTCGAGGCCATCTCGCGCGGCAACGTCACCGTGGTGAACACCCTGGGCTCCGGCGTGCTCGAGAACCCGGCCCTGCACACGGTGCTCGAACGGCTCGCGCCGGTGCTGCTCGACGAGGAGCTCGCCCTCGGTTCGGTCGCCACGTACTGGGCGGGAGACGAGAAGGAGCGCGGCCTGATCCGCGGCCGGCTCGGCGCGCTGGTGGTCACCAACACCCGCACCGACGAGGAGTTCATCGGCCCGCTGCTCGACCGCCGCGCCCGCGAGGAACTGTCGGCCCGGATCGAGGCGGAGACCTGGCAGTGGGTCGGGCGCGAACTCGACGCCTACTCGGTCGCCCCGTCCATGACGTCCGGCCTGCGCGACACGCCCGGTGCCGCGCTGCGTGCCGCACCGGTGGCCGTCCGCGCCTTCAGCGTGGCCCAGGGACCGACCTACTCGGTGATGCCCGGCGGCCTCGGCGCGGTCCTCGCCGACGGCGTGGAGGGCGCGGCCCACCGCGTCGTCGCGGCGAAGGACGTCTGGGTCACCAGCAGCGTCCTCGGCGGGCACGTGTCCCGGCGTTCGGAGACCCGCACCGAGCCGGCCCCCGAGGTCGTGCCCGTCACCGCCGGGCGCCCGGTCCCGCTCGGTTATTCGGAGGTCGCGGCCGCGGCGAGCCCGCGTGTCCTGGCAGACCTGTTCTGGCTGGGGCGCTACGCCGAGCGCACCGAGCAGGTCACCCGCCTGGCCAAGGTCGCACGTCAGCGCTACCAGGACTTCCAGTACCGGCCGTGGATGAGCGGCACCGCGGCGGTGCCGCTGTTGCTGCACGCTGTCGCGACGATCACCGCCACCGACCGGTACCTGCAGACCTCCGCCCTCCTGGGACCGGATTCCGCGGGCGACGCCGGACGGCAGGCGTCGCCCGAGCAGGTCAACGAGGCGATCGCCAAGATCGCCGACCTGACCGTCGCCCGCACCGTCCCGGGGACCGTCGCCCACGCGGTCGACCGACTCGTCGGCGCGGCCCGCGCGGTGCGCGACCTGATGTCGACCAGCACCTGGATGGTCCTCGCGCCGGTGGAGCGGGTCGTCGCGCACACCTCGCGTCTGGTGGCGCGCTCGCGGGCCGAATCCGAGGCGTCCGGGAACGCCGACGCCGCGCTCGACCTCGGCCCGGACCTGGCCCGTGCGCACGAGGAGATCCTGCACGGGGTCCTCGCGCTGACCGGGCTGCAGGAGGAGTCGATGGTCCACGACGCGGGCTGGATGTTCATGGACCTCGGCCGGCGTGTGGAACGCGCGATCACCCTCGCCGACTTCACCGGCGCCATGTTCGCGGTGTCGCGCGACGACGACGTCGAACAGGCCCTGCTCGAGTCGTTCCTCACGGCCAACGAGTCGGCGGTCACCTACCGTCGGCGCAACCGCGGCCTCTACCGGTTCGAGAACGTGGCCGAACTCCTGCTGTTCGACCCGACCAACCCTCGCTCGATGATCTTCCAGCTGGAGAAGATGCACGAAGACCTCACGTCCGTTCCCGAGCCGCTGCGGTCGACCGGCGCCGAGCGGATGGTCCAGGAGATGATCGGCGACCTGCGCCGCAGCTCGCCGACCGATGTCGCCGGCACCGACGACGCCGGACGCCGGACCGAGCTCGAGGAGCTCACCGTCGGCCTGCGCAACCGGTCGCGCGACCTGTCGGACCTGTTGATGCGCACCCGCTTCGCGGTGCCGCGGCAGGCCCGGCCGATCTGGGCGGGAGGCGAGTCGTGACCTCGCGCGTCTACCGGGTCATGCACCGCACCCGCTACACGTACAACGACGACGTCTCCTCGTCGTACGGTCGCTGCTACCTGACCCCGCGAGAACTGCCCGGTCAGCGGGTGCACTCGGCGGTCGTCGAGATCGAACCGGAGCCCGACGACCGCTCGACCGGCGTGGACGTCTACGGCAACCAGGACAGCTACTTCCACGTCCGGACCGCGCACCGGGAGCTCACGGTGACCGCGCACTCGGTCGTCGAGGTCGACCCCGTCGACCAGGGGCTGGTGCTCGGCCCGGCGGCCCGGACGCCGTGGGAGTCGGCGCGGCCGGCGGCGGTGGGCACCCGCGAGGCCCGCTTGGCGGCCGAGTTCGTGCTCGACCTCGACCCGCCGGAGATCACGCCCGCGGTGCGCGAGTACGCAGCGCAGGTGTTCACGCCGGGTCGCCCGCTCGTCGAGGCGGTCACCGACCTGACCACCCGGATCTACACCGACTTCACCTATCGCTCGGGCGCCACCGCGATCTCCACGCGGGTCGACACCGTGATGCGGCGGCGCGAGGGCGTCTGTCAGGACTTCGCCCGCGTCGCGATCGCGTGCCTGCGCTCGCTGGGGCTCGCCGCCCGGTACGAGTCGGGGTACCTGGCCACCGACCCGCCCCCGGGGCAGGAGAAGGTCTTCGGCGCCGACGCCAGTCACGCGTGGGCGGCGGTCTGGCTGCCCGACGACCGCTGGCTGGCCTTCGACCCGACCAACGACAAGCTCGTCGACGAGCGGCACGTCACGCTGGCCTGGGGCCGCGACTACGACGACGTGCCCCCGCTGCGCGGGGTGATCTACACCGACTCGACGAAGAGCCAGATCGACGTCTCCGTCGACGTCAGCCCGATCGAGGATCCCGCCGACGGGCTCGGCGACCGCGCCGACTCACCCGAATCCGGCGCCGCGCGTTGACCGCCCGGCCGGTCCTGCCGCGGACCGCGGCGCCCCGGGCGGTGGCGGTCTGTGCGGTCGCGTCCGGGGCGGTTGCGCCCAGACCGCACCCAACCCGGCACGATTTGTCGGCCGTACCCGGAAATCCCTGCGAACCAGCGGTTTCGCAGCTGCGCCCCGGTCCTGCACGATCCGCAACGTCGTACAGGAGGATGAACAGTGGTGTTGCGGTCACGTTGCAACGGGTACCGTGGGATGCGACATGACGGTCATTACTGAAAGCCGCATCATCAGCGTGGTGCGGGCGGCGGAGTCCCTGCTCTCACAGCGAGCAGGCTCATCGGTCGTTCTCGACGATCCCGAGGATCTCGGCGGAAGCGGCCGGACGACGGTGGTGCGGGTGAGGGTCGCGCAGAATCCCCTCAGCCTGGACCGGTCGCTGGTCATCAAGGCCCTCCCCGAGCACGAGGATCCCAAGGCGTTCCACCGCGAGATCGCGTCGTACAAGTACGCCACCGCGCTGCCCAACGAGTCGCGGCCGGGTCCGCAGCTCATCGCTTCCGACCCCGACCTCCGCATCATGGTCCTGTCCGACCTCGGACACGGCCGGTCGATGCCGGAGATCCTCGACACCGGGGACCCGGTGGAGACCTCCCGCGCGGTCAGCGCGTGGGGGCAGGCGTTGGGTCGCATGCACGCCGCGACCGTCGGCGGCGAGGTCGATTTCCTGGCACTGGTCCGGCGCGGACCGTCCGGCACCGAGGGCCGCGACATCCTGCGTGACGAGGCACGCCGCTCGGTCGAATCCCTCCCCGGGCACGCCGCCGCGCTCGGCGTCGAGGTGCCGCCGCGGGTCGTCGAGGCCCTCGAGACCGCCGCGACCCTCTTCGACGAGGGGGAGCACCGGGCGTTCAGCCCGTCGGACGTCGGTCCCGAGAACATCATGCTCAACGACGAGGGCGTGCAGTTCATGGACTACGAGTGGGGCGGCTTCCGCGACGCCACCCTCGACATCGCCTACGCGGTGGTCACCATGACCGCCCAACTCCCGCCGCGTCTGGCCTCGCACGCCACCGACCTCGAGGTGTCGATGGTCGACGCGTGGCGCTCGGAGGTCAACCCCATCTGGCCGACGCTCGCGCACGAGCGGGAGATGCAGCGCAAGGTGCTCGTCGCCCGCCTGCTGTGGGTCTGGCTGTCCACGGCGTGGATGCTGCCCGGCGGCGCCGACCTGATCGACCCGGACCCGTCCGAGGTCGATGCGAGCGTCGAGATGGCCCCCTTCGATCCCGGGCTGGAGAACTCGGCCGGGGCCCCGGAGCCCGGCACGACCGGCTTCACCCACGACTGGGCCCTGCACACCAACGACCCGCGCGTGCTGGTCGGCCGCTGGACGGATCTCGCGGCCGCCGCGAGCCGGGCCGGCGAGGACGAGGTCTCCGCGTTCGCCTCGGCGACCGGCGCCGCCCTGCAACGCATCTGGCTGGCCTGACGCGCCCGTGGAAGGACTGTTCGACCCGCCGGAGACGCCCGGGCCCGCCACGGGTGCCGAGGGCCTGATCGCGCCGCCGCCGACGGCGCCGCTCGCGGTCCGCATGCGCCCGCAGACACTCGACGAGATCGTCGGGCAGCAGCACCTCCTCGGCGAGGGGTCGCCGCTGCGCCGCCTGATCAACGGGCAGGGTGCGGCGTCGGTGCTGCTCTACGGCCCGCCCGGCACCGGCAAGACCACCATGGCATCGCTCATCGCGCGGGCGACCGGCGGCCGCTTCGAGGCGCTGTCGGCCCTGTCGGCCGGCGTGAAGGAGGTCCGCGCCGTCATCGACGTGGCCCGTCGCCGTCTGATCGGCGACGGCAAGGGCCCGGGACAGCAGACCGTATTGTTCATCGACGAGGTCCATCGCTTCTCCAAGACCCAGCAGGACGCGCTGCTCGACGCGGTGGAGAACCGCATCGTGCTGCTGGTGGCCGCGACGACGGAGAACCCGTCGTTCTCGGTGGTCGCCCCACTGCTGTCGCGGTCGCTGGTGCTGCAGCTGCGCTCGCTCACCGATGACGACATCCGCGAGGTGCTCAAGCGGGCCGTCGCCGATCCGCGCGGACTCGACGGGCGGGTGCAGGTGACCGAGGCCGCCTACGACCATCTGGTGGCGGTCGCCGGCGGCGACGCGCGCCGGGCGCTCACCGCGCTGGAGGCCAGCGCCGACTCGACCGAGATCGTCGACCTCGCCGACGTCGAGACCGCCATCGACCGGGCCGCGGTGCGCTACGACCGCGACGGCGACCAGCACTACGACGTCACCAGCGCGTTCATCAAGTCGATCCGCGGCAGCGACGTCGACGCCGCGGTCCACTACCTCGCGCGCATGATCGCGGCGGGGGAGGATCCGCGGTTCATCGCGCGGCGGCTGATGATCCATGCAAGCGAGGACATCGGCATGGCCGATCCGACCGCCCTGCAGACCGCGGTCGCCGCCGCGCACGTGGTCAACATGGTCGGGATGCCCGAGGCCAGGCTCGCGCTGACGCAGGCCACGATCCACCTGGCCACCGCGCCGAAGTCGGCCGGGGTGGTCAAGGCGATCGGCGCCGCGCTCGCCGACGTCGAGGCGGGCAAGGCGCGGGCGGTGCCGCCGCATCTGCGCGACAGCCACTACGCGGGGGCCAAGAAGCTCGGCAACGGCGTGGCCTACCGCTACCCGCACGACCATCCCGACGGCGTCGTCGCCCAGCAGTACCCGCCGGACGAGCTCGTCGGCGTCGACTACTACGAGCCCACCGATCACGGCCTCGAGCGCGAGATCGGGTCGCGGGTGGCGCGCCTGCGATCCATCGTGCGCGGCGCCGTGACCCGGCGCCGGAGTCGCTGAACCGCGCCGCCGGCCACGCCGGGGACGTCCCGGCACGGTTCCGGTGAGGCGCCGACGGTACTCTGGGTTGTCGCGTACAACCAACGGCGAGGACGAAACCAACAGTGCAAACGCATGAAATCCGGAAGCGTTTTCTGGACCACTTCATCAAGGCCGGCCACACCGAGGTGCCCAGCGCCTCGCTGCTGCTCGACGATCCCAACCTGCTCTTCGTCAACGCCGGCATGGTGCCGTTCAAGCCGTACTTCCTCGGCGAGCAGACGCCGCCGTTCACCCGCGCGACCAGCGTCCAGAAGTGCGTGCGCACCCTCGACATCGACGAGGTCGGCATCACCACCCGCCACAACACCTTCTTCCAGATGGCGGGCAACTTCTCGTTCGGCGACTACTTCAAGCGCGAGGCCATCAACTTCGCCTGGACCCTGCTGACCAACAGCCTCGAGGACGGCGGCTACGGCATCGATCCCGAGAAGCTGTGGCCGACGGTCTATCTCGACGACGACGAGGCCGAGGCGATCTGGCGGGACGAGATCGGCGTGCCGGCCGAGCGCATCCAGCGCCGCGGCATGAAGGACAACTACTGGTCGATGGGCGTGCCCGGCCCGTGCGGCCCGTGCTCGGAGATCTTCTACGACCGCGGCCCCGAGTACGGCGTCGAGGGCGGCCCGGAGGCCGACGAGGACCGCTACATCGAGATCTGGAATCTCGTGTTCATGCAGAACGTCCGCGGACCGGGCGGCGCGAAGGACGGCTACGAGATCCTCGGCCCGCTGCCGAAGAAGAACATCGACACCGGCATGGGCGTCGAACGTGTCGCCTGCATCCTGCAGGGCGTCGACAACGTCTACGAGACCGACCTGCTCAAGCCGATCATCGACCTGGCCGCCGAACTGACCGGCCGCCGTTACGGCGCCGGCTCGCACGCCGACGACGTCCGTTTCCGCGTCATCGCCGACCACGCCCGCACCTCGGCGATGCTCATCGGCGACGGCGTGCTGCCCGGCAACGACGGCCGCGGCTACGTCCTGCGCCGGCTGCTGCGCCGGGTCGTGCGGTCCATGCGACTGCTCGGCGCCGGGAGCGAAGCGAGCGGGCCGGATCGGATCGGCGCCGGGAGCGAAGCGAGCGGGCCGGATCGGATCGGCGCCGGCGACAACCAGCCGACCATGGGCGCGATCATCGGCAAGGTCATCGACCTGATGGCGCCGTCCTACCCCGAGCTCGACGCCGAGCGCGCGCACATCGTCGACGTCGCGGTCGGGGAGGAGAGCTCCTTCGCCAAGACCCTCGCGGCCGGTTCCAAGTTGTTCGCCGACGCCGCCGCGGCCACCAAGAAGTCGTCGCGCAAGACCATCTCGGGCAGCGACGCCTTCACGCTGCACGACACCTACGGCTTCCCGATCGACCTGACCCTCGAGATGGCCGCCGAGGCCGGGCTCGAGGTCGACCAGGAGGGCTTCAGCGCCCTCATGGCCGAGCAGAAGCAGCGGGCCAAGGCCGACGCCAATGCGCGCAAGACCGGCCACGCCGACCTGAGCGTCTACCGCGAGTTCCTCGATCGCGGTCCCACCGAGTTCACCGGCTTCGAGGAGCTCGTGTCCGAGGCCAAGGTGCTCGGACTCGTCGCCGACGGCAACCGAATCCCCGCCGCAGCGGCCGGCCAGGAGCTCACCGTGGTCCTCGACCGCACCCCGCTCTACGCCGAATCGGGCGGCCAGATGGCCGACGTGGGCACCATCACCACCAGTTCCGGTGTGCGCCTTGCCGTCACCGACGTGCAGAAGGTCGGCAAGTCGGTCTGGCTGCACAAGGTCCGCGTCGAGGAAGGCGAGATCGAGGAGGGCGACGAGGTCCTCGCCGCCGTCGACACCGCCTGGCGTCACGGCGCCACCCAGGGCCACTCGGGCACCCACATGGTGCACGCCGCCCTGCGCGAGGTGCTCGGCCCGAACGCCACGCAGGCCGGCTCGCTGAATCGGCCCGGTTACCTGCGCTTCGACTTCCACGCCAACGGCCCGCTGACCGAGTCGCAGCGTCGCGAGATCGAGGAGATCTCCAACGCCGCGGTCGAGGCGAACTACCAGGTCAACACCTTCGAGACCGGGCTGGCCGAGGCCAAGGCGATGGGTGCGCTGGCGCTGTTCGGCGAAAACTACGGCGACGTCGTGCGCGTCGTCGAGATCGGCGGCCCCTTCTCGATGGAGCTGTGTGGCGGCACGCACGTCGCGTCGTCGGCGCAGATCGGTCCGATCACGGTCATCGGCGAGTCGTCGGTCGGCTCGGGCGTCCGCCGCGTCGAGGCCTACGTGGGCATGGACTCGTTCCGCTTCCTGTCCAAGGAGCGGGCGCTGCTCGCCGCCCTGTCGTCGTCGCTGAGGGTGCCCTCCGAGGAGGTGCCCGGCCGCGTCGAGCAGCTCGTCACCAAGCTCCGCGAGGCCGAGAAGGAACTGGCCCGGGTGCGCGCCGAGCAGGCGCAGGCCGCGGTGTCGGGTCTGCTCGACAACGCCACGACGGTCGGCTCGACGCTGGTCGTCGAGGGACGCGTGCCGGGTCTGGACGCCAACGGATTGCGCTCGATCGCGACCGACCTGCGCGGCAAGATCGCCGACCGGCAGGCCGTCATCGCGCTGTTCTCGCCCAGCGGCGAGGGCGCGGATGCCAAGGTGCCCTTCGTGATCGCCACCACCGCCGGCGCCCGCGACGCCGGCATCAAGGCCGGCGACCTGGTCAAGGAGGTCGCCCCGATCGTCGGCGGACGCGGCGGCGGCAAGCCCGACCTGGCGCAGGGCGCCGGCACCGATCCGGGCGGCATCGACGCCGCGCTGCGACGCATCCGCGAGTTCGTCGGCTGATGCCCCCGGAGGCCCACGGGCACGACCAGCGTCCGCGCCTGCCGCGCGGCCGTCGGCTCGGCATCGACGTCGGCAGCGTGCGGATCGGGGTCGCGGTGTGCGATCCCGATGGAATCCTCGCCACCCCGGTGGAGACGGTGCGCCGAACCCCTTCGGGGACGGCCGATCTCGAGCGGATCGCCGAACTCGTCGACGAGTACG
The DNA here is from genome assembly GCF_000344155.1 of Gordonia paraffinivorans NBRC 108238. Lineage (GTDB taxonomy): Bacteria > Actinomycetota > Actinomycetes > Mycobacteriales > Mycobacteriaceae > Gordonia > Gordonia paraffinivorans. The sequence goes on along the minus strand of NZ_BAOQ01000006.1, from coordinate 662 downwards.
AGGCGATCGGCGTGGTCGTCGGCCTGCCGAAGACCCTCAAGAACACCGCCGGCGTCGCCGCCGAGACCGCCCGCGGGTTCGGGGAGCGGTTGGCCGAACGCATCGCTCCCGTCGAGGTGCACTGGCAGGACGAGCGTTTCACCACCGTGACCGCACAACAGGCGCTGCACGCCAGCGGACGGTCGGTGAAGTCCTCGCGCGGCGTCATCGACCAGGCGGCGGCGGTCGCTATTCTTCAGGGATGGCTGGATGCGCGACGGTGAGTCCGACGACCCCTCGACCGAGTCTGGAGGAGAGCCTGCGGTGACCGACGAACGGCGTCGCACACGACATCGTGACCAGGGACGCCGTGCCGAGGGCATGGACCCCGAGCGTCTGCGGTACTTCACCCAACCCGCCGAGGGGACCCCGCACACTCGGCACCGCCGGCGGCGTTCGGCGCAGGCGCCGGGGACGACCGGCCCGATTCCCGGTCTCACGCCGGCGACCCCGCCCGGACAGCGCGCGACCCCGGTTCGCATCCCTCCGGGCGGCCAGATCCCGCAGCAGCCGCGGACGCGGCCGGTCCCGCCGGCGGCTGACGGGCAGACCGAGGCGCGGACGACTCCCCGGGCGTCGCGCCCGGCCGAGCCGCAGCCGCCGCAGCCGGCCGAGCCGCATGC
>NZ_BAOQ01000007.1 GCF_000344155.1 Gordonia paraffinivorans NBRC 108238 | reverse complement strand
GCGGCGGTCGCGGACGCGGCGGCGCAGCCGGTGCGTTCGGCCGTCCGGGCGGTGCTCCCCGCAAGGGCCGCAAGTCGAAGCGGGCGAAGCGCGCCGAGTACGAGAACATGCAGGCGCCGTCGGTCGGCGGCGTCCGCCTGCCGCGCGGCAACGGCGAGGTCATCCGCCTCGCCCGCGGCGCGTCGCTCTCGGACTTCGCGGAGAAGATCGACGCCAACCCGGCATCGCTGGTCCAGGCGCTGTTCAACCTCGGCGAGATGGTCACCGCGACCGAGTCGGTGAACGACGAGACGCTCGAGCTGCTCGGCTCGGAGATGAACTACAAGGTCCAGGTCGTCAGCCCCGAGGACGAGGACCGCGAGCTCCTCGAGAGCTTCGACCTCACCTACGGCGAGGACGAGGGCGACGACGAGGACCTCGAACAGCGTCCGCCGGTGGTCACCGTCATGGGTCACGTCGACCACGGCAAGACCCGACTGCTCGACACGATCCGCAAGGCCAACGTCCGCGAGGGCGAGGCCGGCGGCATCACGCAGCACATCGGCGCCTACCAGGTCAACACGCACCTCAACGGCGAGGATCGCCTGATCACCTTCATCGACACCCCGGGTCACGAGGCGTTCACCGCCATGCGTGCCCGCGGTGCGAAGGCCACCGACATCGCGATCCTCGTGGTCGCGGCCGACGACGGCGTCATGCCGCAGACGGTGGAGGCGATCAACCACGCCCAGGCGGCCGACGTGCCGATCGTGGTCGCGGTCAACAAGATCGACAAGGAGGGTGCTGATCCGCAGAAGATCCGCGGTCAGCTCACCGAGTACGGTCTGGTGCCCGAGGAGTACGGCGGCGACACCATGTTCGTCGACATCTCGGCCAAGCAGGGAACCAACATCGATCAGCTGCTCGAGGCGGTCCTGCTGACCGCGGACGCGGCTCTCGACCTGCGCGCCAACCCGGACATGCCCGCCCAGGGCGTGGCCATCGAGGCGCACCTCGACCGCGGTCGTGGTCCGGTCGCGACCGTGCTGGTCCAGCGCGGCACCCTGCGGGTCGGCGACTCGGTCGTCGCCGGCGACGCCTACGGACGTGTGCGCCGCATGGTCGACGAGCACGGCGAGGACGTCACCGAGGCGCTCCCGTCGCGGCCCGTCCAGGTCATCGGCTTCACCTCGGTCTGCGGTGCGGGTGACAACCTGCTCGTGGTCGAGGAGGACCGCATCGCCCGGCAGATCGCCGACCGGCGCAACGCACGCAAGCGCAACGCGCTCGCCGCTCGCAGCCGCAAGCGCATCAGCCTCGAGGACCTGGATTCGGCGCTCAAGGAGACCGCGCAGCTCAACCTCATCCTCAAGGGCGACAACGCGGGTACGGTCGAAGCCCTGGAAGAGGCCCTGCTCGGCATCGACATGGGCGACGAGGTCAGCCTGCGGATCATCGACCGCGGTGTCGGTGGTGTCACCGAGACCAACGTCAACCTGGCGACCGCGTCGGACGCGATCATCATCGGCTTCAACGTCCGTGCGGAGGGCAAGGCCACCGAGCTGGCCAACCGCGAGGGCGTCGACATCCGGTACTACTCGGTGATCTACCAGGCCATCGACGAGATCGAGAGCGCCCTCAAGGGCATGCTCAAGCCGATTTACGAAGAGGTGGAGCTCGGCCGCGCCGAGATCCGCGCCATCTTCAAGTCGTCGAAGGTCGGCAACATCGCCGGTTGTCTCGTCCAGTCGGGCATCATGCGTCGCAACGCCAAGGCCCGCCTGCTCCGCGACAACGTCGTGATCGCCGACAACCTCACCGTGTCCTCGCTCCGTCGCGAGAAGGACGATGTCACCGAGGTCCGCGAGGGTTACGAATGTGGTCTCACGCTGACCTACTCCGACATCAAGGTGGGCGACGTGATCGAGACCTACGAGCTCCAGGAGAAGCCGCGCGACTGATCGCGTGAGTGCCTGGCCCTCTCGACCCATACCGTGTGCGCCGGCCCGACCGGTCCAGAACCTGGACCCGGGCCGGCGCACACGTCCCCGCTACGGAAGGACTCCCGATGGCTGATCCAGCACGGGCCCAGCGCCTGGCCAAGCGGATCTCCACGATCGTCGCCTCGGCGATCGCGAGCGAGATCAAGGATCCGCGCCTGGCCTACGTGACGGTCACCGACACCCGGGTGACCAACGATCTCCACGACGCCACGATCTACTACACCGTCATGGGCGCCTCGCTCGACGAGGAACCCGACTACGAGGCGGCGGCCGCCGGCCTGGCCAAGGCCACCGGCGTCCTGCGTTCCAAGGTCGGCGCCGGCACCGGCGTCCGGTTCACCCCGACCCTGCGTTTCGTCCTCGACACCGTCCCGGACGCGGCCCGCCAGATGGAAGAACTCGTCGCGCGCGCCCGCGCGAGGGACGAGATGGTCGCCCGTCAGGCGGCCCAGGCGAAGCCGGCCGGCGACCCCGACCCCTACCGCTCCACCGACGACGACCCCACCGACGACGACCCCACCGGCGACGACCCCACCGACGACTCGGACGACTCCGCAGACGGCGGCACGGACGAGTGAGCGGTTCGGCGAGTGCAGCGATCGCCGCGACGCTGGCGACCGCGCCGGCGGTGACGATCTGCTGCCACGTCCGCCCCGACGCGGACACCATCGGCAGCGGTCTCGCGCTCGGTCTGGCCCTCGAGCGTCGCGGCGTCGACGTCGAGGTCGCCTATCCGGGACCCGAGAAGCTGCCCGAGTCGCTCGCGGGTCTTCCCGGCGCGGGGCTGCTGCGTGAGCCGGGCCGCCTCGCCGGGCATCCGGTCGTGGTGGCCGTCGACGCGGCGAATCTCGGGCGGCTCGACGAACTCGGCGAGGTCTTCACCGGCGCCGAGACGTCGATCGCGATCGACCACCACGCGTCGAACCCCGGCTTCGGGGACATCGATCTCGTGGACCCGTCGGCCGACTGCACGGCGGTGCTGGTCCTCGAGGTGCTCGACGCGCTCGGCGTCGAACTCGACGCCGAGATCGCCACCTGCGTCTATGCGGGTCTGACCACCGACACCGGCTCGTTCCGGTGGGCCCGGCCGGACTCGTTCCGGATCGCGGCGCGCCTGCTCGAGACCGGCGTCGACTCGCGCAGGTGGAGTCGCGTCCTCTTCGACTCGCACCCGTTCGAGTGGTTCTCGATGATGTCGGGGGTGCTCGCCTCGGCGAAGCTGGTGCCGTCGGCCTGCAACGGTGCGGGACTCGTCTACGCGATCGTCGACCAGAAGGCCCTCGCCGGCATGAGCTGGGAGGAATCGGAGAGCGTCGTCGACACGATCCGGACCGCCCGCGACGCCGAGGTCGCGGCGGTGTTCAAGGAGAACCAACCCGGGATGTGGACGGTGTCGCTGCGCAGCAAGGACGCCGTCGACCTGGTCCCGATCGCCCGCGCCCACGGCGGCGGCGGGCATCGTCAGGCATCCGGGTACAGCGACACCGGCACCGCCGAGGAAGTGGTGGCGCGACTGCTGGAGTCGCTCTGACAGACGATGCCGGGGTCCGGCGGATCGCGACCCTCACGGTCTCGGCGCTGGCGGTGCTCATCGCCCCGCCGCTCTATCTGCTCCTCGACCTCGCCGTCGTCGGCCGCCTCGGCGGTCGCGAACTGGCGGCGCTCGGTGTCGGCACCCTCGTGCTGTCGGTCATCAGCACGCAGCTGACCTTCCTGTCCTACGGCACCACCGCCCGGTCGGCCCGTCGCTTCGGCGCGGGGGACCGGGCGGGCGCGGTCGAGGAGGGCGTGCAGGCCAGTTGGATCGCGATGGCCGTCGGCGCGCTGCTGGTGGCGATCGCCTATCCGTCGGCGCCCGCGATCATGCGGGTGCTCGTGGGAGCGGCGTCGGAGGACTCCGCGGTGGTCGCGGCCGACGCGGCGCAGTGGTTGCGGATCGCGATGTTCGGGGTCCCGCTGATCCTGCTGTCCATGGCGGGCAACGGCTGGATGCGCGGCGTGCAGGACACCAGACGGCCGGTGATCTACGTGGTCGTCGGTCTGTCGGTCGCCGCGGTCCTGGTCGTCGGGTTGGTCCACGGTCTCGGTCCGTTCCCGCGACTCGGCCTGCCCGGCAGCGCGGTCGCGAACGTCGTCGGCCAGGGCGTCACCGGGACCTTGTTCGCGGTCCGGGTGATCCGGGAGGCGTCCGCGGAGTCGAAGGGGTATGCGCCCGATCGCTCGATCATCGTCGCCCAGCTGACCATGGCGCGCGATCTCGTCGTGCGCAGCCTGTCGTTCCAGATCTGCTTCGTCTCCGCGGCCGCGGTCGCCGCGCGCTTCGGCGTCGCGCAGGTGGCCGCACACCAGCTGGTCCTGCAGCTCTGGGAGTTCATGGCGCTGTTCCTCGACTCCCTGGCCATCGCCGCGCAGGCCCTCGTCGGCGCGGCACTCGGCGGCGGACGCCTGCGGGTCGCCGACACCGTCGCACGGCGGGTCACCGGGGTGTCGCTCGTCGCCGCCACCGCGATGGGCGCGATCTTCGCCGCCGGCGCCGGCCTCATCCCGCGGATCTTCACCTCCGACGACGCCGTGCTCGACGCCATCGGGGTGCCGTGGTGGTTCTTCGTCGGCATGCTGCCGATCGCGGGGGTGGTGTTCGCGCTCGACGGCGTGTTGCTCGGCAGCGGCGACGCGGCGTTCCTGAGGACGGCGACGCTCACCGGAGCGCTCGTCGGCTTCCTGCCGCTGATCTGGCTGTCGCTCGTCTTCGACTGGGGGCTGGCCGGCGTGTGGTCGGGTCTCGTCGTCTTCATGCTCGTCCGGCTGGCGACCGTGGTCTGGCGGATCCGCTCCGGGCGGTGGCGGCAGGCGGGCGCGGAACGGAAGTGACCGGGTCCGATCGCGTCCGATCCGATCTGTTCTGATGTGATCCGGCTGCCGGCCCACCCGGCCCGCAGCGTCACCGACGGCCCCCGACGGAAGTGTTCTGCCGCCTCTGGCACGATGGATCCTCGTGGCAACTTTGTGGGCGATCAGCGATCTGCACGTCGCCCATCGGGGCAACGAGCACATCATCGACCAGATCCGGCCGACGTCGTCGGACGACTGGCTCATCGTGGCCGGGGACGTCGCCGAACGCACCGACGACATCATCGACACCCTGCGGCGCCTGCGCACCCGCTTCCGCACGGTGATCTGGGTCCCGGGCAATCACGAGCTGTACACGACGGCCAAGGACCCGCTGCAGCTGTTCGGGGTGGCCCGCTACGACTACCTGGTCCAGGCCTGCCGCGACATCGGCGTGGTGACACCGGAGGACATCTACCCGCTGTTCGATCCGGGCGACGGCCGCGACCCGGTTCGCGTCGTACCGATGTTCCTGCTCTACGACTACACCTTCCGTCCCGCGGGGACCTTCGACAAGCTCACCGCACTCGCGCTCGCGCGGGACCGGAACGTGGTGGCGACCGACGAGTTCCTGCTGTCGCCGGAGCCCTACCCGACGCGCGACGTCTGGGGACGGGCCCGCATCGAGCTCACGCGGCGTCGTCTCGAGGCGCTCGACCCCGCCGAGAAGAAGGTCCTGATCAACCACTGGCCGCTGCGCCGGGAACCGTGCGATGCGCTCATCTACCCGGAGTTCGCGCTGTGGTGCGGCAGCGAGCTGACCGCCGACTGGCACACCGAGTTCAACGCGGAGTGCTGCGTGTACGGGCACCTGCACATCCCGCGGACCACCTGGTACGACGGCGTCCGCTTCGAGGAGGTCTCGGTCGGCTATCCGCGCGAGTGGAAGCGCCGCGGACTGCCGAAGCCCCTGATGCGCAGCATCGTGCCGGGGGACGGCCTCGGCGAGAAAGATCTTCCCGAACACGGCGTCCGGTTCGAGCTGCCGCCGGACTACGCCGAGCGCGCCGCGGAGTTCCGCGAGCGGGTGGAGCAGCGACTGGCCGAGCGGAAACGACGCGAGACCGAACGACGAAAGGACCAGATGTGATCGAGAAACTCCTCCCGGCCGGGGTCGCCTCGGCGGAGGCGTTCGACGATCCGCCGGGTCTGCAGCCGTTGCCGGCCGAACAGGCCCTGATCGGGCGAGCGGTGGAGAAGCGGCGCCGCGAGTTCGTCACGGTGCGCCATTGTGCGCGCGAGGCCCTCGCGCGAATCGGCTTCGACCCCGTCCCGATCCTCAAGGGGGAGAAGGGGGAACCGACGTGGCCGGTGGGTGTCGTCGGCAGCCTCACGCACTGCGACGGCTACCGGGCCGCCGTCGTCGCCCACGCGATGGGGGTGCGGTCCCTCGGCATCGACGCCGAACCCCACGACACCCTGCCCGACGGCGTGCTCGAGCACACCAGCCTGCCCGAGGAGCGCGACGTGCTCGCGACCCGGCCGGCCGGGTTGCACTGGGACCGGCTGCTGTTCTGCGCCAAGGAGGCCACCTACAAGGCGTGGTTCCCGATCACCCGGCGCTGGCTGGGGTTCGAGGACGCCCACATCACGTTCGAGCAGACCGCGCCCGCCGCCGGGACCTTCACCTCGCGGATCCTCATCGACCCCAAGGCATCCGACGGCGGGACGCCGGTGCTCGAGTTCCGCGGTCGCTGGCTCGTCGAGTGCGACCTCATCGTCACCTCGATCGCGGTGGTCTGACATGGCGGACGAATCCATCGAGAAGGCCGGCCTGCTCATCGTCGACAAGGACGCCGGGATCACCAGCCACGACGTCGTCTCCCGCTGCCGGAAGATCTTCAACACCCGCCGGGTGGGTCACGCCGGCACCCTCGACCCGATGGCCACCGGCGTGCTCGTCATCGGGATCGAAAGGGCCACAAAACTTCTCGGCCTGTTGTCGCTGACCACCAAGTCCTATACGGCGACCATCCGGCTCGGCGCCTCCACGACCACCGACGACCGGGAAGGGGAGACCCTGACCACCGCGGACGCCTCCGGCGTCACCGACGAGCAGATCGCCGACGGCGTCGCCGCGCTCACCGGCGACATCGAACAGGTCCCGGCGAAGGTCTCCGCGATCAAGGTCGACGGCCGACGCGCCCACGCCCTCGCCCGCACCGGCGCCGAGTTCGACCTGAAACCGCGCCCGGTGACGGTGTCGCGGTTCGACGTGCTCGACACCCGCCGCGAGGGGGAGTTCGTGGATCTCGATGTGGCGGTGGATTGTTCGTCCGGGACCTACATCCGCTCGCTGGCCCGCGACCTGGGTGCGGCCCTCGGCGTCGGCGGCCACCTCAACGCGCTGCGACGCACCGCCGTCGGCCCCTTCACGCTCGAGCACGCGCGCACCCTCGACGAGGTGCGCGAGGACGGCGAGCTCAGCCTCGGCATCGACGAGGCGGCCAAGATCTCGTTCCCGCGCCGCGACATCAGCGACGACGAGGCCGAATCCATCAGCCAGGGACGCTGGCTCACCCCGATCGGGATGAAGGGCATCTACGTCGTCGTCGACCCGCACGAGCGGGCGATCGCGCTGGTGCAGGAAAAGGGCAAGCGCGCCAGTTCGGTGATGGTGGTGCGGCCGGCGACGCTGCGCTGAGTGATGACGGCGCTGCGCTGAGCGATGACGGCGCTGGGCTGAGCGATGACGGCTCAGTCCCGCGGCGCGGCGTCGCTGGGCACGACGAAGATCGCACGGGCGGCGATGTCGCCGAGGTCGATCGGCGCGGAGTCGTCGAGCGAGACCGAGATGGTGCCGGCGAACGGGCGCTTCTCGGCGACCGTCACGACGCGGTCGAGGGCGACGCCCACCTCGTCGAAGTAGCGCAGCATCTCCGGGTCGGTGTCGGAGATGCGGGCGATGCAGCCCGACGCCCCGACCTCGAGCTCGGAGAGCAGCGCCGCGTCGGGGGTGGGGATCGTACCGTCGAGAGCGGGGATGGGGTCACCGTGCGGATCCCGGTCGGGGAAGCCCAGTTTGGCGTCGAGACGCGCCAGGAAACGGTCGGAGACCGCGTGCTCGAGGATCTCCGCCTCGTCGTGCACCTCGTCCCACCGATAGCCGAGTTCGCGGACGAGGAAGGTCTCGAGGAGCCGATGGCGCCGGACCATGAGGATCGCGGCCTGCCGTCCGTCGTCGGTGAGTGTCACCGCCCCGTACGGCTCATGGGAGACCAGGCCCTGGTCGGCGAGCTTGCGGATGGCCTCGGATGCCGTCGACGCCGATACGCCGAGGGACTGGGCCAGCAGCTTGGTGGTGACCTTGACGTCCTCCCACTCCTGGCTGGTCCAGATGACCTTCAGATAGTCCTGGGTGACCTGTGACAGCTCGGTCACCGGACGGTCTGATCGCCATGGCATGGATAGAGCTTAGCGTCACCTTCGTCGTGTTCTGGCGTGTGCCGGTGGTGGTTCGGGATCGGCGCTGCCCGTAGTCTGGTCGCGTGTTGCGATGGCGAGGTCTGGATGACATCCCCGCGGACTGGGGACGATGTGTGGTGACCATCGGTGTCTTCGACGGTGTGCACCGGGGGCATGCCGAACTGATCCGCGCCGCGACGGCGGCCGCCGAGAAGTACGGCGTCCCCTCGGTGCTGATGACCTTCGATCCGCACCCGTCGGAGGTCGTGCGGCCGGGAACGCATCCGCCGCAACTGACCACGCTGACCCGGCGTGCGGAGCTGGCCGAGGAACTCGGGATCGACGTCTTCTGCGTCATGCCCTTCACGCCCGAACTCGCGAAGCTCTCGCCGCAGGAGTTCGCCCACGACATCCTCGTCGAGCAGCTGCACGCCGCCGACGTCGTGGTGGGCGACAACTTCACGTTCGGTCGCAAGGCGGCCGGCGACGTCGGCAAGCTCACCGAACTCGGTGCGCGGTTCGGCTTCGAGGTGCAGGCGGTCTCGCTGTTCGGCGAGCATGCCGTGACCTACTCGTCGACCTACATCCGCTCGTGCGTCGCCGCCGGCGACATGGATCTCGCCGCGGAGGCGCTCGGACGGCCCCACCGGGTCGAGGGCGTCGTGGTGCGCGGTGACGGCCGCGGCCGCGACCTCGGTTTCCCGACCGCCAACGTCGCGCCGCCGATGTACGCCGCCATCCCCGCCGACGGCGTGTACGCCGCCTGGTTCACGATCCTCGGGGCCGGACCGGCCGTCGGCGAGGTCGAGCCGGGGCAGCGGTACCAGGCCGCGGTGTCGGTCGGCACCAACCCGACCTTCTCCGGGCGCACCCGCACCGTCGAGGCCTTCGTGCTCGACAAGAACGCCGACCTCTACGGCCAGCACGTCGCCGTCGACTTCGTGCACCGCATCCGCGGCATGGTGCAGTTCGACGGCATCGACGCGCTCGTCGAGGCCATGCACGACGACGTGGCCAAGACCCGGGAGATCCTCGCGGCGGCGGAGAAGTGAGCGCCGGAGAGGTGAGCCCCGCCGCATCGGGCGGGGGACAGGTCACCGCGCGCGCCGGAGCCCTGGCCTGCGTCCTGATGGGGTTCATCGTCATCGCGGCGAGCTTCATGCACTGGGTGCACGCCGGGCACGGGATCGACGCGAACGGCTTCGGTTTCGTCAACCGCCGCTACGCCGAGCTGACCGGGCTGCAGCTGACCCTCGGCTGGTTCACCACCGCGCTCGGGCTGCTGATCATCGTCGGCGGGCTGGCCGCCCTGTACGCGGTGGTGCGGCAGGGCAGCAGCCCTCGCCCCGGGTTCACGCTGGTGACCGGTGCGGGTGTCGCGGCGGTGGTGATCGCCGGTGCGATTCCCGTGCGTCCGGTGGGACTCACGCTTCCGCTCGGGAGTCTGGGGGCGACCTCGGCGGCCGGCGACCTCGGAGATCCCGTGGTCGGGATCTTCGTCCTGCTCGCGGCGGCGTTGACGTCGGTCGTGATCGGCCTCGTCGGCGTCTCCCTCGGCGCGCGGGACGCCGTCGCACAGCGGTGGCTCGCCGTCGCCATCGCGGCCGGCGCGGTCGTGGGCGTCCTCGCCGTGGCGCTCGTCTGGTGGTGGCTCGGACGCGGTGCGCTGGACGTGGGGGTTCTGGTCCCCGCCTGACCGGGTTCCCGGCCGGCCGGCGCACCGGGCCGGATTTGGGTCGGGCGCACTGCGGCAGGTAGCCTGATCAGTCGGTGTTGCTGCGGTCCGCGGCGGCACACCGGGAGTCTTTTCGAACGCGGCACTGAGAATCAGGAGCATCTCCATGGCATTGACTGCCGAGCAGAAGAAGGAAATCCTCGCCGAGTACGGTCTGCACGAGACCGACACCGGCTCGCCGGAGGCCCAGGTCGCCCTGCTGACCAAGCGCATCGTCGACCTCACCGAGCACCTGAAGCAGCACAAGCACGACCACCACAGCCGTCGCGGCCTGCTGCTGCTAGTCGGTCGTCGTCGCCGCCTGCTCAAGTACGTCGCCAAGAAGGACATCAACCGCTACCGTTCGCTCATCGAGCGCCTCGGTCTGCGTCGCTGATCTCCTCGCGACACGCGAACCTCGAACCGGCCATCTCCCGACGCGGGAGGTGGCCGGTTCGCTTGTTTTGAGGTATTGACGGCGCGCGATGATAGGCTGACGAGTGGATCGTTGCCGTGAACTCCAAGGCAGCGCGTGACGACGAGCCAGATCGGTCCTCGGTAGTGGCCGCCGGAACCCCGAAGGTTCCGGCCGCTTCGATCGAAGGCCGTCTGAGCACTCACCCGGCGCGAACACGTCGCGCCATTCACCCGCTGCCGTGCATTTCTCGGCGCGTTCCGGGTCGGTCTCGATCCGCGCGTGCGCTCGTACCACGGCAAAGGGCCGGTTGGGGCACCGCCTCGACTGGCGTCGTATCCGCGCACCTCGCGAAGACCACCCGCAACCGCACACGCGGCCATGTCCGCATGGGCCGCATATGAACAACGGCCGCCCGCACGGCAGCCGCTACGAAGGGATTCCACCCCACATGACAGATGTGAACACCTCCGAAGACTTCGCCGAGGACTTCGACGACGCCATCACCGAGGCGACGGCGATCATCGACAACGGCAGCTTCGGCACCCGCACGATCCGGTTCGAGACCGGACGCCTGGCCCTGCAGGCGGCGGGCTCGGTCACCGCATACCTCGACGACGAGAACATGCTGCTGTCGACCACCACCGCCAGCAAGCACCCGAAGGAGCAGTTCGACTTCTTCCCGCTGACCGTGGACGTCGAGGAGCGGATGTACGCCGCCGGCCGCATCCCCGGCTCGTTCTTCCGCCGCGAGGGTCGCCCGTCGACCGACGCGATCCTCACCTGCCGCCTCATCGACCGTCCGCTGCGCCCGTCCTTCGTCGACGGCCTCCGCAACGAGATCCAGGTCGTCGTGACCGTGCTGTCGCTCAACCCGAACGACCTGTACGACGTGCTGGCCATCAACGCCGCCTCGGCGTCGACCCAGCTCGCAGGCCTGCCGTTCTCGGGTCCGGTCGGCGGCGTGCGCGTCGCGCTCATCCCGACCGAGGAGAACAAGGCCGGCCAGTGGGTCGCGTTCCCGACCGTCGAGCAGCTCGAGGGCGCCGTGTTCGACATGGTCGTCGCCGGCCGCATCGTCAGCGGTGAGGGCGACAACGCCGACGTCGCGATCATGATGGTCGAGGCCGAGGCCACCGAGAACGTCATCGACCTCATCGCCGGCGGCGCGCAGGCGCCGACCGAGGCCATCGTCGCCGAGGGCCTCGAGGCCGCCAAGCCGTTCATCGCCCGCCTCTGCGAGGCACAGAAGTCGCTGGCCGCCGCCGCGGCCAAGGAGACCGGCGAGTTCCCGCTGTACCCGGCCTACCAGGACGACGTCTACGAGGCCGTCGCAGCCGCCGCGACCGAGCGCCTGTCGGAGATCCTGACCATCGCCGGCAAGCAAGAGCGCGACGACAAGACCGACGAGCTCAAGGCCGACATCCTCGAGCAGCTCGCCGACAAGTTCGAGGGCCGCGAGAAGGAGATCGGCGGCGCCTACCGCGCGCTGACCAAGAAGCTCGTCCGCCAGCGCATCCTCACCGACCACTTCCGCATCGACGGCCGCGGCATCACCGACATCCGTGCGCTGTCGGCCGAGGTCTCGGTGGTCCCGCGTGCCCACGGCAGCGCACTGTTCGAGCGCGGCGAGACCCAGATCCTGGGCATCACCACGCTGGACATGATCAAGATGGCGCAGCAGATCGACTCCCTCGGCCCGGAGACGAGCAAGCGCTACATGCACCACTACAACTTCCCGCCGTACTCGACCGGTGAGACCGGCCGCGTCGGTTCGCCGAAGCGTCGCGAGATCGGCCACGGCGCGCTCGCCGAGCGTGCCCTCGTGCCGGTGCTGCCGAGCGTCGACGAGTTCCCGTACGCCATCCGTCAGGTCTCGGAGGCCCTGGGCTCCAACGGCTCGACCTCGATGGGCTCGGTCTGCGCGTCGACCCTGTCGCTGCTCAACGCCGGTGTGCCGCTGCGCGCCCCGGTCGCCGGCATCGCGATGGGCCTGGTGTCCGACACCGTCGACGGCGAGACCCGCTACGTGGCGCTGACCGACATCCTCGGTGCCGAGGACGCCTTCGGCGACATGGACTTCAAGGTCGCCGGCACCAAGGACTTCGTGACCGCCCTGCAGCTCGACACCAAGCTCGACGGCATCCCGTCGCAGGTGCTCGCGGGTGCGCTCAGCCAGGCCAAGGATGCCCGGCTGACCATCCTCGACGTCATGGCCGAGGCCATCGACGAGCCCGACGAGATGAGCCCCTACGCTCCGCGGATCACCACCATCAAGATCCCGATGGACAAGATCGGCGAGCTGATCGGCCCCAAGGGCAAGACGATCAACGGCATCACCGAGGAGACCGGCGCCAACATCTCCATCGAGGACGACGGCACCGTGTTCGTCGGCGCCTCGGACGGCGAGTCGGCGCAGGCCGCGATCGACAAGATCAACGCCATCGCCAACCCGCAGCTGCCGAAGGTCGGCGAGCGGTTCCTCGGCACGGTCGTCAAGACCACCGCGTTCGGCGCGTTCGTCTCGCTGCTGCCGGGTCGCGACGGCCTGGTCCACATCTCCAAGCTCGGCAAGGGCAAGCGCGTGAACAAGGTGGAGGACGTCGTGAACGTCGGCTCCAAGCTCCGCGTGGAGATCGCCGACATCGACGAGCGCGGCAAGATCAGCCTCGTCCCGGTCGACGACGCCGACAAGGCCGAGAAGAGCGAGGCGGCTGCCGCCGACGCCTGATCGGCGCAGCCGATCCGCTGATCGGTGAAGACAACCGACGGGGCCCGTCGTCCATCACGGACGACGGGCCCCGTTCTCTCTCTGCCCGCGCAAGGACCGGTCGCCTCGCCTCTAAGATCTGCAGGGATGAACGGTCCGGAAGACCAGCTGACGGTCGCGCACCGGCGCGACGCGTCGGGTACGCCCGCGTCCCGGACGGTCGCGGACCTGTTGCGGACGGCGCCGGTGATCGGCCGCGCCGAGATGACGGTGCGCCAGGCCGCGGCCCTGATGACCGAGCGCGGCCAGGACTACGTCGTCATCCCGCTTGCCGAGGGGCGCCACGGACTGGTCACCGACGCCGACATCCGGGCGCGGGTCGTCGCCGCGGGACGCGGTGCCGACACTCCGGTCGGCGAGATCGTCGACGGCCCGGCCCTCGTCATCGACCATCGGACCTCGACGGTGGACGCCCTGACCGAACTCCTCGACCGCGGCCTGCGGGTGATCCCGGTGTGCGACGAGACGGGGCGGGTTCTCGGCGTGATCGGGGCGGGGGACTTCGTCGCCGATCCAGCGGGCGCGAGCATGCCGCTGCGCGAACAGATCTCGCGGTCGCGCAGCGTCGCCGAACTGCAGTCGCATGCGCGGCGCATCCCGCAGCTCGTCGCCGATCTGGTGCGGCGGGACCGGCCCGCCCACGAGGTCACCCGCGTCACCTCCCTCATCGTCGACGCCGTCGTGCAGCGTGGCCTCGCGCTCGTCGTCGACTCGCGTCCCGGCGTGGACCCGGCGTCGTACACGTGGTTGTCGTTGGGCAGCAACGCTCGTCGCGAACCGGTGCTCAGCTCCGACGTCGACTCCGCGGTGGTCTTCGACGACGCGCTGGACCCCGCCTCGCACACCGCATACCGGGAAGCGTTCGCGGAGCTCGACGAGGTGCTGCGCGGTGCCGGGATCGCCGTCGACGCCAACGGCGCGGTGGCGTCGAAGACCCTGTTCTCCCGCAGCCGTTCGGCGTGGCGGACCGCCATCCGCGGGTGGGTCGACGAGCCGTTGGAGAACAAGGGGATGATCTTCACGTCGCTGATCCTGGACGGGAGGGCGTTGCGCACCGCAGGAACCGAGCACGTACCCGGGGACGAGATGATCGCCGCGCTGCGGGCAGACCCGCGCACGATGCGGCTGCTCCTCGAGGAGTCGCTGGCGACCCGGGCCCGACTCCGCACGGTGCGGGACGTGCTGACCGGGCGCGCCGGGACCTTCGATCTGAAGTCGCACGCACTGACCCCGCTGGTCAACATCGCGCGATGGGCGGCACTCAGCGTCGACAGCACCGAGGTAAACACCCGTGCCCGGCTGAGAGCGGCGTCGGGGAGCCCGATGCTGTCCGACGATGACGCGACCACGTTGCTGGAGGTCTTCGACGTCCTGCAGCGCATGCGCCTGCGCTACCAGGTCGCCCGGTTCGATCGCGGCGAGGCGCCGACCGACGTCGTCGAGATGAAGCGACTGTCGCCGCTGGACCGGAGCCTGGTGGGGCAGGCGGTGCGCGAGATCGCCGGGGTGCAGCAGAGAATGGCGAACATGAGCCAGTACCAGGTGAATCGATGACCCCATGTGCCTGATCCTGTTCGCGTGGAACGCGCATCCCGACCACCGGCTGATCGTCGCGGCCAACCGCGACGAATACCGCCGCCGACGCACCTACGCGCTGTCGCGGTGGAAGGACCTGCCGATCATCGCCGGTCGCGACGCGCAGGCCGGCGGCACCTGGATGGGGGTGTCGGCCGAGGTCCCCGGTCGCGTGGCGATGGTGACCAACGTGCGCGTCGGCCCGCCGCAGCGCGTGGGCGTCCGGTCGCGCGGACAGCTGCCGGTGGACTACCTGACCTCCGTCGAGGCGCCCAAGGCGTTCGCCGAGCGCGTCGTCGACGAGGCCGCCGACTACGACCCGGTGAACCTGCTCGTCGGCGACACCGACGACCTGTACTGGGTGACCAACCGGCCGCAGCCGCACGCCGAGCGGGTGTCCGACGGGGTGCACGGGGTGTCCAACGGGTCCCTCGACAACGACTGGCCGAAGGTCGTCGACGGCGTCGCCGCACTACGGGATCTGATCGCCGCGGATGCCTCCGACGAGGACTACTTCGCGATGCTCGCCGACCACGACCGCGCACCCGCCGAGCGGCTCCCGGACACGGGTGTCGAGGCGGACCTCGAGTCCGCGCTGTCGGCGAAGTTCATCGACATCCCCGGCTACGGAACCCGGGCGTCGACGATCCTGCGCATCGGTCACGACGGCCACGGCGAGATCGTCGAACGCCGATACGGCTGGCGCGGCAAGCAGCGCGGCACCAGCCGCATCGAGTTCTAGATCAGTTGTGGGGGAACGGGTTCTCGGAGACCGGTAGATCGAGCGCGGCTCCGACCTCCGCGGTGAACAGCTCGCCGCGGTGGGTGCTCAGTCCGGCGGCGAGCGCGGGGTCGGCGGCGCACGCGGACTCCCAGCCGGCGTCGGCCAGTCGCAGCACGTAGGGCAGCGTCGCGCCGGTGAGCGCCTGGGTGGACGTGCGTGCGACGGTGCCGGGCATGTTCGCCACGCAGTAGAAGGTGCTGTGGTGCACGGTGAACGTCGGGTCGTCGTGCGTGGTGGGTCGGGAGTCCTCGAAGCAGCCGCCCTGGTCGATCGCGATGTCGACGAGCACCGAGCCCGGCTTCATCTCGGCCACAAGGCCGTTGGGGACGAGCACCGGTGCCTTCGCCCCCGGCACGAGGACCGCGCCGATCACGAGGTCGGCCCTGCGGATCGCCTCGTCGAGCGCGAGCGATGTGCTGTAGCGGGTGTGGACGCGGCCGCCGAACCGCGCGTCGACGGCGCGGAGCTTGGCGATGTCGAGGTCGAAGACGGTGACCTGCGCGCCCATGCCCACCGCGATCGTCGCGGCGTTCACGCCGCTGACGCCGCCGCCGATGACGACGACCTCGGCGGGCTCGGTGCCGGGCACCCCGCCCATCAGCACGCCGCGACCACCGGCCGAGCGCATCAGGTGGTAGGCGCCGACCTGGGGAGCGAGGCGGCCGGCGACCTCCGACATCGGCGCGAGGAGGGGGAGTGCGCCGTCGGCGGTGCGGACGAGTTCGTAGGCGATGGACGTCGTGCCCGACCGCAGGAGCGCCTCGGTGCAGTCCTTGCCCGCAGCGAGGTGGAGGTAGGTGAAGACCGTCTGACCCTCGTGCATCAGGTCGAACTCCGCCGCGATCGGCTCCTTCACCTTCAGCAGCAGCTCGGCCTGTTCCCAGACCTCGGCGGCGGTGCCGAGGATCTGGGCGCCGGCGGCCTTGTAGTCGTTGTCGGAGATGGCCGAGCCCTCGCCGGCGCCGGCCTGGATGATCACCTCGTGGCCGCGACGGTGCAGTTCGGTCACGCCGGCCGGGGTGATGGCGACGCGGTACTCGTTGTTCTTGATCTCGGTGGGGATGCCGACGCGCATGGTGTGCTCCCGTCGTGTGGCGTACTGCTGACGGTTGGCCTCGTTGCTGAAGCTTGTTCCGGTTATCTGGGTCCAGGGTGAAGGAACATCGGAAACCTCACAATGAGAGTGACGAATACTCTCTACGCTGGCGGTATCGCGAAGATCGTTCCATCGAGGAGGTCGCTGTGCCAGCCACGCCGAAGGATGTTCGGCCCACTGATCTCGACGACACGGATCGCGAGATCCTCAAACTCCTGCAGGCCGACGCCCGCATCCCCAACAGCGAGCTGGCGCAGCGCGTCGGGATCGCCCCGTCGACCTGTCACGGGCGCATGCGCAGACTCGTCGACCTCGGCGTGATCCGCGGATTCTTCGCCGACGTCGACCCGGCGGCGGTCGGGCGTCCGTTGCGCGCGATGGTCGCGGTGAGTCTGCAGGCCGACGCCCGCGGCCGGATCCGGCGGTTTGTCGGCGAGATCGCGGCCTACGACGAGGTGATCGACGTGTTCTTCCTCGCCGGGGCCGACGACTACATGCTGCACGTCGCCACCGCCGACACCGAGGCGCTGCGGCAGTTCGTCGAACGCCTCAACTCCCGCCCCGAGGTCGCCGGCACCACCACGTCGCTCGTCTTCGAGCATCGACGCGGCGATGCGCCGATCTATTAGCAGCGCAACGAGGCGGTTCCGCCCGCCGGTGCCGGCCGGTGGCCGGTGTGCGCGCCACTAGACTGGGTGCGCAACGCGTCACGACGAAGAGGTGGACATGAGCGGAATCAAGGTCGGCGTCCTGGGCAGTCAGGGCAAGGTCGGTCAGGCGATCGTCAAGGCGGTCGAGGAGGCCGACGACCTCACCTACACGGTGGGCGTCGACAAGGGGGATTCGCTCGAGTACTTCACCGACACCGGGACCCAGGTCGTCGTCGACTTCACCCACCCCGACGTGGTGATGGACAACCTGGAGTTCCTCATCTCCAACGGAATTCATGCGGTGGTCGGAACCACCGGCTTCACCGAGGAGCGCCTGGAGACCGTGCGCGGCTGGCTGGCCCAGAACCCGGCGGTCGGCGTGCTCATCGCCCCGAACTTCGCGATCGGCGCCGTGCTGTCGATGCGCTTCGCCGCCCAGGCCGCCAAGTACTACGACTCGGTCGAGGTCGTCGAGCTGCACCACCCGCAGAAGGCCGACGCCCCGTCGGGCACCGCCTACCGCACCGCCGAGCTGATCGGGCGCGCCCGAGCCGAGGCCGGTGTCGGACCGAGCCCCGACGCGACCACGTCCGAACTCGACGGCGCACGCGGTGCGGTCGTCGACGGCGTCCACGTCCACTCGGTGCGCCTCGCCGGTCTCGTCGCCCACCAGGAGGTGCTCCTCGGCACCGCCGGTGAGACCCTCACGATCCGCCACGACTCGCTGGATCGCTCGTCGTTCGCGCCGGGCGTGCTCCTGGGCGTGCGACAGATCGGTGAGCGGCCGGGACTGACCGTCGGACTCGAAGAACTGATGGATCTCTGATCCCATGACCGACGATCAGCCTGTAGACGGCACTCCCGACGGCGGCACTCCCGACGGCGGGACGCACGACGGCGGCACCCATGCCGGTGACACGGAGGGCGGGGCGCCGCAGCTGGGCCCGAAGAAGAAGGACCCGCGCCCGATCGTCTGGATGATCGGGTTCCTCGTCGTCGCGCTGATCGTCTATTTCGTGCTCCTCGGCTGGCGCGGCTTCCAGCTCATCCTGGCCGGGACGCCCACCGGCATCGGCCTGGGCATCGGTGTCATCGTGCTCCCGCTCATCGGTGGGTGGCTGATCTATGCGACGCTGCGCGCGGGCATCGAACACCAGAAGCTCGCCGCGATCATGCGGGAAGAGGGACGCGAACTCGACGTCTCGCAGTTGCCGCACCGTCCGTCGGGACGTCTGGAACGGGACGCGGCCGACGAGTTGTTCGCACAGGTGAAGGCCGAGTGGGAGGCCGATCCGACCGACTGGCGCAACACCTATCGCATCGCGCGCGCCTACGACTACGCCGGTGACCGCCCGCGCGCCCGGGCGATGATGAAGCGCGCGGTCGCACAGTTCCACGGGCGGGAGAAGTAACGGTGAGCCGCCTGCTGATCGTGCACCACACGCCCTCGCCGCACTGCCAGGAGATGTTCGAGGCAGTTGTCGCCGGCGCCACCGACCCGGAGATCGAGGGTGTCGAGGTGGTGCGCAAGGCGGCACTGGAGGTCACCGCCACCGACTTCCTCGAGGCCGACGGTTACCTCCTCGGCACCCCGGCCAACCTCGGATATATCAGCGGCGCATTGAAACACGCCTTCGACTGCGCGTACTACCAGATCCTCGACTCGACGAAGGGGCGCCCGTTCGGAGCCTACTTCCACGGCAACCAGGGGACCGAGGGCGCCGAGAAGGCGCTCACCGCGATCACCACCGGGCTCGGCTGGGTGAAATCCGCCGAGTACGTGGTCGTCTCGGAGAAGCCCATCAAGGACGACCGCGAGAAGTGCTGGGAGCTCGGCGCCACCGTTGCGGCGCAGTTGATGGGGTAGCCCAGATCGGTCGTCAGTGTTCCGCGGAACACTGATCGACGAGCGTCGTCGCTCCTCACCTGCTCGTGAGTAGTTGTGTCAGACCCTATCCCTACGATTCGTATATACGTTCGAATCGATTACCCGGGGGTGGAATGTCCGTGAGCGCGCTGATTTCCGAGGGCATGTCGTCGATGTTCGACGGCGCCGACCCGGCATCCTTGTCCGATGCGGTTCTCGAGGAGCGGGTGCTCGGTCATGCCGCGCAGATCACCGCGTTGACCGCGGAGTTCCTGGGACTCGTGGCGGAACTGGACGAGCGGGATTCGTGGCGGGGTCCGGGTATTCACTCGCTGGCGCACTGGTTGTCGTGGAAGGCGGGGGTCTCGCAGCGGACCGCGCACGAGCAGATCCGCGTCGCCAAGGCGCTGCGGGAACTTCCACTGGTCCGTCAGGTCTTCGGTGAAGGGCGGCTGACGTATTCGAAGGTCCGGGCACTCACCAGGGTGGCGACCCCGCTGCGGGAGAAGGAGCTGGTGAACCTCGCATTGGCGTGCACGGCGTCGCAGCTGGAGCGGGCGGTGCGGGCGATGCGACAGATCGACCGGGATCGAGGCACCGATCCGGATCGCCGGGCCCGTGCGGAGTCCCGAGGTCGCTGGAAGTGGAATCCGGATGGGTCGTTGTCGGTCTCGCTGACGTTGGCGCCGTTGGACGGGGCCCGGTTCCTCGCGGGTGCGGTGCGAGCGGAGTACGAGCGCACTCGCACGATGGGAGACCCGGACCTGCCGACGCCGGCGAGTGTTCCGCGGAACACTCCGGTTGCCGGTCCGTCGGTCGAGGGAGCTCCGGATTCGGAGGGCGCGCCCGGGAACCGCCGGGATCTGTGGCGCAACGTGCCGTCGAATCTGGCGCCGGCGGTGGTGGCGATGGCGGATGCGGTTCACGACGGTATCGACATGCCCGACATCGCGCCGGGTGCGGAGATCCTGGTTCACGTCGGTGAGGGGATCGAGAACCCGCATCTGGACGACGGTCCGGCGCTGACCGAGGCCGATCTGGAGGAGGCGTCGTGTGGAGCGTCCGTACGGGAGGTGTTGTCACGGAAGGTGTCCGGCTCCCCGGGCAGGCGTGCGTTGTTGGGGATGGGGCGTAAGCAGCGGACGCCGAGCAAGGCGATGATCCGGGCGTTGTTCTTGCGGGATCGGTGCTGCCAGACGCCGGGGTGTGGGCGGACTCGGCACCTGCATGCACATCACGTGGTGTTCTGGTCCCACGACGGCGAGACCGAGCTGGACAACCTGATCCTGTTGTGCGGGTCGTGCCACCGGGCGCTGCATCGTGGCGAGTTCGCGATCAGAGGTCATGGGCGGCAACGATTCTCTTTTCACATGCCGGACGGATCGGCGATCGAGGTCAGCCCGGCGACGAAGGCTCCGGGTGGGTGGACACCCGACGGGCGGCTCGCCGCAGGTGCCACCGTTCCGGTGGGTGGCGGCCGTCTGGAACTCGGGTACGCCACCGAGGTGATCTACGCGGTCTGGGAATGGCGGGAACGCCAGGCGACCGCGGCGTCGGTTGCCATGGCCGCGTGAGCGTTCCGCGGAACAACTCTGGGTTCCAGCGCTCCCCGGTCAGCGTCGCGTCAGCTTGATGATCGGGATCTCTCGATCGGTCTTCTCCTGATAGGCGGCGAAGCGCGGGTTCTTGCTGATCTCCGCCCACGCCTGCGCACGCTCCTCGCCGTGGAGCTGCTCGGCGCGGACCTCGATCGTCTCGCCGGCGATGTCGATGCGCGCCTTGTCCGGGTTCGCCCGGAGGTTGTGGTACCAGCCGGGGTTCTTCGCGGCGCCGTTGGCGGAGGCGACGATCAGCCGGCTGCCGTCAGGGCCGGGGAAACAGGCGAGTGGATGGGAACGCTCCTTGTCGGTCTTCGCGCCGACGGTGTGCAGGACCAGAGCGTCGCCGCCGCCCAGCTGCCCCTTCTTCCGCACATTACGGGCGACGATCGAGTTGACCAGCCGCATGAAGGGGCCTCTGGGGACCCGGCCGCCACGCGTTCCGGTCGACGGGGGTGAAACTCTTCAGCTGTTCTCCCTTCGCGGTGTCTGATCGCCGGTGCTCACGCGCCGATTCGCCCGTGCCGATTCGACCGTGCAGATTCGACCGAACCCATTCGGCCGTGTCACTCGACGTCGGCGAGTGCCCGGCTCACCTCGTACTGACGCACCAAGAATGCCTTCTCGTCGAGCTTCTTGCGTCGCATCCACGAGGTGACCTCGGTGTTGCACTTGCTCGCATTGCACGACCCGCAGCACGGCACGACGTTGGCCAGGGTGTAGCGGCCGCCCCGGGAGATCGCCAGCATGCAGTCGCGTTGCAGGGGGACGCCGGTCGCGCCGCAGTACGCGCACCCGCCCCAGGCGTCCTGCAGGGCGGCCCACTGGGTGTCGGTGAGGTCGTTGTCGCGGGACGCGACGCGCTTGCGGCGGCGCTTCGCGTAGCGGTTGGCGCGGGTCGTGCTGCGGGTGGCCACGGGAGGAGCGTACCCCCGAACGCTTTGCCTAGACTGGCACCGTGAGCACGGCCATCCGCGACATCTCATCGACCGGCGAGATCCCGACCCCCTACGAGGATCTCCTGCGCCTCGTGCTCGAGAGAGGCACCCCGAAGGCGGATCGCACCGGGACCGGCACCCGCAGCCTGTTCGGGCATCAGCTGCGGTACGACCTCGCCGAGGGGTTCCCGCTGATCACCACCAAGAAGGTGCACCTCAAGTCGATCATCTACGAGCTCCTGTGGTTCCTGCGCGGCGACTCGAACGTGCGCTGGTTGCAGGAGCGCGGCGTGACCATCTGGGACGAGTGGGCCGACGAGAACGGCGACCTCGGCCCGGTCTACGGCGTGCAATGGCGTTCCTGGCCGACGCCGTCGGGCGAGCACATCGACCAGATCTCCGCGGCGCTCGAATTGCTCAAGACCGATCCGGACTCGCGCCGCAACATCGTCTCGGCGTGGAACGTCGGCGAGATCCCGCAGATGGCACTCCCGCCGTGCCACGCGTTCTTCCAGTTCTACGTCGCCGACGGCAAGCTCTCGTGCCAGCTGTACCAGCGCAGCGCCGACCTGTTCCTCGGCGTGCCGTTCAACATCGCGTCGTACGCGCTGCTGACGCACATGATGGCCCAGCAGGCCGGCCTCGAGGTAGGCGAGTTCATCTGGACCGGCGGCGACTGCCACATCTACGACAACCACGTCGAACAGGTCACGCTGCAGCTCTCGCGCGACCCGTATCCGTATCCGAGACTCGAACTGCGCAAGCGTGATTCGATCTTCGACTACGAGTACGACGACATCGAGATCGTCGGCTACCGGTCGCATCCGGGCATCAAGGCGCCGGTGGCGGTGTGAGCGCAGGATCCCCGGGCATGCCGACGCACGTCCGGCTGGTCTGGGCCCAGGGCAACGATGTCGCCGGGAAGGGCGCGGCGATCGGCCGGGACAACACCATCCCGTGGCGCGTGCCCGAGGACCTGGCGCGGTTCAAGGAGCTGACCCTCGGCCACCCGGTCATCATGGGTCGCAAGACGTGGGACTCGTTGCCGCCGAGGTTCCGCCCGCTGCCCGGCCGGACCAACATCGTCGTCACGCGCAATCCCGACTGGTCCGCCGAGGGGGCACTCGTCGCCCGGTCGGTCGACGCTGCGCTCGCCCTCGCGGACGACGACTCCGTCAGCGTCATCGGTGGCGGTGAGATCTACCGGGCGGCAATGGAACACGCGACGGAGCTCTGCGTCACCGAGATCGACGTCGACGTCGAGGAGGCGGATGCGTTCGCGCCCGGGATCGGACCGGAGTGGACGGTCGCCGAGGCAGGGGAGTGGCAGACGTCCACCACCGGGATCCGCTACCGGTTCGTCGATCACACCCGCTGATGGCACGCGAGCGGATCACGACGTCGCAGGCGCGGCGGATCGCGCTCGCGGCACAGGGATTCGCCGACGGTCGGCCGTCGGGCACGCCGACGACGGCTCATCTGAAACGGGTCGTCGGACGGACCGGCCTGCTGCAGATGGATTCGGTGAACATCGTCGCGCGAGCCCACTTCATGCCGCTGTTCAGCCGCCTCGGCCCCTACGACCCCGACCTCCTGCACCGCGCGGCATGGCGCCCCGGCCGCGGGAAACGGCTCCTCGTCGAATACTGGGCGCACGAGGCGGCGCTCATCCCGGTCGACGACTGGCCGCTGTTCCGTTGGCGCATGGACGAATTCGCCGACGGGCGCTACCGGACGACGCGCGAGTTCATGAAGCGCAACCGCGCGCTCGCCGCGGACGTGCGGAGCGTGATCGAGACGATCGGCGCCGCGACGCCGCGCGCCATCGAAGAACACCTGGGGATCGAACGTCGAGCCGGCGGCGCGAACAACTGGTGGGATCGCAGCGACGTCAAACACGTCTGCGAGGCGATGTTCGCCGCCGGTGAGCTGTCGGCGGTGCGCAACGCGAATTTCGTCCGCCACTACGACCTGGCCGAGCGTGTCCTCGGGCCCGACGTCCTCGAGCGCAGGCCTGATCGCGACGAGGCGCACCGGCAGCTTCTCGAGCGGGCGGCGCGATCCCTCGGGGTGGCCACGGTCGCCGACCTCGCCGACTACTACCGCCTCAAACCCGCCGACGCCCGGCCCGCGGTCGCCGACCTCGTCGACGCCGGAACGCTCCACGAGGTGCGCGTCGACGGGTGGGACGAGCCGGCCTACCTGGCCGACGGCGCCGTGATCCCGCGGAAGATCACCGCCTCGGCCATCCTGTCGCCGTTCGACCCGCTCGTCTTCTTCCGCCCGCGCACCGAGCGGCTCTTCGACTTCCACTACCGCATCGAGATCTACGTCCCCGAACACAAGCGGGTCCACGGCTACTACGTCCTGCCGTATCTGCTCGGCACCGACCTCGTCGCGCGCGTCGATCTCAAGGCCGACCGCCGGTCACGCACACTCCTGGTCCTCGCCGCCTTCTGCGAACCCGCCCACGATCGCGGCGTCGTCGCGCAGCGTCTGCTCGCCGACCTGCGAGATCTCGCCGCCTGGCTCGACCTCGACGACGTGTCGGTCGGGGAACGGGGAGACCTCGTGCGGGACCTGAAGGCGGCGATGGGATGCTGAACGGCGGTGCAATGCTGAACGGCGGTGCAATGCTGAACGGCGGTGCAACGAAGAAGCGGTGGAATGCCGACCGCCGACCCAACCCGGTGCTGATTGGAGTGAATCGACGATGACCGTGTCGTATGACGGCCACGATTACCGACTGGTGATGTTCGACCTCGACGACACCCTCGCCCCGTCGAAGAGCCCGCTCGACGACACGATGGTGGAGCTGTTGCGCCGCATGCTCGACGTCAGTCTCGGCTGCATCATCTCCGGCGGCAACTTCGGCCAGTTCGACAAGCAGGTGCTCGCGCGTCTGGGCACCTTCGACTCCATCGGCAACCTGCACCTGATGCCCACCTGCGGCACCCAGTACGTGCGCTGGTCGGGCGACGGTTGGGAAACCGTCTACGCCGAGTACCTCACCGACGACGAGAAGAAGCGCACCCTCGACGTCCTCGAGACCGGCGCCAAGGAACTCGGACTCTGGGAGTCGGAGACCTGGGGCGACATCCTCGAGGACCGCGGCAGCCAGATCACCTTCAGCGCGCTGGGTCAGAAGGCGCCGGTCGACGCCAAGGCCGCCTGGGACCCGGACGGCTCCAAGAAGGAGGCGCTGCGTGCCTACGCGGCCGAGCGCCTGCCCGACCTCGAGGTGCGCAGCGGCGGCTCCACGTCGGTCGACGTCACCAAGAAGGGCATCGACAAGGCCTACGGCGCACGCAAGCTCATGGAGATCCTTGGCCTGGAGACCTCGGACATCCTGTTCTTCGGCGACCGGCTCGACGAGGGCGGCAACGACTACCCGGTCAAGGCGTTGGGCATCACCTCGATCGCCGTGCACGGCTGGGAGGACACCCACGCCAAGCTGTCGGCGATCCTGGACCAGAGCGGCTAGCCGGCCGGGTTGCTCACCGGCTGCACCCGCTGGGTCCCGCTCAGCACGCGATAGGACCGCGCGTGGTACTGGCCCGACCGCGGGTCGGTCTTGTCGTACAGGAAGTACCAGTCCATCTGGGCGGCCGACGGGGTCACGGTCAGCACCGAGTACCCGTGCGCGTCGAGGTCGCAGTACCTGATGTGGTGGTTGGCCGTGGTGATGGCCGTCGCCAGGGCCGGGCCGGCGGTGTCCGGTGGCACGCCGATCATCTCGTCGATGTTGCTCGACGTCACCGACGTGCCGACCAGCTCGGTGGCGACGGTGCCGGCTCCCGGGTAGTTCGCGACGTCGACCGGGATGTCACAGGCCCACGACGAGTGGATGTCGCCGGTGACGAACACGACGTTGTCGACGTCGCCGACGCGGATCGCGTCGAGGAGCCTGCGCCGGTCGGCGGCGTAGCCGTCCCACTGGTCGGGGTTGTAGGGGATCCCCTCGCGAGGGACGCCGAGCGACTCGGTGACCGCGCCGGTGCTCTTCGGGTCGAGCGGCGGGATCAGCACCGGCGTGATCATCACCGGGTTGCCGACGATCTTCCATCGCGTCCGGGCCGAGGTGAGCCCGTTGGTCAGCCAGGACATCTGCGCCTGCCCGAGCATGGTTCGGGACGGATCGTCGATGCGTCGGGAGGACATGCCCACCTGCCGGTCTCGGTAGGACCGCAGGTCGAGCATCGACAGTTCGAGCAGATTCCCGAATCGCAGGCGGCGGTAGAGATGTCGGCCCGCCGCGTCGACACCCGGGCGGATGGGCATCCACTCGGAGTAGGCGCGGAGCGCGGCCGCGCGCCGGGCCTGCCAGGACCCGTCGCCGGGCGTGTGGTCCTCCGCGCCGCCGCGCCACGCGTCGTTGGACGACTCGTGGTCGTCCCAGGTGCAGATGAACGGGGTCGACCGGTGTAGTGCGGCCAGATTCGGATCGGTCTTGTACTGCCCGTGGCGGATCCGGTAGTCGCGGAGGGTGCGGGTCTTGTGGCGCGGCGCGTGGATGCGGACCGCTCCGGTCTTCCCGGTGTACTCCCCGGTCCCGTACTCGTAGTAGTAGTCCCCG
Organism: Gordonia paraffinivorans NBRC 108238; assembly: GCF_000344155.1. Lineage (GTDB taxonomy): Bacteria > Actinomycetota > Actinomycetes > Mycobacteriales > Mycobacteriaceae > Gordonia > Gordonia paraffinivorans. Next base: position 13,212 of record NZ_BAOQ01000007.1, on the reverse strand, counting down.
AGGTGGACGACGGCGTCGAGATCCGGTCGGGCGCTCAGGTGCCGATAGGCCGAGAAATACCCCGCCTCCCAGTTCGCGCACGAGACGACGCCGAACCGGACGCGCGCGACGTCGTCGCCCGGGGCGGGCGCGGTGCGGGTGACGCCGACCGGCGACGTCACGCCCGACGCCGGGCCGGAGGTGACGGTGAAGCGGTAGTGGTACCGGGTCCGCGGGCTCAGCCCCGTCGCGTCGACCTTCACGGTGAAGTCCCGGTCGGCGGAGGTCTGCACCGTCCCGGACGCGGCGAGACTCGCGAAACCGGGGTCGCGCGCGATCTCCCAGCGCACCGAACAGGGTTGTCCGACACCCGAACCGGGCGTCGACGCGGGCGTCGGGGTGATCCGCGTCCACAGGATCACCGCGTCGGGCAGCGGATCGCCCGACGCGACGCCGTGGGCGAACACCTGCGAGGTCGGGGGAGTGGCGTGGGCGACGACCACCGGCGCCGCGAACGCGGCTCCGGTGACCACCGCCGAGGTCCGGAGGAAAGTCCGTCGAGTGGACACACACGGACCTTACCCACCACACGCCGCGCGGTCAGGGCGAATCCGGGCCGGATCGGGCGGTGGGGGACAATCGGGGACATCACCGGATGGACCGGATGGAAATGGAGGGGACTGCGTGTCCGAATTGGTGCCGCTGAAGGTGCAGATGGTCGCCATGACCCAGTTCACCCCGCCCGCCGACGTGCCGTGGAGCACCGACGCCGAGGGCGGTGAGGCGCTCGTCGAGTTCGCGGGCCGCGCCTGCTACCAGAGCTGGGACAAGCCCAACCCGCGCACCGCGACCAACGCCGGATACCTGCGGCACATCCTCGAGGTCGGGCACCTGTCGCTGCTCGAACACGCCTCGGTCACCTTCTACATCAGCGGCATCTCGCGGTCGTGCACCCACGAGCTGATCCGCCACCGGCACTTCTCGTACTCGCAGCTCTCCCAGCGTTTCGTCCCCGAGCACGACTCCAACGTGGTCCCGCCGCCGGCGATCGTCGGCGACGAGGAACTGACCGAGCTGTTCGCCAAGGCCACCGACGCCAGCCGCGAGGCCTACACCGAGCTGCTCGCCGCCCTCGAGGCCAAGTTCGCCGACGTGCCCAACGCAATCCTGCGTCGCAAACAAGCCCGGCAGGCCGCGCGGTCGGTGCTCCCGAACGCCACCGAGACCAAGATCGTCGTCACCGGCAACTACCGCGCGTGGCGGCACTTCATCGGCATGCGCGCCACCGAACACGCCGACGTCGAGATCCGCCAGCTCGCCGTCGAATGCCTGCGCCAGTTGATGCAGGTCGCGCCGACGGTCTTCGGCGATTTCGAGATCGGCACGCTCGCCGACGGAACCGAGGTCGCGACCTCCCCGTTTGTGCTGGAAGGGTGAGTACGGTCACCGCGGACGAAGCGGTAGCCTTTAGCACCATGAACGCAGTCCAGGAACCGCTGCACGAGCATCCCTTCGGGACGAACGTGGTGGCGATGGTGACCCCCTTCCGTCCGGACGGAAGCCTCGATCTGGACAAGGCGGCGGTCCTGGCCGATCACCTCGTGTCGAAGGGCTGCGACGGCCTTGTCGTCTCCGGCACCACCGGTGAGTCCCCGACGACCACCGTGCCCGAGAAGCTCGACCTCCTGCGGGTCGTGCTCGACGCCGTCGGCGACCGGGCGCGCATCACCCAGGGCGCCGGCAGCTACGACACCGCCGAGAGCGTCCGATTCGCCATCGAGGCGGAGAAGGTCGGCGCGCACGGTCTCCTCGTGGTGACCCCGTACTACTCCAGGCCGCCTCAGGCCGGCCTGCTCGCACACTTCCGCGCGGTCGCCGACGCCACCTCGCTGCCGGTCCTGGTCTACGACATCCCGCCGCGCTCGATCGTGCCGATCGCCGACGCGACGATGCTGGCACTGGCCGAGCACCCGAACATCCGGGGCGTCAAGGACGCCAAGGGAGACCTGGCCGGGGCCGCGGCGCTGATCGCGACCTCGGGGCTGGAGTACCTCTCCGGCGACGACGGCCTCAACCTGCCCTGGCTGTCGGTCGGCGCGACCGGCTTCGTCAGCGTCATCGGCCACCTGGTGCCCGACCGCCTCCGCGAGATGCAGATCGCCGTGGAGAAGGGCGACCTCGCGACCGCGCGCGCACTCAACGCGTCGATGCTTCCGCTCGTCAACGCCATGGGACGCCTCGGAGGTGTCACCATGGTGAAGGCGGCGCTGCGCATCCTCGGCCTCGAGGTCGGGGATCCGCGACTGCCGCAGGTTCCCGCAACCGGTCCCCAGATCGAGGAGCTCATCGTGGATCTACGCGCGGCAGGTGTTCTGGCCTGATGACGGACAACACCGGCGGCACCGAAGGGCAGGCAGTACGGCGCACCCGACGACGCGCTGCGTCCCGCCGGGCCGGGCCCCCGAGCCCGCCACCGGTGGAGGCCGTGCCGGTGGACTCCGTTCCGGCCACGACCGCACCCGAGGCCGGGTCCCGGCGCACCCCGCGCGCGGCCGAGACCGCTGAGCCATCCAAGACCTCTGAGCCATCCAAGACCTCTGGGGCATCCAAGACCTCGGGGTCACCCAAGACCTCGGGGTCATCCACGAACGCAGGGGCAGAGCAGGTGGCCAAGCACGCGAGGCAGCAGTCGTCGTCCGGGTCCGGATCGGGCTCGGGCGGGGGCCGCCGCGGACGCCACGAACGCGGCTCCGACCGCGGCCGGCGCGAGGAGCAGCCGACACCGGCTCCCGTCGACCGCCTCGGGACCCCGCGCAAGCTGCCCAAGGGCGGCCTGCGCGTGGTCGCGCTCGGCGGCATCGGCGAGATCGGCCGCAACATGACGGTCTTCGAGTACAACGGGCGTCTCCTGATCGTCGACTGCGGCGTGCTGTTCCCCGAGGACGCGCAGCCCGGCGTCGACCTGATCCTGCCGGACTTCCGCTATATCGAGGACCGCATGGACGACGTCGATGCGGTGATCCTCACCCACGGCCACGAGGACCACATCGGCGCGATCCCGTTCTTGCTGCGCCTGCGCTCTGACATCCCGGTCGTCGGTTCGAAGTTCACGCTGGCGCTCGTCGAGGCCAAGTGTCGCGAACACCGCCTGCGTCCGAAGCTCGTCCAGGTCACCGAGGGCGAGCAGACCACCCACGGGCCGTTCGAGTGCGAGTACTTCGCGGTCAACCACTCGATCCCGGATGCGATCGCCGTCGCGATCCGCACCCCGGCGGGCGTCGCCCTGCACACCGGCGACATCAAGCTCGACCAGCTGCCGCTCGACGGCCGGCTGACCGACCTCGCCGGTTTCAGCCGCCTCGGCGACGAGGGCGTCGACCTGTTCCTCGTCGACTCGACCAACGCCGAGGTCCCCGGCTTCGTCACCCCCGAACGCGAGATCGGCGGCGTGCTCGACCAGGTCATCGGCAAGGCCCGCCAGCGCGTCATCGTGGCGTCGTTCGCCAGCCACGTGCACCGCATCCAGCAGATCATCGACGTCGCGCACGCCCACAACCGCCGGGTGTGCTTCGTCGGCCGCTCGATGGTGCGCAACATGCAGATCGCGCAGGACCTCGGCTACCTGTCGGTTCCCGACGGCGTCGTCGTCGACCTCGACACCGCGGCCACGCTGCCCGACCACCGCATCGTCCTGATCTCCACCGGCTCGCAGGGCGAGCCGCTGTCGGCGCTGTCGCGGATGGCCCGCGGCGAGCACCGCCAGATCAACATCCGCGCCGACGACCTCGTCGTGCTGGCGTCGTCGCTGATCCCGGGCAACGAGAACTCGGTGTTCGCGGTGGTCAACGGCCTCGCCAAGCGCGGCGCCACCGTCATCACCCAGCAGTCGGCGAAGGTCCACGTCTCCGGACACGCCTCGGCCGGCGAGCTGCTCTACCTGTACAACGCGGTGCGGCCGTCGAATGTGATGCCCGTGCACGGCGAGTGGCGGCACCTGCGCGCCAACGCTTCGCTCGCGGTGGCCACCGGCGTGCCGGAGGACCGCGTGGTGCTCGCCGAGGACGGGGTGGTCGTCGACCTCGTCGACGGGCGCGCCGAGATCGTCGGCCGGGTCCCCGTCGGCCACGTCTACGTCGACGGCCTCTCGGTCGGCGACGTCGGCGAATCGACGCTGAGCGAGCGACTCGTGCTCGGCGAGGGCGGCTTCATCGCCATCACCGTCGCCGTCGACGCGGTCACCGGCCGCGCGGTCAGCACCCCGGAGGTCTCGGGGCGAGGCTTCTCCGACGACCCGGGCGCCCTCAAGGAGGCCGCCGACCTGGTCAACCAGGTGCTCGACGCGCTGGCGGCCGAAGGGGTCTCCGACACGCACCGCATCGCCCAGGGCATCCGGCGCGCCGTCGGCCGATGGGTCTCCGAGACCTACCGCCGCCGGCCGATGATCGTGCCCACCGTGCTCGCGGTCGGCGCCGACTGACGCTCGCGACGCGAGCCGGCCGGCCGGGGTCTGGCTACTGTGGATTCCTGTGACCGGTGCACAGGAAGAACGAGCGGCTCTCGTCCGGACCCTGGAGAAGGTGGGGCCCGACGCCCCGACCCTCTGCGAGGGCTGGACCACCCGCGATCTGCTGGCCCATCTCGTCGTCCGTGAGCGGCGCCCGGACACCGGGCCGGGAATCCTGATCCCGGCTTTGGCCGGGTACACCGAGAAGGTGCGCGCGAAGGCGGCCGAACGCGACTTCGGCGATCTCCTCGCCGACCTGGCCTCGGGACCGCCGCTGTATTCGCCGTTCCGGCTCGTCGACCGGTTCGCCAACCTCGCCGAGATGTTCGTCCACCACGAGGACGTGTTACGCGGCGGCGTCGACCCGGACAGCGACTGGACCCCGCGGCCCCTGTCGGCGTCGCTGGAGAAGGAGCTGCGCGGACCCGCCGCGTCGATGGCCCGGATGACGCTGAAGAGGATCCCCGCGCGCGTCACCCTCCGCACGCCCGACGGCCGCGATCTGGTGAGCGTCGGGTCGGGGGACGAGGTCGTCGTGACCGGGCCGGTCGGGGAGTTGGTGCTCTTCGTCTTCGGCCGGCGTCCCGTGGCGGTCACCTTCAGCGGCGCCGACGCCGCGGTCGCCGCGGTGCGTGAGAGTTCTCACGGACTCTGACGCGTGTCGCTGACGCCGAAGGGTCACAACTTCGACACGCCTCCGTGATCAGTGTTGCCCATGTGACTGAAGTGAACCGTCCCGACTAGTCTGTCGGTATGGCTTCGAAGGCAAGCACGGGTACGCGCGCGTCCGCGTCGAGGTCCTCAACGTCGAGGTCCTCAACGTCGGGGGGCTCATCCTCGCGGAGGACCACGTCGAGGAGCTCGGCACGAACGGGCGCCACGAGCGGCCGGTCCACCGGATCGACGGCGCGTTCGGGCGCCACGCGCTCGGGCAAGGGCGCCGCGAAGAGCACTGCGAGCCGCAGCGGCTCGGCCCGTTCGGGTCGGAGCACCGCAGGCACGGCGTCGAAGTCCCGCAGCACCCGGTCCGGAGCGAAGTCGGGTGCCGCCGGCCGCCGGTCGGCGACCGCCGCCCCGAATCGTCGCAAGGCCGCATCGGCCGAGTCGGTCGATCTGCACCGTCGTTCCATCGCCGCCGCGGGCGCCTCGGCGGTGGGGAAGGGGATCGGGGCCGGGTTCTCGCTGTTCGCGCGCGGCGTCGGTTCCGCGGCTCGCGTCGGGACCGGCCGCGGGCCTCGTCCTGAACCGCGTGACGACTTCGACGCCGACCGCGACGACTTCGATCCCACATTCGACGGCGACGACGATCTCGACTTCGACGGCGAGTTCGACGACGACCTCGGCGACCGCCGCGCCGCGCGCGCCCAGGGACACAGCCACCGCCGCGACGGAGTGGCCCTCGGTCTGCTGGCATTCGGGCTCCTCATCGCCGCGAGCGTGTGGTTCGGCGCGGCCGGGCCGGTCGGCGCCTTCATCGAGGCGCTGATCCGGGCCGTCATCGGCTCGGCTGCGGTCCTGGTCCCCGTCGCGCTGGTCGTCCTGGCCGTCGTGCTGATGCGACGCCCGCCGAACCCGGAGCGTCGCGGCCGCTACCTCGGCGGCGGCCTGCTGGTCGCGTTGCCGTTGCTGGGCATCATCCACCTGATCGCGGGCGCGCCGACCGACCTGCCGGGCCGCTCGTCGGCGGCCGGCTTCATCGGATTCGCCATCGGCACGCCGCTCACCGCGGGCGTCACGGCCTGGGTGTCGGTGCCGATCCTGTTGCTGTGCATGGCATTCGGCGTGCTGATCCTCAGCGGCCGGACGGTCCGCGAGGTCGTCGACGCCGCCGCCGGATGGCTCGGCATCGCCGACCCGCGCGGTGGCGACGTGCCCTGGGACGACGACCTCGACTGGGACGCCGACGCCGAGAACTACGACGACCCGGACTTCGGCGACCCGGCGGACGATCGGGCCGGAGACGATCCCGTCGCCGACGATCCCGCCGACGACGCCGGCTCGTTCTCGTCGCGGATGACGCGGCGTCCGTACTCGTCGAACCCGTACGACAACTACCCGCCGGACGAGACCGTCTCGCGCACCTCGGGCCGTACCCGGCGCCCGGCCAAGATCGCCGACGTGCCGGTCGAGGAGGCGCCGACGGAGAACTTCGCCGACGCGTACACCGAGCCGATCGGCGACAACGCGCCGGACGAGCACACCACGGAGGTGATCGGCTCGGCCGCCCCCGCGCGGACGGCCACGTCCCGGAAGGCCACGGCCCCGAAGACCACGCCACGGCGCACCGCGACCCCGCGCCCGGCTCCCACCCCAGAACCGGAGCCGGAGCCCGCGGTCGCCGCGTCCGACGACGACACCTTCGCGCCGACCGAGGCGGCCTCGGACGGCGACTACATCCTGCCGCCGCAGCACCTGCTGCTCGAGGGCGATCCGCCCAAGGCGGGCACCAGCGCGAACGACGAGATGATCGACCGGATGACCGGCGTGCTCGAGCAGTTCAAGATCGACGCCGCCGTCACCGGCTACACCCGCGGCCCGACCGTCACCCGCTACGAGGTCGAACTCGGCCCGGGCGTCAAGGTCGAGAAGATCACCGCGCTGCAGCGCAACATCGCCTACGCTGCGGCGACCGACAACGTGCGCCTGCTCGCGCCGATCCCCGGCAAGTCCGCGGTCGGCATCGAGGTGCCCAACGCCGACCGCGAGATGGTGCGCCTGGCCGACGTGCTCAACGCGCCGTCGACGCGCAAGGACAAGCACCCGCTCGTCATCGGACTCGGCAAGGACATCGAGGGCGACTTCGTCAGCGCCAACCTGGCCAAGATGCCGCACCTGCTGGTGGCGGGCTCGACCGGTTCGGGCAAGTCGAGCTTCGTCAACTCGATGCTGGTGTCGCTGCTGACCCGGGCCACACCGGAGCAGGTCCGGATGATCCTCATCGACCCGAAGATGGTCGAGCTCACGCCGTACGAGGGCATCCCGCACCTGATCACCCCGATCATCACCCAGCCGAAGAAGGCCGCCGCGGCGCTGGCCTGGCTGGTGGAGGAGATGGAGCAGCGCTACCAGGACATGAAGGCCTCGCGCGTCCGTCACATCGACGACTTCAACGCGAAGGTCCGGTCCGGCGAGATCACGACGCCGCTCGGCAGCGAGCGGGTCTACAAGCCGTACCCGTACATCCTCGCCATCGTCGACGAGCTCGCCGACCTGATGATGACCGCGCCGCGCGACGTGGAGGAGGCGATCGTGCGCATCACGCAGAAGGCGCGTGCGGCCGGTATCCACCTGGTGCTCGCGACGCAGCGCCCGTCGGTCGACGTCGTCACCGGTCTCATCAAGACCAACGTGCCCTCGCGCCTGGCGTTCGCCACCTCGTCGCTCACCGACTCCCGCGTCATCCTCGACCAGCCGGGCGCAGAGAAGCTCATCGGCATGGGCGACGGGTTGTTCCTGCCGATGGGCGCCAACAAGCCCATCCGCATGCAGGGCGCCTACATCACCGACGAGGAGATCGCGGCCGTCGTCGAGTTCACCAAGGAGCAGGCCGAGCCCGAGTACACCGAGGGCGTCACCACCGCGAAGGCCGGCGACAAGAAGGAGATCGACAGCGACATCGGCAACGATCTCGACGACCTGCTGCAGGCCATCGAGCTCGTCGTGTCCAGCCAGTTCGGCTCGACGTCGATGCTGCAGCGCAAGCTGCGCGTCGGGTTCGCCAAGGCGGGCCGCCTGATGGACCTGATGGAGACCCGCGGCGTCGTGGGGCCCAGCGAGGGGTCCAAGGCCCGCGAGGTCCTCGTCAAGCCCGAGGACCTGCCCGGCGTCATCGCGTCGATCACCGGCGGCGGGGGAGACGAGGAACCGGCCGAGGGGTGACGATCGGGTAGGGTGGCCTCAGAACCCGAGGGGAGTATCCCCGACGCGGCGTCTCCGTCAATACGGTGCCGACCCGCGGCGATCCCATGATCGTCGCCCGGCGCCCGGAGCGCCGGCCACCGATCCGCCCGCACGATGCGGGACCCGCGGTGGGAGAGACCTCTGGCTCGTCAGCTTGCTGCTTGCCGGAGGCTTTGATGGATGTTTCGTCGTCCGTGTGGCTGATCACCGTCGCGGTGATCCTCGGACTGTTCGTGTTCGACTTCTTCTCCCACGTGCGCGTTCCGCACGCCCCGTCGCTGCGGGAGTCCGCCGTCTGGTCGACGGTCTACATCTCGCTCGCCGTCGCGTTCGGCGTCTTCGTCTGGTGGAAGTGGGGCGCGAGCTTCGGCGGGGAGTATCTCGCCGGTTACGTCACCGAGAAGGCCCTCTCGGTGGACAACCTGTTCGTGTTCGTCATCATCATGGCGCGCTTCGCGGTGCCGCCGGAGTACCAGCAGAAGGTGCTGCTGCTCGGCATCGTGATGGCACTCGGCATGCGCGGCATCTTCATCGCCGTCGGCGCGGCCGCGATCAGCACCTACAGCTGGGTGTTCTACGTGTTCGGCGTGTTCCTGATCCTCACCGCGGTGAAGCTGATCCGCGAGAGCGACGACCCGGTGGCGCACGAGGAGCAACGGGAGAGCCGGCTCGAACGCGTCGTGCGGCGGTACCTGCGCACCCACGACGCCTACGACGGCGACAAGCTCCTCACCCGCGTGAACGGACGCCTCCTGGCCACTCCGATGCTCATGGTCCTCATCGTCATCGGCTTCACCGACGTGCTGTTCGCCCTCGACTCGATCCCCGCGATCTACGGACTGACCTCCGAGCCGTACCTGGTGTTCACCGCGAACGCGTTCGCCCTGATGGGTCTGCGCCAGCTGTACTTCCTGCTCGGCGGGCTCCTCGACCGGCTGGTCTACCTCTCGGTCGGGCTGTCGATCATCCTCGCGTTCATCGGCACCAAGTTGGTGCTCCACGCGCTGCACGAGAACACGCTGCCGTTCGTCAACGGCGGCGAGCACGTGAGCGTGCCGGAGATCTCCACGCCCGCGTCACTCGCGGTGATCGTCGGCGTCCTGGCGGTCACCACGGTCGCGAGTCTGGTCCGGAGCCGGCGACGTGCGTCCGAGCCCGCGGCTCACTCCGGAAACGGTCCGAAGACCTGAGTCCATTCGTCGATCTTCACCGCGTCGACCGCCTCGTGCGCCTGGAAGGGGTCGTTGGCGAGCAGCGCCTCGGCCGCGCCGAGATCGGCGGCCTTGACGATGATCAGCGCGCCCGATCCGTCCGGGTACGGCCCGGCGATCAGGACGTTGCCCGCCTTGTTCTCCTCGCCGAGCCAACGGCGGTGCTCGGGACGGTGCTCGTCGCGCAGCGCCGCCTTGGCCGGGCGGTAGGTGTACTGGACGGCGAAGAAGGGCATCGGGTCACTCCTGCGGATCGAGGTGGGCCAACATGCGCGTGTTGCCGAGCGTGTTGGGTTTGACGTAACTGAGGTCCAGGAACTCCGCGACACCGGTGTCGTAGGAGCGGCACATCTCCTCGTACACCTCTCGGGTGACCGGGGTCCCCTGGATCTCGCGGAAGCCGTGCCGGGCGAAGAAGCTGGTCTCGAAGGTCAGCACGAAGACCCGGGCGAGCTCCAGTTCGCGGGCCATGTCCATGAGGCGCCCGACGATCTTGTGTCCGATGCCGCGACCGGCGAACGCCGGGTCGACCGCGACCGTGCGCACCTCGCCGAGATCGGCCCACAGCACGTGCAGGGCGCCGCAGCCCACCACCAGCCCGTCGAGTTCGGCGACCCAGAACTCCTGCACCGACTCGTAGAGGGTGACGAGGTTCTTCTCCAGGAGGATCTTGCCGGCGTACTTGTCGATCAGCTCCTTGATCCGCGGGACGTCGGAGGTTCGTGCGCGTCGGACGACGACCTCGGGGCGGTTTGCCGCACCGGGGGTCGTGGTCGATTCGGGCGCAACGGGTTCCGGAACCCGGTCGGGTTCGTCGGACTCCGACGAGACGTTGGACATGGGAACTCACCTTAGTCCTGTGGCCGCTCCGCGTCCCACGCGTGTCGGCCCGGTTGTCCTCGCAGGCGGTACGGGCCGATACCCTGTGATCGTGCGTATGAGAATTCCCGTGTACCGCGGAGCCCGTCCGCGCCCGGGGGTGTGCTCATGACCGATCGCATCCGACGCGCCGTCGACGAGAACATCCGGCGACCCGTCGACGAGAAGGGCATCGCGAACGTCGGGCGCGAACCCGATCACATCACCGACCCGGTCGACCCGGTGCCGGTGGTGAACATCGCCAACGCGCTCACCGTTTTCCGCATCATCCTGGTGCCGGTGTTCCTGGTCGCGCTGTTCATCGACGACGGCGAGTCCACACTGTGGCGTTCGATCGCGACCGCGGTGTTCGCCCTCGCCGCGCTCACCGACCGCTACGACGGCCATCTGGCCCGCGAGCGCGGACTCATCACCGACTTCGGGAAGATGGCCGACCCGATCGCCGACAAGGCCCTGATCGGCGGTGCGCTCGTCGGGCTGTCGGTCCTCGGCATCCTGCCGTGGTGGGTCACCGCGGTCATCATCGCGCGCGAACTGTGGGTGACCGCGCTGCGCTTCTGGGTGCTGCGGCACAAGGTGATCCCCGCCAGCCGGGGCGGCAAGCTCAAGACGCTGCTGCAGTCGCTGGCCATCGGCATGTACCTGTTGCCGTTCGGCTCGGGCTGGCAGATCGCCGCGGGCGTGGTGATGGGCCTGGCGCTCGTCGTCACCGTCTACACCGGGCTGGACTACACCTGGCAGGCGATCCGCGTCCGCGCGGGCGCGGGGGCGAAGCGAGCGGGTGCCGAGCAGGACGGCGTCGACGGGACCGCGGGAAAGGCTTCCGGCGACGCCGGATCCGCCGTCAGCGAACACGGCACCACATCGCCGCGACGGGCCGTCCGGGGAACCGGCGCGGGTCGCTGAGTTCGACTACTGTCGCAACCAACCGCGGTACGGGAACGATCCGACCGTGCGAGGCGTTTGCTGTGGAGATGTCAGCGAACGTCTCGCCGCCCAGGGAGAGGAGACTCGATGGCGATGCTCTTACGTGAGGCGCTCGGCGAGAGCCTGCGTCGGGTCCGCACGCAGCAGGGCCGGACCCTGCGCGAGGTCTCGACCGGTGCTCGCGTCAGCCTCGGATACCTCTCCGAGGTCGAGCGCGGTCAGAAGGAGGCGTCGAGCGAGCTGCTCGCCGCCATCTGCGACGCGCTCGACGTCGAGATCGCGGATCTGCTCCTCGACGTCGGCAACGCGATGCGTCCGGAAGAGACCATGCGTCCTGCCGAGCCCGTCGCCGCGGAGGCCGCCGATGCGGCTCTGAGCGCCACCAAGGTCGTCATCCCGGCTCCGTCGGGTCATCGCGAGACGGCCGCACTCGCCGCCGCCTGAACGACTTGCGGCGCGTGAGTGGTCCAGCAGGGAACCCGTAACCGATAGATTGGTCGCAGAGTTCTCTCGTAAACCGGTGTTGTTTTCTCGCATACCCCTGAATGGAGTGACGTAGAGCATGGCGAACCCGTTCGTGAAGTTGTGGAACTACCTCAAGGCCCTCGGCAACGCGAAGATCGACGAACACGCCGATCCCAAGATCCAGATCCAGCAGGCGATCGAGGAGGCCCAGCGCCAGCACCAGGCGCTGTCGCAGCAGGCCGCGTCGGTGATCGGCAACCAGCGCCAGCTCGAGATGAAGCTCAACCGGCAGCTCGAGGAGGTCGAGCGGCTGCAGGCCAACACCCGCCAGGCCCTCACCCTCGCCGACCAGGCGACCGCCGCCGGTGACACCCAGAAGGCCACGGAGTACACCAACGCCGCGGAGGCCTTCGCCGCCCAGCTGGTGACCGCCGAGCAGAGCGTCGAGGACCTCAAGACCCTCCACGACCAGTCCCTCCAGGCCGCCGAACAGGCCAAGAAGGCCGTCGAGCGCAACGCCATGATCCTCCAGCAGAAGCTCGCCGAGCGCTCCAAGCTGCTCAGCCAGCTCGAGCAGGCCAAGATGCAGGAGCAGGTCAGCGCGTCGCTGAACCAGATGAGCGAGCTGGCCGTGCCGGGTAACACCCCCAGCCTGGACCAGGTCCGCGAGAAGATCGAACGCCGCTACGCCAACGCCCTCGGCTCGGCCGAGCTGGCCAAGAACTCCGTCCAGGGCCGCATGGCCGAGGTGGAGCAGGCCAGCGTCCAGATGGCCGGCCATTCGCGTCTCGAGCAGATCCGCGCCAGCATGCGCGGCGAGCTGCCCTCGTCTGCCGGTGCCGCCACGCCGCCGCTGCAGAAGGGCGATCCCGCCACCCAGGCGACCCCGCCGGCTGCCGAGCCGCCTGCGCAGAACTGATACGTGCATGTAGCACTCGTCGCGGGTTCGGACGCCGGGCACGCGTTCCCGGCGTTCGCCCTCGCCGAGCGATTCGTCGCCGCCGGTCACCGGGCGACCGTCTACACCGGTCTGAACTGGGCTGACGCAGCTCGTCGCCGCGGGATCGACATCGCCGAGCTCCCGGGCCTGGCGGCCGTCGACACCGACGACGACGCCGACGCGGGCGCCAAACTCAGCGTCCGGGCGGCGCGCATGGCGCAGCAGCTGGCACCGGTCCTGTCCGCCACCGGCGTCGACCTCGTCGTCTCCGACGTCATCACCGTGTGCGGGGGATGGGCCGCGCAGATGTGCGGCCTGCCGTGGCTCGAGTTGTCGCCGCATCCGCTGTACCTGCCGTCGCGCGGGTTGCCCCCGATCGGCTCGGGCCTCGCGCCCGGCATCGGCCT
>NZ_BAOQ01000008.1 GCF_000344155.1 Gordonia paraffinivorans NBRC 108238 | reverse complement strand
TTAGACTCTGGCGCTTTACGACCGAGGCTCACCTCGCTACCCACACGGGTGCCCAGTTCAACAGCCAGATTCTACTTGCGTGCAGAACCTCAGCTCCGAGGACTCCACCAAGAACAACCTCAACTTCCTACAAGAACGTCACCTTTGTACGGGCTCGTCGGCCGCGGGGCGCTCAAAGTAGCGCACACGCAAAGGCCCGTCCCCTCGAAAGGGAACGGGCCTTTGGAATCCTCGCGTGGAGACGAGGCCTACTTGGCCTTCTCCAGCACCTCGACGAGGCGCCAGTGCTTGGTCGCCGACAGCGGGCGGGTCTCCATGATCCGCACGCGGTCACCGACGCCGGCATCGCCGTTCTCGTCGTGTGCCTTGACCTTGCTGGTGGTCCGGATGATCTTGTTGTACAGCGCGTGGCGCTTGCGATCTTCCAGCTCGACCACGATGGTCTTCTGCATCTTGTCGCTGACCACGTAGCCGATCCGCTCCTTGCGGCGGCCGCGCTCAGCGGTCTGGTTTTCGGTCACCTTCTGGTCCTCACTCATGCGTCATCACCATCCGGTCCGGACGCCAGGCCCAGCTCGCGCTCGCGCATCACGGTGTAGATACGCGCGATCTCGCGACGCACGGTACGCAGGCGACGATTGTTGTCGAGCTGGCCGGTGGCCATCTGGAACCGAAGGTTGAACAGTTCTTCCTTCGACTCTTTCAGGCGGTCGACCAGATCAGCGTCACTGAGCTCGCGGAGCTCGGCCGCAGCAACTCCGAGTGCCATCAGAACTGCTCCTCTCTGGTCACGATCCTGGTCTTGATGGGGAGCTTGTGCTGTGCGCGGCGCAGGGCCTCGCGAGCAATCTCCTCGTTCGGGTAGGTCATCTCGAACAGCACGCGACCCGGCTTGACCGGGGCGACCCACCACTCGGGCGAACCCTTACCCGAACCCATGCGGGTTTCGGCCGGCTTCTTGGTCAGCGGACGGTCCGGGAAGATGTTGATCCAGACCTTGCCGCCACGCTTGATGTGCCGGTTGATCGCGATACGAGCGGACTCGATCTGACGGTTGGTGATGTACGCGCCCTCCAGAGCCTGGATGCCGTAATCGCCGAACGTCACCTTGGTGCCGCCCTTGGCCTGCCCCTTGAGGCTGGGGTGATGCTGCTTGCGGTGCTTGACCCGACGTGGGATCAACATGGCCTAGCCCTCCTGCTTCTCAGCCGCACCAGCGGTGGCCTCGGCGGGAGCGCTCTCGGCCGCGCGAGCGGCGTCGGTGCTCGTCGCAGTGGTGCCCGAGGCACCGCTACGCCGGGGCCGGCTGGGCCGGCGCGGACGGCGATCCTCGGCTGCCGGAGCGGCCGCGGCCAGCTCGCGACGTCCACCGACGATGTCGCCCTTGTAGATCCACACCTTCACACCGATGCGGCCGAAGGTGGTCTTGGCTTCGTAGAGTCCGTAGTCGATGTCGGCGCGCAGCGTGTGCAGCGGCACGCGTCCCTCGCGGTAGAACTCACTGCGGCTCATCTCTGCGCCGCCGAGGCGACCCGAGCACTGGACCCGGATGCCCTTCACGTTCGGCTGCCGCATCGCCGACTGGATCGCCTTGCGCATCGCGCGGCGGAAGGCCACACGGTTGCTCAGCTGCTCGGCGACGCCCTGGGCCACCAGCTGGGCCTCGGACTCGGCGTTCTTGACCTCGAGGATGTTCAGCTGGACCTGCTTACCGGTCAGCTTCTCCAGGTCGCCGCGGATGCGGTCGGCCTCGGCGCCACGGCGACCGATGACGATGCCGGGACGTGCGGTGTGGATGTCGACGCGGACCCGGTCACGGGTGCGCTCGATCTCCACCTTGGCGATGCCGGCGCGCTCGAGTCCGGTGGACAGGAGCTTGCGGATGGCGACATCTTCCTTGACGTACTCCGCGTACTGCTTGTCGGCGTACCACCGCGACTTCCAGTCGGTGGTGATGCCCAGACGGAAGCCGTGCGGGTTGATTTTCTGGCCCACTGTCAGGCTCCCTTCTTCTTCGGCTGACGCGCACGGCCACGGCCGGCACCTGCCTTCTCCGGCCGGCTCTCCACGACCACGGTGATGTGGCTGGTGCGCTTGCGGATACGGAAAGCGCGTCCCTGGGCACGGGGCTGGAAGCGCTTGAGGGTCGGGCCCTCGTCGGCGAACGCGGTGGCGACGACCAGGGTCCGGCGGTCCAGGTCCTGGTTGTTCTCGGCGTTGGCGACAGCGCTGGCCAGCACCTTGTACACGGGCTCGGACGCCGACTGCGGGGCGAACCGCAGGATGTCCAGGGCCTCGTCCACGTTCTTGCCGCGGATGAGGTCCAGCACGCGGCGGGCCTTCATCGGCGTGACGCGAACGAAGCGTGCGGTGGCCTTGGCGGTCGGATTATCGGTCTGCGTAGTCATCAGCGGCGCTTCGCTTTCCGGTCATCCTTGATGTGACCCTTGAAGGTGCGGGTGGGGGCGAACTCGCCCAGCTTGTGCCCGACCATCGACTCCGAGACGAACACCGGCACGTGCTTGCGGCCGTCGTGGACGGCGAAGGTGTGACCGATGAAGTCGGGGATGATGGTCGAACGACGGGACCAGGTCTTGATGACCTGCTTGGTGCCCTTTTCGTTCTGCGCGTCCACCTTCTTCAGGAGGTGGTCGTCGACGAACGGGCCCTTCTTGAGGCTGCGTGGCATTCTTTTACCTCCTCCTGTTTATCGCTTGTTCTTGCCGGTACGACGGCGGCGGACGATCAGCTTGTCGCTGGCCTTGTTCTTGCGGGTGCGGCCCTCGGGCTTGCCCCACGGCGAGACCGGGTGGCGACCACCGGAGGTCTTGCCCTCACCACCACCATGCGGGTGGTCGACCGGGTTCATCACGACACCGCGGACGGTCGGGCGCTTGCCCTTCCAGCGCATGCGGCCGGCCTTGCCCCAGTTGATGTTGCTCTGCTCGGCGTTGCCGACCTCGCCGACGGTGGCGCGGCAGCGCACGTCGACGCGACGGATCTCACCGGACGGCATACGCAGGGTGGCGTAGGAGCCCTCCTTGCCGAGCAGCTGGATCGACGCGCCGGCCGAGCGGGCCATCTTCGCGCCGCCGCCCGGGCGCAGCTCCACGGCGTGGATCTGCGTACCGGTCGGGATGTTGCGCAGCGGCAGGTTGTTGCCGGGCTTGATGTCGGCGGTCGGGCCGCTCTCGACGACGTCGCCCTGCTTCAGGCCCTTCGGCGCGATGATGTAGCGCTTCTCGCCGTCGACGTAGTGCAGCAGCGCGATACGCGCGGTGCGGTTGGGGTCGTACTCGATGTGAGCGACCTTGGCGTTGATGCCGTCCTTGTCGTGACGACGGAAGTCGATCAGACGGTAGGCACGCTTGTGGCCGCCACCCTTGTGGCGGGTGGTGATGCGGCCGTGGGCGTTACGGCCACCGCGCCCGTGCAGCGGACGCACCAGCGACTTCTCCGGATGGTCACGGGTGACCTCGGCGAAATCGGAGCCGCTGGCCCCGCGACGACCCGGGGTCGTCGGCTTGTACTTACGAATAGCCATGAGTCTCAGTCCTTCTCTGAAGCCCCGGTCAGCTGACCGAGCCTCCGAAGATCTCGATGGGCTTGCTGTCGGCGGTCAGCGACACGATGGCGCGCTTGGTGGCCTTGCGACGGCCGTAGCCGGTGCGGGTGCGCTTGCGCTTGCCCTGACGGTTGGCGGTGTTGACGCTGGCAACCTTCACACCGAAGATCTTCTCGACGGCGATCTTGATCTCGGTCTTGTTGGACTCCGGGTGCACCAGGAAGGTGTAGACGTTGTCCTCCATGAGTCCGTAGGACTTCTCGGAGATCACGGGCGCCAGGATGATGTCGCGCGGGTCGGCAACAGTCGTCATGTCAGGCCTCCTCTGCAGTCTTCTCGACGGCAGCCTTGGCATCCGCCGTGTTCTGGGCGATGAAGGCGTTGAGCGTCTCGACGCTGAACACCACGTCGTCCGAGTCGAGGACGTCGTAGGTGTTGAGCTGGTCGGGAGCGATCGGCAGCACGTTCTGCAGGTTCGCGACGCTCTTCCACGCGGTCAGGTCCTCACGGGACAGGACGACGAGGAACTTGCGGCGATCCGAGAGGCTCTCCAGGAACTGGCGAGCGGTCTTGGTCGACGGGACCTGGCCCGGGACCAGCTCGGTGATCACGTGGATGCGCTCGTTGCGAGCGCGATCGCTCAGCGCACCGCGGAGCGCGGCGGCCTTCATCTTCTTGGGGGTGCGCTGGCTGTAGTCACGCGGCTGCGGGCCGTGGACGGTGCCACCGCCGGTGAACTGCGGCGCACGGGTCGAACCCTGGCGAGCGCGGCCGGTGCCCTTCTGGCGGTACGGCTTGGCGCCACCACCGCGGACGTCGCCGCGGGTCTTGGTCGCGTGCGTGCCCTGGCGAGCCGCGGCCTGCTGGGCCACGACGACCTGGTGCATCAGCGCGATGTTGGCCGGAGCGTCGAACAGCTCGGCGGGGAGATCAACGGTGCCGTTGGTCTTGCCCTCCGGGGTCTTGACGTCCAGCGTCAGCTTGGTTGCGGTCTCGGTGCTCACTGCGTTGCTCATTTCTGGGCACCACCCTTCACTGCGTCGCGAACCACGACGATGCCGCCCTTGCGACCAGGGACGGCGCCCTTGATCAGCAGCAGGCCGGCCTCGGCGTCCACCTTGTGGACGGTGAGGTTCTGCGTGGTCACCTTGTCGTTACCCATGCGGCCGGCCATGCGCATGCCCTTGAACACGCGGCCCGGGGTGGCGCAGCCACCGATCGAGCCCGGTGCGCGGTGCACGCGGTGGGCGCCGTGGCTGGCGCCCAGGCCGGCGAAGCCGTGGCGCTTCATGGCACCGGCGAAGCCCTTGCCCTTGGAGGTGCCGGTGACGTCGACCAGCGCACCGTCGGCGAAGATCTCGGCGGTCAGTTCCTGACCGACCTCGAACTCGCTGACGTCGTTGACGCGGATCTCGGCCAGGTGGCGACGCGGGGTGACCCCGGCCTTCGCGAACTGGCCGGCGACCGGCTTGGTCACCTTGCGGGGGTCGATGGCGCCGTAGGCGATCTGAACGGCGGTGTAGCCGTCCTTCTCCTGCGTACGGAGCTGGGTGATCACGTTCGGGCCGGCCTGGATGACAGTGACCGGGACGACGCGATTGTTCTCGTCGAAGACCTGGGTCATGCCGAGCTTGGTGCCCAGGATGCCCTTGGTCGAACTCTGATTGCTCATGTTTATTCTCGCCCCCGTCCTACTGGATGTTGACGTCGACACTTGCCGGCAGATCGATGCGCATCAGCGCGTCGACCGTCTTCGGGGTCGGGTCGAGGATGTCGATGAGTCGCTTGTGGGTACGCATCTCGAAGTGTTCGCGGCTGTCCTTGTACTTGTGCGGCGAACGGATGACGCAGTACACGTTCTTCTCGGTGGGCAACGGCACCGGGCCGACGACGCGTGCACCCGTACGGGTCACGGTCTCCACGATCTTGCGCGCCGAAGCGTCGATCGCCTCGTGGTCGTAGGCCTTGAGCCTGATGCGGATCTTCTGTCCCGCCACGCTGTGTCCTCTTCCGTCAGTTGTTCTCGACAGACAAACACCGCGTGATCAGGGGCAGGCTCTCGCCGGCTGAGCACATGACCGCCGTGTGAGATTCGGCAATCGACGCTGTTCATCTGTCGTTGTACGTTGGTTCGTCGCTGGTACGAACCGGTTTGCTCCGGCACCCGCGGTCGGGCGTGTCGTGTCCGTGAACCTCATCGATTGCACGCGTTACACGCCCATCCCCGTTAACCGGGCCTGGGAGTCATTCACCTGACGGCGTCCGCGGGGTCATCTTCATCCGACAACCTGCGTCTACCGGTCAAGGCAACCCGACAAGTATGCAACACCGACCGGCGCAGACTCAAATCCGACCTCGTCACAGTCGCCGGGCACGTCCACCAGCCCTCCGATCATCGCTCATCGGTTCCGCACCCGCTCACCCGGTCTGCGTGAGCGCGTACGGATCGGATGAGCGCGACGGCAACCCGAACTGACCGCGGAGTAAGATCCGTCCATGACCTCCGCTAGCTCCACCTACGCCCTGCGCAAGAAGCTGCCCGCCAACCTCGTCGGGGACGTGCTGTTCTCGCTCGGCCTCGTCGCCAAGGCCCCCTATTTCGGGACCGTGCTGCCCCTCGTCCGCGCGATGGAGCCGGGATACGCCAAGGTGACCGCACCCAAGTGGATCGGCGTCCACAACCACATCGGCACCTTCCACGCCATCGCCGCGTGCAACCTCGCCGAGACGGCGATGGGTGTGCTGATGGAGGCGACGACGCCGTCGACGCACCGCTGGATCCCGAAGGCGATGGACACCCGCTATCTCGCGAAGGCGACCACGCGGCTGACCGCCGAGGCACGTCTCGCCGAGTCCGTCGACTTCGACGCGATCACCGAGGGCACCGACGTCGTGGTGTCGGTCAGCATCACCGACACCACGGGAACCGAGGTCGTGCACTGCGACATCACCACGTGGGTGACGCGCAGGTAGCGGCGCCGGCCAGTGCGTCTCGGCAGCCCGCCCGCCGGCGCCGGGTCACCGTCCCGACCGCGGAGGCGATGACCCATGCCAGGGGTATCCGGACACTGCAGCCCCTAGGAGTAGCAGGCCTGCCAGCCCGCGCTCCGGAGCGTCTCCACAGCGCAGTACGTCGCGCGCGGGTAGTACTCGCCCATCGTCTTCACCGGGTCGGCCCCGGTCGCCTGCGACGCCTGGACACTATTCGGATAGAACTCCGACGACGGCAGCATGTTGCGCAGGAACACCACCTTGTCGACGCCGGTCGCACCCCACGGGATGACCGTGAGATCGGTGTCTGCGGCCTGGGCTGTGGTCAGATCCGATGGCGCGGCGACCACATAGGTGTAATGGCCCGAGGCGTCGACATTCGTCTGGTCGTCGGAGGCGCAGGCCACGACCGGGTACGGAGTGGCCTTGTCGTTCTGGCACATCGACCAGTACCGCAGCTGCTTGCCGGGTGCGGCCGGCGAGACCCCGGCCCGGGTGTCCGGGTAGGTGGGCGCCTTGCCGCGGATCACCGCGACGCGGCCCGGTTGGTACCGCAGCAGCGAGCCGATGTACTTGTTGTCGCCGTTCGGGAACAGTCCTGACGTGCTGGCCGGGTTCACGAACGTCGCCTCCGGCGAGTTGCCCGGGAAGGCACCCGACGCGGCGCCCTCGATCGCGTCGTCGAAGACCTTTTTCATGGCCTGCGCGATCGGGCCGTTGTAGTCGCCCGGGTTGAACGGCGTCGCGCACGGCTGGGCGGGGATGGTCTGACCCGCGATCGAGAAGGTGACCGACGGCAGCGGGACGCCGCCGTTCGGCGAGTTCGGGTCGTCGGGCACGTACACGCGGATGATGAGGAAGCCGATCGGCGCGTTCTGTCCGCTTGCGGGGAGTCCGCGGATCTCGTTGCGCGAGTGGTCGGCGGCGCCGGGCACGACCGTCGCGTGCCAGCGGCGCTGCGCCGGCGGGACCTGTCCGACCGGAGCCGCGAACGGGTTGACGCTCCCGGCGTCGGGGCGGATCTGGTTGTCGCGCAACGTGTCGACGGTGTCGAAGTCCGTCCCGTAGGTGTTGAGCGAGAAGTACCGGGCCGACGGATAGGTGCCGGACAGTCGGATCGAGTCCCCCGGCCCCAGCGCGTACGGCAGCACCCAGTAGGTGGCGTCGGCATCGGGGAAGGCGACGTTGAGGTCGGTGCTGTTGGACATCAGCTGCCATACGCAACCGGGACCGGGCGCATAACCCTGCGGCGCAGCGGATGCCGCGGCAGGAACCGCGGACGTGGCGATCAGGACCCCGGTGACCGCCGCGGTGATCGCGCCGACGATCTTCTTCAGCTGTGTGAACATGTCTCTCCGTCCGACGCGGAGATCGTAGCCATCCGAGCGGGTCTCCGCCCGCCGATCGGGTGAGGTCTCTCGCCCTGCCGAGCAGGCCGAACCCTCCTAGGCTGTGTGATGACATCCGCCGGCGACACTCCCCGACTCGAGGCGAGCGATTCCGGGCAGGCGAAGCCGGCGGGGTCCACCCCTGGAGTGCGGCAGTATCGATGTAGGACGGGTCGAAGCCACCGAACCGTTCGGCCGGACGCCACCGATCGGGAGGACTGACATCATGTGCGGAATCTGCGGCGAGGTCCGCTTCGACGGTGGGGTGCCGGACGTCGCCGCGGTCGACGCGATGACCTGTGAGATGACCCGCCGCGGGCCCGACGGCTCCGGTGTGTTCGCCAAGGGCGCCGTGGCACTCGGGCACCGTCGGCTGAAGATCATCGACCTCACCGATCGGGGCAGCCAGCCGATGATCGACCCGGAGCTCGGGCTGGCGCTGGTCTTCAACGGCTGCGTCTACAACCACCACGAGTTGCGGGCCGAGCTCGAGGGGAAGGGTTACCGCTTCTTCTCCCATGCCGACAGCGAGGTGATCCTCAAGGCCTTCCACGCCTGGGGACCGGACTGCGTCGACCACTTCATCGGGATGTTCGCCTTCGCGATCGTCGACACCGACACCGGCGTGGTCACGCTCGGCCGCGACCGCCTGGGGGTGAAGCCGCTGTACCTCGCCGACACCCCCGGGCGCCTCCGCTTCGCGTCGTCGGTGCAGGCCCTGCTGCGGGGCGGCGACATCGACACCTCGATCGATCGCGTCGCGCTGCACCACTACTTCAGCTTCCACGCGGTGGTCCCGGCACCGCACACCATCTACAACGGCATCCGCAAGCTCCCGCCGGCGACGGTGATGACCATCCACCCCGACGGCCGGCGCACCGAGCGCAGGTATTGGGAACCCACGTTCGCCCCGCACCCCGACCGCGCCGACTGGGACGAGCAGCGGTGGCACGCCGAACTCCTCGACTCCCTGCGCACGTCGGTGCGGCGGCGCATGGTGGCCGACGTCCCGGTCGGCGTGCTGCTGTCCGGCGGCGTCGACTCGTCGCTCGTCCTGGCGCTCCTCGCCGAACAGGGACAGACAGACCTGGCCACCTTCAGCATCGGGTTCGATTCGGCGGCCGGCGAGTCCGGGGACGAATACGCCTACTCGGATCTGATCGCCGACACCTTCGCCACCGACCACCACAAGATCCACATCGGCACCGACCGCCTGCTGCCCGCCATCCCCGACACCGTGGCCGCGATGGCCGAACCCATGGTCAGCCACGATTGCGTCGCCTTCTATCTGCTGTCGCAGGAGGTCAGCAAGTCCATCAAGGTGGTCCAGTCCGGGCAGGGCGCCGACGAGATCCTCGGCGGCTACAGCTGGTATCCCCCGCTGCGGGGCGTGCCCCGCGACCGCACGACCCGCGCCTACGCGGACGTGTTCTTCGACCGCGACGACGCCGCGATCCGCGAGATCCTCGCCGACGAATACCTCGTCGAGGCAGGCTACGACCCGAGTCTCGCGTTCGCGCAGGCCCACCAGTCGGCGCCCGGCGC
This sequence comes from Gordonia paraffinivorans NBRC 108238, assembly GCF_000344155.1. GTDB lineage: Bacteria > Actinomycetota > Actinomycetes > Mycobacteriales > Mycobacteriaceae > Gordonia > Gordonia paraffinivorans. The sequence continues at coordinate 147,280 of NZ_BAOQ01000008.1, read as the reverse complement.
GGCGACCTCGGTCGACGCGGCACTGCGCCTCGACACCACCGTCATGCTCGTCGACGACCCGGTCAAACGCGTCGACAACATGACGATGGCCTGGGGACTCGAGGCGCGCGTGCCGTTCCTCGACCACGACTTCGTCGAACTCGCCGCGACCTGTCCGGCCGATCTCAAACTCGCCCACGGCGGCAAGGGCGTGCTCAAGGAGGCCAGCCGCGCGTTGCTGCCGTCGGCGGTGATCGACCGGACGAAGGGGTACTTCCCGGTGCCCGGCATCCGGCACCTCGAGGGCGGCGTCCTCGACCTCGTCGCCGACACCCTGCGGTCGCAGGCCGCGATCGACCGCGGCCTGTACCGGCCCGAGACGCTCGAGAAGCTGTTCGCCGACCCCAACGGCATCCGCACGCGCCTCGACGGCAACGAGCTGTGGCAGGTGGCGCTGCTCGAGATGTGGCTGCAGACGATGGAAGAGAAGACCACGCGGTGACCATCGAGACCACCGAGGACACGACGCCGACACCGTCCGGCGCGGCTGCCGGGGGCGCGGGCGGCGTCACGTTGCCGCTTCGCTTCGACGACCGCGGCTGGAAGACCTACGGGGCGTCGCTGTCGCCGGACGGACGTGCATTCGCCTACATCGTCGACGACGGCACGGGGTACCCGCGGGCCGCGCAGCGGTCCCTCTCGCGCTCCGGTGTCGGCGAACTGCGCTGGGTGAAGCTGCCCTCCACCGGTCCGGTGCGCAAGATCGTCCACTCCAACGACAGCCGTTGGCTGGCCGTGGAGCTCGCTCCCAGCGGCGGCGAGCACCATCAGGTGTGGGTGGTCACCACCGACCCCGACGACGACGCCTCCCACCGCATCGCCGCGACCCGCCCCGACGGACGCTCGTACGGCACGGTGCGCCTCGTCGGCTGGGACACCGACTGGGTCCTGCTGACCGCCATCGACAACGACGGCACGACGCACGCACTGCGCGTCCATCCCGGCACCCAGACCACCCAGACCCTCGACGTGCGCGTGGGCAGCGAGCTGATCGACTCCTGGAAGGGTGCGACGCTCCTGCGCGTCGGCCCGCGCGGCTACCACGACATGATCCTCATCCGGCGCCGGCCCGACGCCCCCGACGACGACGTGACGATGACGCCGCTGCTCCCCCAGGACCCCGGCGCGGTCACCGACCAGGGCTACATCCTCGACCAGGGTTTCGACCACCCCTCGCTCGTCTTCGTGCCCGCGCCGAACGAAGCGCTCCGCGACCTCGACAGCGTCCAGGCCCTGGTACGCAGCGACTTCGACGCGAAGTTCCCGCGCCTGCTCGGCGTCGAGGTCAGCAAGTTCGGCATCCGGTTCCGCGTGTTGGCCCAGCGCGTCGACATCGGCCTCGACGAGTTCGCCGTCAGCCACGACCAGTCCACCGTGGCGCTGCTGTGGAACGTCAACGGCCGCAGCGAGTTGCAGATCCTCACCCTGCCCGACCAGACCCTCCACCCGCCGATCGAGCTGCCCGGCGAGGTGGCCTCGGAGCTGTCCATCAGCGCCGCCGGGTCGGTCGTGAGCGTCACCGTGTCGAGCCCCCAGCACTCGCCGCTGGTCCATCTGGTCGACGTCGCCGGTCGCGAGGTGATCCCGGTCCGCGACGACGTGGTCGCCGGCGAGGGCCCGTCGAGCCAGCTCCACCCGGAACTACTCGAGTTCTTCGCGCGTGACGGCATGCCGCTGTCGGGATGGCTCTATCGCCCCGCGCGACAACGGGTTTCCGGTGCGAAGCCCGGACCGACGCTTCTCTACTTCCACGGCGGCCCCGAGGGACAGACGCGTCCCGACTACCAGTTCCTGTTCGGCCCGCTGGTCGACGCCGGGATCACCGTGTTCGCCCCCAACGTCCGCGGGTCGTCGGGCTACGGGCGGCTGTTCTCGCACGCCGACGACCGCTACGGCCGCTATGCGGGGATCGACGACGCCGCCGACTGCGCGATCTTCCTGTGCCGTCAGGGACTTGCCGACCCGGACCGCGTGTACGTGTCGGGACGCTCCTACGGCGGCTACCTGACACTGGCGTCGCTGACCTTCCATCCCGACCTGTTCGCCGCGGGGATAGCCATCTGCGGCATGAGCGACCTCGAATCGTTCTTCCGCAACACCGAGCCGTGGATCGCGGTCGCCGCCTACACCAAGTACGGACACCCCGAGTCCGATCGCGAACTGCTCGCCGACCTCTCCCCCATCCACCGCATCGACCAGGTCCGGGCGCCGCTGCTGGTGGTGCACGGCGCCCATGACACGAACGTGCCGGTGAGCGAGTCGCAGCAGATCGTCGCCGAGCTCCAGGCGCGCGGCGCGGTCGCCGAGATGCTGATGTTCGACGACGAGGGTCACGAGATCGTCAAGCGCCACAACCAGCATCGCCTCACCGAGGCCGTCGCGGAGTGGATCGCCCGCCACCCGAGCCGTGGGCCGGTGATGCGATGAGCAGACGCATGGCCAATCGTCTGCTCGCACAACTGGCCGAGACCCGCACCCCGAACACACGCGCCAACGTCCTCGAGGAGCTGCGGCGGCTCATCCTCTCCGGCGGCGCGCCGCCCGGCACCCAGATCCCGCCGGCGGAGATCGCCGACGCGTTCGGCGTCAGCCCGATCCCGGTCCGCGAGGCGCTCAAGACGCTCGTCGGCGAGGGACTCGTCGTCCACCGGCGGAATGCGGGGTATCGCGTCAGCCAGCTGTCCACCGAGGAGCTGCGCGAGATCTACTTCGTCCGCGGAACCCTCGAGCAGGCCGCGTTGGCGCAGTCGGTCGAGCGGATCGACGCCGTCACCCTGCGTGCGGCCCGCGAACGCCACCAGGAGCTCCTCGTGGCCGTGAAGTACAACGACGGCAAGGCCTTCCACGACGTCTCCCGCGAGTTCCACCGCGCGCTGGTCGTCCCCTGCGGGATGCCCCGACTGCTCAACATGTTCGAGGCGACCTGGAACCTCACCGAACCGTTCCAGGCGATGCGGTCGGTCGACGGCCGGACGCAGGCCGCGCTCAACGCCGACCACGAGGCGCTGCTCGACGCGTTCGACGCGCGCGACACCGCCGCCGTGCTCGAGGTCGCACGGCGGCACCATCGGCGCCTGGAGACCGCCATCGTCGAGACGGCCGCCCGCCTCGACGTGCTCCACGACTGACCGCGGGCGTTCCGCGCGGAATATATCTCCGGCGTCATCACGGGGTAACACAGCGTTCCTAGCTTTGTCGCAACAGCGTTTCCGCACCTGGGATGCGGAAAGACCACGAGCTGTGCGACAAACCGGGAGACCACATGTCCGATTCACCCACCCCCGACACGGTGTCGTCACACCACGGCGCCGCAGGCGAAAGCGTCATCAAGGCCGGCTACGACGAGCGGCTCACCAATCAGGACCTCGCGCCACTCAAGGAGCAGAAGTGGACGTGGTACAACATCTTCGCCTTCTGGATGTCCGATGTGCACAGCGTCGGCGGCTACGTCTTCGCGGGCAGCCTGTTCGCGCTGGGCATCGCCGCCTGGCAGGTGCTCGTCGCCCTCGTGGTCGGCATCGTCGCCGTCAACATCCTGTGCAACCTCGTCGCGAAGCCCTCGCAGATCGCCGGCGTCCCCTACCCGGTGACGACGCGGATCTCCTTCGGCGTCAAGGGCGCCAACATCCCCGCCATCATCCGCGGCTCCATCGCGGTGGTCTGGTACGGCATCCAGACCTACCTCGCCTCGGTGGCCTTCGGCCTGCTCGCCCTGAAGTTCTGGCCGGGTCTCGCACCGTGGGGTGACGTCGAGGAGCACGGCTTCCTCGGGCTGTCCGCGCTCGGCTGGGCCGGGTTCATCCTGATGTGGGTCCTGCAGGCCTTCGTCTTCTGGAACGGCATGGAGACCATCCGCAAGTTCATCGACTTCTGCGGCCCCGCCGTCTACGTCGTGATGCTCGCGCTCGCGGCGTACCTGGTCGCCAAGGCCGGGTGGGGCAACGTCAGCCTCGACCTCTCCGTGGGAGAGGGGCTGTCGGGCTGGTCGTCGATCACCATGATGATCAGCGCCTTCGCCCTGGTGGTCTCGTACTTCTCCGGCCCGATGCTCAACTTCGGCGACTTCTCCCGCTACGGCAAGACCTTCGGGGAGGTGAAGAAGGGCAACTTCTGGGGCCTGCCGGTCAACTTCCTGTTCTTCTCGCTGCTCGTCGTGTGCACGGTGTCGGCGGCCGTCACCGTGATCGGCACCGACGACGACGGCAACATCATCACCGACCCGGTGCACATCGTCGACAAGATCGACAACACCACCGCCGCGGTCCTCGGCGTGCTGACCTTCGCCATCGCGACCATCGGCATCAACATCGTCGCCAACTTCGTCTCGCCCGCCTTCGACTTCTCGAATGTCGCGCCCACCAAGATCAGCTGGCGCACCGGCGGGATGATCGCGGCGGTCGGCTCGGTGCTGATCACGCCGTGGAACCTCTTCAACAACCCGACGGCCATCCACTACACGATGGACACCCTCGGCGCGGTCATCGGCCCGCTGTTCGGCATCCTCATCGCCGATTTCTACCTCGTCAAGAAGCAGAAGATCGTCGTCGACGATCTGTTCACCATGAGGCCCGAGGGCGCCTACTGGTACCGCAACGGCTGGAACCCGGTCGCCGTGGGCGCCACCGTCGTCGCCTCCATCGCGCCGATCTGCGTGGTCATCTTCGGCACCGCCTATCAGGCCAGCTTCACCTGGTTCATCGGCGCGGCACTCGGCGCGGCGGTGTACTGGATCGGGATGAAAGTCGTTCCGACGCAACTGATCCACGACGCCTCCGTCGAGGCGCGGATCACCACCGACATCGAGGTCGACGCCGCCGGCGAGATCGTCGTCGACGTGCCGGATGCCGAGCCCGCCGTCACCTCCACCGGCGAGGAGACGGCGAGCAGCTGATGCGACTCTGCGTCATCAACCCCAACACCTCGGGGGAGATGACCGCGGTGATCTCCCGGGCCGCGCGATCCGTCGCGCGGCCCGACACCGAGATCACCGCGGTCACCTCGCCCACCGGACCCGCCTCCATCGAGAGTCATTACGACGAGGCCCTCGCGGTACCCGGTGTGCTCCAGGCCATCTCGGACGACCCCGGCGCGCACGGGTATCTCCTGGCCTGTTTCGGCGACCCGGGTCTCGACGCGGCGCGCGAGGTGGCCGGCGCCCCGGTCCTCGGCATCGCGGAGGCCGCCTTCCATCTAGCCGCTCCGCTGGGCCGAGGCTTCTCCATCGTCACGACCCTCGGACGCACCGTCGGCCGTGCCGAGGATCTGGTGCGCCACTACGGTTTCACCCGCCAGTGCCTGGGCATACACGCGTGCGAGATCCCGGTCCTGGAGCTCGAGTCCAACCCGCACACCGCAGAGATCCTCACCAAGGCCTGCCGCGAGGCGCTGCTCGCCGACGGATCGGACGTCATCGTGCTCGGCTGTGCGGGGATGGCCGACCTCGCCCGCACCATCGGCGATCGGATAGGCGCTCCGGTGATCGACGGTGTCGCCGCCGGGGTCGGCATGTTGTCGGCGCTGGCCGCGATGGGCGCCCGGACCTCCACCGCGTCGGGCGAGTTCGCCGCGCCGCGACCGAAGCCCTACATCGGGCTCCTACGAGGATTCGGCACCTGACGCGGCACCGGGTCCGACGCACGGCCGCACCGGCGCACCCGGCCGGCGGTTCGGGACCTCAGGCCCCCGATGACAGCCCCCGCTCGGCGATCGCCTCGAGGACGTCCGTCGAGGCCCGGTACGGCTCGTCGTCGCGGGGCCAGCACGCGATCACATCGGTGAACCCGAGTTCGGCTGCCCGCCCCACCATCTCGTCGAACAGATCCACGCTCTCCAGCGAGTTGCGCGGCGCGGCGTCGAGATGCAGGTAGCGGTCGATCCGCCGCCCCGGGTGCCGCGCGAGTTCCTCGTCGAGGATCTCGACGCAACGCCCGATCGTGGTGAACCACTCGTCGATGGTCTTCGCGGGCGAGCCGGTGGTCGCCCATGCCTCGCCGGTGCGCGCGGCGAAGCGGATCGAGCGCGGACCGTTGCCCGCGAGGATGAACGGGACCCGCTGCCGTACCGAACCCCGCCCGAGGCGCATGTCCCGTGCCCGGTAGTACTCGCCGTCGGCGTCGACGTGGTCGGACTCCAGCGTCCGGTCGAGGAGTCCGACGAACTCCCGGAACCGGTCGACCTTCTGCCCCGGGGTGAGCGGGTCCTGCCCCAGCACGAGGTCGTCCGGGGTCCCGCCCGCGCCGAGTCCCAGCAGGAACCGGCCGTCGGAGATGTCGACAAGGGTCTCGACCTCTCGCGAGAAGGCCACCGGGTGACGGAAGTTCGGGGAGACCACGAAGGCGCCGAGCCCGATGCGGTCGGTCACCACCGCCGCGGCGGTCAGCAGTGGCACGCACGCCGACCACCGGGAGTCCGGCATCCGGCCCCACACCAGGTGGTCATAGGTCCAGGCGTGGTCGAAGCCCATCTCCTCGGCGAGCACCCAGCGGGGTCGCGACTCGGACCAGGTCAGGTCGGGCAGGATGCAGATGCCGTGGCGCACGCCCCGAACTCTACTGCGCCGGGAACTCGGTGAGACGGCCCGACGCGGTCGATCGCGGGCGCGACCGCGCTCGAGGCGTAGACCGTGCCGTCGGACGAGCGGACCACGCCGTTGGCCATCGACAAGCCGTGCGCGTACCCCCTGCTCGCTCCGGTCCGCGGGTCGACGGTCGCCAGTGATGCGGCGTCCGGGGCGAGGAGCGCGGTCGGGCCGCTTCCCGACCCGACCAGCACCCGGCCGTCGGGCAGCGGTGCGATACCTCCGGGCGCCCGGACCGTCGCGACCTTGCGCGGCGCGGCGCCCGGACGGTCGACCGCGACCAGCCGGTTGCCGAGGACGTCGCTGACCAGCATGCGGCCGGACGTGTCGAAGGCGACCGCCTCGAACGCCGCCGGCTCGGCGAGGACGGTGCGCGGCTTGCCGGCACCCGCGCACATCGGGGTGTCGTCGGGTGTGCGCGGCAGCGCGGCGGCGTGGCCGGTGCCGAGGACCGACACGGCTGCCGCGGCGGCCACCGCGGCAGCGGCCAGACGTGCTCGAATCGTTGCGCTCACCGGGCTCCCCTCCGGCCGCTCCGGCACGGGCGGTTCCGAGCGGCCATCCGCGTCGCCGCGGGTGTGGGCAACACTATCGCGGAGGCGAGGAGGACGCACAGTGCTCCGATGAAGGTTCCGGCGGTCGCCGGGGTTGCCCGAACCGTCGTCGCGCAGGCGGGGCCGCGGCTATCCGGGGCCGGCCCTCATTGCGTCACGTCGAGCTCGGCGATCACCTTCGTCGGTTCGATCCACACCGCGAGCTCCCCGGGCACGCCGTTGCGGGAGCCGAACTCCTCTGCGCGGTCGGCGCCCATGTACCGCGCGCCGCACAGCGTGGCGATGCGACGCACCTCGGTGAGTTCGTCGGTCACCACCGCGCGGCCCTGCACCTGCACGAACGCGTAGGGCGGTTCCGGCAGGTCCACGGACAGCACGACCCGCGGATCACGCAGCAGGGCACGCCCCTTGGCGGTGGTTGCGCCGGTGTTGAAGGCGAGCCGGTCCCCGTCGACGACGAACCAGACCGGTGCCACGAGGGGCCGTCCGTCCGATGCGAGGTATCCCAGGTGACCGGTCCTCGTCCCGGCGGCGAGGAACTCGCGCACCGCGGGATCAGCCGACGATATGCCTGTCATGCACCCAGCCTAGGTCGCTGCCCCACCCTCACGCGACGACCCGGTCGACATCGACGATCGATGCCGCACCCGACGTGAGGGACATGACGCGGTCACACAGTGTCTCCTCGTCCGAGGCGTCGACCTCCACCAGGAACGAGACCGCGTACGCCCGGTAGTCGGATGCGCGCACGGAACCCATCGCGTGGACGACCTGCTCGATTCGGCCGGCGTCGGCGATCGGCACCGAGAACCGCACGCGGCTGGTCGATTTCGCCGCGCGTAACGGTGCCCCGTCGAGAGCGGCACGGGCGACCGAGCCGTAGGCCCGGACCAGTCCCCCGGTCCCGAGCTGGATCCCGCCGTAATAGCGGACCACCACGATCGCCGCGTTCGTGACGTGCCTGGCCTGCAGGGCCGCGAGGATCGGCGGTCCGGCGGTCCCGGTGGGCTCGCCGTCGTCGGAGGACCGCGTGACCTGCCGGGCCCCGGCGCCCAGGGAGAACGCCCAGCACGCGTGGTGCACACCGTGATGCTCGCCGCGGACCGCATCGAGAAAGCCGCGGAAGTCGGACTCGGAACCGATCGACGTCACGGTGGCGACGAAGCGAGATCTCTTGACGGTCAACGACTCCACGTACGTCGTGCCGACGGCGGCGAGCACGGACACGGCCGATTCCGTCGTCGATCCGTCCTGATCGCGCATGTGCGAACTCACCGCAGGCCCGCCAGTTCGTCGCCGATCGCGACCGCCGTCATCATGATCGTCGCGTGCGGCCCGCTGCATCCGCCGCTCGGCAGGATCGACCCGTCGACGATGCGCAACCCCCGCACCCCGAGGACGCCGCCGAGTCGGTCGGTGCGCTCCCCCATCGGCATGGTGCCCCAGCAGTGCTGCGAGAAGCCCGGCACATCGGCGACCGACACGCTGCCCGGCACGACGATGTCGGCGAAGTCGGGTGAGTTCAGCATGTCCGCCGCCGCGCCGGCGTGGGCGCGCATCGACTCGGCGACCTCCGGACCCATCTCGCCGAACTCGAGCCGGACCCGGGCATCCGCGTCGACGAGACGCACCGGCGACGGCCGCATCGAGGTCACCTCGACCATTGCCCCGACCGCGGGCAACCCGGCGATGTAGGCAGCGAGATCATCTCGGTAGCAACGGATCTCGAAGGCATCGGCGGTGTGCAGGACGGTCGGCAACACCATGTCCGACGCGGCGGGCCGACGCCGGCGGTAGAAGACCGCGAGCCCGCGGTGTTCGAACGCCCCCAGATGGTCGTGGCCGCCGGTCACGTCGAGTCCGGAACCGAGGAGCAGATGCGCGGTTCCCAGCGTTCCGGCGCAGAGGATCACCTCCCCCGCCGACACCGACAGGCGGGCGGCCCGCACCCCGGTCACGGCGTTTCCGGCGGTGTCGAGGCCGAGGACCTCACACCCGGCGACGACCCGCAGATTCGGCCTGTCGAGCGCCCGCGAGAGATACGCCTCCGCCGCGGTGCGGCGCAGCGATCCAGCGCGATTGCTGTGTACCCGGTTGACGCCGGTCACCGGCCATCGCTCCTCGGGCGGCCGCGCATCGGCGCGCGCCGCCCAGTACCGCTCGAAGGACTCGCCCGCGTCGCCGAGTTCGTCGTCGGCCACCGGCGAGACCCCCATGGTCCCGCCGGGCCCGTCGAGTTCGTCGTAGGCGGATTCGATCCGGTCGAGATCCCATCCACGCGGCCAGGAGGCGAAGTCGTCGCGGTGCCACCGCAGGAAGTAGGCGCCGTTGACGGCGGACGAGCCCCCGATCGCCGAACCGCGCGCCGCGGCGAGTCCGGGGAGATCGGTGTCGTGCCGGACCGCATGCCGGGAGTCGTCGCCGATCGGCAGTCGCCCGAGGTCGAGCTCCTCGGGTCCGGGCCATCGGTCCGGACCGCGTTCGAGGAGGACGACCTCACGTCCGGGGTCGCGAGAGAGTCGTTCGGCCAGCACGCATCCCGCGCTGCCCGCGCCCACGATGACGACGTCGGCGACGAGGTCCCCGGTGTCCTGTCCCGTCATCGGGATATGACGGGGCGCAGCGCCTCCGGGTCCTTCGCGGCGATGACACCCTGCCACAGGCCGGCGCCGTAGGCGAGGTCGTCGAGGCGGTGCATCAGCAGGTAGCGGACCGGTCCGAGAGCGGGCGGGGTCGTCGGGTCCGCGATCAGGTCCCGGACCCAGGACACCACCCCCTCGACGATCGCCACCTGGACGGCCAGCCTCCGGAACCTCCGGGAGATCAGCGCCAGCAGCAACGCCACCGGCCAGTAGTGCCGGCAGATCGCGTCGGCCGCCTGCAGCAACCCATACCCGGCGGCCCGCGATGTCAGCTGCGCCGACACGAGCGGGGCCGACGGCAGGTCGCCCAGGCGACGCCGCAGCCGGACGGCCATCTGGGTGAAGATGAGCATCGCGATGGCCGCGCCGAGTCGTGTCCGGGTCAGCAGTGCGACGACGGCGGCCGCCATCGGGAGAGACATCACCAGCGGGGCGGCGCGATCGCCGTGCCGGGACGCGAGGTGCGCCGCGCCGGTCCCGTAGAAGCATCGTCGGGACAGGACCTCGCGCAGGTTCGTGCGGTGATCGTGCGCCACCCGGGCGACCGGGTCGTAGCGGATGCGCCAGCCTGCGGCATGCATCCGCCAGCACAGGTCCACGTCCTCGGCGACCCGCAGCGACTCGTCGAACCCGCAGAACGCCGAACGACGCACGACCATCGCCGCACTCGGCACGTACGGGACGCGGGTGGACGGTAGGACCGCGGACTCCTCCGGCCCCATGTCCAGCGACGACCAGCCGTTCTCGTACCGTTCCGCGACGGATGCCGACCCGCCGGCCGCCCGGAGTCCGACGATGCGTGGCGCGACGGCACCGACCGAGGGGTCGGAGAAGTGCGTGAGCAGCACCGTCAGCCAGTCCGGCTCGGGCACGACGTCCGAATCCAGGAAGGCGACGAAATCCGTTGCCGCAGCCTCCACTCCGGCGTTGCGCGCTGCCGAGGGGCCGCGATTGGAATCGAATCGGATCACCGTGACGTCCGGACGCCGGCCGGTGATCGGGACGTCGGACCCGTCGTCGACGACGATCACCTTCAGTCCGTCGAGTGCATCGACGAGCCGATCGACGCCCGCCTGGTTGTCCTTGACCGGGATGACCACGGTGACGTCGTCGGCACGGGGCCCGAACATCGGGCGCGGGTTGGCCACCCCGGCGTCGAGGAGTGCGCGCGCGAGGCGGCGGGTCACGGTGTCGCACACCTCGATCCGCCCGTCGTCCGAGGTCATGCCGAGTGCGGTGTCGGACATCCGCATCAGCCTGGTGGGCGATCCGCCGACGAGGTGGCGCAGGTCGCCGCCGCGGGCCGCCCGCAGGTCGATCTGCACCTGGAACCCGTCCGGGAGATCCCGGGAGGCCGGTGGAGTCCGGTCGACGGCGCCGTCCGGCGTCGGATTCTCCGCCTCGGTGTCCGGACCCTGTTGCGCCGCAACGGTGTCGTCGAGCGAGCCGTCGGCGTCGGCGCACTCCCCCGACGGGGTGTCGCCCCCGATGACGCCCGCCCGGCGGGGGCCCTTGTCGCCCAGTGCGGTCATGTCAGCCGCCCCCGTCCGTCGACCTCCCAGGACGACAGCGCGGAGCGCAACTGCCCGGTGACATCGTCGAGGAGTCGCCGGCCCTCGTCGGCGGTCGCGCCGGCGGGGTCACCGAGCACGCCGTTGGGACTCACGGCCGCCACGCCCGACTCCCGCATCGCCCCCAGGAGCGCGCCCACCGGTTCGCGGTTGCCCGCGACTGCACGCTCCAGCGCCACCGACTCGGGCGAGACATGCAGCAACACAGAGGTTTCGGTGAACCCCGCGTGGGCGTCGGCATCCGGGAACGCGCACGGGAACCACGCGGCGTCCCGTCCCTCATAACGGAGCAGAGACACCGCTTCGATCAGGGTGCGGGTGTTGCCCCCGTGCCCGTTGACGAAGAGGATGCGGCGGGCCCAGCGACACGCGCTGCGGCCGTACTCGACGAGCATCGCCTTCAGCGCGTCGTGGCCGATCGAGATGGTGCCGGGGAAGCCCTCGTGTTCACCCGAGGCGCCGTAGTTGAGGTCGGGCGCGCGCAGGACGTCCTCGCCGGACGTTCCGTCACAGACGCCGTCGGCGACGGCGGCGGCGATCCGGGTGTCGGCGTCGAGCGGCAGGTGCGGACCGTGCTGTTCGACCGAACCGAGCGGGACGACGAGGGTGATCGTCTTGCCATCGAGATCTGGCCAGCTGCGCTGCCCGAGCGTCGACGGTCCTGTCATTTGACCAATGCTAGCGATCCCGCTGCCCCACTTCTGCCCCTCAGCCGAAAAACCGGGCCGCAATCGGCGGATGACGTGGCTCAGACCACTCTGACGAACGTTCGATCGGGTATGCGATGCTTTTGCGTACGCGTGACGCCTGACACAGGGGCAGTACAACGACCGGAGGACGACACATGAGCAGTACGACAGCACACACCAGCGGAAAGTCCGGCCCGCTGAGCTCGATCCGCGTCATCGAGTTCGCGGGTATCGGACCGGGTCCGCACGCCGCGATGTTGCTGGCCGACCTCGGCGCCGACGTGGTCCGCGTCCAGCGGCCCGGCGGTCTCCCCCAGCCCGGCCGCAAGGCCGATGCCCTGCTGCGCGGACGCAAGGTGGTCGAGGCCAACCTGAAGGACGAGACCGATCGCGCCACGATCCTCGACCTCGTCGCCAAGGCCGACGTCGTCATCGAGGGCTTCCGTCCGGGCGTCATGGAGCGCCTCGGATTCGGCCCCGAGGACCTCGAGAAGGTCAACCCGGGACTCGTCTACGGCCGCATGACCGGCTGGGGCCAGGACGGCCCGCGCGCGAACCTCGCCGGCCATGACATCAACTACATCTCGCTGACCGGCATGCTGCACGCGATCGGCCGCGCCGACGATCGTCCGGTGCCGCCGCTCAACCTGGTCGGCGACTTCGGCGGCGGGTCGATGTTCCTCGTCGTCGGCATCCTCGCCGCCCTCCTCGAGCGCGGGGTGTCCGGCAAGGGACAGGTCGTCGACGCCGCGATGGTCGACGGGGCTTCCGTTCTGGGACAGATGATGTGGGCGTTCCGCGGCACCGGCCTGTGGCAGGACCGGCGCGGCGTGAACATGCTCGACACCGGCGCCCCCTACTACGAGGTCTACGAGACCTCCGACGGCAAGTACATGGCCGTCGGCGCCATCGAGCCGCAGTTCTACGCGGAGTTCATCAAGGGACTGGGCCTGTCCGACGCCGACATCCCCGAGCAGAACGACTTCGCCAACTGGGGCAAGCTCAAGGAGATCTTCACCGAGACCTTCAAGACCCGCACCCGCGACGAGTGGGCGGAGATCTTCGACGGCACCGACGCGTGCGTCTCCCCGGTCCTGACGTTCGCCGAGGCGCCGCAGGATCCGCACATGGCCGCCCGCGAGAATCTCGTCGACATCGACGGGGTCACCCAGGCGCAGGTCGCCCCGCGCTTCTCGCGCACCAAGCCGGAGACGCCGGAGCCCCCGGCTACCGAGGCCGTCGACCCGAAGACCCTCTGGGCCGACTGACCCGAGCCCGCGCGCGAACGCCGCTGCCGGCGTGAGATCCCTGGTGGACTCTCACGCCGGCAGCGGCGTTCTCGCTTGTCCGGAACCGACGTCGGGCGTCGGCGTCCGCGCGCGGGCTCAGACCTTCGAGTGCCCCATGTCGATCTGGAACTCCGCGCCGGTGATGCCCTTGGCGGAGTCGGACGCGAGGTAGAGCACCGCGTCGGAGATCTCGTCGAGCGAGGCGACCGGGTGGTAGTCCAGCATCGATGCGAAATGGGGTCCGACCCAGGGGATTCCGAAGAGCCGATGGGCTTCGGTGTCGGCCACGCCCATCGGGGTGTTGACCGCGTACGGGTGCACGCTGTTGACGCGGATACGGTGCTGGCCGAGCTCCTTGGCCGCGGACTGCGCCAGCCCGATGAGGCCCGCCTTCGACGCCGAGTACGACGCCTGAAACGGCATCGGCTTGAGACCTGCGACCGAGCTGATGATCGTGATCGATCCGCCGTTGCCGGCCTCCAGCATCGCCGGCACCGTGGCCTTCAGGGTCTTCCAGGAGCCCACCAGGTTGATGTCGACGACGTCGCCGAACTGCTCCTCGCTCAGCTCCCAGACACTCCCCCACGTCAGCACGCCGGCGTTGGCGATGACGTGGTCGAGGCGGCCGAACTGCTCCACGGCGTCGGCGACGAGCTGCTGTTGGAAGGCGAGATCGCGCGTATCACCCTGCCGCGCAATGATCTTTCCGCCCGCCTCCTCGACGAGGCGGATGGTCTCGTCGAGATCCTCGCGCGTGGCCGGGGGGTAGGTCGCGTGGTCGATGATCGGACCCGCGATGTCCAGGCCCACGATCGAAGCCCCCTCACGGGCGAAGCGGACCGCGTGATTGCGGCCCTGACCACGGGCGATGCCGGTGATGTAGACGACCTTGCCGTCGAACTGTCCCATGGCAGAACTGTAACACGTTCTAGTTGGGTGCCCGGGGTGTTGAACGCACTCCGCCCGCCGGCCGGATCTGCGGGGATCCGGGCGGCGGGCGGGATGCGATGCGGCCACGGCAAGCGGCGCGTGCCGGCCGCGCGGCTCAGTCCGTGCCGAAGGCGCGGGTGAAGCCGTCGGGGATGAGCAGGTCCTCGGGGGACAGGTCGTGGATGCTCTTCTGCCCGAGGCCCATCAGAACCCCGTCGAGACCCATGCGCATCAGGTCGAGCACGTTCTCCACGCCCGCCTGACCGTTGGCCGCGAGACCCCAGAGGTAGGCGCGACCGATCATGACCGCCTTGGCGCCGAGCGCGAGCGCCTTGGCGACGTCGCTGCCGCGGCGGATGCCGCCGTCGAGCAGGACCTCGAGGTCGTTGCCGACCGCCTTGGCGATGTCGGGCAACAGGCGGATGGTCGCGGGCGTGCCGTCGAGGTTGTTGCCGCCGTGGTTGGAGACCGAGATGGCCGTGGCGCCGATGTCGACGGCCCGCTTGGCGTCGTCGAGCCGGGTGATGCCCTTGACCATGAACGGGCCGTCCCACTGCTCACGCAGCCACTTCAGGTCCTCCCAGGTGGGCGGCGGGGTGTTCATCCACTCGCCGTAGGCGCCGAAGAACGTCGGTCCCGGAACGCCCTGCGGCGTCAGGTTGGGCGCGGTGAGGTCGGGGATGGTGACCTTGCCTCCCTTGACCCAATCGAGTGCGTAGCGCGGCTTGACCGCGATCTCCGGACCGAGTCGCACGAGGGCCTTGAGGTTCACCTTCTCGGGGATCTCCGGGCTGCCCCAGTCACGGCCGACGTTGAACACCCAGTCGGTGGTCACGATGAGGCCCTTGGCGCCGGCCGCCTTGGCACGCTCGGCGCGCATGAGGATGTCGTCGCGGCTGCCGAGCCAGTAGATCTGGAAGAAGATCTTGTCGTTGACCGCCGTGACCTCCTCGACGGGGTGCGAGGCGAAACTCGACAGGCCCATCGCGGTGCCACGGGCGGCGGCGGCGCGGGCGACGGCGACCTCGCCGTCGGGGTCGACGGCCTGCACGCCGGTCGGCGAGATCATGACCGGGAACGAGATGTCCTGGCCCATCACCGAGGTCGCCATCTCGCGCTCGGCCTGAGCGCCCACGACATGCGGCGCCCAGGTGAGTTCGGAGAACGCCTTGACGTTGTCGTCGAGGGTCACACCGGCCTGGGTGCCGGCGACCAGCGACGAGTACACCGACTTCGGCAGGCGCTTCTTCGCACGGCGCTGCGCCTCGGTGACCGTTTCGAACCACGGGTTCTTCGCCCAGGGGTTGAGAGCCATTTGTCACTCACTCTTCTTCTCGGACACGGGCCGTCGCCAGGGATGCTCGGTCGCTTCCCCGGTGGACGGTCCGGTTCACGGTCGGCCGCCGGTGGATTACCGGGCGGCAGGATCGAACCCGGCCAGCGGGTTCTCGTCACAGGACTTGGTGGGCCGGCCGACCGGCGCGAGGTCGCCGTCGGGCCGCCGGGTCATCAGGGTGAGCGGGGTGCCGCGCGAATGATCCTTGTTCGCGGTCGGTTTCACGCGCTCACCGGCGAGCAGCTCCTCGCCGTACCCCTGGACGCACTCGGGGTCGGGGCCGGCCAGCGGCAGCCCGGTGAAGAACTTGGCCGCCATGCAGCCGCCCCGGCATGCGTCGAAGTGCGCGCACTTGGTGCAGGCGCCGGCGTTCTGCGGCTCGCGGAGTTCGGTGAACAGATCCGAGCGCTGCCAGATCTCCTGGAATCCGCCGTCGGTGAGGATGTTGCCCGCGAGGAAGTTCTCGTGGATCGCGAAGGGGCACGCGTAGACGTCGCCGACTGGGTCGATGAGGCAGACGACGCGACCCGCGCCGCACAGGTTGAGGCCGGGCAGGCCGCCGCCGGAATCGGAGCCGAAGGCCGACAGATGGAAGAACGAGTCGCCGGTCAGCACGCGGTCACCGTGTGCGACAAGCCAATCGTAGAGTTCGCGCTGCTGCTCCGGCAGCGGGTGCAGGTCGTCCCAGACGTCGGCGCCGCGCCCCGACGGACGCAGCCTGGTGATGCGCAGGGTGGCGTCGTACCGATCCGCCAGCGCCTTGAACTCGTCGAGCTGGGCGACGTTCTGCCGCGTCATGACGACGCTGATCTTCGCGTCCTTGAACCCGGCCTCGGCCAAGTTCTCCAGTGCGCGCACGGCCATGTCGAACGAGCCCGGACCGCGCACGGCGTCGTTGACCTCGGCGGTCGCGCCGTCGAGCGAGATCTGCACGTCGACGTAGTCCGACGCCGCCAGACGCGCGGCGACCTTCTTGTCGATGCGCAATCCGTTGGTGGAGAACTTGACTCCCACCTGATGGCTGGTGGCGTAGTCGACGAGTTCCCAGAAGTCCGGGCGCACGGTCGGCTCACCGCCGCCGATGTTGACGTAGAAGACCTGCATGCGCTGCAGCTCGTCGATGATCGCCTTGCACTGCTCGGTCGACAGCTCGCGCGGGTCGCGCTTGCCCGACGACGACAGACAGTGCACGCAGGCGAGATTGCACGCGTACGTCAGCTCCCAGGTGAGGCAGATCGGCGCGTCGAGGCCGCGCTCGAACTGGTCGACGAGCCGGCCGACCTTGGGGGGCTGGTCGGCCACGGGCGGCGGGGTCAGGAGTCCTGTTGCGGTGGGCGGCATCTCGATGGTGGTCATCGTGGCGGTCCTAAGGTCTGGGCTGGACTGGGGTCTGCGGGACTACGGAAGCGGCCGGTGCGGCCGGATCGCGATCCGGCCGGCGTCGCCGGCTCGTCGGGGCTGTCGACGTGGTGCGGCGACGGGGTTCACGAGGGGCTCAGGCGGCGCGGCGGGTGATCATCCCGCTGTCGGCGAGCGTGGTGAGCGCCTGCACGTACAACGGCCGCTGCGCGGGGGTGATCCCGGCGGAGGCCAGCGCGGCCTCGGCGGAATCGTGATCGGCGAGGGACTGCACGATGCCCACCACCGTCAGGTTCTTCAGGAACGAGAGCTTGCGGGTGCCGAAGTGGTAGAGCAGGGCTCCGAACGGTTCGGGCCGCAGGGCCACCTTCGGGTTGAGCTCCCATGCGGCGAGGGCGTCGAAGCCCTGATCGCCGGGAGATGTCGCGCCGGTCTCGGGGGTGTCGAACCGGACCCCGGCGGCCGGAGCGCGGCCGCCGGAGGTCGGATTCGATGTCGGGGCCGACATCAGTAGACCCCGCACATCCCGTCGATCGACACCTCTTCGACGAGGGACTCGGCGATGAGCTCCTCGTTCTGGCTGTTCACCGGGGACTGATCTGCCATGATCCATTCCTCTCTTGACGGTTGATCGTGACTGCGA
Source organism: Gordonia paraffinivorans NBRC 108238 (assembly GCF_000344155.1). Taxonomy (GTDB): domain Bacteria; phylum Actinomycetota; class Actinomycetes; order Mycobacteriales; family Mycobacteriaceae; genus Gordonia; species Gordonia paraffinivorans. Next base: position 129,651 of record NZ_BAOQ01000008.1, on the reverse strand, counting down.
TCACGTGAGACTGTAGTGGCACCCGGTGCAGAAAACCAGAGGCGCGGCCGAAACTGTCCCAACGGACAGGTCGAAGGCCCCGTATTCCGCCAACGCTCTCGTCAGCCGCGAGCAGGTCTCATAGGGTGTGCTGTCGATGACCACCAAGCAGTCGGACGCGCGTCCGCATCGCCCAACACCCGGGCGGCGTCCCATCTCGTCCCGGGCGCGGATCAGCGCTGTCGCGATCCGACTCTTCTCCACCCGGGGATTCGACGAGACCAGCGTCGACGACATCGCCGAGGCCGCCGGCATCGCCCGCCGCACCCTGTTCCGGTACTACTCGTCGAAGAACGAGATCCCCTGGGGCGAGTTCGACGCCCACCTCGACGAACTGCGCGAACTCCTCGCACGCATCCCCGACGACATCCCGATGGCCGACGCCCTCGTCGAGGCATTGGTCTCGTTCAACCGCGTCCCGCCCGAGGAGATCGACAATCACCGCCGCCGGATGTCGCTGCTGCTGGGCGTCCCGGCCCTGCAAGCGCATTCGATGATCATGTACGCCGACTGGCGCCAGGTCATCGCGGGATTCTGTGCCGCACGTCTGCACATGAGGCCCGACGACCACCTCCCCCAGACCGTCGGCTGGCTGTCCCTGGGCGCCGCGCTCGCCGCCTACGAGCAGTGGCTCGCCCACCCCGGCAGCGATCTCGAGGAACTGATCGAGACGGGCGCGCGCGCCATGGCCGACGGTGTCGCCGCACTCACCGCCGCCGACGCCCCTCGTTGACGGCGCGCCCGGCTGGCTAGGCTGGCGGGGTGCACGCCCTCGTGGTGCTCCCACCCGGTGGGTTATCCTGAACTAGAACGTGTTCTAATTCGGCCCGGGTCCGCCCGGTCCTCGACGTCGGAGAGCTGCCACATGTCTGACCTGACCCCTCATGGTTCACGGAGCGTGATCCTCACCGTGGCCGAGGTGATCGACGAGACGTCGGATGCGAAGTCCTTCGAGTTCGAGGTGCCCGAGGCGTCGTCGGCCGCTTTCACCGACTACAAGCCCGGCCAGTTCCTCACCCTCCGCATCCCCAGCGACCTGACCGGATCGGTGGCCCGCTGCTACTCGCTGGCCTCGTCGCCGTTCACCGACGCCCGCCCCAAGGTGACCGTGAAGCGCACCGTCGACGGGTACGGCTCCAACTGGGTGTGCGACAACCTGACCCCCGGCTCGCAGATCGAGGTGCTCCCGCCATCCGGCGTGTTCACCCCCAAGTCCTACGACGACCCGCTCCTTCTGATCGCCGCCGGCAGCGGCGTGACGCCGGTGATGTCGATCCTCAAGGCCGCGCTCCAGAAGAGCAGCGCGCCACTGGTGTTCTTCTATGCCAACCGCACCGAGAACGACGTCATCTTCGCCGCGGAGCTCCGGGATCTGTTGCACGCCCATGCCGATCGGCTCACCGTCATCCACTGGCTGGAGTCGCTTCAGGGCCTGCCCACCGCCGACGCCCTGGCGTCCGTCTTCGCCCCGTACTCGAGCACCCACGTCGCCTACCTCTGCGGGCCGGGGCCGTTCATGGACGCCGTGCACAAGGCGCTCACGCAGGCGAACTTCCCCCACCACAACGTCCACACCGAGGTGTACAACTCGCTGTCCGGCGACCCGTTCGCCGACGTCGAACTCGACGAGGTCACCGAGGAGGAGGCGGCCGACGCGGCGACGGTCGAGGTGGAGCTCGACGGGGAGACCCACAAGCTCAGCTGGCCGCGCAAGCGGACGCTCGTCGACGTCATGCTCGCCGCCGGACTCGACGCCCCGTACTCCTGCCAGGAGGGCGAATGCGGCTCGTGCGCATGCACTCTCACCGAGGGCACCGTCGAGATGGAGAACACCGGCGCCCTCGACCCCGAGGACATCGAGGACGGCTACATCCTCGGCTGCCAGGCCCGGCCCACCTCGGATTCGCTGAAGATCGAGTTCTGAGCACCGCCGGCGTGGCAGCGTGAGACGACACCGACACCGAAGGAGCCCGATCGCATGACCACCGTCGTCGGAAGACTCTCACGCCTTCGATCGGATCCCGCCGCGCTCGCCCGTGCGCTGGCAGCGATGCTGCTCGGCATCGGCGCGCTCCACTTCGCGGCTCCCGAGCCGTTCGACGAGATCGTCCCCGAGGAGATCCCGGGTGATCCGCGCACCCTCACCTACCTGTCCGGCGTCGCCGAGATCGGATTGGGCACAGCCCTTCTCGCGCCCCGGACCCGCCGGGCGGCAGGGTATCTCTCGGCACTGCTGTTCATCGCGGTGTATCCGGCGAACCTCAACATGGTGCGGCTGTGGTGGGACAGGCCGCTGCCCTACAAGATCGTCGCCCTGGCGCGTCTCCCGTTCCAGTTCCCGATGATCTGGGCCGCGCTGCGGGTGGCACGCGGCAGCTAGCCGAGCGCCGGCAGACGGTCACAACGACCGGTAGTACGCCCGCTCCTGCGGGCTCCGATGTTCGAGGGCGTAGGTCAGGGCGGTACGTCCCATCTGCGATGCGTTGGCCTCGAGATAGTCGAGGAGGAGCTGCTCGTCGACGCGCTTGCCCATCTCGCGCAGCATCCACCCGAACGCCTTCTGGACGAGGTCCCGACGGTCGTCGCGCACCAGTGGCGCCACGGCGAGCAGCGCCGTGGCGTCGCCGTGCTTGAGGTGGGCGAAGGTGGCGATGATCCCGACGCGCCGGAGCCAGAGGTCCTGGTGCGCAGCATGTTCGAGGATGGGATCGAGTTGGCCGAGATGGTGGCACCACTCCCCCAGCACCGGGTCGGCGGACGAGTCCACCAGATCCCAGTTGTTCACGCGACCGCGACGCACGGCATCGAGGTACACCTCGACCCAGCGCCTCGCGGCATCCCGGTCCGGCCCGGATCGCCTGTTCAGGGCCCTCTCGAACTCGCCGCGCAGCAGGAACAACCCGATCAACCGGTGTTCGTGGACCGGGGAATCGAGCAGGCGGACGACCTCGTCCGGCGCGATCCCGCGGAACCGCCTGGCGATCGCACGCTGCTGCGGCACCTTCAATCCGATGAACTCGTCACCCTCGCCGTAGCCGCCCGGGCGGGCCTGGAAGAACCTGGCCAGGTCGGCCGCGCGCTCGGGATCGGCGAGCTCCGCGGCCGCCGCGACGACCGCTTCCGCCGTGAGGTCGGCACCCACCGGCGCCCTAGCGGAGATCGGCGACGGGGGTCGGCGTCTGCAGCTTCGGCCGGGTCCTCATGACCGCGCCGACCTTGCCCGCCCCGACGACGGCGGTGAGGATGCCGTCGCGACTGTAGTAGGCCAGGAACTTCTTGCCGTCGTCGTCGACGACGTGGACCTCGTCGTCGGGCCGTGGTGCGCCGAGCACCTGGATCTTGAGGTCGAACTGATCGCTCCAGAAGTACGGGACCGCCGACACGACGGCGTCGTCGCCACCAATGATCTGGTGGGCCACCACCGATGCCTGGTCGACTGTGTGGTTCCAGTGCTCGACGCGGCGGGGCGTGTCGTCCTCGAGCCAGTTGGCGACGTCGCCGACCGCGTAGACGTCCGCAGCACTGGTGCGTCCGGTTGCGTCGCAGGCGATCCCACCGCCGTGGGCGCGGTCGGCGAGTTCGATTCCGGAGCCCTCGAGGAAGCCGGTCACCGGGATCGAGCCGATGCCGACGACCACGATGTCGGCGGGCAGCTCGGTGCCGTCGTCGAGCGTGACCGCGCGCACCGCGCCGTCGGGGGCGACGATCTCGGCGACCCCCACCCCGGTCCGGAGATCGACGCCGTTGTCGGTGTGCAGACGCGCGACGAGCGCGCCGATCTCCTCGCCCAGTGCGAGAGCCAGTGGCGTGGGGGCCGGTTCGACCAGGGCGACCTTCAGACCACGTGCGGTGAGACTGGCCGCGACCTCACAACCGATAAAGCCGGCCCCGATGACGACGGCGTCGGTCGCCGAGTCGATCTGCTCCCGCAGCGCGACGGCGTCGTCGTAGGTACGGATCATGTGGACGCCCTCGACGCGGTCCGCCAGGCCGGGGAACGGACGCGGTTCCAGGCCGGTGGCGAGCACCAGGTGGTCATAGGCGATGCTCTCGCCCGAGGCCAGGGTGATCGTCTTGTCCGACGGCGACACGGCCGTCACCTCAGAGCCGAGGCGCAGGGTGATGCCGGCCTCGTCGTAGAACTCCGCGGGTTTGAGGTCCACCCGGTCGTCCTTGCCGAGCAGCACCGACTTCGACAGCGGCGGACGGTCATACGGTGGATGCGTCTCGGCACCGACCAGGGTTATCGGGTCGGTGTAGCCGTTGTTGCGGAGGTTCTCCGCGACACGGATCCCGCCCAGTCCGGCGCCCACGATGACCACTCCGGCGGTCGATCCACTCATCTCGTCCCCTCTCCCCGCTTCACGCACTCACCCGGCCGGTGCGGCCGCCGGGTCCGGCGGCGCTGCGGCAGGTGGCTCAGCGGGTCACGTCTCCGACCGGCTGCAGATCGGACAACAGCCAATTCCCGTTGACCTTACGCATAAGAGCCCACCTCGCGGAAGAGGTCTTCTCACCTCCTGCGGCGGCCGATTCCCTGGAGTCCATGGGTTTTTCGCCACCGCCGGTGGGCCTTCCCGCTTCGCCGACGGTCGCGATCTGGTCGACGAACACCAGCACCCGCGCCCGGTCGCCGGCGAGATCCGACAGGCCCGCGCCCACGACCGTCGTGGTCATCGTGATCGACGACGCCTGCGCGCCCGGGAGGACGACGTCCGCGCCGCGCCCCCGGTACTCCAGGCGCAGCGGATCGGCCAGTTGCGCGTCGGTCTCCCGACGCCGCTTCGCGGGGTCCTCGGGGGCGAACGTCATCAGCGACTCGACCGAGGTACGGGCGGCATCGAGTATCGACGCCCGCTCGGCCTCATCGGGCCCCGACGGCGTACGTAGGAGCCCGATCCCCGCGATCAGCGCGACGAGCAAGGCCACGACCGTGACGACGCGGACGGCGACGAGGCGCCGGCGCAGGCGGCGTCCCATCCGCGGGGGCAACGGCTCTGTCATGACAGCCTCGCCTCGGCGATCTTCCAGCCGTCGCCGGTGCGCTCCATGGTCAGGGTCGCGGTGAGACGTTCGGCGGTGGTGTCGACGGCGTCCGCGCCGGGGTTCTCCCCGCCGTCGTCGGGCCGCCCGCCGAGAAGCACCGGGTTCGTCGCGTCGGCGACCACCAGGACACCTGCCCGGGCACCCTCGTCGTCGGATTCCGGATCGGTGACCAGCCCGGCCGAGACCACCTGCCCCACACTGGGACCGGGCTGGCCGGCCACCTCGGCCGTGAGCACGTCGCGGGCCTTCTCGATGCGCTCGCGCTGGGGTCCGGTGCTGACCGCGAGCACCTCGTCGACGTAGGCCCCGGCACGGTCGGGATCGGCGGTGAGCATGCTCGTGATCGCCTCCCGCGCCGACGCCAGGACATTCCGTTGCAACTCGGCCTCGCGATCGTGGCCTCGAACCTGCCATGCCGCGACCGCGGTCGCGACGAGCAGGACGACCACCAGTGCCGCCACCGCGTACAGGCCGATCCGCAGGTACCGCGTGCGCCGTAGCGCCCTGGCGCGCAACTGCGGGGTCGCGGCGATCACGGCGAGGCGGGCGGCCCGCGTGGCCTCCTCTACGCGGGTCCGGGCGAGTTGCACCCGGGCGGAGTCCTGCTCGGTTCCCATCGTCGTCATCCGATCACGTCCGCCGCGGCCAGTCGCCACGAGTCGTCGACCTTCACGAAGCGGGCCAGCACCGACCGCCGCGTGGTGGCGGGTTCGGCCGCTGCCGCGGACCGCACGGTCACCGCGGCCCGGATGAGTGCCTGCCCCTCCTCGGCGCCGGCGTCCACGACGGCCACCGCCTCGGGACGCCAGACGATCGACACGGCGCCGTCCGCCGGCGGACGCTCGAGCTGCCCGCCGTAGTTCTCGAGGAACTCGCCGGTGACGTGCTCCCGAGCCCGTGCCCGGTCCTGCCGCCACCGCGCGGCGTCGACGGAGAAGACCTCGGCCACGACGGTTCCCGCCGCGTCGTGCAGAGACGCGCGGCTCTGCTCGACCTGCGCTGCGGAACGGTCGGCGCGCCAGGCGAATCCGGCCGCCGTCAGTGCCCCGGCGAGGATGACGATCGCCACCGCGATCCGCACGGCGGCAGCGGTCACCGAGATCGGTGCGTCGGTACGGGCTCGTGTCATGGGAGGTATTGCACCGCCCCGAGTTTCAGCGCGCCGCCGGCGGGTTCCACCAGCACCCGCAGGCGAAACCGACGCGCCTCTCCCTCTGCCGTTTCCCCCTCTGCCGCAGGGCCCTCTGATACGGCGTCACCGCCGAAGACCACGGTCGCTGCGACGAGAACCGTTGCGGCGTCGCCCTTGCGGGCCGACACCCCGGTGCCGTCCACCCACGACCGCGACACCGCGCCCTTGTCCTTGACGAACGTCGTGTAGGCGTCGGCGGACTGGGCGAACTCGTCGTGGAAGGCGCCCGTCGCACCGGCCAGGATCTTCTGTGCGCGGCGCGGATCCCGGTGATCCGGCGCGATCAGCACCGAGACCCGCTCGGCGGCCGCCCGCTCGTAGTCGGCGTCGGTGTAGGCATCACGCGCCTGCACCCACGCGACCACGGCCACCACCGCGAGGAGCAGTGCCACGGCCGCTGCCGCGATCGGCAGGAGCACGCGGCGGCGCGGCACCGGACGGCGCAGGCCCGCCTCGACCTCGAGGTCGTGCAGGTCGTCGAGCGCCTCGGTGAGCTCGTGTCGTGCCGCCCGCGCGGCGGCGATCGTCGAGGGAGTCCTGGCCACGACTACAGGCGGTTCTCCTTGGTGTCGATCTTCTCCCCGCGGATGCGGCTGGAGTAGGCGGCTCGCGCCTGCTGGTCCGGGTTCAGGAAGATCGAGTCGAGCTTGGTCAGCTTGCGGCTGAACCGCTTCATGAACTGCGGGAACAGCGGAGACGACTCGGCCCACCCCATCGAACGCGGGGCGTAGACGCGCACGACCGGCCGGGCGATGGTCTCCACGACGATCCGCGCGACGTCCCCGGGCTCGACGGTCTGGATGAACTTGTTGGTCTGCAGACCCGAGATCAGCGCGGTGCGGGTGAAGGTCGGCAGGACCGCGCTGACCTTGACGCCCTCCGGCCCGAGTTCGGCATCGAGCGCCTCGGAGAACTCGATGACCGCGGCCTTGGCGCCGTTGTAGATGGTCAGGCCCGGCGTGGGGATCCGGCCGGCCGTCGAGGCGATGTTGACGATGTGACCGGTCCGCCGCGCGACCATGCGGCGGGCGGCCTCCTGCGAGCCGATGATCACGCCGAGCACGTCGATGTCGTAGGTGCGCCGGATGATCGTGTCGTCGTAGGACAGGAACGGTCCCACGGGCATGATCCCGGCATTGTTGACGAGCACGTCGATCGGACCGAGCCGCGACTCGACCTCGGTGAGGAACGCGTCGAAGGACTCACGCCTGGTGACGTCGACCTCGATGCCCTCGATACCGAGGTCCGCGGCGGCCTTGCCGACCGCCTCGCCGTCGACGTCGCCGATCGCGACCTTCGCGCCCGCGTCGAAGAGCTGGGTCGCGGTCTCGAAGCCGATGCCGCGTGCGCCGCCGGTCACCACGACGACCTTGTCCTTCAGTGCGGCCCGGATCTCCTCGTGGCTCGGCGTCCGGGACAGTTTGTCGCGCAGGCTCATCGGCTCCCCCCCTGGGGTGTTCGTTTCGGATTGTCTTCTGTTGTACAGGTGATCGCGACCGGCCTACCGGCCGGCGGTGGTGGGCGGCACGGTCACCAGATCATCGGCGCGAGGAACTTCGCCGCGAATTCGCGGACCCGGTGGGGTTCGTTGCGTTCCGGGTCCGACGGCGGGGTCTCCAGCAGCGAGATGACCAGGCGCACATGGATCTCGACGGCCTCGAGCAGATCCTCCACGGGCATCTGCGCGCCCTCCTCGCGAAGGGTGGCGGCGACCCGGTCGGTGACCATGTCGATGAACAGCGACGTCATCTTCGAGGTGATGCTCTTGACCTCGGCATCGGTGAGGACCATGCGGCTCAGCAGCGGATCGTTCTTGACGAGCTCGGCGCCGACCGCGAAGGCCTCGACGAGCGCCTCCCTCGGGCCGAGGCCGCGGACCGCCTCCTCGAGCTTCTTCATCCCGCGCTCGTAGGCGTCGTTGGCGACCGCGTAGAGCAGGGCCTCCTTGTTCGGGAAGCGACGGTAGAGGGTGCTGCGGCTGACGCCCGCCCGTGCGGCGACCTCGTCGACGTTGGCCCGTCGCACGCCGACCGAGGCGAACTCCGCCCCGGCGGCCGCGAGGATGGCGGCTTCCTGGTCTGCGGGGCTGGCGGTGTTGCGCACCTTGCGGGTGCCCTTGGCCTTCGCGCGGGTGTTCGCGGCGGGGGTGTCCGAGGTCGGGGTCTTCACGGTCGAGGGGTTCACTGCGTCCTTCACGAGATCGTCTGCCACGCGATCACCGGCGTCGCAGGGTGACGGGGAGTTTGTCTGCGGGCACGGGCAACGCGCTGTAGTCCATCGGGATCCGGTAGTCGGCGGGGACCGACCACTCGAACCCGCGGAGCAGGTGGTGCAAGATCGTCTTGATCTCCATCTGGCCAAAATACAGGCCGATGCACTTGTGGACGCCGCCGCCGAAGGGCATCCACGCGAAGCGGTGCGACTTGTCCTCGGCGCGCTCCGGCGAGAAGCGTTCCGGATCGAACATGTCCGGGTTGGTGAAGAACTCCGGGTCACGGTGGCTCGCCAGCCGCCTTGAACTGCTCGAACAGCTTCACCGTCCCGACCGGCAGCCCGGCGACGCGGTCGGCGATCATCGGCTGCATCTCCTGCAGGTAGCCTTTGAGCGCGGTGGTGCCGAAGGCCTGCTGCAGGATGTGCCGGTGGTGGCGGTGCTCGTCGAAGTCCAGGAGCATGATGCCGCGGTTGAAGAACGGGCCGATGAAGTGGCTCCAGGCCGGACCGTTGGCGAACGCACGCTCCTTGTTCATCAGGAGTTCCTGCGCGGCACGCGGATTCCCGCTGATCACCATCTGCACGCCGAAGGCGTCGAGTCCCGACACCGGCCCGAACTCGGCGAGCCGGCGGTCGGAGAAGGCGAACGGGTCGCGTCGCATCGACATGATCTCGAGCACGCTGTTGCGGTGCGAGCACGGCACGGGCCTCAGGTCGGAGCCCGCGGGCGGGGTCGCCAGCACCGATGTCATGGCCATCTCCCTCCACTCGACCGCGTCACCGGACCAGACGGCCCGACGATTGTGACCCAGGTCGCATCGTAGTCAAGTTGAGACAAAACGGCAAGATTGTTCCTAACGGACCGCGGTCCCCTCCAGAATCCGATGGCACCGGCGCAGCCGGTCCAGCCACCACGCCCACCGATCCTCGCCGGCGGCATGGGTCCGGAGATCGAGGTGCGCGTCGGGACCGAACCAGCGCGGCTCGACGACCCCGTCGCGCATCAGGAACGACGGGCCCACGTCTGCGGTGAACAGCGACCCGGTCCCGAGGCCGCAGGCGAGGTCGAGATCCGCCAGCGCCGCCGCCGCGGCCACCCCGGCCGCCATGCCGACGGCGCTGTCGAGCGCACTGGACACCACGACCCGCAGCCCCAGGGTCTCGGCGAGGCAGAGGGTCGCGCGCATGCCGCCGAGAGGCGCCACCTTGACGACCGCGACGTCGGCGGCGTCGGCCGCGACCACGCGGAACGGGTCGTCGGCCTTTCTGATCGACTCGTCCGCGGCGATCGGCACGTCCACCGCGCGACGGACCGCCGCGAGTTCCTCGACGGTCTTGCAGGGCTGCTCGGCGTACTCGACCTCGCCGATCGCCCGCAGCGCGGTGATCGCCTCCTCCACCGTCCAACCGCCGTTGGCGTCGACGCGGACGCGGCCGATGATCTCCCGCGCGGCCTCGACCCGTGCGACGTCGTCGGCAAGTGTCTGGCCGGGTTCGGCGACCTTCACCTTGGCCGTGCCCGCGCCGGGATAGCGCTTCAGCAGCTCGGACACCTGGTCGGCCGGAATCGCGGGCACCGTCGCATTGACCGGCACCGTCTCGTGAACCGCGGGCGGGGGGCCGAGCCAGGCGGCCTCGATCCCGGCGCGCAGCCAGTTGGCCGCCTCGGCGTCGTCGTACTCGACGAACGGGCCGAACTCACCCCAGCCGGCGGGCCCGGCGAAGACCATCGTCTCGCGGGCGGTCAGTCCCCGGAACCGGGTGCGCATCGGGAGGCGGACGACCGCCGCCGACGCCAGCAACTCCTCGACCTCCGGGAGCACCCACCCGTCGCCGGCCACACCGCCGTCTCGAGCACTGCCGCCTGGAGCACCTCCGGCCATGGATCCCTCCTCGTCGCACGCCTCTCTGAACGAGGGTTGTACGAATCAATGAAACAACCTTCACAGTTTGTTCCAATTCCGCTACCCTCGGCCTCATGTCAGTCAACCAGGGATTCGACACCGCCATCCGCGAGGCGGAACCGGTCATCGTCGACGACACCCCCGACGCCGCGGCGGAGATCGTCCGGCCCCGCCTCGGCGCCGACTCACTGGTGTGGAAGTTCTACGGCGACGTCCGGGGCATCCTCGGCTTCCAGCGTCTCGCCGGCACCGAGAACTGCATCGAGCAGCTGGGCCAGGCCGTCCTGGACCACTCGGTCATCTTCGACGACTTCCTCGGCCGCGCGAAGCGGACCGGACCGCCGGTGATGAAGACCGTCTACAGCACCGAACCGGAGAAGTGGGGCCGCACCGTCCGCGACTTCCATCGCGACATCAAGGGCACCATCAGCGACGGTTCGCGCTACCACGCGCTGAACCCGGAGCTGTTCTACTGGGCCCACGCGACCTTCGTCGACCAGGTCCTCTACATCACCGACACGTTCATCCGCCGGCTCAGCTATGCCGAGAAGGTGCAGATCTTCGAGGAGAGCAAGGTCTGGTATCAGCTCTACGGCGTCAGCGACCGCGGGCAGCCGGAGACCTACGAGGAGTTCCTCGAGTACTGGGACGACATGCTCAACCGGTTCATCCCGCACAAGACCGTCGTCTATGCGACCGGCTACATCCGGCAGGGTCTGCCTCGACCGAAGAAGATCCCCGCACCCGTGTGGAAGGTCGCCTCGGCGCCGCTGAACGCCTTCATCCGCACCGTCATCGTCGGCACCCTCCCCCAGCAGATGCGCGACGTCTGCGGCTTGGAGTGGGACGAGAAGAAGGAGAAGAACTTCCAGCGCTTCGCGGCGTTCATGCGGGCGATGAACCCGCTGTTCAACCGCTTGCCGCTGAAGTACCTCTACGTCCCGTGGGCCTACGAGGGCTGGCAGAAGGTGGGCGTCGACCCGCGCAGGCTGCACAACAAGCCGGCGGCGTGAGCCGGGCTCAGGCCAAGAATCCCCGCACCTGCCGGACGAAGTCGTCGCGACGATCGCGGTGCACGCTGTGACCCGCGTCGATCGTCACGAAACGTGACTCCGACAGCGCGTCGGCGACGGTCCGCAGGTGCCGGGGCGGCAGAAAGCTGCGCTCACCACCGGAGATGACCATCGTCGACGCGGTCACGCGCGGCAGCTGCGACCACCAGTCGGGTGCGCACACGTCGAACTCGGCGACGATCTCCTCGCCCATGCGCTTGTCGAACCGCAAGTACGGCATGGGATCACGCGCGAGCGCGAGCAGCCCGCGTACCCGTTCACCGAGGGTCGAACTCATCGTGACGCCCTCGGACAGGTCGTCCTCGTCGCGCGGCATCGGCGGGATCTCCTCGAGCACCAGCCGCCGGACGCGCGAAGGTTCGTACATCGCCAGCCGCAGCGAGGTGTGGGCGCCGAGCGAGTGCCCGACGACGTCGGCGATGTGGATGCCCAGGTTGTCGAGCACGTAGACCAGGTCGTCGCGGAAGTCGTCGAGGCGATAGGGTCCGTCGGGACGGCCGCTGCGCCCGTGCCCGCGGAGGTCGACGCTGACGACCGGCCGCCCCTCGCGGCGCAGCGCCGCGGCGAGATGACGCCAGGTGGAGTGGTCCGACGCCATCCCGTGGACCAGGACCACCGGCACATCCCGGTCCGGCTCACCCGCCACCCGGACCGCGAGGTCCGGTTCGGACCGACGACTCAGCACAAGCATTAGACGAGACTACGATCTGTCCGGTTCGGATCCGTATCACACCTGACCGTGATGCCTCGGCGCCACGTCGCTACAGTTCGTCGACGATCCGCTGCCTGGCGCGACGGTACTCGTCGTCGGTGAGCACACCGCTCGCCCGCAGCTCGTCCGGCGAGGCGAGCCGGTCGGCGGCCGAGCGTCCGCCGCTGTTCGTCGGGCCGACGACCACCCCGCCGGCCCCGTCCCCCATCACGAGCTTTTCGGTCGCGTCCCAGTCGATCTCGAACTCCTGCGTCTCGGCGTCGACGAGCACGGCGAGGCGGCGACGGTACAGCAAGGGCTGCCGGTAGTGCGGGATCACCTTGCGGGTACCGACCTCGAACGGCACGACGTCCGATCCGCCGATCCGCAGCCGGAGGGACATGAGCGGCTCGTCGTTGATCTGGACCCCGGTCTGGCCGACCGAGAGCACCTCGGCGACGCCTCGGACGCCCGTGGCACGCAATCGTTCCGCGCGTGCCCTTCCCTGGTAGGCCAGCGATGCCACGCCGAGTCCGACGAGGACGTCGAGGGCGGTGATCCCGAGGCCCGTCCAGAGCATCCACCCGGTCTCGGGGAGATCGAACACGAAGTAGCAGACCAGGAAGATCGGCCCGACGATGCCGCACAGCATCACGAACGCGAAGGAGCCGACGGCCCGTAGGAGCGGACCCGAGAATCGAGGCCCGGTCCCTGCTTCCCCGAACATCGTCATGCGCGCACTGTAGTCGCCGGCGGCGCGGTGAGCAGCGCTTTCGATCCGCACGCCCCCGGAATCCGCCCGTCCGGGCGTGGCCGATGACGTGGCATCCATCCGCTATCCGCTATCCGCTATCGGGTCGTGCTCGGGGTCGCCGTTCCGCATGAAGAAAGGCGCCCCAGCCGCTTTCGCGACTGGGGCGCCTTCTCGACTCAGGGAGTCAATGCGTCAGGACAAGATCACTTGATGATCTTGGTGACTCGACCCGCACCGACGGTGCGGCCACCCTCGCGGATGGCGAAGCGCAGGCCCTCGTCCATGGCGACCGGCTGGATGAGCTTGACGCTCATCTCGGTGTTGTCGCCCGGCATGACCATCTCGGTGCCCTCGGGGAGGGTCACGACGCCGGTCACGTCCGTGGTACGGAAGTAGAACTGCGGACGGTAGTTGTTGAAGAACGGGGTGTGGCGGCCACCCTCGTCCTTCGAAAGGATGTAGGCCTGGCCCTCGAACTCGGTGTGCGGAGTCGTGGTGCCCGGCTTGACGATGACCTGGCCGCGCTCGACGTCCTCACGCTTGAGGCCGCGGAGCAGCAGACCCGCGTTGTCGCCGGCCCGCGCCGAATCGAGAAGCTTGTGGAACATCTCGATGCCGGTGACGGTGGTCTTCTGCGACTTCTCGCGGATGCCGACGATCTCGACTTCCTCGTTCACGTTGATCTCGCCGCGCTCCACACGACCGGTGACCACGGTGCCGCGGCCGGTGATGGTGAAGACGTCCTCGACGGGCATGAGGAACGGCTTGTCGGTCTCGCGAACCGGATCCGGGATCGACTCGTCGACGGCAGCCATGAGCTCCTCGATCGACTTGACCCACTCGGGGTCACCCTCGAGGGCCTTGAGAGCCGAGACCTTGACGACCGGGGCCTCCTCGTCGAAGTCCTGCGCGGCCAGCAGCTCGCGGACCTCCATCTCGACGAGCTCGATGATCTCGTCGTCGTCGACCATGTCGGCCTTGTTCAGGGCGACGAGGATGTAGGGAACGCCGACCTGGCGGGCCAGCAGCACGTGCTCGCGGGTCTGCGGCATCGGGCCGTCGGTGGCGGCGACCACGAGGATGGCGCCGTCCATCTGAGCCGCACCGGTGATCATGTTCTTGATGTAGTCGGCGTGGCCCGGGGCGTCGACGTGCGCGTAGTGACGCTTCTCGGTCTCGTACTCAACATGCGAGATGTTGATGGTGATACCGCGAGCCTTCTCCTCCGGAGCCTTGTCGATCTGGTCGAACGCGAAGCTCTTGTTGAGTTCCGGGTACTTGTCGTGCAGCACCTTGGTGATGGCCGCCGTCAGGGTGGTCTTGCCGTGGTCGACGTGACCGATGGTGCCGATGTTCACGTGCGGCTTGGTCCGCTCGAACTTCGCCTTCGCCACTTGATTGTCCTCCTGGACTAGTTGCTCTACTGGGCGGATCCCAGCAGGGGTTTTCTGTTTACGTTGATGCGCCCGCGTGTGGTGCCAGCGCGTTCGCTTGTGCCGGCCGGCGAATTACTCGCCGGTCGCCTTCGCGATGATTTCCTTCGCCACGTTCGCGGGAACCTCCGCGTACGAGTCGAACACCATGGAGTAGTTAGCCCGGCCCTGGGTCTTCGACCGAAGGTCTCCGATGTAGCCGAACATCTCCGACAGCGGAACCAGTGCCTTCACGACACGAGCGCCGCTGCGCTCCTCCATGGCCTGGATCTGGCCACGGCGGGAGTTCAGGTCGCCGATGACATCGCCCATGTAATCCTCGGGAGTCGTGACCTCGACGGCCATGATCGGCTCCAGGATGACCGGGTTGGCCATGCGCGCAGCCTCCTTGAGGGCCTGCGCACCGGCGATCTTGAAGGCCATTTCCGACGAGTCGACGTCGTGGTACTGACCGTCGAGCAGGGTGACCTTCAGGTTGACCAGCGGGTAACCGGCGAGGACACCGTACTGCATGGCATCCTGGGCGCCCGCATCGACCGACGGGATGTACTCGCGCGGCACGCGGCCACCGGTCACCTCGTTGGCGAACTCGTAGGTCGCACCGTCCTCGGCGTCCACGAGGGGCTCGAGCTTGATGACGACCTTCGCGAACTGGCCGGAGCCACCGGTCTGCTTCTTGTGGGTGTACTCGTGCTTCTCGACCGTCTTGCGGATGGTCTCGCGGTAGGCCACCTGCGGCTTGCCGACGTTGGCCTCGACCTTGAACTCGCGACGCATGCGGTCGACGAGGATGTCGAGGTGGAGCTCGCCCATGCCGCCGATGACGGTCTGGCCGGTCTCCTCGTCGAGCTGCACCGAGAAGGTCGGGTCCTCTTCGGCGAGCTTCTGGATCGCGGTGCTCAGCTTCTCCTGGTCCGACTTGGTCTTCGGCTCGATGGAGACGTTGATGACCGGGTCCGGGAAGGTCATGGACTCGAGCACGATCGGCGCGTTCGGATCGCACAGGGTGTCACCGGTGGTGGTGTCCTTCAGGCCGATCATCGCGTAGATGTGGCCCGCGACCGCCTCGTCGACCGGGTTCTCCTTGTTGGCATGCATCTGGAAGAGCTTGCCGACACGTTCCTTCTTGCCCTTGGTCGCGTTGAGCACCTGGGTGCCGGCGTCGATGCGCCCCGAGTACACGCGCACGAAGGTCAGCTTGCCGAAGTACGGGTGAGCCGCGATCTTGAACGCCAGGGCCGCGAACGGCTCGTCCGCGGACGGCTTGCGCGACATCTCCTGCTCTTCGTCGCCGACGGCGTGACCCTGAACCGAGGGCACGTCCAGCGGGGACGGCAGGTAGTCGATGACCGCGTCCAGCATCGGCTGGACACCCTTGTTCTTGAAGGCCGAGCCACACAGCACCGGGTAGACCTCGCGGTTCACGGTGAGCTTGCGGATGGCCGCCTTGATCTCGTCGATCGTCAGCTCTTCGCCGCCGAAGTACTTCTCCATGAGTTCTTCGGACGACTCGGCAACGGTCTCGAGGAGCTGCTCGCGGTACTCCGCGGCCTTGTCGACCAGGTCGGCCGGGATCTCCTCGATGGTCGGCTCGGCGCCGATCTCGACGGTGCCGCGCCAGGTGATGGCCTTCTGCTCGATCAGGTCGACGACGCCGTCGAAGTTGTCCTCGGCACCGATCGGGAGCTGCAGGACCAGCGGCTTGGCGCCGAGACGGTCCTTGATGGTCTGGACGGTGAAGTAGAAGTCCGCGCCCAGCTTGTCCATCTTGTTGATGAAGCAGATACGGGGGACCTCGTACTTCTCGGCCTGACGCCACACCTGCTCGGACTGCGGCTCGACGCCCTCCTTGCCGTCGAACACGGCGACCGCCCCGTCGAGGACGCGGAGGCTGCGCTCCACCTCGACGGTGAAGTCGACGTGGCCCGGGGTGTCGATGATGTTGATCTGGTTCTTGTTCCAGAAGCAGGTCACGGCCGCGGAGGTGATGGTGATACCACGCTCCTTCTCCTGCTCCATCCAGTCGGTGGTCGAGGCACCGTCGTGGGTTTCACCGATCTTGTAGTTGACACCGGTGTAGAAGAGGATTCGCTCGGTCGTGGTGGTCTTGCCGGCATCGATGTGCGCCATGATGCCGATGTTGCGCACCTTGTTCAGGTCGCTGAGCACTTCCTGTGCCACTTAATCGCCTCGCAATTTCGCTAGAGCTGTTGGGTCTGGGATTGTTCCGGCCGCGGAGACCGGGATTCTGGTCTGAACTCGACGGCCTCCGCGGCCGGCAAGTGTCACCAGCGGTAGTGCGCGAACGCCCGGTTGGCCTCGGCCATCTTGTGGGTGTCCTCGCGGCGCTTCACCGAAGCACCGAGGCCGTTCGAGGCGTCGAGGAGCTCGTTGGCCAGACGCTCGACCATGGTCTTCTCACGACGCTGACGGCTGAAGGTGACGAGCCAGCGGAGCGCGAGCGTGTTGGCGCGGCCCGGCTTGACCTCGATCGGCACCTGGTAGGTCGCGCCACCGACGCGACGGCTCTTGACCTCGAGGGTGGGCTTGACGTTGTCGAGCGCACGCTTGAGGGTCACGACCGGATCGGTGCCGGTCTTCTCGCGGGCCTGCTCGAGCGCGCCGTAGACGATGCGCTCGGCGGTCGACTTCTTACCGTCCAGCAGAACCTTGTTCACGAGCTGGGTGACCAGCGGCGAACCGTAGACGGGGTCGTTGATCAGGGGGCGCTTGGGCGCGGGTCCTTTACGTGGCATTTCTGTCAGCTCCCCTTCTTCGCGCCGTAACGGCTGCGGGCCTGCTTGCGGTCCTTGACACCCTGGGTGTCGAGCGAGCCGCGGATGATCTTGTAGCGAACACCCGGGAGGTCCTTCACACGACCACCGCGGACGAGCACCATCGAGTGCTCCTGCAGGTTGTGACCCTCACCGGGGATGTAGGCGGTGACCTCCACCGAGCTGGTCAGGCGCACGCGGGCGACCTTGCGCAGCGCGGAGTTCGGCTTCTTCGGGGTGGTGGTGTACACGCGGGTGCACACGCCGCGACGCTGCGGGCTTCCCTTGAGGGCCGCGGTCTTGGTCTTCGCGGCCTTGTCGTGACGGCCCTTGCGGACCAGCTGATTGATGGTTGGCACTAGGTTGTCATTCCCTCTTCTTGTCGGTTGTGGTTGGTGCTCCGGGCAAGTCCGTTCCGGTCCCGGCTCGTGGCCGGGTCCCTCACGGGCTTCCACAACTCGCCCCACCAGCGAGTTCACGCTGGTCAGTACAATTTCGCTACCCCGAGGTCGGGCGTGTCATACACTCGACAGCGGATTCGCTCTGTCAGCCCGCGTCGCCGCCCTGCCGTGAGACCCCGGGGGATCTCGCGGACCGGCGCGTGAACCGTCGGCCGGGCATGCGGACTGGCCCGGCATGGGCCGGGCACCGACGATCCACTCTACCGATCGGGTTTACACAGGTCAAAAAACGGATCCCGTGCGCGACCTGCAGGTGAGCAGGTCGTGTGCGCTGAGGTCCGACGACGCTGTGAACTGGCATTACCCCAACCATGCTCGCACTCCGGGGGCCGCCGCGTCGAGACTTCGGCCAAGCCGTTACCCGGACCCACCCGCGTCGGCGGTGCCACCCGCCCGGACCTGCGCGGTCAGTGCCGCATAAGGACTGTCGGGATCACACGGCAGCCCGGCCGGCGAGTACTGGCCGCCGAACCACCGGTCGACGATCGTCGCCTGCCGCTCCATGTCGAGGTCCGCCCACGGGTGGTGAGCATCACCCGTCTCCCGGAGCCGGTAGACGTCCTCGCCGAGTTCGCCGCGGACCTGCACGGCCATCGCGTCGCCGAGATAGGACGCCGCCGAGCGCGCGTGGGCCACCTGCCACGCATGGACGAGCTCGTGGACGAGGAGCTGGCCCGGAGCAGGATAGGCCGACCCTCCGGGCTCGAGCGTCGCGTCGATTCGGGCGCCGAGGTTGACATAGGTCCGGCCGTCGGCGCCGGGGACCACGAACGCCCTCCCACCGCGACCGGGCAGGTCGGTGAGGACGACGTCGTCGAACCAGTCGGCCGGGCCGAAGACCCGCTCGGCCAGGCGCCGCTCGGCGCCGGAGAGCGGCCGATGCCGTAGCCGCGACCTCGCGAGCGCCGCGGCACCGATTCCCGCCGCCGCGACGACCGCCGGACCCACGGGCCCGAGCCAGATCCCCACGAGCGCGACATGGGAGGCGACCAGCACGCCGAGGGTCGGGGCCGGCCCGGCGGGCAGGCGGGAGGCACCGAGACGGCGGGCGGCCGTCAGCACCACACCGAGGAAGAGTCCGTAGGTCTTCCCCAGACCGATCAGCACTCGCCGGCGGATCACACCGACGAGTATCCGCGACCCGAGTGGCAGCACGCCCCCTGGACCGGGCGAATCCGGCAGGGGGCGTGGTGCGACGTGAGCCGATCCGTAGAGGTCTACGGGGTGTTGAACCAGGCGACCACCGAGGGCCATGCCTTCGGGTTGGTCTCGCCGTAGCCGATGTACGCGCCGATGAACGCACCGACGCCCGCGCCGATCCAGCCGAACACGATGAACCCGACGAGGCCGCCGATCAACGTGTAGAGCGGGGTGTTGCCGCGCCAGCCCTTGTTCAGCTCCTGCCACATGATGTCGTAGCGCTGCGCCTTGGTCAGCGGCTTGGCGGCGTCCTTCTTCGCCGCGGCATCGAGCAGGGCCCGGTAGTCCGCGGGAACGGTCGGGGTCAGCGCGACCCGTGTGCGGTCGGCGCCGACGGCGGCGCGCAGCGGGATCGTGAACCCGTCCATCTGCCCCGACAGCGGCATCGAGGTGACCGTCCGACCGCGGCCGTCGAGGATCTGCAGCGCAGTGGGCGTCACCGCGACGGTCCCCCCGCGCACGTCCACGATGACGCTGGTGTTGTCGTCGGCGAGTGCCGCCGACACGGTCGGCAATGCAGTCACCGCCGGTGCTGCGTGCGCGGTCGCGACCGGCACTGCCACGAGTACTGCACCCATCATGGCCAGCGCCATGATCCCTGCCCTGAGGTGCTTCATGTTCTCTTCTCTTTCCCTGGAGGATCATTCGCCCGCCGCGCGGGCCCGGTGATCCTATCCGGGAAGAGACACCCCACCACAATCGTCCCAACAGGCGAATCGGCCCGACAGCTCGGCGAAAGAGCTTGCACCGCAGCGCATTTGACATCGAATGACGTAGATCACTCCGGGGTCTGCGGCAGCTTCACCTTCGTCGCGCCGGGTTTCGCCGGGTTCGACGGCGGCGGCACGACCGGGCCGATGTCGCCGTCGGGCGCCTCGTCGAGGTCGACGACGACCGGCGCGTGGTCGCTGGGCTTGGTGCCCTTGCGCGCCTTGCGATCGACCCACGCCGCCTGGACGCGGCCGGCCACCTGGTCGCCGGCGAGGATCAGGTCGATCCGCATGCCGAGATCCTTGTGGAACATCCCGGCGCGGTAGTCCCAGTAGGTGTAGACCCGCTCGGAGGGCCACCGCTCGCGCACGACGTCGCGCATGCCCAGGGACTCGAAGCGGGCAAGCGCGGCCCGCTCGGGCGGGGTGACGTGGGTGTGCCCGACGAAGGCCTCCGGATCGAAGACGTCGGTGTCGGCGGGGGCGATGTTCATGTCGCCGCAGAGCAGCGTCGTCGACGGATCGGCGACCGCCCGGGCGAGCGACTCGAGCCACTCGAGCTTGTAGTGGTAGTGGTCGTCGTCGGGGGTCCGGCCGTTGGGCACGTACAGCGAGTAGATGCGCAACCCGCCGCAGACCGCGGAGACCGCGCGCGCCTCCAGGGTGTCGGGGTCGGGGTAGCCGGGCATCCCGTCGAAGCCGACCTGCACGTCGTCGAGCCCGACGCGCGACAGCAGTGCCACGCCGTTCCACTGCCCCTGCCCCACATGCGCGACCTCGTAGCCGCGCTCGGCCAGGTCGGCGCCGAGCACCTCGTCGAACGCGGCGTCGGAGAGCTTGGTCTCCTGCAGACAGACCACGTCCGGACGCCGCTCGTCGAGCCAGGGCAGCAGACGCGGAATCCGCTGCTTGACCGAGTTCACATTCCAGGTCGCCACGCGCATGCGCCCACGGTAGTACGACACACCGACCGACCCGGACACCGACCGACGGCCCTTTTCTTCGCCGGTGATGTGTGCCACGTTTGTCTCATCGACACCGTCTCACTGCGCCCCGATCGGACGCCACGACGCCAGGTCATCGAGCACTCGTGGCGGCGCTCGGCCATGTCCGGCGTGCGACCAGACGACGCGGTGCCCGAGCGCGTCCACGACATCGACTCCGCCGACCCGCTGCTCGACGCGGCGCGCCCGATCCTCGACGACGCGGCCGCCCGGCTCTCCGACACCGACGTCTCGTTGTTGCTCGTCGACCACGAGTGCCGGATGGTCTCGCGCGTCGCCTTCGGGACCTCGGTCGAGCGCCGCCTCGACGCGATCGGGGTCGCGCCCGGGGTGCCGCTCGGCGAGGACGTCGTCGGCACCACTGCGCTGGGCACCCCCGCCGAGATCCGCGGCGGGGTCGTCGTCAACAGCAGCGAGCACTACTTGGAGCAGCTGCGCTCGATCAGCTGCTACGGGCGGCCGATCATCCATCCGGCGACGCGGCGGCTCGCCGGGATCATCTGCATGTCGGAGATCGCGGAGCGCATCAACCCGCTGGCGGTTCCGCTCGTCGACGGCATCGTCGCCGACATCGCCGACCGCCTCCTCGACCGGTCGAGGGCGCATCAGCGCCGGGTCCTCGACGCCTTCCAACGCGCGGCCGGCCGCCGTGACCTCGCGGTCGCCGCGATCGGCGACGACCTGCAGCTCACCAATGCCCTCGCCGCCGAACTCCTCTCCCCGACCGACATCGGGGCGTTTCGCGTCCTCGCCACCGACCCCGCGCTGCGCGCGACGACGCTCCCACTGACCCTGGTGTCGGGAGCCGAGATCGAGGTCGCGGTCGAGCCGGTGGCCGGAACCCGCGGCGCGGCCCTCTTCCGCTTCCGCCCCGTCGTCTCCCCGCCGAGCCCGCCCACGCCCGGAGTCCGGGTGCCGTCGCCGACGAGCATCGCGGTGTCGGGCGAACCCGGCACCGGACGCACCACCACGGCACGTGCTCTCGCCGCCGACGCGGCCCCCGGCGTCGGTCCGGCCCTCCTCGACGTGGCCGACGAGCTGATCGCCGGCCGCACCCCCGACGTCGCGGCCGCCGTCGCCGGCGCGCGGTCGGCCGGGGTCCCGCTGATCGTCGACGGGGTGGACCTGCTCGACGACCGGTCCCTGGCGTTGCTGACCCGGGCCACGGTCTCGGCGCCGACCTCGTCGCCGCTCATCGTCGTCAGCGGCCCACGCGCGCAGGCCACCCCCGCGGTCGCCGCGCTGCTCGGCCGGTGCGCCACCCGCGTCGACCCCTTGCCGCTGCGCCACCGGACCTCCGAGCTGGCGGCGATCGCCAGCGGCATCCTCGCCGACATCGATCCCGACCTCACGTTGTCGGGATCGGCGACCGACGCGCTCCTCAGCCAGGACTGGCCGGGCAACTTCAGCGAGCTCGTGGCGGTCCTCCGCGAGGCCGCCACCGCCTGCCGGACGCGCATGGCGCGCGTCGTCGAGACCACCGACCTCCCCGCGGACCACCGCACCACCAGCCGGGCCGCCCACCTGTCCGGGCGCGAGCAGGCCGAGCGCGCCGCGATCGTCGACGCCCTCGAGCGAGTCGGCGGCAACAAGGTCCGCGCCGCACGCGACCTCGGGATCAGCCGCACCACGCTGTATGCGCGCATCCGCGCACTGGGGATCCAGGCACCCGGGCTCTAGGTACGGGCGCGGGCCGGGCCGGACGTCAATCGACCAGCGGATCGGCGAAGGTCTGCCGCGCGAGTGCGGCGATCAGATCGGTCTGGGTGACGATGCCGACCAGTACGTCCCCGTCGAGCACCGGCACCGCGTTGCAGCCACTCTCGGCGAGCATCGGCAGAAGCGCCGCGACCGGGGCGTCGGGCGCCGCGATGGGCAGCGTGGTGTCCATGACATCCGCCGCGGTCAGGGAACTGCCGTCGCGACGGAACAGCCGTCCGAACACGCGGTCCGGCCCACGTCCGGGACCGCCTCCCCGGAGACGGGAGACCAGATGGATCTGGAACACCACGCCGAGGAAACGACCGTTTCGCGTCACCACCGGCAGCGCGGTGAAGCGGTGTGTGTCGAACATCTGCGCCAGCTCGCCGACCGTGGAGCCCGGCGCGACCGTCACGAGATCCACGGACATGAAGTCGCTTGCGACCAGCGGGCCGGCACGATGTCCGGCCGCCTGGAGTTCGGCCGCGCTGACCAGGCGAGCGAGGTCGGCGACCCCGAGGTTCAGGGACTGCTTGTACCGGTTGAGGATCTCGGTGAGTTCGCCCTCGTCGAGGCCGATCCGGGCGCCGACCGAGGGCGCGTCGTCGAACCGCCGATAAGGGTAGCGGCGTCCGGTGACGCGGGCGTACACCGCGGCGAGCGCGACGAGACCGATCGTCCCCACCGCGACGGGAGCCAGGGCGAATCGGAACCCGAGCGCGTGCACCAGCTCCGGGCTCAGGGCCGCGGTCATGGCGACGGCGCCACCGGGCGGGTGCACGGCCCGGCAGACGATCATCGCGATCACCGCAACGCCCACGGCCAACGGGACACGCACCGGCGCCGGCGACACGAGCAGGGTGACGGCGACTGCGGCCGACGCCGAGACCGTGTTCCCGACGACGGCCGGCCACGGCTGCGCGAGCGGGCTGTTGGGCGCGGCGAACAGCAGGACCGCCGTCGCCCCGAACGGCGCGATGAGAAAGAGGCAGGTTCGCGAGTCGATGCCCGACGACGCCAACACCAGTCCGATCAGACCGAGACCGACGGCGGAGCCCAGGCCGGCGCGCAGTGCCTCGCGCGCGGTGACCGCCGCGGACGACGGCCCCAGCGAGCGCAGGGCGCCTGACAGCCTGGCGGAGGACGTGGACGCGGGCCGTGCCATCGGTCACCTTTCCGCGTCCTCGGTCGGGCGGCGGACGCCGCCCGACCGAGGAGAGAGGCTAGCCCCCGCTCGGGGCGTGCCCTCCC
This sequence comes from Gordonia paraffinivorans NBRC 108238, assembly GCF_000344155.1. Lineage (GTDB taxonomy): Bacteria > Actinomycetota > Actinomycetes > Mycobacteriales > Mycobacteriaceae > Gordonia > Gordonia paraffinivorans. The sequence goes on along the minus strand of NZ_BAOQ01000008.1, from coordinate 106,204 downwards.
GCACCCCGCGCTGTCCAGGTCCGGTGTTCAGTTTCTGGACATGGCGGCGCTCTCGATCGGTGAGAGAAATGGTTCAGGTCACATATGACCCAGATCACCTATGGCCCCGAGCAGGACTCCGGCGGGCCGGTGATCTCGCCACGTTCGAGATGGAGGTTCCCATGACCGCAGTCGCCACCGAGCTGCTCCCGAGAGTTCGTGACTTCATCGCCCGCGACCGTCCCATGCTGATCGACGGCGACTGGGTGCAGTCGGCGTCGGGCCGCACCTTCGAGACCATCGACCCGGCCACCGCGCGGCCGATCACCTCGGTCGCCCACGGCGACGCCACCGACGTCGACCGCGCCGTCCGGGCCGCGCGCGAGGCCTTCGACAACGGCCCGTGGACCCGGATGAAGCCGAACGAGCGCGAGCGGCTGCTGTGGCGGGTGGGCGACCTGCTCACCGAACGCGCCGCCGAGTTCGGCCAGCTCGAGGCCCTCGACAACGGCAAGGCGGCGACCATCGCGACCGCCGTCGACGTCGCCTGGTCCGCCGACATCTTCCGCTACAACGCGGGTCTGGCCACCAAGATCACCGGCACCACCGTCGACGTGTCGATGCCGTTCGTCCCGGGCGGCGAGTTCCACGCGTACACCCTGCGTGAGCCGGTCGGCGTCTGCGGACTGATCGTGCCGTGGAATTTCCCGCTGCTCATGGCGGCCTTCAAGCTCGCCCCCGCGCTGGCCGCCGGTAACACGGTGATCCTCAAGCCCGCCGAGCAGACGCCGCTCACCGCGCTGCTGCTCGGCGAGATCTTCCAAGAGGCAGGCTTCCCGCCGGGCGTGGTCAACATCGTCACCGGCTTCGGCGACGCGGGCGCGGCGCTCGCCGCCCACGACGACGTCGACAAGATCGCCTTCACCGGCTCCACCGAGGTCGGCAAGAAGATCGTCGAGGCCGCCAAGGGCAATCTCAAGAAGGTGTCGCTCGAGTTGGGCGGCAAGAGCCCGAACATCGTCTTCGCCGACGCCGACTTCGAGAAGGCGGTCGCCGGATCGGTCGCGGCGTGGATGTTCAACCACGGCCAGTGCTGCGTCGCCGGGACGCGACTGTTCGTCGAGCGCCCCATCTTCGACGAGTTCACCGCGGCCGTCGCCGAGGCCGCCTCGCAGGCGAAGATCGGGCCGGGACTCGATCCCGCCACCGAACTCGGACCGCTGGTCAGCCAGGAACAGTTCGACCGGGTGTCGGGCTATCTGGCCGCCGGTCTCGCCGACGGCGCGCGCGCCCTCACCGGCGGAAAGCGCTGGGGCGACGAGGGCTTCTTCATCGAGCCGACGGTCTTCGTCGACGTCGAGCCCGACTTCTCCATCGTCCGCGAGGAGATCTTCGGTCCGGTCGTCGCGGCCATGCCCTTCGACGCCGACGCCGGGGTCGCGGCCGCCGCCAACGACTCGATCTATGGCCTCGCCGCCGGGATCTGGACCAGCGACCTGTCCAAGGCGCACCGCACGGCCCGTCAGATCAAGGCCGGCTCGGTCTGGGTGAACCAGTACAACGGCTTCGACACCGCCATGCCCTTCGGCGGATTCAAGCAGTCCGGGTGGGGCCGCGAGCTCGGCGCCGCCGCGATCGACCTCTACACCGAGACCAAGGCCGTCAACATCGCCCTCTGACCTCCCTCCCCCGAAGCCCCCTCAAGTGCAAAGGAGCACAGCATGACACTCACCACCAAGGCCGCCGTCCTCACCGGCCCCGGCAAGCCGTTCGAGATCGTCGAACTGGATCTCGACGAGCCCCGCGAGGGTGAGGTCCTGATCAAGTACACCGCCGCCGGCCTGTGCCACTCCGACCTCCACCTCACCGACGGGGACCTCCCGCCGCGCTATCCGATCGTCGGCGGTCACGAGGGATCCGGCATCATCGAGGCCGTCGGCCCCGGTGTGACCAAGGTGAAGCCGGGCGACCACGTCGTGTGCAGCTTCATCCCCAACTGCGGCACCTGCCGCTACTGTTCGACGGGCCGCCAGAACCTGTGCGACATGGGCGCCACCATCCTCGAGGGCTCGATGCCCGACGGCACCTTCCGATTCCATTCCGGCAAGGACGATTTCGGCGCGATGTGCATGCTCGGCACGTTCGCCGAGCGCGCCACCATCTCCCAACACTCGGTGGTGAAGGTCGACGACTGGCTTCCGCTGGACAAAGCCGTCCTGGTGGGTTGCGGCGTCCCGTCGGGCTGGGGCACCTCGGTGTACGCCGGCGGCGTGCGAGCCGGTGACACCGTGGTCATCTACGGCATCGGCGGTCTCGGCATCAACGCCGTGCAGGGCGCGGTGTCGGCCGGCGCCAAGTTCATCGTGGTCGTCGACCCGGTGCAGATGAAGCGCGAGGCCGCGCTGAAATTCGGTGCGACACACGCGTTCGCGGACCCGGCCGAGGCCGCCGCGAAGGTCAACGAGCTCACCTGGGGACAGGGCGCCGACCAGGCGCTCATCCTGGTCGGCACCGTCGACGAGGAGGTCGTCTCGAACGCGACCGCCGTCATCGGCAAGGGCGGCACGGTCGTCATCACCGGCCTCGCCGACCCCGCCAAGCTCACCGTCCACGTGTCCGGCTGCGACCTGACCCTGAACCAGAAGACGATCAAGGGCAGCCTGTTCGGCTCGGCCAACCCGCAGTACGACATCGTCAAGCTGCTGCGCCTCTACGACCAGGGCCAGTTGAAGCTCGACGAGCTCGTCACCACCACCTACACCCTCGATCAGGTGAACGAGGGCTACCAGGACCTGCGCGACGGCAAGAACCTGCGCGGCGTCATCATCCACGACAGCTGACCCACCCGCTGTCTCGCAGCTGTCGCACGCCCGCCGGGAGGTCTCACCTCGCGGCGGGCGTTCTGCGTTCCCGGGCCCGCCGTCGGGGTTCGGGGACCGCCGCCGCCATCCGACGCACCGATTCGGTGACACGCTGCGCCTGGCGGACCGGATCCGGATCGGCCGGTGCGATCCCCAGCTCGGCGGGCGCTCCGCCGGTGGCGACCTCGCGGTCCGTGGCAGCCTCGCGGAGGCGGGACTCGTCGACTTCGCCGTGCTCGAGGGCCGACACGGTCGCATCGACCGCGGCCCGCAGTTCCTCCACCGGGTCGGGAGCTCCGGCTCGGCGGTGTTCCGGCACGGCGGTCCCGGCACCGGCGGCCTCCACCGCCGACCAGGCGAGGCCGCGCGCCGCCCGGGTCGTCTCGCGCAGGTGCGGCCGCACCCGGCGCAGGGTCGCGCGATGGCTTCGGCTGAGCGCGAAGACAGCCGCGGTCGCAGCACCGAGGATCGCCGACTCGGCGGCGTCGAGCGCCCGCACCGCGCCGAGCACCGCATCGGAATCGGGGACCGCCTCGGAATCGGGGACCGCCCCGCCACCGGCGCCCGGTGAGGGTCGCCCGGTCCGGCGCAAGGCCACCGACGCCAGATCCACGAGCGCGTCGAAGTAGTCGTGCAACTTGGCGGCCAGGACCGGCGAGGTTGGTGTGCTCAGCACGAAGAACGCCGCGGCCGATCCCACCAGCGCACCGCACAGGGTCTCCTCGACGCGCCACTCGAGGACGTGGCGGTTGAGGACCCCGAGCAGGTCGTAGGTGTTGGTGAGGACGATGGTGATGAACAGGATCGTCCACGTGTAGGAGACGGAACCGAGGTAGAAGGCGAAGAACACCGCGCAGACGACGATCACGTACTGCACGTTCGGGTGTTCGCCGATGAGGAGGACCAGGGCGACGCCGACCAGCAGCCCGACGACGGTGCCCTGCACTCGCTTGACGGCCTTGGTGAGAATCGCCCCGCGCGTTGCCATCCCGTTGAACACCATGAAGGCGCTGAGCACCGCCCAGTACCACCGGCTCGCGGAGATCAGATCCCCGACGATCAGTGCCGCCGAGCAGGCGACCACCACCTGCAGCGCGAAGCGCGTGGTGTCGGGCCGGGCGGGCTTCGCGGCGGGTTTCGACTCGGCCCCGGGGTTCGAGCGTGCCGTGGACTCTCCCGCGGCGGGCGGACCGGTGGGCGGCCGCGACGCCGGTGTGGGCCCGGGTGCCGGCGGAGTCTCGGGTTTCTTCCGCCGATGGATCTCGATCGCCCGGAGTTCGGCGGTCGCGGAGGCGACGACGCCGAGCGTCGCGATGGTCGGATCACCGTCGGTGAACGCCTCGTCCTGTTCGAGGACGGGCGGTCGCGTCTCGGACCGCAGGAACTCCCGGACCAGCGACACGGCCGCGGCGACGTGTCGGTCGCCGCCGCGTTCGGCGACCAGGAAGGCCGCCTGCTCGCAGGACAGATGCAGCATCGCGACGCGCCGCGACAGCGCCTCCGCGTCGGCATCGGCGTACAACGCGGTGTCGTAGTCCTTCTGCCAGTCCGCGATCTCGCTCGCGGCCGCCGACAGCCGGGTGACGGCCCCCGCCAGGCGGTCCCGGTCTTCCGCCGCGTCGGCGTGCCCTGCCTCGACCGCGACCCGGAGCAGGTCGTCGGCGCAGACACGCATGCCCCGTATCAGACTCTCGAGTTCCCGACCCGGACGGTCCGGGATGAGGACCAGCCGGACGAAGAGCGCGGTCGCCACCGCGATCACCACCAGCCCGCACAACACCGGCAGGGCGTGCAGGTCCGCCTTCATCACCACCGCGAAGAAGAAGACGAAGAACCCGAAGAAGGAGAGGGCGCTGCCGCGCGGCCCGAATCGCGTCGACCACGCGGCGAGCCCGGCGATGGCCACGAAGGCCACCGCGCGCGCCACCGTCAGGTCGCGCAGCAGGCACGCGATCAGCGCCGCCGCGAAACCGGGGATCAGCAGTGCGACGGTCGTGATGATCCGGGCACGGGAGGTGGCGTCCTTGACCGCCCCGACCGTCGCCCACAGCGACAGGAACCCCGCCGACAGTTCCGCCGCGGCCGGGACGTCGACCACCGTGCGGATCGCGACGACGAGAAGCGCGCCGATCGCCATGGCCGATGCGCCGCGGGCGGCCTTTCGCAGGCGTGCCGCCCCCGGATCGTGGGTCGTGAGCAGTGCGGTCAGCGCGAAGGGCGGGGCCATTCCGGAATTTTCGCATCAACCCCGCCGTCCGCACATGTGCGCAGGGGCGTGTTCGTGCCAGTCCGGCGAGGCGGCGTCTGCGGCGGATCACCGGGTGCTTGAATCTCGGTGTGACAGCGACCTGGTGGATCCGCATTCTCCGCATCGCCTTCGCCGCCCTCGGCACCGCGGCCCTGGTCTACCAGGTGATGGTCCGGTGGGGCGACGCCGATTTCTCGCTCGGCAACTTCTTCGGCTACTTCACGGTGCTCAGCAACATCGCGGCCGCGATCGTGCTGCTCGTCGGCGGGCTGTTCGCACCGACCTCGCCGGGCTGGGAGTGGTTCCGCGGCGCGGTCACCACCTGCATGGTGATCACCGGGATCGTGTACGCGCTGTTGCTCAGCGACGTCGACGTGGACGTCACCTACAGCTGGGTCAACGACGTCCTGCACCGCATCATCCCGCTGGTGATACTGGTGGACTGGGTCGTGGTGCGGGCACGCCGGCTGCCCCCGCGCAGCTGGCTGACGTGGCTGGCGATCCCACTCGTCTACGGCGTCTACACCCTCATCCGGGGCCCGTTCGTCGACTGGTACCCGTACCCCTTCATCGACCCGCGGGAGCAGGGCTACGTCTCGATGACGATCTCGCTGATCGTCGTCTTCGTCGGCATGGCCTTCATGTCCTTCGGCGTGTACTGGGCCGGGACGTTCGGCCGGACGCGGGAACCGGCGGGCGACTGACGGCTCGTCGGCACCGATTCACGTCGCCCGCGACACCATTCCGGATCGGCGACCCCGATTGGTGTCGCCGATCCGAAGCGGTGTCGCGGCGAACGCGGGCACCCGGACGAGTGGACGAGCGCGGGCGATCCTGTTGCCGGTCGTGGCGGTGCTCAACGGACTCGCTCGACCGTCGTGACCCTCGGGAAAGGTCACGCGGCCTCGTCCACCCCCAGGGCGACCGCGAGCTGTTCGCACCAGGTGTCGACGACCAGTGCGCGACGCGCCGAGTCGTCGGTCAGGGTGTCGGCCAGACCGAGGCCGCGCGCGAAGTCGAGGGTGGCCTGCACGAGCCGGAAGCCCTTCTCGTCGTCGGGCGACACCCCCATCGCCGCCATGGTCCGCTGGTGCGCCGCGCGGGCGAACTTCGCCTCGAGCGGCAGGATCAGCTTGCGCAGGGCGGGATCGGACGCGGCCGCCGCCCAGACCTGGAGGGCGGCCTTGAATTCCGTCCCGGTGTAGACATCCACGATCCGCCGGACCGCCGCCAGCACCCGGGCCGAGCTCATCGGCTCGTCCGGGCCGGCGATCTCGCTGTCCGACGCCGCGGTCAGGTCGTCGAAGACCTGCTCCAGGGCTGCGGTGATCAGCGCCTCCCGTGTCGGGAAATGATGCTGGGCAGCACCTCTCGAGACCCCGGCACGCTCGGCGACCGCGGCGACGGTGGCCGCGGACCAGCCGTCCGCGGCGAGCGCGTCGATCGTGGACCGCAGCAGGCGTTCGCGCGTCCGGCGTGAACGTTCCTGCTGCGGCTCACGGGAGTTCGAGGCGACTGTCACCGATGCTCCTCGATCCTGCCTCAGTACGACTTGGGCAGCCCGAGGCTGGTCTGCGCGACGAAGTTGAGGATCATCTCGCGGCTGACCGGGGCCACGCGCGCGATGCGCACGAGGCTCAGCAGCGGCGCCATGCCGTACTCGGTCGTCAGGCCGTTGCCGCCCATCGAGTGCACGGCGTGGTCGACGATGTTCTTCGCGGCCTCGGCGGCGGCGTACTTCGCCATGTTTGCCGGCTCGGCGGCGCCCCAGTCGTCGCCCGCGTCGTAGAGCGTCGCGGCCTTCTGCATCATCAGCTTGGCCATCTCGAGCTCGATCTTGCCCTGCGCCAGCGGATGTGCGATGGCCTGGTGCGCGCCGATCGGGGACTTCCACACCTGGCGGCTGTTGACGTACTCGACGGCCTTGCCCAGCGCGAAGCGCCCCATGCCGATGGCCGATGCCGCGGCCATGATCCGCTCCGGGTTCAGGCCGGCGAACAGCTGGCTCAGCGCGGCGCCCTCGTCGCCGACGAGTGCGTCGGCGGGCAGCCGGACGTCGTCGAGGAAGAGCTGGAACTGCTTCTCCGGGTTCACCAGCTCCATGTCGATCATGGTGTAGGTGAAGTTCTCCGCGTCGGTCGGCACGATGAACAGCGCCGGCTTGAGCTTGCCGGTCTTGGCGTCCTCGGTGCGGGAGACGATCAGCACGGCGTCGGCCTGGTCGACGCCGGAGATGAAGACCTTCTGGCCCGACAGCAGCCAGTCCGAGCCGTCGCGGCGGGCGGTGGTGGTGATGTTGTGCGAGTTGGAGCCGGCGTCGGGCTCGGTGATGCCGAAGGCCATCGTGATCGAGCCGTCGGCGAGACCCGGCAGCCACCGCTGCTTCTGCTCGTCGGTGCCGAAGCGCGCGATGATGTTGCCGCAGATGGCCGGCGACACGACCAGCATGAGCAGGCCGGTTCCGGTGGCGGCGAGTTCCTCCATGACGATGGAGAGCTCGTACATGCCGGCACCGCCGCCGCCGTACTCCTCGGGGAGGTTGACGCCGATGAAGCCGAGCTTGCCCGCCTCCTGCCAGAGCTCGTCGGTCTTGCGTCCCTCACGGGCACACGTCTGGAAGTAGTCCGTGCCGTACTTGGCGGCCAGGCCGGCGACCGCGGCGCGCAGTTCGGCGCGTTCCTGGGTCTCGACGAAGGGGTTGGGAGCAGTCATGAGCTGTGATGTCCTCTCGTTCGTTCTGGGGTGCGCCGGGTCAGGCCTGGTAGCCGAGTCGCTTGGCGGCGAGACCGGTGAGGATCTCGGTGGTGCCGCCGCCGATGCCGATGATCCGCATGTCGCGGTACTGGCGCTCGACCTCGGTGCCGGTCATGTAGCCGAGGCCGCCGTGCAGCTGGACGGCCTTGTTCGCGACCCACTCACCGGTCTCCACGGCGGTGTTCTTGGCGAAGCAGACCTCCGCGATGAGGTCGTCGTTCGAGGTGACCTTCCGCTCGACGACAGCACGCGTGTAGGTGCGGGCGATGTCGATGCGACGGGCCATCTCGGTGAGCGTGTCCTGCACCGACTGGCGCGCGATGATCGGCTTGCCGAAGGTGTGGCGGTCACGCGCCCACTGCAGGGTCAGGTCGAGGCAGCGCTGGGCGCTGGCGTAGGCCTGCACCGCGAGGCCGGAGCGCTCGGTGACGAAGGCCATGGCGATCTGGGCGAAGCCGGAGTTCTCCGCGCCGACGAGGTTCTTGACCGGCACGCGCGCGTCGACGAAGGACAGTTCGGCGGTGTCCGAGCAGCGCCAGCCCATCTTGTCGAGCTTGCGGGTGACGGTGAAGCCGGGGGTGTCCTTCTCGATGACGAGCAGCGAGACGCCGCCGGCGCCCGGGCCGCCGGTGCGGACGGCGGCGACGACGAAGTCGGCCCGGACACCGGAGGTGATGTAGGTCTTGGAGCCGTTGACGACGTAGTGGTCGCCGTCGCGGACGGCCTTGGTGGTCAGGTTGCCGACGTCGCTGCCGCCGCCGGGCTCGGTGATGGCGAGGGAGCCGATCTTCTCACCGGCCAGGGTCGGGCGGACCCACCGGTCGATCTGCTCGGGATCGCCCGCCGCGATCAGGTGCGGCAGGGAGATGCCATGGGTGAACAGGCCGGAGAAGATGCCGCCCGCGGCACCCGCGTAGTGCAGTTCCTCGGCGAGGATGGTGGTGTCGATCAGGTCGCCGCCGGAGCCGCCGACCTCTTCCGGGATGCCGAGGCCGAACAGGCCGAGCTTGGCGGCCTCGCGGTGGAGTTCACGCGGGATCAGACCGTCGCGCTCCCACTCGTCCTGGTACGGCAGGATGTGCTTCTCGACGAACTTCCGCACCATGGAACGCAGTTCGAGGCGTTCCGGCGTGTCCCAGACGTTCGGGCTGGCAATGGGCACCCGTGGCTCCTTTTTCTAGATCTATGTGGGTTGTGGCTGAGGGTGTGTCGCCGTGGTTCGCGGCGGTTCAGGCCCCGCGGGGTTCGCGTCCGCTGCCGGGAGGGCCGGCGAAACACTGTGCGATCCCGGACCATTCGACGGCGTCGTCGCCGATGAACTCCAGGTCGAGATCGGCCCGCGCACGACGCTGGGTGACCAGCGAGCAGAAGTCGAGCGCCGACCCGCGGACGATGTTCGACGCATCCTCGGGACCCCAGGTCCAGGTCTCTCCGGACGGCGCGGCGAGTTCGTAACGGAAGGGCTCGGCGGGCGCGGTCTTGCCGTTGACCATGTACGCGAAGTCGCGGGTGCGCACGCCGATGTGCGCGATGTGCCGCAGCCGCTCGGTCGGCAGGATCGTCACCCCGAGCGCGTCGGCGACGTCGAGTCCGTGGGCCCAGGTCTCCATGAGGCGCGCGGTGGCCATCGACGCGGCCGACATGGGCGGGCCGAACCACGGGATCTTCACCCCGTCGGCGACGTTGCGCAGGGCGCCGGCGAGCTCGCCGCGGGCCTTGCGCCAACGCGCCAGGAGCTCCTCAGCAGGCGCCCCCGCACCCGCCTCGGCGGCGTCGTCGACATAGGTCTCCGGGCTGGCGCCCTGCAGCGCCTCGGTCAGGAGCGCGGTGAACTTCTCGGCGTCGGTGGCCGCGATCGTGGCGACCTCGTCGGTCCAGGCCAGGTGCGAGATCTGGTGGGCGACGGTCCACCCCTCGGCGGGCGTGGGCGTCGCCCATCCCGCGTCGTCGAGGTCGGCTACCAGCGCGTCGAGCTGTGCGGACTCGGCTTCGAGATCGTCGACCACCTGATGGACGGCTGAGCGTGCATCGGACATGCCAGCAGAGTCACACACGCAACCAGAAAAATCAAGCACGCTTGATTGTTTTTTCCGTAGACGATCACCGCGAACGGCGATCCGCGCAGGTCAGTGGTAGTGGACGTCGAGGGTCGCGCGGCTGAGCAGCACGTCGTCGTAGGAGGTCATGGTCGCCTCGAAGGACGAGATGCGACGACCGGTCTTGATCGGCGCCACCTCGACGGTGACCTCTCCCCCGTCGACGGCCGGCGAACGATAGAAGCCGATCGCCATGTCGCCGATCGAGTGGTCCCGCCCCGGCCCCGCGTGGAGGTGCCCGGCGAACGAGCCGGCCTGGCCGACGATCGTCGCGATCACGCCGCCGTGCATGGTGCCGAACATGTTGCCCATCCACGGTTCGGTCTGGACGCGGAAGCGGACGCCCGCGTCGCGGTCGGAGGCGCCGTCGAGGATCTCGACCGTGCCGTTGAGCATCTCGGCGAGCGGGCCGGGCTCGCGCACCTTGGTGGCGATCTCCTCGACGACCTCACGACCCGTGAGATCTGCCGGGATCGGCTCGGGCAGGGCCACGGTCGCATCGCAGGTCGCCGGCGGCATGCCGATCTCGCCGGACGGGGTCTCGCCGACCGGGGCGCGGCCGACGCGGACGTTGCGGGCGGTTCCCACGCAACGCAGCTCCCCCGCACCGGTCCGGATCTCCACGGTGGTCGATCCCCATGCATCGTCGTGCATCACGACGTCGGCGCGGGCGGCGAGGGTGTCTCCGACCTGCGCGCGCCCATGGGCGGAGAGCGACAGTCGCGCCTGCAGGGTCGCGGCGGCGGGGTCGCCGTGGACCTGATGGAACGGGATGCCGCCGGCGTGATCGAAGAGCACCGCGAGCGCGGGCAGCTCGATCAGCCCTCGATGGTCGGCGAAGCGGGAGCACAGCACCTGCTCGGCCCGGACGCTCCGCTCCGAGACCTCGATACCACCCACATGGAAGGCGGAGAGCGGGTCACGGGGCTCGGCATGCTGCGTCGTCGTCATGGCTCCCCTTGTATCAGCAGGAGGCGGGAGCACTCACATTGAGGAGTTCAACATCACTACCGTAAGCTGGCTTAGACGTTTCCAGAGTGACGGGAGATACACATGGGACGCAAGACAACTGCAGTACTCGGAGCTTTCGCGGCATTCGGCGCACTGACCCTCGGCGCGGCGACCGCTTCTGCCGCGCCGGGTGAGCATCCGCTCAGCGTCGACCAGATCCCGAACGCCGGCATCACCGTGGGCTCCAACGGCATCAGCGGCGGCTTCGTCGCCTCCGTCCTGGCCTCGGGCACCGAGCCCGGGGTCACGCAGTTCTCGTTGGACACCACCCCCACCGAGGCCTGCGCGACCAACCTCAAGGGCGCCAGGGTCGGTCTCTCGTGGACCAACAAGACCACGGGCGCGTCCGGCAGCAAGGTCTTCGACGCCTGCACCGACGGCCGCCCGGCCGACGGCGCGGCGGTCGAGACCGGCGCCGGCCAGATCCAGTTCACGACCACGATCATCGGCCAGAACGACCAGTCGTTCACGGTGGTCCCCGGCAGCGGTTCGTTCACCCGCTGACCCGACTCCCGGGCCTGCCGGGGATCGTCCGACATCCTCGGCAGGCCTTGGCAGTAGACAATTTCCCAGATCTGTCCACACATCGGGTGAACGCGTTCTAGATTCGGCTCATGGCCGAGACAGTCACCCAGCTCCTGCAGGCACGCGCAGACGACGACAACCTGGCGATCACCTACAACGGCAGCACGTGGACGTGGCGTGAGTACATCCGGGAATCGGAGAAGACCGCCGCGGCGATCCTCGGTCTCGCCGACACCTCTCGTCCCATGCATGTCGGCACGCTGCTCGGCAACACCCCCGACATGCTCATCGCCCTCGCGGCCGGCGCCCTCGGCGGATACGTGACCGCCGGCATCAACAACACCCGACGCGGCGAGGGTCTCGCCGGCGACATCCTGCGCGCCGACTGCCAGATCCTCGTCACCGACGCCGAGCACCGCCCGCTCCTTCAGGGACTCGACCTCCCCGGGGTGACGATCCTCGACACCTCCACGCCGGAGTGGGCCGAGCTCATCGCGAACGCGGGTGACCTGACGCCGCATTCGGTCCCCGGCGCGATGGACACCTACATGCTGATCTTCACCTCGGGGACCAGCGGCGACCCCAAGCCGGTGCAGTTCGCGCACATGATGATCCCGTTCGCCGGACCCGTCCTCGCCGACAAGTACGACATCGGCCCGGGCGACGTCTGCTACCTGTCGATGCCGCTGTTCCACAGCGCCGCGCTCATGGGCGGATACTGCGTGGCGCTGTGCAGCGGCGCCGCGATCGCACCGGCCAAGTTCTCCGCGTCGACGTTCCTCGACGACATCCGCCGCTACAACGCCACATACATGAACTACGTCGGCAAGCCCCTCGCCTACATCCTCGCCACCGAGGAGAAGCCCGACGACGCCGACAACCCGCTGCGCGTCGCGTTCGGCAACGAGGCCACCGACCGCGACATCGAGGAGTTCTCACGACGATTCGGCTGCACCGTCTGGGACGGCTTCGGGTCCACCGAGCTCGCGATCATCATCACCCGTGAACCCGGCACGCCGCACGGCTCGATCGGCAAGGGCTTCCCGAACGTCGCGATCTACCACGAGGATCCGCTGAAGGAGTGCCCGCCGGCGCAGTTCGACGAGAACGGCGCGCTGCTCAACCCCGACGAGGCGATCGGCGAGCTGGTCAACGTCGAGGGCGGCGGGATGTTCATGGGCTACTACAACAACGAGCAGGCGACGAGAGAACGTCTGCGTCACGGGATGTACTGGTCCGGCGACCTCGCCTACAAGGACGCCGACGGGTGGATCTACCTCGCCGGGCGCACCGGCGACTGGATGCGCGTCGACGGCGAGAACCTCGCCGCCGGCCCCATCGAACGCATCCTGCAGCGCATCCCCGAGATCAACCGGGTCGCGGTCTACGCGGTGCCCGACGAACACGTCGGCGACGCCGTGATGGCGGCCGTCGTCCTGCAGGACGGGGCCGAGCTGACGCCGGAGTCGTTCGCCGAACAGCTTGCCGCACAACCGGACCTGTCGCCCAAGGCGTGGCCCAGCTACGTCCGGATCGCCGACGACCTGCCGACCACGGCGACGAACAAGATCCTCAAGCGCACGCTCAAGGAGGAGGGCCCCACCCCCGGCGGCGGCACCCTGTGGGTCCGGGAGCCGCGCTCACGCGTCTACCGCGAGGCGGTCGGCGCGAACGCCTGATCCCCACCGGTCCGACGACGTGCACCCCATGGAACGGCTCACCGAGCTCGGTTACTACGCACTCTCCCGGCACCCGGTCACCCCGCGTGAGCTCGCGGCCGAGGCGCGCTTCGCCGACGAGATCGGACTCGGTACCGCGTTCGTGTCCGAACGGTTCAACGTCAAGGACGCCGCCGCGCTGTGCGGGGCACTCGCCGGTGCCACCGAGGATCTCGGGATCGCCACCGCGGCAACCAATCACAACACCCGACACCCGATCATCACCGCGACGATGGGGGCCACGCTCCACGAACTGTCGGGCGGGCGCTTCGCCCTCGGACTCGGACGCGGGATCGCACCGCAGTGGCAGATCCTCGGGCTCGACCTCGTCACCGGGGCCGGCCTGCGCGACGTCACCGGGCTCCTCCGCAGGCTCTGGGCGGGCGAGATGGTGATCGGGCACGACGGACCGGCCGGGTCGTATCCCCTGCTGAACCTCGGTGTGTCTCTCGATCCACCGCCGCCGGTCATGCTCGTCACGATGAGCCCCCGGACGCTGGAGCTGGCGGGCGAGATCGCCGACGGCGTCGTGCTGCACACGTACTTCGGCACCGAGGCCACGCGCCGGGCCGTCGACTGCGTCCGGCGTGGAGCCGAGCGCGCGGATCGCGATCCCGCGTCGGTCCGGATCTGGTCGGTGGTCGCGACCGTCCCCGACGACCTCGACCCCGCCGACCGGCTGCGCCGACTGTACGGCCGCCTGGCCACCTACCTGCAGGGTTACCCGGATCAGCTCATGCGCGCCAACGACTGGGACCCCGCCGATCTCGAACGCATCCGCGCCACCGCGGCATTCGGCGGCGCGCGCGGGCCGATCGACGCCACCGCCACCGCCGACGAACTGGCCGAACTCGCCGAGGCCATTCCCGACGCCTGGGTCGCCGACTCCGCGACCGGTTCGCCCGCCGAGTGCGCGGCGACCGTCGCCGGACAGTTCGACCTCGGCGTGGACTCGGTGATCCTGCACGGGGCCACCCCCACCGAACTCGCCCCGGTCGTCGAGGCGTACCGGGACATCCGTCCCGCCGCGGCCGCCGGGCTGCCGGTCAACCCCGGAAGGATGGCGTAAGTGACCGAGACCGTCGAGATCCCCACCAGCGTCGACCAACTCACGCCGCAGTGGCTGTCGGGGTTCCTCGCCGACAACGGCCGCGAGGCGAAGGTCACCTCCGTCACGGCCGAGCCCGTGGGCACCGGGCAGATGGCGGGGTCCTATCGGCTGCGCCTGGAGTACGACGACGCGGCGGGGCTGCCGCCGACGATGGTCGCCAAGCTCGCGACGGGCGCACCCGAACAGCGCGAATTCGGGTCGGGGGTCTTCCGCAACGAGGTCCGCTTCTACCGCGACCTGGCCGACCGGTTCACCGTGCCCAAACCCGACTGCTACGCGGCCACGATCTCCGACGCGGCCACCGAGTTCGTCCTGCTCCTCGAGGACATGGGCGATGCGGTCCAAGGCGACCAGATCACCGGATGCACGCCGGCGCAGGCGGAAGCGGTCGCCGTCGCGGCGGCCGGTCTGCATGCCCCGGGATGGAACGACCCCGGCCTGCTCGCCGACATGCCGCTGCCCGGGGAACCCGAGCGCGAGATGATGGAGTCGATCCTGGCCCCGATGGCCGACGTCTACCGAGATCGGTTCTCCCCCGACTCCCGGGGATCGGCGGCGATCGACTGGCTCGTCCGCAATGCCGGTGACTGGCTCGTCGCGCCCCTGGACAACGCCGCGCTCATCCACGGCGACCTCCGCGTCGACAACGTGCTGTTCGGTCCCCGCGGCGAGGTGACGGTGATCGACTGGCAGACCATCACCACCGGGAATCCGCTGCGCGACATCGCCTTCCTGCTGAGCACCAGCCTCACCGTCGAGGACCGGCGCAAGCACGAGCGCGGCATCGTCGCGTCGTATCACCGGGCGCTGGTGACCGCGGGGGTCACCGGCTACACCCTCGACCAGTGCTGGGAGGACTACGTCGGCAACCTGATCCAGGCTCCGCTGATCATCGTCTTCGGTTCGGCGGCGGCGCAGCCCACCGAACGCGGCGATGCGATGTTCGACGCCATGCTGTCCCGCAGCGCCGCCGCGATCGACGACCTGGCGCCCGGCGGTCTCGGGTCGTGAAACTCGTCATCGGCGGCAACGGCTTCCTCGGGTCGAGGGTGGTCCGGCAGCTCGTCGACGCCGGTGAACGGGTCCGCGTCCTGACCCGTCCCACCAGCAACCTGCGGACGCTCGACGGCCTCGACCACGAGCACGTCACCGGCGACCTCTTCGACGCCGGGTCCGTGCGGGCCGCCATGGACGGGTGCGACGTGGTCTTCCACTGCGCCGTCGACACCCGTGCGTGGCTGCGTGATCCCGCGCCCCTGTACCGCACGAACGTCGACGGTCTGCGGGCGGTGCTCGACGTCGCCGCCGGGATGCGGTTGCGCAGGTTCGTGTTCACCAGCACCGCCGCCACCATCGGGCGGCCGACAGGGCGCCGGGCCACCGAGGACGATGCGTTCGACTGGGACGGCGCCCCGGCATATGTCAGGAGTCGCGTCGCCGCGGAGGACCTGTTGCTGGCCCGGGCCCGTGCGGGTTCGGTCCCCGGTGTCGCGATGTGTGTGGCCAACACCTACGGTCCCGGCGACCTGCAACCGACGCCGCACGGGTCGTTCGTCGCCGGTGCGGCGCTCGGGAAGTTGCCGTTCACGGTCCGCGGCTGGTGCGCCGAGTCGGTGGGGATCGACGACGCCGCACGGGCCCTGATCCTCGCCGCCGACCGCGGCACGGTGGGCGAACGGTACATCGTGTCCGACCGGTCGATCGACATGTCCGAGATCACCGCGATCGCCGCGCGCGAGGCCGGGCGACGGCCCCCGCGTCTCGCACTGAATTCGCCCGTCCTCCACGCCGTCGGCGCCATCGGATCGGCGCGCGCCGTCGTCACCCGCAAGCCGGTTCAGCTGGCCCTGCCGTCGGTGAGGCTCATGTTCTTCATGCCCGAGATGGATCATTCCAAGGCCGAACGAGACCTGGGCTGGATGCCGCGTCCCGTCGAGGAGGCCGTCGCCGAGGGTGCCCGGTTCTGGTTGCGGCGCGCGGCGGCGCGTCGCGCGCAGCACGCCGGCTGAACGGGTTCGAGCGGTCCGACGACGGGTGCTCCGCGAGCGCTGTCGTCCCATCGTCGCCCGACCGCGGTCGCCCGCGACATCACGCCCCAGCGGCGACCTCGGACGAGGTCGCCGATCCTGATCGAGGTCACGCGACATCACTCCGGCCCAGCAAAGGCTGACGCCCACAGGACGATCCACCAGTGAGGGTGGAGTCTCACCCCAACAACTCCGCCAGCTCCTCGAGGCTGTACGGCTCGGCGTCGGTGTGGTCGCGATAGGCGACGAGGCCCGGCTGCTGGGCGTCGAACCTGCCGATGAAGCCGCCGGCCGCGCTGAAGATCTGTCCGTTGATGTGCTTCGCGGCATCGCTTGCGAGGTAGACGTACAGCGGTGCGACGTACTCCGGGGGCGCCGGATCGAGCGCGGCGTCGCGGGTGAGGTCGTCGAGGATGCCCCGGCGGTGCAGTCGGTCGATGTGGGCGACGTAGTCGTCGCCGGTCGACAGCCTCGACCTCGCCCCGGGCATGACCACGTTGACGCGGACGCCGTGTTCGGCGAGGTCCGCGGCGGTCGCGAGCGCCAGCGCGTTGACCCCGCCCTTGGCCGCCGGATAGCCGCTGCCGCCGAACATGCCGAGCGAGGCCGCCGAGCCGGTCAGAACGATCGATCCCGCCCGCTGGCCGACGAACACCCGCCCGGCCGCCTGCACGAGGTGGAACGCGCTCATCAGGTGGGCGTCGATCTGCTCGCGGAACTCATCGGGCGTGATGGTCAGGACCGACGACCCGGGCGGCTCGGCGATGCCGGCGCAGTTGATCGCGACGTCGAGTGCGCCGAACTCGCGCAGAGCGGCATCGACCATCTGCTCGGCCACTCCCGCGTCACCGGCCGATCCGCACACTCCGACCGCGCGGCCACCGCGGCCGCGGATCTGCTCGACCGTGTCGTCGACGGCGCTCCCGTCACGGCCGTTGACGACCACGCCGGCACCGTGCTGTGCCAGCGCCTCCGCGACCGCGCGGCCGATGCCCCGCGTCCCGCCGGCGACGACCGCGACCGGGCCGTCGGGAACAACGACACCGGGTGACCGGTCGCCGCCCGCCGTCACGCCGAGCTACCCACCGGGGTGATCGGAATCGAGCGACCGCGGTCGGTGAACTCCCAGCTCGCTCCGCCGCTGAAGCGGGCGATCGCGACCTCGCCGCTCTCCTTCCGCGCGGTGTCGGTGGTGACGATCCTGATCTCGAGCGCGCCGTCTGTCTCGTGCGCTCCCTCGACACCCAGGTACGGGCTCACCGCGGTGGCGATCGCCTGCAGCGGTTCGAGGTGGTCCGGCGTGATGATCGACATCCACCCGTCGTCGGTCATGGCCGCCGACTCGCGCGGCAGCCGCACCACGACGGTGTCGTCGTCCGCGGTCGCGGTGAGGCCGGTGTACTGGGCGGGCCCGAAGCACGGATGGACGGCCAGCACCCGGGCGAGGCCGCTCGCGTCGGCGGGGAGGTCGAGCGCGGCTCGGATCCGGTCCGCCGCCAGACCGGCGACGCCGGTCAGCTGCTTGCGGCAGATCTCGACGACCTGCAGCTCGTTCTCCGCGTGCCGACGCAGGCTCAGCTGGAAACCCAGGGCCAGCAACTGGTGTTGCAGCGCAACCTCTTCGGCGACACGCACCAGTGCCGACCTCGACCACTCGGCGAACTGCAGGTCCGCCACCAGCGGACCGCGGTAGTCCACCCAGCCATCGGTCGCGGAGGCGTCGATGGGTGACAGCTCGAGCCGGCCGGCCTCCGTGCCGAACATCGTCTCGGCGTCCGGCGGGAGCGGGAGCTCCTCGCGGTCGGGTTCGATGGTGACCGTCCACTCGCAGTGCGGCGTCCGGTCGGCCGGGCGACGCGGTGGACGGTGCACCGGCCGGATACGCGCCCGCCGGTTGGTGGCGATGGCCGTCGCGTCGAACGTCGGATCCTCGATGTCGTGGCACATCGTCGTGACGTACTCGTCGCCGAGCGGCTCGACGTCGAGCAGGGCTCCGCAGTGGTCGAGGACGAACGAGCCGTGGTGGGCGTCGTCGACGCGGAAGCGGAAGTCCATGAACTGCGGCGGCGCGCCGATGTCGAGCTGGAGACACTTGAACATGTCCTCGACGCCGTCGCCGTCGATGCCGAGCGCACTTCGCATCCTGCTGGTGTAGACGGGGCTGGCCGCCATCCACTCCTCGATGGCGATCGCGCCCATCACCTCGCGTCCGAACTCCGAGATGAGATGGGCCATCCCGCTGCGGTCGATCATCTGACCGGAGAGCAGGAGCTCGGGCACCAGGGTCGCCAGCTGCTCCTGGCTCAGGCCTGAGTAGGGCGGGGCGGTGTGGGTCATCGGCTCACCAGAACTCGACGGGTGCCTTGCCGAGGTCGTACCACCCCGGCAGGTTTCCGGGCGCGGCCTTCTCCACGCGCTTGAGCATGCCCTCGCTCATCGCGTTGTCCTGCATCATCTCGATGAAGAGCGCGGACACGTTGCCGTAGTCGAAGAAGTCGCGCTGCCAACGGAATCGGAAGTTGCCACCGTATTTGAACCAGCTGCCCTGGATGCCCTCGAGGGCGTAGTGGCTGCCGTCGGCGCGGGTCCCCTCATAGACCTGCTTCCAGAAGCCGATCATGTCGCCGGTGGTGTCGTCGATGACCCAGGCCTGGTAAGGGTAGGTCCAGCCCTCGAGGCCCTCCATCTCCTGGCCGAGCGCGAGCTCGCGGATCTCGTCGCGGCCGACGGCCATGAAATCCTTCTTGGGACCGTAATTCCAGCCGTAGGTGGCGTCCTCGGTGTAGAATTCGGCCAGTGGCTTCCAGTCACCCGCCTTCTCCGCCTCGATGTTGGCGGCGAGCCACCGCTGCTTCATCTCTTCCAGTTCGGCACGGTCAAAAGACATGTGTCCCACTCTCTCCGGTCGTCAGGGTTGGTCGTCTTCGATGATCCGCAGGGCCTGCGTCGGGCAGTACTGCACGGCTGCCTCCACCTCGGCGCGGCGCGACTCGTCGGGTTCGGGTTCGAGGATCTCCACGTGGTCCCTGCGCGCCTCGAAGATCCCGGGGGCCTCCATCTCGCACATTCCGTGGCCCTGGCACAGGTCCAGGTCGACCTCGATGCGCATCAGCGGTCCTTCCGCCGACGGTAGGCGACGCGGCACGGCTGCTGCAGCTGGACGACCATCTTGGAGTGGTCGTTCCGGTAGCTCTCCGACGGCTGCAGCATCTCGAACTCGTAGTTCTGGAACAGCACCGAGAAGATCGCCTTGAGCTGCATGATGGCGAACTGCGCCCCGACGCAGCGATGCCGGCCCGCCCCGAACGGAATCCACGTCCAGCGGTTGACCAGATCCTCCTGCCGCGGTTTGTCGTAGCGGTCGGGATCGAAGGCATCCGGGTTCGGGAAGTCCTCGGGCAGGCGGTTGGACACCGCCGGCGAGACCGCGATCGACTGCCCCGCGGAGATCTCGTAGCCCTCGACGTGGAAATCCTTCTGCACCACGCGCATCAGGATGATCAGCGGCGGATGGAGGCGCAGCGCCTCCTTGAGCGCGTTCTCCAGCTGCGGCATCTGCCGGGTGTGGGCGAAGGTGTACTCCGGACGCTGCCCGGGCGGGGTGTCGCCGTAGATCTCGTCGAGCTCGTCGTAGACCCGCGCCATGTAGTCCGGGTTGCGCAGCAGCTCGATGAGGGTCCACGCGGCCGTGCCCGAGGTGGTGTGGTGACCGGCGAACATCATCGAGATGAACATGCCGGTGATCGTGTTGGCGTCGAAGCCGACCTGGACGAGGACGTCCATGAGGTCGCGATCCTCTTTGTCCTCGGTGGGATTCGCGATCCGCTCGTTCATCACGCCCTGGATGAACTCCACGAGTTCGGCACGGGCCTCGTCGCGCTTGCGGAAGCTCTCGATGTCGGCGTGGTAGTCGACGTAGGCGATCGGGTCGGTGCCCTTCTCCAGGTCGTGGAAGAGGTGTGCGATGCGCCCGCTGAGCTGCTCGCGGAACTTGCGTCCGATGAGGCACGACGACGAGGTGTAGAGGGTCAGCTCGGAGAAGAAGTCGAGCAGGTCGATCTCACCGGAGTCGCCCCACTCGGCGATGATGCGCTCCACCTCGTTGGGGATCGTCACGGCGTGCTGCTTCATGTGCGTGGCCTTGAGCGCGGAGTTGTGGATCGCCTTGGAGCGTTCCTCCGGGCTCGCGTCGAACACCACGCCCTCGCCGAACACCGGGGTCATGAACGGGTAGGCCGCCGCCTGGTCGAGATCCTCCTCGGGAGCCCGGAAGAACTCCTCGTTGGCCGCGGCCCCCGACACCAGCACCACCTCGCGGTCGGCGAGCTGGAACATGCCGACGTCGCCGCATTCCTCGCGCACCCTCCAGAACAACGAGATCGGGTCGGTGGCGAGCTCGTCGAGGTGTCCGTGCTCGGCCTCCCCGCCGGAGACGCGGTGCGGCTTCTTCAGGCCTGATTCGGTGGTGGCGGTCATCAGTCCGTCTCCTCGTTGGTGTCCGACTGTCGCTGGTCTGTCATGTCCTGCTTCGCGATCCGGTCCCGTGAGATCGCCCCCTCGGCCTCGACCTCCACCGCGCGCATGTGTGCGCCGCGGGGCATCGTGACCATGGCGTGGACGGCCTGGGCGATGTGTTCGGGCGACAGGAAGTTCCCGTGCCGCGCCAGACCGTGCTTGATCCAGTCGTTGAGCATGTTCTCGGTCGTCTTCTGATCGAGGTTCATGCCCATGCCGGTGAGTGTCTGGCCCGGGCGCACGACTCCGGCGCGCACTCCGGTGCCCTCGAGTTCGAGCTGGATCGTGGCGACCAGCCCGTCGATGCCCGACTTGGCGGCGACGTAGGCCGACGACCAGGGACGCGGATGGAGCGCCACGTCGGAACCGATGAACACGAAATCGCCTCGGCCGCGGTCGATCATGCCGTTGATGACGGCACGATAGATCCGGTAGGCGCCGGTGAGGTGGATGTTTATCTGGTCGGCGAACAGCTCGGTGCCGGTCTCGTAGGAGAGTCCGACGGCGAGATCGCCCGCACCGGCCACGACGATCTCGAGGTCGCCGAGGGCGGCCTGCGCCTTCGCGACGCAGTCGATCACGGACTGTTCGTCGGTCACGTCGAGCGGGACCGCGACGGCCTCGCCGCCCCCGGCGACGATCTTGTCGGCCAGTTCTTGCAGCCTGGCGACCCGGCGCGCCGCGAGGGCGACCGGATGCCCTGCCGCGGCGAGGTATTCGGCGGTCGCGGCACCGATGCCCGACGAGGCACCGGCCACCAGGACCGGCCGGCGTTCGGGATGAGGGAGGAAGGCCATCAGCGCACCGTCACTTTCACGGGGAGTTCGGCGAAGCCGCGGACGTTGACCGAGTGCACGCGCACGGCGTTGTCGGCGTCGATGTCGACCGAGCGGATCGAGCGGATCACCTCGCCGAGGCCGATGTTCGCCTCCAGCCGGGCCAGGTGCGCGCCGAGGCAGAAGTGTGCGCCGAGGCCGAAGCTCATCAGCGCCTGCCCGTTGTCGCGGCCGATCAGGTACCGGTCGGCGTCGGGCCCGAAGACCTCTTCGTCGCGGTTGGCCGATCCGACGAGGAGCAGGACGCGATCCCCGGCGGGGATCACCTTGTCGCCGTATGGCGCATCCTCGACGACTCGTCGCACGACGATCTGCGTGGAGTTGTCGTAGCGGAGCGTCTCCTCGGTCCACTGCGGCACGGCGAGCTCGGGGTCGGCGAACACCTTGGCCAGCTCGTCGGGGTTGCGCCAGCCCCAGTACAGGGCGTTGGCGAGCAGCTTGGTGGTGGTCTCGTTGCCGGCGACCACCATCAGCACCATGAAGCCGACGATCTCGTCCTCGGTGAGCTTGGTCTTCTCCCCGGTCACGTCGTCGTCGATCTCGGCCTCGATGAGCGCCGAGACCAGGTCCTCACCGGGGTTCTTGCGACGGTCGGCGATCAGCTCCGAGTAGTACTTGTGCAGGTCGAGATAGGCGTAGATGGCCGCCTCGGGGATGTCGAGGACGCCGTCCTCGCGGTGCAGCAGCAGATCCGACAGGCGACGCAGCTCGGCGCGGTCGGCCTGCGGGACGTCGAGCAGTTCGGAGACGACGTCCATCGGCAGCAGCGCGGCGAACTCGGCGACGTAGTCGAACTCGCCCAGGTCGAGGCAGCGGCTCCAGTGCTGGTGCGTCAGCGCGGTGATCCGGCCGGCGAGGTCGTTGACGCGACGCGGCGTGAACCCCTTGCTCACCAGCTTGCGGATCCGCATGTGCTTGGGATCGTCCATCGCGAGGAACGACATCGACTTGTGCGCGTCGGGCCCGTAGGCCGACGGGTCCATCGACACGCCCCAGCTGTTCGAGAACCGCTGCACGTCACGGAATCCGGCGCGGACGTCGGCGTGCGAGGCGAGCGCCCAGAAGTCCATCGCGGAGTTGTAGTACACCGGCGCCTCGGCACGCAGGCGCGCGTAGGTCGGATACGGGTCCTCGTGGAAGTCATAGGCATAGGGATCGAAGGGAATCCGATCCTCCATGCCGCGAACCGATGTGGTTTCGGTCATCACTTCTCCATCAGTAGATGTGCTGCGGCGACGAGCCGTTCGGAGGTCTCCTCGTAGGTCATGTGCCCCATCCCGGCGTGAACGAGCCCGCCGGCGTAGATCATCTCCAGCGCGTCGAGCAGCGGGCTCGGGTTCTCCGGGTCGTCCTCCAGCGCCTCGGCGAGACGGCGGCGGATGAAGACGCCGATCCGGATACGCAGGTGCTCGACGTCAGGGTAGGTGCCGAGCAGCGCCACGGTCACGGCCCCGCCGAGCTGCCCCTCGCCCGCGACGACCAGCGCGACCTCGCGCAGGACCTGCGCGACCCGTTCGGCCTTCGAGGCGGTCGGGTCCGGCTGGGACACCCCGGCGGAGAGCCGGCGCCAGAACACCTCGGCGACCAGATGCGACTTGGACGAGAAGTAGGTGTAGGCCGTCGCCGGCGCGACGCCCGCGAGCTTGGCGACCGACCGCACGGTGAGCCCTTCGAACCCCTCGGCGTTCAGGACCTCGACGGCCGCGTCGGTGAGCCTGGCCACCGTCTCCGCCTGCTGCCGGGTCAACCGGCGGCGAGTGGATTCCTGCGATACCGGGCTGGACATGTGAGGCACGTTACACTAGCTTTGAACTCGAGTCCAGACACCTGTCCAGATGGAGTTCCAGCTCATGCCCCTTCGCCCCGAATCCGCGTCGGACCTGTTGATCGACGGCAAACTCACCCCCGGCAGCGGCGGTGTCTTCGACGTCGTGAACCCGGCGACAGAGGAGGTCATCGGACAGGCGGCCGAGGCCACCGCCGCGGACATGGACGCCGCGATCGCCGCCGCCCGCACGGCATTCGACACCACCGACTGGTCTCGCGACCACGCATTCCGCGCGAAATGCCTACGCCAACTACGCGATGCGCTGCTCGCCCACGCCGACGAGTTCCGCGAGCTCACCATCGCCGAGGTCGGCTGCCCGTCGTTCCTGACCCACGGCCCGCAGTTCGAGGGCCCGGTCACCGATCTCGGCTACTTCGCCGACCTCGCCGAGAGCTACGAATGGACCCGCGATCTCGGCGAGGCGAAGCCCATGGGCATCAAGAACCATCGCGAGATCCGCTCGGAGGCCGTGGGCGTGGTCGGCGCGATCACGCCGTGGAACTTCCCCCACCAGATCAACTTCGCCAAGATCGGCCCGGCGCTGGCGGCCGGATGCACCGTCGTCCTCAAGCCCGCGCCGGACACCCCGTGGTGTGCGGCGCTGGTCGGCAAGGTCGTCGCCGAGGAGACCGACCTCCCGGCGGGCGTGCTGAACATCGTCACCTCCACCGACCACCAGCTCGGCGCCCAGCTGGCCACCGACCCGCGCGTCGACCTCGTCTCCTTCACCGGGTCCACCGCGACCGGCAAGAAGGTGATGGCCGCGGCGTCGGAGTCGCTGAAGAAGGTGTTCCTCGAGCTCGGCGGCAAGTCCGCGTTCATCGTCCTCGACGACGCCGACGTCGCCTCCGCCTGCTCGATGGCCGCGTTCAACGTCGTCACCCATGCCGGCCAGGGCTGTGCGATCACCACGCGCCTGCTCGTCCCGCGCACCAGGCTCGACGAGGCGATCACCGCCACCCGCGACGCCCTGGCGGGCCTGCCCGCCGGCGACCCGACCGACCCCGGGACGATCTGCGGCCCGCTGATCTCCGAGCGCCAGCGACAGCGCGTCGAGTCCTACATCGAGCTGGCCAGGCAGGAGGGCGGCACCATCGAGATCGGCGGCGGCCGCCCCGCCGACAAGGAGCGCGGCTACTTCGTCGAGCCGACGCTCATCTCCGGGCTGGACAACTCCGCGCGCGTCGCGCAGGAGGAGATCTTCGGCCCGGTCCTCGTGATCATCCCGCACGACGGCGACGACGACGCGGTGCGCATCGCCAACGACTCCCCCTACGGCCTGTCGGGAATGGTGTACGGCTCCGACGAGAAGCGGATCGACAAGGTGGTCAACGGGGTTCGCACCGGCACCATGGGGATCAACGGCGGCATCTGGTACTCCGCAGACGTCCCGTTCGGCGGATACAAGCAGTCCGGCATCGGCCGCGAGATGGGCGTCGCCGGCTTCGAGGAGTACCTGGAGACCAAGGCCGTCGCCCGACCCGCCTGACCCGCCCACGACCCGCGAGATCGCACCCGGCGGGCGCGTCGCACCAGCCCGACCGGGAACCCACACAGAAAGCAGGACGATGAGTTCCAAGCGTTTCGAGAACAAGACCGTGATCGTGACCGGCGCGGCCGGCGGCATCGGCGAGGCCTACGCCCGGGCGCTGGCCGGCGAGGGCGCCAACGTCGTGGTCGCCGACGTCAACGACGAGCAGGGCAAGCAGGTCGCCGCCGACATCGGCGGCCTCTACGTCCACGCCGACGTCGCCGACGTGGACTCCGCACAAGCGCTGGCCACCGCGGCCGTCGACGCCCACGGCTCGATCGACGGCCTGGTCAACAACGCCGCCATCTACGGCGGGATGAGGCTCGACTTCCTCATCACGGTGCCGTGGGACTACTACAAGAAGTTCATGAGCGTCAATCTCGACGGCGCCCTCAACGTGACCCGGGCGGTCTACCCGCACATGACGAACGGCGGGTCCATCGTCAACCAGTCCTCCACCGCCGCATGGCTCTACAGCGGCTTCTACGGTCTGGCCAAGGTCGGGGTCAACGGACTCACCCAGCAGCTCGCGACCGAGCTCGGCGGCCAGAACATCCGGGTCAACGCCATCGCCCCCGGCCCGATCGACACCGAGGCGACCCGCACCACCACGCCCGGCGAGATGGTCCAGGACATCGTGAACCGGTTGCCGCTCAAGCGGTTCGGCAAGCCCGAGGACCTCATCGGGATGTGCCTGTTCCTGCTCTCCGACGAGGCGAGCTGGATCACCGGGCAGATCTTCAACGTCGACGGCGGACAGGTCATCCGCTCATGACCGACGCCCCACCGACCGCACGGCCCCGCCTCGGCTTCGTCGGCCTCGGCAACATCGGCGGACCGATGGCCGGGAGCCTGGCGGTCTGGCCGGGCGGGCTCTCGGTGTTCGACCTGTCCGGCGACGCGGTCGCGAAGGTCGTGGAGAAGGGCGCCGACGCGGCCGACTCCCTCGCGGGCCTGGCCGAGAAGTCCGACATCATCGGCATCTGCGTGCTCGACGACGACCAGGTCCGGTCGGTGGTGACCGGAGCCGACGGCCTGCTGTCCACGGCCCGGCCGGGAACGATCATCACCGTCCACTCGACGATCGGCCCGGACACCGCGGTCGATCTGGCCGAACAGTGCGCCGCGCGGGAGGTGACCCTGCTCGACGCCCCGATCTCCGGTGGCTCGATGGGTGCGGCGTCCGGCCGGCTTGCCATCATGGTCGGAGGGCCCCGCGAGGCCTACCAGAAGCTCAAGGAACCGTTCGCGCTGACGGCCGACATGATCGTCCACGCCGGCGATGTGGGAGCGGGCACCAAGATGAAACTCGCTCGCAATCTCCTGCACTTCATCTCGTTCACCGCCACCACCGAGGCGGCCCGGCTCGCCGAGGCGGCAGGTCTCGACATCGGCAAATTGGGCAAGGTGGTCCGCCACTCCGACGCCGTCACCGGCGGCCCGGGCGCGATCATGTTGCGGGACACCACCGCACCCGTCGACACCGACGACCCCTGGTACGGCATCCTCACCGGCGTCCGCACCCTGGGCGAGAAGGACCTGTCGCTGGCGCTCGCCCTCGCCGACGAACTCGACGTCGACCTGCCACTCGGCCGTATCGCTCTGCGCGACCTGGCCGCGGGACTCGGCGTCCCCCATGCCGAAGGAGACAACACATGACCCGATCCCACATGTCCGACGAGGCACCGGAGGAGATCCGCAAGCGCGGCCTGCGGCGCATGTCCGAGGTCTACGGCTGGGAGGTCAGCGACGGCCCCGGCGACTACTTCGCGCACACCGCCGACCAGGTCTTCGGCAACGTGTGGGCCCGCGAGGGACTCACCGACCGCGACCGGCGCCTTCTCCTCCTCGGCGCCCTCGCCGCGAGCAACAACATCGACGTCGCCGAGATCCAGGCCGGCGCCGCACTGGCCAACGGCGAGCTGACCCCCGAACAGCTCGAGGAGATCGGGCTGTTCCTCTGCTATTACGTCGGCTGGCCGCAGGGCACCAAGATGCACTTCATGTTCGGCGAGGCCATCAAGAAGCACAGGAAGAACACGTGAACGCCTCCATCACCTTCCGGCCGCTCGACGGCGGCAAGGGCTCCTCGCTCCTCAGCGCCTCGCCGGTGCCGGACCTGAGCGCAGCCGGATTCACCGACACCGAGTACGCCGCCTCCGGCGTCGCCGAACGCCTCGTCGGCGACACCCCGACCCCGCCTGCGGAGTTCACCACGCGCGTCGTGGTCCGCCGGCCCGCCCAGCCGGGCAACTTCAGCGGACGCCTCGTGGTCGAGTGGCTCAACGTCAGCAGCGGCAGCGACGCGGCGCCCGAATATTCCTATCTCGCCGCCGAACTCGTGCGCAGCGGCCACGCCTACGTCGGCGTCTCGGCGCAGTACGTCGGTATCGAGGGAGGCACCGGCTCGGTCGGCGTGAGCACGGGCGCGCCGCAGGGTCTCGCCGACAAGGACCCGGAACGCTATGCCGGCCTGCATCATCCGGGCGACGCGTACTGCTACGACATCTTCGCCTCCATCGGCCGCGCGCTCCGGGACACCGACGCCGACGGGCATCCGCTGTCGGGGCTCGAGGTGTCCACGGTCCTCGCCGTCGGCGAATCCCAGTCGGCGATGGCGTTGACGACCTTCGTCAACGAGGTCCCCGCCGATGACGTCTTCGACGGGTACCTCATCCACAGCCGGGCCGCCGCCGGACTCCCGGCCGGCGAGGTGGGCACCGGCGTCGACGTGACGACGGTGTTCTCCGGTGAGCCGACCCGACTGCGCACCGATCGTGATTCCCCGATCTTCGTCCTGCAGACCGAGACCGACATCCTCACCAATTTCCGCTACTTCTCGGTGCGGCAGCCCGACGACGACCGCCTGCGGGTGTGGGAGATGGCCGGGACGTCCCACGCGGATCTGCACCAGGTGGGCGCGTTCGAGGAGTACCTGGGCTGCCCCGACCCGGTGAACCGGGGACAGCAGCGCTTCGTCCTGCGCGCCGCGCTGCGGCACCTGACGAGGTGGACCGAGGGCGGCGCTCCCCCGCCGTCCGCCGAGCCCCTGCGGTTGCGCGGAATCCACACGCCCGAGCCCGAGTTCGAGGTCGACGACCTCGGCAACGTCCTCGGCGGGGTGCGCACGCCGAGCGTCGACGCCCCGACACAGGTGCTCAGCGGCATCGTCCCGGACCCGGTGTCGCGGATCTGCCTCCTGTTCGGCACGACCCACCCGATCCCGGAACACCTGCTCGCCGATCGCTACGGCACGCGCGAGGAGTACGAGATGTGTTACGCGAACGCCACCGACGCCGCGATCGAGGCGGGATTCGTCCTCGCCGACGACCGCGAGGAACTGCTCGCCGACGCCAATCCGGAGTTGGTGCCCGAGTAGGTCAGGGCCTCGGACCGAGACATATCGCCCGCGACACCAGACTGGTGTCGCGGGCGATATGGGTTCGGGAAGGACGCACCTGGCCGGCCCGTTCGTTCGGTGCAGGTCGTCGCCGGAGGCGCCCGCACCGAATGGTCAGTTCACCGCCCGCCTGTTCTCGCCTGCCGGCCCCGCGGGCCTGACGGGCTCGCTCAGGAACCCGTCGGTGGCGTGCCGGATGCCGGGCGACATCGCATGCCCCACGTGACTGCCGTTGTACCAGTGGATACGTCCGCCCCAGTGCTGGTGCAGTCTTTGCGCGGCGGACACCCAGGTGACCCGGTCGTTCAACGCCGCGACGACCATCCGCCGGTCCGGCGCGGGCAGCGGCTCGACCGACAGCGGACTGATCACCTTGGACACCTCGCGGACCTCGTCGCTGCGCATCAGTTCGGCCAGGCGACGCCCCTTCGAGCCACCGCGGGCCATGTGGTGGGCCAACGTCGCGTGCATGTCGAGCATCGGCACCACCGCGAGGACCGAGGAGATCCGCGGGTCCATCGACGCGACCATCGCGGCGATCGGACCGCCGAGAGACGTTCCGGCGATGGTGATGTCGGCCGGATCCTGGGCGGCGATCCAGGACACGAGGGAGCGGATCTCGGCGATCGCACGGATCGTGATGAGGGTGTTCACGAGCGGGTCGAAGCCCGGATAGGCGACCTTGCTGATACGCCGTGGCCCGTGCGCGGGCAGCACCGGGAAGACGACGTCGTACCCCAGTTTCTTGTGCAGGTGCGCGGCCCGGAAGGCGTACAGGTCGTCGGCGCGGCCCTGGGCGGCGCCGTGCACCCAGATCAGCCAGCGTGCGCCCGGACGCCGCCTCGTCATCACCCGCACCGAGGCCAGGCCGTCGGCGTGCGGGTCGAGGTTCGCGACCGAGTCGGGCAGCCGGGTCTCGGTCGAGTAGTCGATGTGCTCGAAGGCCGTGGTCCCGAAGATCTTGCGATCGCGGGACAGGATGCGCGGCGCCCCGGGGTCGCGGTAGACCTCGGAGGGGTCGAGTCGGGCGAACTCGTCGGCGACGTCGCCGCAGCGCGCCACCCACGCCTCGACCTGCTCCATCGGCGGGATCTCGCGGATCACCGAGCTGACCGCGATGAACAATTCGTCGATCGCGGTCTCTCCCACCAGTCGGGGTCCGAATCCTGCTGCGGGGATACCGGTCTCGGGGTTGCCGCGGCGAGCTTCTGCCGAACTCCCGATGGCCCGCGGCAACACGCCCGCGAAGAGCCCCACGCGGGCGAGCTCGGTTTCCCAGTCGATCAACTGGCCTCCTGCGCCATGGACCTGATGCCCAGTGCATCGGCCGCCTCGTCCACCGCGGCGGACACGCGCCGCAGGAATCCCGCGGGGTCGGGCATCGACTCGGGCGTCGCGATGAGGCCCATGCTGAGGCGTCCCGCGTAGCTGTAGGTCGTGAGGTTGACGTCGGCGGGCGCGATGGCCAGCGCGAACGATATCCAGTCGACCACCTCGACGTCGCCTGCCCACCGCGTCGTGCGCGGGCCCGGGAGGTTCGCGGTGGTGATGTTGTTCATCACCACCGGCATCAGGTCGGCGGCGACGCTGCGGAAGAACGGCCCCAGCCGGCCCGTGTAGGTCGACAGCTTCTCGGTGAGCTCGAAGCCCACCTCGCGGCGGCACGCCACGGCCGCCGCGCAGCTCTCGCCGGTCGCGACGATGCGCTCCACCGGATCGGCCAGATCGGAGCGCAGGTAGGCCGACGAGGTGGCGATCTCGTTGCCGTACGTGCGCGACGAGGTGAGGTCCTTGCACACCCCGAAGATCGTGACCGAGGCGCCGGGCTCCTCGCCGCGGGCGATCAGCTCCTCCCGGATGGCGCCGGCGATGATGCCGTGCAGGGCGCCGTTGACGGTGGTGTTCGCGGCCAGGGCGATCTGCTGCACCGCATACAGGGGGATGTCGGCGGACGCGCACACCCGCGTGGCGCCGCTGCGGGAGTTGAAGCTGGTCCGGCGGGCGGTGAGCGGCTTGGGAATCCGGTCCGCGTTCTCGACCTTGCGCCGCTGGGCGACCGATCGGCGCACGGCCTTGACGAGGGCGGGCAGTTCCCGGGCCAGCCGTCGCGACTCCGCGCGTGCAGACCTGCTCAGCGCCCGGGTGTCGACGTCGTCGGCCGGTACTGCGACCGGCGCGGGCTCGACGGCGTGGCCGGGCTCGGCCGTGGCGGCCATGAAGGTGTTCAGCACGGCGAGCCCGTCGGCCACCGCATGATGGACGCGCACGACGATCGCCTGGCGGCCGCCTTCGAGACCGTGGACGAGGGTGAGCGCCCACAGCGGGTGGTCGCGATCGAGTTGTTCGACGGCCAGGTCGGAGAGCACGGCGTCGAGGTCGGCGCGACGGCCGGGCGCGGACACCCGGCGCTCGTCGAGGTGGCGTGTGACGTCGAAGTCGGTGTCGGGCACCCAGTACGGGCGCGCCGAACATCCGCGCACCCACTGGATGCGCTGGGTCGCGCGGGGGAACTTCCCGAGGTACTGCGGCAGCAGGGCGGCGAGCTCGGCGAGTTCGACGGGCCTGCCGCGCCGGGAGGTGTCGAGCACCGCCACCTTCAGCGTGTGCATGGGGTTCGACGCCGACTCCATGTTCAGCATCAGCGCGTCGGGGCCGGTCATCCGTTCGGCCGCCTCGGGCAGCGCTTCCCAGGACACCGCCCGGAGCCGGGCGTCGCGGGTCATGTTCTGCGAGTTCATCGTTCAGCTGACCTTCCGCTCGGGAACCGCGGCCTGCAGCTCGCGCTTGAGGATCTTGCCGGTCGCGTTGCGCGGCAGCTCGTCGAGGAAGTGGACGTCGCGGGGCACCTTGAAGCCGGCCAGCTGCTCGCGGACGTGCTGCTGGATCTGTTCGGCGCCGATCAGGGTCTGCGGCGCCCGCACGACGTAGGCGGCGAGGCGCTGGCCGAACTTCTCGTCGTCGACCCCGATGACGGCGACCTCGTGGACGGCGTCGAGGGCCGCGATGACCTGCTCGACCTCGAGCGGGTAGACGTTCTCGCCGCCCGAGACGATCATCTCGTCGTCCCGGCCGACCACGAACAGGCGACCGTTCTCGTCGATCCGCCCGACGTCGCCGGACACCATGTGCCCGTCGGCGAACGCCTTGCTGTCGGAGCTGGTGTAGCCGTCGAAGCCGGAGTTGTTGGCGACGACGATGCGGCCGATCTCCCCGACCGGCAGGACCCGGTCCTCGTCGTCGAGGATGCGGACGCTGGTGCCGACCAGCGGCCGGCCGGCGGTCTCGGGGGCCGCGCGCAGGTCCTCGGGCGTCGCGGTGCTGATCAGCCCGGCCTCGGTCGCGTTGTAGCTGTTGTAGACGATGTCGCCGAAGCGGTCCATGAACGCGATGAGTGCGTCGGTGCGCATCCGCGAGCCGCTGGCTGTGACGAAGCGCAGGCTCGGCATCGGGCGCGCGTCGAGCACGTCGTCGGGCAGGTCGATGATGCGTTCGAGCATCACCGGCACGACGGCCAGGCCGGTGGCCTCGTGCTCGCGGACGAGATCGAGCGTGGCCACCGGGTCGAACCGGCGCCGCATGATCATCGTGCAGGTCATGGTCGCGGAGATGGCGACCTGGCCGAAGCCCCAGGCGTGGAAGATCGGTGCGGCGATGACCGTCGATTCCCCTGCCCGCCAGGGAATCCGGTCGAGCATCGCGGCCAGCGAGGCGACGTCGGTGCTGCCGCCGCGCCGGGCGCCCTTGGGAGTGCCGGTGGTGCCCGACGTCAGCAGCACGATGCGCCCGGCCCGCGCCGGCCGCTCGGGACGGCGGCCGAGGTTCGCGGCGATGAGCGCGTCGACGGTGTGCCCGCCGACCGGTCCGGAATCGGTCCAGGCGTGGACCCGACGCAGGCGCGGAAGGCGTTCGGCGGCAGGGGCGATGACGGCATCGAACTCATCGTCGGCGATGAGGATGTCGGCGCCTTCGCGCTCGAGGACGTCGGCGAGCTGCGGCCCGGCGAAGCCGGTGTTGAGGAGCACCGCGTCGGCGCCGAGGCGCGACGTGGCGGCCAGTGCCTCGATGAGCCCGCGGTGA
Source organism: Gordonia paraffinivorans NBRC 108238 (assembly GCF_000344155.1). GTDB lineage: Bacteria > Actinomycetota > Actinomycetes > Mycobacteriales > Mycobacteriaceae > Gordonia > Gordonia paraffinivorans. The sequence goes on along the minus strand of NZ_BAOQ01000008.1, from coordinate 73,687 downwards.
TTGCGGCACAGGATGGCGACGGTGGCGGGACGGCCGCCGGGCAGGTCTCGAAGTCCCACGGCGAGGGCGTCGCACCGGGCGTCGAGTTCGCCCCAGGTGAGTTGTCCGGCCTCGTCGATGAGGGCCAGTCCCTTCGGGGACCTCGCCGCGGCCAGGCCGATGCCGCTGACCGGGGACGCCCCGCCGTGACGTCGCAGGTTGAGTCCCATCCGGATGTAGCGGTCGAGGCGCAGCGAGCCGAGGAATCCGCTGCGGACGAGGGTCCGCACGAGCCAGGTGTAGGTGGCGAGTCGTTCTCGAAGTGTGGTGAGCATGGGGGTTCTCCTTCCGGTCAGCCGAGAACCGGGAACCGGCGTTCGCGGGCGAGACCGTCGAGGGCGTGCTGCATCCGCTTGCGGATCATCTGGTCCACCTCGTCGTGGTCCGGGTCGGTGCCGAACTCGGCGGTGATGTCGATCGGGTCGAGCACCTCCGTGACGAGCTTCGACGGCAGCGGGATGTTGGGCGGGAAGTGCGCGTTGAAACCGAACGGGAACCCGAAGGCGAACGGGGCGCTGTCGATGCGCAGCAGCTTGTCCAGCCGCAGCAGCTTGGCGAGGGTGTCTCCGCGGTTGAGGAAGAGCTGTGTCTCCTGGCCGCCGATGGTCACGATCGGGACGATCGGCACCCCGGCCTCGAGGGCCGTCCGGACGTATCCGGTCCGGCCGTGGAAGTCGATGACTGCCGATTGGCTGGTGGGCCGCAGCACCTCCCACTCGCCGCCGGGGAACACGATGGTGGCCGCACCGGCCTTCAGCGCCGCGACGGCGTTCTTGGGATGCGCGGGGAGGAATCCGAACTTGCCGAAGACGTCCTTGCCGGCGCCGGTGAAGATGAGGTCGTGGGCCAGGGTGTAGAGCGGCCGGTCGGCGCCGAACTCGTCGGCGAAGGCGACGCTGATCACCGGGACGTCGAACGCCATGAGTCCGCCCGAGTGGTTCGACACGAGCAGGACGCCCCCGTCGGGCACCTTGTCCATGCCGCGTACCTCGGAACGGAAGTAGGTCTTCACCACGAGTTTCAGCACAGGCAGGACACGCTTGACCCAGGTCTCGTCGCGCGCGGTGAGGTCGAAGGTCGGGGCGGTCATCGTCCACCTCTCACTGATCGGGAAAACACCAGAAACTAGAACACGTTCTAGTGTTGAATTAGAACACGTTCTATTTCGGGTCGCCACCTGGAGTAACCCATCCCACAGTCCAAGTGATCGGAGTCACATGGAGTTCATCCTCGAGGACATCTCCGAGGCCGAGGTCGCACGTCGGCGCGGCGTCTACACGCCGCTCACCGACACCGTCCGCGACCTCGTCGACGCCGTCATCCGCACCGAGGTCTCCGAGGACGCCCTCGACGACGCCCGCCGCCGGATCGCCGAGGTCGTCGCGGACCTGCGCAGCAAGCAGATGGACGGCCCGTACGGGGTCCGGCACACCCGCCAGAACACCGGCATGGCCTGGGGCAACGCCGTCATCGGGGTGCGCAATGCCTTGGCTCCGCCGCTGGACGTCGTCCACGTCGACGACGGGGTGCGCTCCGACTTCACCCTCGGCGCCGCCTACGAGGGCCCGCCCGGCTGCGTGCACGGAGGCGTCTGCGCGATGCTCCTCGACCATCTGCTCGGCAACGCCGCGAGCACCGAGGGCCCCTGCTACACCGGCACCATCACCATCCGCTACCTGCGTCCCACGCGCCTCGGCGCACTCAGTGCACGCGCCTGGGTGACCGAGCGGACCGGTCGCAAGCTGTACGCGAAGGGCACCATCTCCGACGCCGAGGGCGTGACCTGCGAGGCCGAGGGCGTCTTCATCGTGCCGAGGTCGGCGGTCGACACCCCGGCCGTGCGCTGGTCGCAGGGCTGAGCCCGATGCGTGCCGCCGTCACCACCGGCCGGGCCGGTGCCGATGCCTTCGAGGTCACCGAACTGCCCGACCCCACACCCGGCCCCGGTGACCTCGTATTGCGAGTGGCCGCGAACGGGATCTGCGGGTCCGACCTGTCCACGGCGCCGTTCCTGCCGCCCGGCGTGGTGATGGGGCACGAGTTCGCCGGCGAGGTGGTGGCGATCGGTCCGCGCTCGGGCCCCGGCGGCGACACCGACTTCCGGGTGGGCGATCTGGTCGCATCGATGCCGGTGCGCGGCTGCCATCGGTGCCGGGCCTGCCTGGCCGGCGACATCGCCCGCTGCCCTTCGGCGCAGACGCTCGGCCTCGGCGTGCTCCCGGGAGCCTTGGCGGAGTTCGTCGTGGTGGGTGCCGCCGAGAGCGTCCGGGTCGAGGGCGTCGATCCCGTCGAGGGCGCGCTGGTCGAGCCGCTCGCGGTCGGCCTCCATGCGGTCACGCGCGCGGCGATCGCCCCCGACGACCGGGTCCTGGTCCTCGGCGCCGGGCCCGTGGGGACGGCGGCCCTCCATTGGCTGTCGCGCGGCGTCGCGGGCGAGGTGATCTGCTCCGACCCCTCCCCGGGCAGGCGCGCCGCGGCACTCGATGCCGGCGCGTCGGCGGTCTGCGTGCCCGAGGAGGTGCCCGGCCACGTCCGGGACGGGTTCGACGTGGTGATCGAATGCGTCGGCAAGCCCGGCATGGTCGCGAGCGCGCTCGACGCCGTCGCGACACACGGCCGGATCGTCGTGGCGGGCGTGTGCCTGTCCGAGGACCGTTTCATGCCGGTCGCGGGAGTGGTGAAAGAGGTGTCGATCCACTTCGTCTCGTACTACACGCGCGCCGAGTTCGCGACCGCCGCAGCGGAGTTGAGCAGCGGCGCGGTCGGGTCGTCGACGCTGGTGAGCGCGATCGTCGGGCTCGACGCGGTCGGCCGGGTGTTCACCGAGCTGTCGGAGCCCAACGACCACCGGAAGGTTCTCGTGGCACCCGCCGTCGGGTGAGGAAGTCTTCGCCCGAGACCCGTCCCGGCGTAACGTCGGACGGGTGAGCAACGGCGTTCCCGATTCCCCGACCACCGGACATCCCGCACCCTTCAGCCCGGACGAGGCCGAGCGCGTCCGGGCGATCTGGACCGGACTGCGACTGCCCGGTCTCATCGACGTGCACACGCACTTCATGCCGCGGTCGGTGATGGACAAGGTGTGGGCCTACTTCGATTCCGCCGGCCCCCTGGTCGGCCGCGAGTGGCCGATCGCCTACCGCGCCGACGAGGACGTCCGCGTGGAGACGCTGCGCGCCTTCGGCATCCGCGCCTACTCGTCGCTGGTCTATCCACACAAACCCGACATGGCGGAGTGGCTCAACGGATGGGCGCAGGACTTCGCCACGAACCATCCCGACTGCCTGCACACGGCGACCTTCTATCCGGAGGAGTCGGCCGCCGTGTACGTCTCCCGCGCGATCCAGTCCGGCACACAGGTCTTCAAGTCGCACATCCAGGTCGGCGACTACTCGCCGACGGACCCGTTGCTCGACGGGGTCTGGTCGCAGATCGCCGATTCGCAGGTGCCGGTCATCATCCACTGCGGGTCGGGTCCGGCACCGGGCGCGCACACCGGCCCGGAGCCCGTCCACGCTCTGCTGCAGCGATTTCCGTCGCTGCCGCTGATCATCGCGCACATGGGCATGCCGGAGTACGAGGCCTTCCTCGACCTAGCCCTCGAGTATCCGAACGTCCACCTCGACACGACGATGGCCTTCACCGACTTCGCCGAGGAGGACGCCCCGTTCCCCGACGACCTGCGGGCACGACTGGCGGAGGCCGGCGACAAGGTGCTCTTCGGCAGCGACTTCCCCAACATCCCCTACGGCTACACCCACGCGCTCGAGGCGGTCACCGCGCTGGGCATGGGCGACGAGTGGGTGGCAAAAGTGCTCTACCACAATGCTTCCCGACTGTTCGGGGTGAGTGGGTCCTGATGCCGACGCCCGGCTGTCGTCGCGTTCCGGTCCCCCGGCCGCGCGACACCCGATCGTCCGGGGAGGTTTACGGGCTGCTTCCTCGGCACCATCTGCCGTGGAAACCGAGTGCCGGGGTACGCCTCACGATCTGACAGGAATCCCCGGACGTGCGACCCTTGGTGGTGCCCGTTCGATCACGGCATGGCGCCCTCGATGCCGGCGGCTTGGTCGAGACATCGCGAGCAGGCACACCGAGGTTCATTCGTCCGTACGAATATCCGGCAGAACCACTCGACTCCCCACTACAGTGCAACCGACCCGTGGCTTTCGTCATGACGCCCCAGACGGAAGACGAGCGAGCGAGAAAGGGCCGAGGATGACACGCGAACTGGCCCGCACCGGCATCCCGATCATCTACGACCCCGACGCGATGAGGTCGCCGGCGCGGTCGGGAGAGTCCGCGCGTGCGCCGAAGGCGTCCGAGACCACCGCGGCGATGATCGTCTCCGACATCGTCTCTCTCGGCCTGAGTCGCGGCGATCGCCTCCCGGCGGAGAACGCCATGCTCGCTGACTATTCGGTGAGCCGAGAGACCCTGCGCGAGGCACTGCGCATCCTCGAGGTCCAGGGACTGATCACCCTCAAACGCGGTCCGGGTGGCGGGCCGTTCGTGGGAGCGCTGAACGCGTCGTACCTGGCACGCACCGCTTCGCTGTATTTCCATCTCGCCGGCGCAACCTACGACGAGGTCTTCGACACGTGGATGGTCCTCGAGCCGCCGCTGTCGGCGAAGGTGGCGCGTATCGAGGACCGTGCGATGAAGGAAGCGGCGTTCTCCCGGTTCCTCGACTACGACGCCGCCGACCACCAATCGAACGAGATCGTCGGCGATTTCACCAATTTCCACACCGTCATCGCCGAGTTGAGCGGCAACCGCGTGCTCACGCTCCTGACCCAGGCGATCGACCACATCGTCGTCGAGCATGTACTCGACGCCGCACGAGGCACCCTCGGCGAGGACGACTCGATGAGCCACGATCACACCGAGATCGCCCGGGCGATCATCGCCGGACGTCCGCGCAAGGCCGAGACGCTGATGCACGAACACATCAACGACGTGGTCGAGCGCTTCCGGGCACGTCACCCCGACCGCGCGAGCGAACTCGTGCAGTGGATGTGATCCGGCCGCGCGGGTGACCCCGCGTGGCGTCAGAGCACCTGGGACAAGAAGGTGCGCAGCCGATCCGATTTCGCGTCGTCGAAGATCTCGTCGGGCGCACCGGTTTCCACCACCACGCCGTGGTCCATGAAGAGCACGTTGTCGCTGACATTGCGCGCAAAGCCCATCTCGTGGGTGACCACCACCATGGTCATCCCCTCTGTCGCGAGATCGGCCATGAGGGCGAGCACACCCTTGACCAGTTCGGGGTCGAGCGCCGAGGTCGCCTCGTCGAAGAACATGACCTCCGGCGCCATCGCGAGTGCCCGCGCGATCGCCACGCGCTGCTGTTGACCGCCCGACAGGCGGGCGGGCCGGACGTCGGCCTTGTTCGTCAGCCCGACGATCTCGAGCTGGCGCAACGCGACCTCGCGGGCCTCGTCCTTGCTCAGGCCCTTGAGCTTTCGGGGTCCGAGGGCGACGTTCTCGACGACTGTCTTGTGCGGGAACAGGTTGAAGTGCTGGAACACCATTCCGATCCGGCGCCGCAACTCGTCGGGGTTGTCCTTCAGGACCGACCGGCCGTCGAGCAGGATGTCGCCGGAATCGGGTTCGTACAGGCGGTTGAGCACGCGCAGCAGTGTCGACTTGCCCGAGCCCGACGGCCCGATGACGGTGGTCGTCGTGCCGGCGTCGACCTGGATGTCGACACCCTGCAGGACGTGGTGCTTGCCGAAGGACAGGTGCAGTCCGGTGCCGGTCAGCGACACCGCTTTTCGTGTGGTGGTGGCGGACATGTGCCTATCCCTTCTCGACGGCGGTGACGGGCAGCGGATCGTCCTGGACGTCGGCGGGTCGTCCGGTCCGCAGGCGACGGTCGATGTGGTTGACCAGATGGGTCAGCGGGATCGTCAGGATGAGGTACATGATGCCCGCGGCCACCAGCGGTGACAGGTTCCCGGTCTGCGCATTGAGGTCACGGCCCACGGCGAACAGCTCGCGCTGGCTCGCGAGGAGCCCGAGGAAGTAGACGAGCGAGCTGTCCTTGATGAGGCTGATGAACTGGTTCATGAGCGCGGGCAGGACCCGTCGCACACCCTGGGGCACGACGACCAGTCGCATCGACTGGCGGTAGCTGAAACCGATGGCGCGGGAGGCCTCGAGCTGCCCCTCGTCGACGCTCTGGATGCCCGACCGGAAGATCTCGCCGATGTAGGCCGCGGCGAGGAGCGCCAGCGCGACCGCGCCGAGCCAGTACGGGTTGTTACCGGTGATCCCCTTGACGACGGGACCGATGCCCAGACCGACGATGAGGATGACGACCACGGCGGGGAGCCCCCGGAAGATGTCGGTGTAAACGCGTGCGGGCCAGCGCAACCAGCGGGATCGCGAGATGCCGCAGACCGCGAGGATCATGCCGAGGATGGTGCCCAGGACGCCGGAGACCACCGACAGGATGAGGGTGTTGACCAGACCGGTCTTGATCAGCTCGGGGAAGGACTTCTGGTAGAGCTCCCAGTTGAAGAAGGTGTCGCCGAGCTGCTGAAGCGTGCTCTTGGGCTTGGTGGCCTCGCTGGGGACGTTCTTCTCCGCGTTCGCGGCGGCGACCGCGGCGATGTCCTGCAGGTCGGGTTCCGGTGCGGCCTTGCTGCCCGGCTTCCAGCCCTCGGGCAGTTCCCGGGGCACCCAGTCCTCGTAGAGCTTGGCGTACGTGCCGTCGGCGATGACGGCGTCGAGTCCGGAGTTCAGCGCCGCGACGAGATTCGGCTTGTTCTTGCCGACCGCCCAGGCGATGAAGTTGTTGACGCTGAAGGTGTTCTCGACGATCGAGGTGCCGTCGCCATCCCGGACGGCACCCTCCGCCTGCTGCGACGGCGCGACCCAGGCGTCGACCTGCCCGCTCTTGAGGTTGGCGTACGCGGTCGCGTAGTCGGGGAACTTCACCGGGTCGAGGCCCAGCGTGTTGACGACGTAGTCGTCCTGGACGGTGCCCTGCACGACGGCGACGCGGGTGGCGGCCGAGAGGTCGCCGAACGACTTGACGGGGCCGCCGTTCGGGGCGACGAGCGCGAAGTACCCGAAGTCGTAGCCGTTGGTGAAGTCGACGGTCTTGCGGCGGTCGTCGGTGGTGGTGATCGACGACGACCCGACGTCGAAACGGTTGTTGGCGACCTGCGAGAGCAGCCCTGCGAACTCGGTGCCGTTGAACTCGATCTGCAGGCCGAGCTTCTCGGCGACCGCCTTGAGGAGCTCGTTGTCGAAGCCGGTGAACACGCCCTTGCTGTTCACGCAGATGCTGGGGCCCGCGTCGGACAGGGTGCCGACGGAGAGCTTGCCGGGCACCAGCAGTTCGAGCGCGCCGACGTCGATCGAGTCCACCGGCGCCGTGGTGGGCGTGGTGTACCTGTCCTCCCCGCCCTGTTCCGCGGCGGCGAGGTTGACCGGTGCCGCCGACGCGGACTCCAGACCCGCCGGCGCACAGCTGTCTTGTGGTGCCGCCTGGGCACTCGGCGCCGGCAGTCCGAGGACTGCGAGGACACCGACGAGTGCTGCCGTCAGCGCGAGTGCGAACAGACGGACCGCGCGCGGAACGGCTCGATGAGCACGGTGGGAACTGTGGTTGGACACCACTCCGAGGCTATCCGCGGCGAGTCCCCAGGTCACAATTTTTTGCTCGCCGGTGAGCCTAACCCCGGTGAACTGGGGTTTGTCCGGATTGCCGGGCTGGGTTCGGCACGGATTTCGAGGACGGGTTCCGCAGCAGGTATCGCTGAGCGTCACCTACTGCGGAACGCGAGACACTACCCCCGCGCCGCGATCCGCGCCTGCACCTCGGGGCGTCGCAACGGCGGGACGGTCTTGGGCGGTTGCCGACGCTCGGGCAGGGCGTCGAGCAGGGTGCGGGTCGCGGCGGTGACGGCGACGACCGCGGCCTCGAAGGCCTCGGCGTTGGCCGGCGACGGCTGCCGGATGCCGCTCACCTTGCGAACGTACTGCCGGGCGGCCGCCTCGATCTCCTCTCCGGTGGCCGGCGGTTCCAGACCGCGGAGTTCGGTGATGTTGCGGCACATGGCGATTCCCTTCGCAGGCGGCGTCCTCGGGCGGTCGTCGCCGGCCGACGGGACCCGAGAGGGTCTCAGTCGCCGATCTTCACGACCGCCTTACCCAGAATCCGCCCTTCGGCCAGGTCGGTCAACGCCTCGGGCAGCTGCTCCAGTGTGTAGGTCTTGTTGACCTGGGGCGTCATGCCGTCGGCGATCATCTGCGTCAGCTCCTCGTGCAGAACCGCCGGGAGATCGGGATGGGTGCGGATGTACTCGCCCCAGGCCGCGCCGACGACGGCGATGTTGCGGAAGAGGACGCGGTTGAGCTTCACGGTCGGGATGCCGCCGGCGGCGAAGCCGACGACCACGTAACGACCGTCGGGCGCGACCTGCCGCAGCGCCTCGTCGAACACCTCGCCGCCGGACGGGTCGATCATGACGTCGACGCCCTTCGGGGCGATCTTCTTGAGTTCGGCGCCCCAGCCCTCTTCGAGCTGGACGATCTCGTCGGCGCCCGCACCGCGGAGCAACTCCTCGGCGCCCTTGCGGTGCACGATGGCGATGACCTTCGCGCCCAGGGCCTTGGCGACCATGATGGACGCGGTACCCACGCCGCCGGCGGCGCCCAGCACGCCGACGACCTCACCCGGCTGCGTGTGCGCTCGGGTCTTCAGCGCGAAGAGCGCGGTCTGGTAGTTGATGCCCATCGCCGAGCCCTGCTCGAAGGACAGCCCCTCCGGCAGCGGCAACAGTTGTTCGGGTGCCGCGGCGACCTGCTCGGCGAAGCCACCGACGATCGAGGCGACGAGGACCTTGTCCCCCACCTTCACCGACGAGCCCTCCGGGGCCGACCGCACCACGCCCGCGACCTCGGTGCCGGGGGTGAACGGCACCGGGACGCGGAGCTGGTACTTGCCCTGGCTCATCAGGAGGTCGGGGAAGCAGATGCCGCAGGACTTGACGTCGACGACCACCTGGCCGTCGGCCGGAGTGGGATCGGGGACGTCCTTCAACTCGAGTCCGGACGGGCCTGTCTCTGCAGTGAGTACCTGAGCTTTCATAGGCCTCACCCTACGCGGCGCCCCTCACACACCCGTTAGGATCTGCCCTATGTCACAGTCCGCGGCGACCCCGCCGAATGTCGTGCCGAACGCTCCGTCCGCCGAACGTCTCCGAGTCGCCGACGAGGCGCCCGGCTTCATGCCGCTCGACGAGGCGCAGACGCTGTACGAGATCGCGGCGGAGTATCTCTCCCAACCGGATTCGACGAAGGTCGGCGTGGAGATCGGTACCTACTGCGGAAAGTCGACGGTCTTCCTCGGTTCCGCCGCCGAGGCCCTCGGCGCCGTCATCGTCACCGTCGACCATCACCGGGGCTCCGAAGAGCACCAGCCGGGCTGGGAGTACCACGACGAATCGCTCGTCGACCCCCACTCGGGCAAGCTCGACACCTCGGCCCGCTTCCGCCGCACCATGTTCGACGCCGGGCTCGAGCGCACCGTCGTCGGGCTCCTGGCCCCGTCGACCGTCGCCGCCCGGATCTGGGGCAAGCCCGCCGACTTCGTCTTCATCGACGGCGGCCACAGCATGGAGGCCGCACAGAACGACCTCGACGGTTGGGCGCCGTGGGTGCGGGTGGGCGGCGCGCTGCTGATCCACGACGTCTTCCCCGACCCGGCCGACGGCGGACGCCCGCCCTACGAGATCTACTGCCAGGCACTGGCGACCGGACAGTTCACCGAGGTCCGCGCCGAGGGATCGCTGCGGGTTCTCCGACGCGACTCCGGCGAGGTGGGGCTCCGCTGACGAAGGCGTGACGCCCGACGGGAACAGGCCGGAACCCTGACCGGTACGCGCGTACCGGTCAGGCCTGTCCCATGAGCGCCCGGACCTTTCCGAGCACGTCCGGATAACGCTTGAGGTGTGCGCCGCCGTTGACGTCGAAGGCCGAGCCGGTGATCCACCGCGCCTTGTCCGAGGCGAGGAACACCACGGTGTCGGCGATCTCGGACGGCTCCCCGCTGCGGCCGAGCGGAGTGTTCTCGATGTACTCGTCGGTGAGCCCGGGGATCATCCCGATGCCCTCGGTGAGCGGCGTCGACACCAGGCCGGGAGAGACCGCGTTGACGCGCACGCCGCGTCCCGCCAGTTCGAGCGCCGCGACCTCGACGAGCATCAGGACTCCCGCCTTCGACGCGCAGTAGGCGCCCATCCCGCTACCGGGTTGCCGGCCGTTGAGCGAGGCGATGCAGGTGATCGAGCCGCCGTCGGCGATCCGTTGCCCGGCATGCTTGATGACCAGGAACGTCCCGGTGAGACATACGTCGACGGTGTGCCGCCACGCGCTGAGTTCGAGTTCGGTGAGCGCGCCCGGATCGGAGAGCCCGGCGCAGTTGACCATCGTGTCGAACTCGCCGACGGCGTCGAAACCCGCGGCGACCGAGTCCTCGTCGGTGACGTCGAGGCGCAGCGCGCTCACGGTGTCGCCGCGTTCGGCGGCGACCTGCTCGGCGGCGTCGCCGTTCACGTCGGCCACGACGACTTCGACGCCCTCCGCGATGAGCGCGTCGACGGTGGCCAGCCCGATGCCCGACGCCCCGCCGATGACGACCGCCCGCCTCATCGAACGCCCGCGGTCTGTGCGGTCAGATGACGCGACAGGAACGAGACCTCGTGGTCGACGCAGGGTTCGAAGAAGTCGTTGCCCTCGAAGACCCCGAAGTGATCGCACGGGTAGTGCCGAACCTCGGCGCGCGCCTTGAACGCCGCCTTGGCCGCGGCGTGCGGCGGTGCGGCCGAGTCGAAGTCGGCGATCTGAACCAGGACCGGGGCGTTGATCCGGTCGACGTGCTTGTCGGCGCGGAACCCGCCGATCTCGAGTCCGACCGAGGCATCGACCTCGTTGCGCCACGACGGCCCGGCGATCGCGAGGTAGCTCTCCAGGAATCCGGGGGCGGTCAGCGCTGCGCCCTGGTCGCCGGGTTTGCCGACGACCCGCATCATCTTCGGCCGTCCGCCGAGCTTCTGCGCCACCGAGCTGGCCACCGCGGTGGCCGTCGACCGCGCCATCGCCGCCCCGCCGGCCTGGCTGTACGCGACACGGCCGGCCGCGAGGCCGTTGACCAACGGCACCACCGCGACGACCGCCGCGATGTCGGCGCGGTCGGCGGCGACGGTCAGCGCGTGCCCGCCCGACTGCGACACGCCCCAGAGGATGATCCGATTGGGATCGACGCCCGGTTGCCGTTTGGCCGCGACGATCGCGGCCCGGTAGTCGTCGGCCTGACGTTCCAGCGAGATCTGCTGGCGCGGTTCGCCTCCCGATAACCCGAAGCCCCGGTAGTCGAAGGCGAGCACCGCGAGTCCGGCGTCGGCGAGACGCAGGGCGAACGGCGCCAGGCCCGAGTCCTTGGTGCCGGCGAACCCGTGTGCCATGACCACCACGGGCCGCTTGCCGTCGACCTCGAACGGCGAGGACGCCGTGCCGGGGAAGAACCAGGCGTCGCACTCGACTCCCGCCGACGGGAAGCGGACGGTTTCTGCTCCGGTGGGGACGCTCATGCCGAGGCCTCCGATCCCGCGGTCACGCCGGCCGAGACGGTGTCGGCGACCCCGGCCCAGCGCACCGGTCCGAGTTCCTGCGCGCGCCTGCGACCTTCGGGCAATTCCTTGGTCCGGATGTTGTGCTCGTACAGGTAGTGGTCGAGCTGCTGGGTGTGTCGCGCGCTCTTCACCATGTGGCCGGTGAAGAACTCGGTGTCGGCCTTGATGGTCTCCCTCATCTCCGGGACCGACGGCGGCCGGTAGTTGCCGGTCGCATATGCCCCGATCACCCGCGCCTGGCACTCGACGAACGGGAACAGCGTCGGGACCGCCTGCGCGAAGCCCGCGAAGACGAGGTCGTCGATGCCCGGGTAGAACATGCGCTTGTAGAGGTCGATGTGGTTGTCCGGCGCACTGATGAACTCGGGATCGAAGAACGGGAAGGTGATGTTGTATCCCGTTGCGTAGATGATGATGTCGAAGTCGTCGGACGTGCCGTCCTCGAAGTGTACGGTCGAGCCGTCGAGCCGGCTGACGTTGGGCTTGGCGACGACGTCGCCGGAGCCGAGTCGGAGCGGCAGCTCCACCGACTGGGTCGGATGCGCCTCGAAGAACTTGTGATTCGGCGTCGGCAGCCCGTAGTCCTCGGGGTGGCCGGCGGTCAGCGGCTGCATGACCTGCATGAACTTCCGCTGCCACGACATCGGGATGTAGGGCGAGGTGCGGTAGTACTTGTCGGCGGGCTTGCCGCCGAAGTACTTCGGCACGATCCACGCGCCGGACCGGGTGGACAGCGTCAGCTTGTTGTCCAGCGCCTTCGACGACAGCTCGACGGCGATGTCGGCGGCGCTGTTGCCGAGGCCGACGACGAGAATCCGCTTGCCGCTGAAGTCATGCGGGGTCCGGGGGTCGATGTAGTGATGCGCGTGCATCTCGATGCCGTCGAACTCGCCGGGGAAGCCCGGGTAGCGCGGGTCCCAGTGGTGGCCGTTGGCGACGATGAGCAGGTCGAACCGGCGGCGTTCACCGCGCTGCGTCTCCAGCTCCCAGCCGCCGCCGTCGAGCCTGCGCGCGTGCTCGACGCCGTTGGTGAACTCGATGCTCGGCAGCAGGTCGAACGCCTCGGCGTAGGCGTCGAGGTAGGCCTTGATCTGGGTGTGGTGGGGGAAGTCCGGGTACTCCTCGGGCATCGGGAAGTCCCGGAACGACAGCTGGTGCTTCGAGGTGTCGATGTGCAGAGACCGGTACGCGCTGCTGTGGCCGTTCGGGTTGCCGAAGGCCCAGTTGCCGCCGATTCGGTCGGAACTCTCGAAACACGTGTACGGGACGCCGTAGTCGGTGAGCATTTTGCCCGCCGTCAGGCCGCTGATCCCGGCACCGATGATCGCGGTGGTTGGTAAAGGCACGCTGCCCCCTCGAGACGAGTCGGGTGTAGACACAATCTGATTTGTGTCTACACGATGACCGGGCGCGCGGTGTACGGATTCCACGATCTGTCCACCCCTTGTTAGTCTTCGGCCAGTGAGTCGCCCGTCCCACCGGGCGACCGCACCCGAGCACCGCCGGAGAACCAGGGAGGGCCGTGACCGAGGCAACCACGTCGGTGACCGAACGCCTCCTCGATGCCACCGAGAAACTGCTGGCGGAGAAGGGCATCCGCGCGACGACGATGCAGCAGGTCGCCGAGTCGGCCGGGGTCTCCCGCGCGTGGCTCTACCGGCACTACCCCGACAAGCCGTCGATGATCGGGGCGACGATCGTCCGGCTCACCGAGTCGTTCTGGCGCGAGGCCCGTGCCGAACTCGACACCATCGACGGCTTCGCGGGTCAGCTCACCGCGGGCGTCCGGATCGGACGCGGGGCATACGACGACCCGGGCACCCTGCTGATGCGGCTGCGCACCGAGGAACCGCACGAGTTCGCCGAGTGCGCCGGGATCGGCGTGGTGAGGCTCGTCCCCGACCTCGCGGCGTTCTGGCTCCCCTACGTCGAGGCGGCAGCACGCCGCGGGGAGATCCATCCCGGCCACGACCTGCGCGAGGTCTCCGAATGGGTTGCGCGCGTGCTGATCAGCCTCGGCACATCGCCGGGCGAGACCATCGACATCGACGACGCCGCACAGGTCCGCCGCCACGTCGAGCGGTACGTGATGCCGGGCCTGCGAGCACACCCCGACGCCTGAGTCGGCCCCGACATCACCCCGGCCCGGCGACTTCGACGGGAGTCGCCGACACCGAACGACGTCGCAGGCGGCGTCGACCGAGGATGCGGCACGCTCGTTAGGACGACTGCCGGCAGAACGTGCACGCAACCCCTGCACCAGGGCCCGACGGCGGCGGGCACGCCGACTACACGGCCGCGGGCGCGAGGTCGAGCTTTCCGGCCAGTTTGGCGAGGTAGCCGCTCGCCCGCTCGACCGAGTCGTCGGGCAGGCCGTAGAGCACGGTGGTCACCCCGATCTCGCGCCACTTCTCCAGCTTCTCGGGAACCGGCTTGAAGTCGAGCACCACGACCTGCGGATCACCTTCACGACCGGCGTCGGTCCAGATCCGCTTGAGCAGGGCGACCGATCCCTCGATGTCCTCTTCGCCCGGCGTGGTGATCCACCCGTCGGCGCTTCGTGCGATCCACTTGAAGTTCTTCTCGTTGCCCGCCGCGCCGACCTGCACCGGGATGTGGGACTGAGGCGGCTTCGGCCATGCCCAACTGGGACCGAATCGCACGAATTCCCCGTCGAATTCGGCCTCCTCCTGCGTCCACAACACGTTCATCGCCTCGAGGTACTCGCGGAGCATGGTCCGACGACGCTTCGGCGGAACGTTGTGGTCGGCCAATTCGTCCAGGTTCCAACCGAATCCGACGCCGAGCGTGACCCGGCCGTCGGAGATGTGGTCGAGGGTGGCGATCGTCTTGGCGAGCGTGATCGGGTCGGACTGGACGGGCAGGGCCACGGCGGTGGCCAGGCGGATGCGCTCGGTGACCGCCGCCGCCGAGGCCAGCGACGTCCACGGGTCGAGCGTCCGCATGTAGCGCTCGTCGGGCAGCGTCTCGTCACCGGTCCGCGGGTGCGCGGCCTCCCGCTTCGTCGGGATGTGACCGTGCTCGGGCACGTAGTACGACGCGAACCCCGCCTTCTCGATCAGCGGCGCCAGCACATGCGGCTTGAGCCCCCGATCGCTGGTGAACTGGACGATCCCGAAATCCATGGCGCCTCCCCTGGCGGCGTTGCTCTGCCGTCCGTCGACTAACCGGACGCATGACTGGACACCAGTCTAGGTGATGGGCGCCACAGAGAACAGGGAGTTGGTCACTTCGATCCCGAGGCCTCCGGGTCGGTTCTCCGGACCTGGTCGCCCTCAGAGAACCGTCGCGGGTTCCTCGTCGCGAGGGGTCACGACGAGGCTCTGGCGCACGTCCCGGAAGATCCCGTTGGCGACGCTGGTGCGGCTGACCGCGTCGGCGGCCAGCACCACGGCCGCCGAGGTCCAGCAGCTCTTCTCCACCGGCCAGCGCTTGCCGTCGGCGAAGACCAGCCCGGTCCAGTACGACCCGTCCGGGTCACGCAGGTGCTGGATCGAGGCGATCAGCTCGATCGCGTCCGCGGTGTCCCCCAGGGAGTCGAGGGCCAGGGCGAGCTCGCAGGTCTCGGCCCCGGTCACCCACGGCCGGTGATCGACGCAGCGCACACCCTTGCCCGGGACGACGAACTCGTCCCATCGGCGCGCGATCAGCTCCTGGCCGACCTTCCCGCGCACCGCACCGCCGAGGATCGGGTAATACCAGTCCATCGAGTGCTCCGACGGGGGTGTGAAGATCTCCCACTCCTCACGCTCGATGTCGGCGCGGATCGCGGCACCGAGCTTCGCGTGCGCGGCGATCCAGTCCTCGTCGGGCTGATCGACCTCGGCGGCGATGCGGATCGCACAGTCGAGGGCCTGGAAGATGCTGGAGTTGCCGGTGATGAGGGCCTCGCCGAACATCGCCCCGGTGCGGTGATCGCCACCCCAGCGGAAGGCGCCGTCAGGCCGCTGGAACCGCAGCACGCAGTCGATCGCCGACCAGACGACCGGCCACATCCGTTGCAGGAACGCGTCATCGGCGGTGATCAGATAGTGATGCCAGACGCCGACCGCGATGTAGGCGCAGAAGTTCGAGTCGGTGCCCGCGTCCTCGACCGTGCCGCACACGGTTCGGATCGGCCACGACCCGTCGTGACGCTGCTTGCGTCTCGACCACTCGTACGCGGCCTCCGCCTCCGCGTGGAAACCGGTGACCGACAAGGCCATCGCGGACTCGATGTGGTCCCAGGGATCGGTTTGCCCGCCGGGGAACCAGGGCAGGGCCCCGGATTCCTCCTGCATACCGGCGATCGCCGCGCCCGTCGCGCGGATCTGATCGGCGGTGACAACTCCCGGGATCTCCGGGATCGCCGTCATGAAGAGGCGGCGGTCTCGGGCTTGCGCAGGTACAGGGCGACGGACTTGCCGATGATCGGGTTGAGGGCCTGCTCGCCCACCCGGGTCAGCCACGGCTTGCTCATCATGTCCCAGACCAGCAGCTTGTGGTACGCCTTCACCAGCGGGTTGTCGTTGTTCTCCACGCCGACAGCGCATTTCAGCCACCAGTAGGGCGCATGCAGCGCGTGCTGATGGTCGGTTCCGGTCACCTCGAGGCCGGCACGGCGCAGCTTGTCGGCCAACTCGGAGGCCTTGTAGATGCGGACGTGTCCGCCCTCGACCTCGTGGTACTCGTCCGACAGCGCCCAGCAGACCTTCTCCGGCCAGTACCGGGGCACGGTCACCGCGGCGACACCGCCCGGCTTGAGGACGCGGACCATCTCGCTGATCGCACCCTCGTCGGCCGGGATGTGCTCGAGGATCTCGGACATGAGCACGACGTCGAAGCTGTTGTCCGCGTACGGTAGGCGCAACGCGTCGCCGACCTCGGCGCGCGCCTTGGCCGATGCCGGCACCTGCCCCTCGGCGGTCATCGCGTCGAACATCTCGGCCACGTCGGCCATGTCCTTCTCGGACATGTCGAAGGCGATCACGTCGGCACCCCGGCGGAACATCTCGAAGGAGTGGCGCCCCTGCCCCGCCCCGATGTCGATCGCCTTGGTGCCGGGCCCCACGCCCAGCCGGTCGAAATCAACTGTCAGCACTCGATGTCCCTTCTGTGGCTTACCGGTGACCGGCCAGCACGGTTTCGTAGTGAGCCGCCGTCTTGGCGGCCACCGCTGCCCAGCTGTAGTTCTCCTCGGCGCGGCGGCGTCCGCCCGAGCCGAGTTCGACGCGCAACCCCGCGTCGTCGAGGAGTCGTCCGATCGCCTGGGCGAGTCGGCCCGAATCGCGCGGCGGCACCAGGAGCGCGGCCTGCTCGTCGGTGCCGACCACCTCGGGGATGGCGCCTGCACGGGTCGCCACGAGGGGCGTCCCGCAGCTCATCGCCTCGACCGCCGGCAGCGAGAAACCCTCGTACAGCGACGGGACGCAGGCGACCTCCGCGGAGGCGAGCAGCTCCGCCATCTCCTCGTCCTCGAGGCCCGAGACGACGCTCACCCGATCGGAGATCGCGAGATCCTCGATCATCTTGGCAGAAGGGCCATTCGGGTCCAACTTGGACACCAGTACCAGTTTTACGTCGTCGCGCTCGGCAGCGAGCTTCGCGACCGCCTCGAGCAGGTACGACACCCCCTTGAGCGGGGCGTCGGCACTCGCGACGCACACGATCCGCCCGGGCACACGCTCCGGCCCCGGCCGGAATACCTCGGTGTCGACGCCGAGCGGGATCGTGGTGATCCGGCCCGCCGGGATGTCGAAGGCCTTGCGGATGTCGACCTCGCTGCTGCGCGACACGGTCAGCAACTCCGGGATGCGCCGGGAGACCCGGCCCTGCATCCGCAGGAACGAGTGCCAGCGCCATGCGGTGATCTTCCGCCAACCCTTGGCCGCGCGCACGGCGAGCGTGCGGTCGCGGGTGATCGGGTGATGGATCGTCGCGATGAGCGGGAACCCGGCCTTCTGGATCCGCAGCAGGCCGTATCCGAGGCACTGGTTGTCGTGGACGATGTCGAAATCGTCTCGACGCTCCTCGAGCAGCCGGGCGACGCGGAGGCTGAAGGTCAGCGGCTCGCCGAAGCTCGCCGTCCACATCGAGCCGACCTCGAGGAAATCGATCCAGTCGCGGTACTCGCCGAGTTTGGGCGTGCGGAACGGGTCCGGCTCGTCGTAGAGCCCGAGGCTGGGCACCTTGGTGACGGTGACCCCCGCGTCGATCGCGACCTGGTCGAGCTCCGGGTACGGCTGCCCGGAGAAGATCTCGACCTGGTGGCCGAGCAGCGCCAGCTCGCGGGACAGATGACGGACGTAGACCCCTTGCCCACCGCAGTGTGGCTTGCTGCGGTAGGACAGCAATGCGATGCGCACGGTTACTGCGCTCCGGCGGCTGCGGCCGCCTCGAACTCGGGGATGCTGACGAACTTCGTCCGCGGACGGTGTGCCGCCTTGCCCGCCGCCTTCTCGGCCGCGTCGATGGCCTTCCAACCCGCGAGGTCGATCCGGTGGGCGCCGCGATCGGCGACGATCGCCGCGACGTCGTCCCGCGGGGTCGACGGGTCGGCCAGCGTCTCGGCGATGAAGTCGTCGATCACCGCGCGGGCGGTCTCCTGCCCGCACACGCGGTTCATGCCGATCCCGCCGCTCGCGCCGCGCTTGATCCAGCCGGCGACATACAGGCCGGGCATGACATCACCCCCTGCTGTTGCCTGCACACGTCCGCTTTCGTTGGGGACCACGCCGCGACTCTCGTCGAAGGGCAGGTCGGTGACTGGGACACCGCGATAGCCGATGGCCCGCAGGACCAGTCCGGCGTCGATGTCGAAACGTTCTTCCGTGGGTGCCACGGCCACCCGGCCGGAGGCATCGTCGACGTACGCGTTGCGCGCGCAGGTGACGCCGGCGACCTCGCCGTCGCCGGTGATCTCCACCGGCGAGACCAGGAAGCGGAACACGATGCGCTTGTTGCCCGGGGTCTGCGGCCGCTCGGAGAACTCGCGGGCCAGCCGGATCTTGGTGGCGATCGTCGAGTCGAGCGTGTCGTCGGCGAGCGCGGCCTCCGACGCCGGGTCGAGGACGAGTTCGGCCGGATCGATGACCACGTCCACGCCCTCGACGTCGCCGAGGGCCAGGAACTCGCTGTTGGTGTAGGCCGCCTGCGCGATGCCGCGGCGGCCGAGCAGCACCACTTCCTTGATGTTCGACTCGCGCAGCTTGGCCAGCGCATGGTCGGCGATGTCGGTCTTGGCGAGCTCGTCGGGATCGGTCACGAGGATGCGCGCCACGTCGAGGGCGACGTTGCCGTTGCCGACGACCACCGCGCGCTCGGCCGAGAGGTCGACGTCGAGGTCGACGTAGTCGGGGTGGCCGTTGTACCAGGCGACGAACTGGGTGGCGGCCACCGAGTTGCGCAGGTCCTCGCCCTCGATGCCCAGGCGCTTGTCCGTGGCGGCGCCCACGGCGTAGATCACCGCGTGGTAGCGGGCGACGAGCTCGTCGTGGCTGATGTGCTTGCCGACCTCGACGTTGAGGAAGTAGTCGAAGTTCTTCTTCGCCGCGACCGAGGCGAAGGTCCGCTCCACGCCCTTCGTGGCGGCGTGGTCCGGGGCGACGCCCGCGCGGACCAGACCATAGGGGGTGGGCAGGCGGTCGAACATGTCGACCTTGATGGTGGGCTTGCGCACCAGCTCCTCGGCGGCGTAGAAGGCCGCGGGGCCGGCGCCGACGATCGCGACGTGCAACTCCTTGTCGGCGGGCAGCTGCGGCGCCTTGCGCGGCGGGACCAGGCCGCCCTCGACGTCGTGGTCCTTGTAGTAGTCGGCGTTGATCTGCAGGTAGGGCTCGTCCTTCTCGGTGAGCTGATCGTCGGGGACGATCGCCTCCACCGGGCATTCATCGATACAGGCGCCGCAGTCGATACACGTCTCCGGGTCGATGTAGAGGGCCTCCGCCGTGAGGAACTCCGGCTCGTCGGGCGTGGGGTGGATGCAGTTCACCGGACACACGCTCACGCAACTGGCATCGTTGCAACATGGGCGGGTAATCACATGCGCCATCTGCTGTTTCCTCGTCATCCAACACGTAGAACGTGTTCTAGTTTCGGCGTTGACTGTATCTTATCCGCAAAGATACCTGCGACCCAGCGAAGGGACTCGAGTGAGCCAGGTTACTGCAGGACAGAGACGCACCTCACTACCCGACCGCAAGGAGGGCGCACGCTTCTTCCAGGCCGACTACCGGGTGCGCACCGGTGACGTGGACCAGGAGATGCGGGTCCGTCTCGACGCGGTGGCCCGCTACCTGCAGGACGTCGCCAACGACAACATCGAGGCGACGGAGTTGCACGCGACCGACCCCTTCTGGATCGTGCGGCGGACCGTCATCGACGTCGTCCGCCCGATCACCTGGCCGGCGACGGTGACGGCGCAGCGGTGGTGCGGCGCGCTGTCGACCCGCTGGACCAACATGCGGGTGCGCCTGACCGCGAAGCACGACACCAATCGGTTCAACCCGAACCCGCGCCCCGACGGCCTCATCGAGACCGAGGCGTTCTGGATCAACGTCAACGAGCAGGGCATGCCGTCGCGCTTGTCCGACGAGGCGTTCGAGATGTTGTCGTCGATGACCGACGAGCACCGTCTGCGCTGGAAGCCGATGAACCCGGAGAAGGCGCCCGAACAGACTCCCCTGCCCGACCGCGAGCACGTGCTGCGGATCACCGACTTCGACCCCTTCAAGCACCTCAACAACGCGGCGTATCTGGAAGCCGTGGAGGACGAGCTCGTCGACCACCCCGATCTCGTCGACGTCCCGCATCGGGTCGTCATCGAGTACCTGCGCCCGATCGTCCCGGGCACGCGGATCACCCTGCGTCGCATCCGTGAGGGCGACCGACTGAGCGTGTGGCTCCTCGTCCCCGGCGGCGCTAAGGGCGACGAGCAGGTGGTGGCGGCCACCGTCGTGGTGAGCCCGCTGCCGGTCGCCGAGGCCTAGGACCCGGCGGTGCGGCCTACTGGCCGCCTCGCAGCAACAGTTCCATCAGCTTGATCGGGGCCGCGCAGGGATCACCGGGCGGAGCGGAGCGCGGCTCGACGAACCAGGTGAAGACCCCCCGGCTCGGGGCGCGTGCGGTCACGCCGCACAGTCCCGGCCGGTCGGGACTGCGCTGGGTGAACGCGGATTGACTGGCGATCTTGATGTTCTCGGTGGTGAACCCGAGCTTCTTGGCCGTCTCCTTCTCGACGTTGATGCTGCCCCACTCGAACCAGTTGAACGTCACGCTGACGGTGTCGTTGCCGGAGACCAGCCACCGGCAGATCGCACCGCTGAAGGACTGCTCGGCGAAACCGCCGCCGGCCACGACATCGGCGATCGTCTCGTCGGGCAGCACCTCGCACTCGAGAAGGAGCCGGTCGAACTGGTCGGTGTCGACGTCGCTGGTGCCGGATTGCCCCGCCGCACCCACCGGCAGCGGCTCACCGTCGACGGTGCGCGCGCACCCGGCGAAGACGGCGAGTCCGAGCACGACGGCGGCCAGGAGTGCGAGGGTGCGCCTCATGACGCGCGCTCGATCGACATCGTCGCCAATTCGCGCGCGGCGTTGCAGATCTCGTCGATGGGCCTCGGGTTGCGGGCGTCGCCGCGGATCGACCACTCGAAGAAGTCGGCGCCGAAGTCGATGCCGACCTCGCAGATCTGACCGGACTGGCTCCAGCCGATGAACCCCGTGTGGCCCTTGATCTCGAGCTTGTTGGTCTCGTCGCGCGAGAGTTTCACGTTGGCCTCTTCCCGGCCGATCGGCGAGCCGCGGTACCAGTTGAACGACGCCACCGCACCGGTCCGCGAACCGGTGGTGTCCCACTCGCAGACCGAGGTGTTGTCGACCGTCGCACTGAGCCCGGTGAATCCGGTGACGCGGACGACCTCCTCGAGGGTCACCCCTCCGCAGCGTCCGAAGAACGGCCCGGACCCGGCCTGGGCCGGTGCCTCCGGAGTGTTGGGACGGTTCGGGTCCGAGGGGGTGTCATCCGACGAGCACGCGCCCAGCGCGAGCGCGAGGACGGCGACCAACGAGATCAGGAATCCGCTGCTGCGAAGACGATCGAGTTGCCGCCGTTCCCGTTTCGTGGGGCGGCCGGCACCGCGGTCGCGACGCGGCTGGCCGGCGATGATCTCCTTCGGCGGCGGTGGCGGCGACTTGTCGATGTAGCACTCGGCGGCGGCGGGGGCCGACACGCGCTTGCTGATCGTCTTGGTGACCTCGACGATGCGCTCGCGGCCGTTCACCCAGACCCGGATCTCGTCGCCCGGCACGATCGGCTGGGCGGGCTTGGCGGTGGCGCCGTTGACGCGGACGTGACCGCCCCGGCAGGCGGCGCCCGCCGCCGACCGGGTCTTGGTCAACCGGATCGCCCAGATGTAGGCGTCGACGCGCGTGGACATGCTCTACCGACCCGCCCTGCAGGCCTCCGGACCGCGATCACGATCCGAATCGACGATCATGCGCACGCACTCCCTTCGCCCCGCGTTGCCGCCACGCCCGGCGTGGCTGTCGTGTTGGCCCCACTGTAGCCGCGCCGACGAGGTCATCGGCTCGGCCACGCGGCAGGACCCTCAGCGTTTGCGGGTGAGCAGGTACAGCCCGCCACCCACGGCCAGGATCGCGAACAGGATCGCCAGGAAGGTCTGGTCCAGCAGCAGCAGGACGACGAAGACGGCGATGCCGGGCGACACCGCGATCAGGCTCATCACCGGGTGCTGGCGGACGACCTCCGCCACGGCCTTGCTTCTGTTCGGATCGATCGCCATCGCGGCCCTCCTGGTCGAATCCGTCGTGTCCGTCCAGCGTAGTCACCGCTCCCGGGTCCGGCGTGGGTTGTCTCGACGAGGTCGTCTCGCCGACGTCGGGTTCGGTGGCGGGAGAAATGGTTCGGCGCCCCGGCACGGATCTGGTCCAGGTGCCGGGGCGCCGGTCTGTGGGCGGTCGGGTCCTAGTCGCCGGAGTCCGACCCGCCGCCGGAGTTCGAGCCGCCACCCGAACCCGAGCCGCTGCCCGACCCGGAACCGCTGTCGGAGCCGCTGTCGGAGCCGCCGTCCGACTTCGACCCGCCGCCGGAGCCGCTACCGGAGTCCGAGCCGCTGCCCGAACCCGAACCGCCGCCGGAGTCCGAACCGCTGCCCGAACCCGAGTCACCACCGGAACCCGAACCCAAGCCGCTACCGGAGTCCGAACCGCTGCCCGAACCCGATCCACTACCCGAACCCGAGTCGGACGTCGATCCGCTGTCGGAGCCGGCACCGCCATCGGACGAGGTGTCTCCCGATCGGTCCTCGAGGCGATGCTTGCCGTGGTACTGCTCGCGGTGCTTGCCGACGTACTCCTCGCCACCGTCGGACGTGTCGGCAGCGCTCAGCGAGGCATCGCCGGCGGCCGGCGCCCATTCCTGCGGCGCGTCGGTGGCGAGCGGAGCCGGCGGGGCCTCGGTGACGTCGTCGGCGACGAAGGCCGACCGGGCCGCGACGGGAGTCGCACCGGAAGTCGCGGACGCGTTCGTCGGGGTGCCGCCGAGGGTGGTGCCGTCCAGGGTCGGCAGCAGGAACGGCAGCTCGTAGTCGGGGATGTGGATGACCGGGACGATCTGCCCGGTGTCGAGCTGACCGAAGGAGATGACCGGCACGCCGAGGTAGTTGGGGCGCTCCTTGCCGTTGACCTCCACCATCGGGTACAGCGTGACCTTCTGACCCATCCACTCGATCTCGATCGGCTTCGTGAAGCCGTATTCACTGGTCAAGCGAACGAAATTGCCGCTGAACAGGCCGTGATCACCGGCCAGCGACAGGCGTGAGAAGTCCTTGGACAGCGACATCCAGTCGCCGTCGAAGTCGATCCCTTCCTTGCTGAGGATCCCCTTGAGCAATCCCTCCAGCACTTCCTGCCCGGCGCCACCGAGGACGCCGAGCGGGTCCGTGAGCAGCGCGGTCGGATCCGTGAGTGCGAACTGCACCTCGCCGTTGGTGGCCTGATACCGGAAGTCGAAGGTTGCACCGACGTTGGCACAGGCACCCACCCCGTCGGCATAGGCGGCAGTGATGCCTCCGTAGCACCCGACGCCCTTGATGCCGGGCACCTGGACGAGCGGGAGATCTTGGCCGAGGACGCTGATCTTGGTCGGGTCGGCATTCCATGCGTGCGCGATGCCGATCAGCGCGAACGACTTCGCGGTGCGACCGTCGGTGGCTCCCGCGGTCGCGATGCTGATCGGGAGGAAGGAAATGGCCGTCGCGTCGCCGTCGCGGGAGGCGACGGCCAGCTGGAAGCCGTTTCCGATGACAGTCGCCGAGCCACGCGTTCGCGGGCCTTCGGTCATCGTCTTCGGCACGTCGAGTCCGATCCACCGGGCGATGTCACCCAGGATCGATGACGACAGGGTGTCGTAGGTCTTCTTCACCGGGTCGTAGATCGCAACCGGCACGACCTCGATCTTGTCGGGCAGGACGACGGCGACCCCCAGACCGCCGAACTCGGTGCTCGACTGCGTGCAATCGGCCCCGCCATTGGGTGCCGACGCGCCGGACACGCACGACTGGATGCGCCACTCGCCCGCGATGTCCGCCAGGGCACCGTTACCGATGCCGGAGATCAGGCCGCCGAGCGGGTTGCCCGAGTTGAAGCTTTTCGACCACGTTTCCAGCTTCTCGATCGGCTCCGGAAGCGGAACGATCGCCGCCTCGGCCGCCGCCGGCTCCATGGCCTGGCCGGCCCCCACCGCCGCGACCGTTGCGAGTGCCGCCGCGCCTGCCGCCACGCGGTGCTTGCGCTTCTTGCGCTCCGCACGCCGCGCGACCTTCTCCGAACGTTGAATCCCGTTCCGCCCCATACTGGTCAACCGTCCAATTTCCTTCTCCCCGACCCTTATGCGCGAGTAATTGAAACATCAAGGATCGAAAATCGGTAACGCAGGGGTGTGAAAGACGGACACAGCGACGACCTGGACGTTTGTCCAGATCGTCGCTTATGCCGCTTGGCTGCCGGGCTACCAGCGGTCGCGGTCGAGTTCCGTTCCTGCCGCGCCCGCGTCCGCGGCACATCCGAAGCCGACGATCCACCGCGACGATCCGGTGTCGTCGGCGATCTCGACCCGGCCGAGCATCATCGGCTCGGGAAGCGCCGCGAGGAACTCGCCGAGCGCCGCGGGCGACACCCGCCAGACCTCGCCCCGGATCGCCCGGCCGGCCTCCGGGTCCCGGATCAGACCGGGCTTGGGCGGTGTGGTGTCGAGCGCGACCAGCCGGTAGGCCGGCACGGTCACGACCTCGCCCGCCCACCGAGCGCCGCGTTCGGTGAGTTCGTGCGTCAACGGGCCGCCGCGCATGTGGGCGCCGAAGACCGCGAGCTCGACCGAATTCTCACCCTCCACCCACGACGCGCCCACCCCGGCGTCGCCGAGGAACCGTGCCGCGAGGTCGACGAGCACCGCGTCCTCGTGCGCCCGTCCGAGGAACGTGACACCGAATTGCGCTTCGGTGCCGTCGTTTTCGGCGACCGTCCCACCCGGGACGGCAAGGCCGCACAGGTCGAAGAGGTTGCAGAAGTTCGTGTAGGTCCCCATCCGCGAGTTGACGCCGACCGGGTCCGCGTCGACGTCGGCGATCGTCGGGTGTCCCGGCGCGGTCGGGACCATGAGCGCGGTGGCCTCACCCCACTGCCGCATCGCCTCGGCGCGCAGGTCTGCGAGCCTCGCCTGCGCGCGCAGCAGGTCGACTGCGGAGAAGCGCGACGCCGCACCGATGATCCCGGCCACGGTGGGGTCCAGGCCCGCATCGGCCCCGGATGCCGTTGCCGTGTCGATGAATTCCCCGACGGCGGCATGGCGCTCGGCGACGAGGGCGTCCTCGTAGAGCAGCCTCGCGGCATCGAGGAAGGGCGTCGGGTCGATCGTCTTGATCACCATCCCCGCGGCCTCGGCCCGCAGGACCGCTTCGGCGAATGCGGCCTGCCAGGCGTCGTCGAGCTCCGGCAGGTCGGCCGGAACGGCGATCACGGGTCGTTCCGGGGCGGCGAGCGGCGCCGCCGGACCGAACGGCCTGGACCCCAAGGCCTTCGACATCGCCGCCGTCGCCGTGTTCGCGAGCGCGAGGGCGGGGGCGAAGATCGTGACCACGTCGTAGCTCCTGCACGCGGGCACGACGCCCTCGGTGGAGATCACCCCGAGGGTCGGCTTGATCCCGATGATGCCCTGCAGGCCGGCCGGCACCCGACCCGAACCCGCGGTGTCGGTGCCGATCGCGATGTCGGCGAACCCGAGTGCCACGGCCACCGCCGAACCCGAGCTGGACCCGCCGGAGATGCGGTCGGGGCGGCGGGAGTCCCGCACCGCGCCGTAGGGACTGCGTGTTCCGACGAGTCCGGTGGCGAACTGGTCGAGATTGGTCTTGCCGATGACGACCGCACCGGCGGCCCGCAACGCCGCGACGGCGGGCGCGTCGGTCTTCGGCGTGTACGCATACCCGGGGCACGCGGCGGTGGTGGGCAGTCCGGCGACGTCGACGTTGTCCTTGACGGCGAGGAGCCTTCCGGCGAGCGGACCGCCTGCCGCCCGGGATACCTCGACCTCGGCGGCGACCTCCGCCATCGGCCGCAGGGTGATGAAGACCTCGGGGCGGTCGGCGATGCGCGCGTAGATGTCGTCGATGTCCGTCATGCCACCCGCTCCTCGCTGTCGATTCCCAGGCCATGATCCGCCGCCGCCGCCGTCGTCGCCGAGTCAGCGGCGAACTCGCCTCGTGCGGACCACCGCCGGCGCTCCTCCGCGCGGGCGGCCTCCATGGCAGCGCGCCTGGCGGCGATGTCCTCGGCGTTGGCGTCGAGGAATCGCTGATGCTCGGCCAGCGAGAAGACCCCGTCGACGATCCTCGTGCTGTCGCCGCGGCCGGCGGCCACGTCGGCGCGCATGTCCAGCAACTCCTCCGCGCTCACCGGGTACCACTGGATCCGGTCGAAGAAGCGCAGCAGCCACGGGTGTTCGGGATCGAAACCGGGTGTCGGCTGCGGGTGACGGTGGTTCCACACCTGGGTGGTGCGGCCGACGAACTGGTAGCCGCCGGGCCCTTCCATCCCGTAGATGCACAGGTAGGCGCCGCCGATGCCGACGGCGTTCTCCGGGGTCCAGGTCCGGGCCGGGTTGTACTTGGTGGTGACGAGGCGGTGCCGCGGGTCGAGCGGAACAGCCACCGGCGCACCGAGATACACGTCGCCCAGGCCGAGCACGAGGTAGCTGGCGTCGAAGACGGTGCGGTACACGTCGTCGACGGAGTCCAGTCCGTTCATGCGGCGGATGAACTCGATGTTCCACGGGCACCAGGGCGCGTCGGACCGCACGCCGAGCATGTAGCGCTCGATGGCCTCGCGCGTCGACGGGTCGTCCCACGACAGCGGCAGGTGCACTGTCCGGCTGGGAACCACGAGTTCCTCCGCGGCCGGCAGCTGACTCTCGCATTCGACGAGCCACTCGAGCATCTGCTTCTGCGACCACACGTCCGGATCGGCCTTGACCTGCAGGGAGCGGATGCCCGGCGTGAGATCGACGAGCCCGCGCGGCTTCTCGGCCGCGATCCGCTCGCTCAGCGCGTGGACCCGCGCCCGCAGCGCGAGATCGAGTCGCATGTCGCCGTATTCGACGAGGATGTTGTCGTCGCCGGACCGGCGGTAGGTCACCGCGGTGGTGCCGTCTGCGGTGGTGGTCGTCCCGAGGATGCCGTTGTCGGCGTCGCCGCCGGCCGACAGCACCTCGACGAGGCCGGCGCGCCGTGCCGGGCCGATCTCCTTGGGAGATGCGGTCTCCTCGCTGCGCACCGGGACGAACCGGATCGTGTCGCCGGGCTTGAGCTGCCCGAGCTTCCACCGCTGCGCGGTCACCACGGTCACCGGGCACACGAACCCGCCGAGGCTGGGCCCGTCCGGGCCGAGCAGGATCGGGGTGTCGCCGGTGAAGTCGAGCGCGCCGACCGAGTACGCGGTGTCGTGGATGTTGGACGGGTGCAGGCCCGCCTCCCCGCCGTCGTTTCGCGCCCACCGCGGTTTGGGACCGATGAGCCGGATGCCGGTGCGGTCGGAGTTGAAGTGGACCTCGTAGGCGGTGCCGAGGAGGTCGGCGATGTCCGTCTCGGTGAAGAACTCGGGCGCCCCGTGCGGACCGACCGTGACCGCCAACTGCCAGGTGTTGGTGAACGCCGGCTGTTCCTCGTTGAGGATTCGGCGCGGCGCGGTGGTCTCCCCGCCGAGCAGCGCGAGACGGTCCCCGGTGGCCAGCGGACGCCCGTCGAGCCCGCCGAACCGGCCCATGGTGAACGTCGAGCGACTGCCGAGGTACTCCTCGGCGTCGAGGCCGCCGCCGATCGCCATGTAGACGCGCATGCCCAGCGTCCCGACCGCGCCGACGTCGAGAACGTCGCCCGCCGACAGGTGCACCGGAACCCACTGGGGCACAGTGCTTCCGTTCACCGTCACGGTGACCGGCGCGCCGGTGACGGCCACCACGGCGGGCTCGTCGAACCGCAGTGCCGGTCCCATGAGCGTCACCTCCAGGCCGGCCGCGGTCTCCGGGTTGCCGACGGCGAGGTTGGCCAGACGGAAGGACAGATCGTCCATGGGCCCCGACGGCGGGACGCCGACCTTCCAGTAGCCGACACGACCCGGCCAGTCCTGGATCGTGGTGAGCGGGCCGGACCGCAGGACGGTGACGGGGGCCGGCTTTCCGGTGGGAGCGGTCATGATGAGTTCCTCGGGAGTTCGGGTCGACCAGGGATTCGGATCTCAGACGCCGGGCCGGGTCACGATGACGCGGACCGCGGTCGGGTCGAATCCGTTGCAGGGGTTGTTGATCTGCGGACAGTTGGAGATCAGGACCAGGGTGTCGACCTCGGCCCGCAGGGCCAGGCGCTTGCCCGGCGCGGACAGGCCGTCGACGATGCCGAGCGAGCCGTCGGGGTCGACCGGCACGTTCATGAAGAAGTTGACGTTGCCGACGAGGTCGGCCTTGCCCAGCCCGTGCCGACTGCCCTCGATGAGGAAGTTCTCCACGCAGGCGTGCTGATGCCTGGTGTGGTGGCCGTAGCGCAGGGTGTTCGACTCCTGCGAGCAGGCGCCGCCGACGGTGTCGTGGTTGCCGACCTCGTCGGCGACGATCGTCATCAGCGGGTCGCCCTCCTGATCCCGGATGACGGTGCCCGTGGTGAGGAAGATGTTGCCCTGTGCGGCGATCGTGGCCTGGGCGGAGTAGCGCTTGGCGTGGTCGCCGGCGCCGTAGAACAGCGTGTCGACGGCCTGGTTGCCGTACAGGTCGACGATGGTGAGCACGTCGCCGGCCGCGACGACACCCGACCAGGGGCCGCGCTCGCCGATCACCTCGTCGAGGACTACGGTGCCGGGGACGAGTGCCAGATCGGTTGCGGGAGCGGCGGCGAAGTCGATGGCGGTGGTCATGATGATGCGTTCCTCTCGGATCGGGTGCGCTCAGGAGAGAGCGGCCCAGACGTCTTCGGAGTTGGCAACGGCGCGTTGGTATTCGGGTTCGGTGTCGGCGACGCCGGCCAGCAGGGCATCCAGATCGGCGGTCGCCCGCCAGGCGAGCACCTCGACCGAGGTGGTGTCGAAGGTGGGCGACGGGTCGACCGGGTGGGCGGTGTTCGCGATCGCGACGACGCAGGGCAGGTGCAGGATCAGATCGACCGACTTGCCCGGACCGGCCGAACCGGTCGAGCGCAGCGAACCGTCCTCTTCGACCCGGACACCGTGGAAGAACGACACCGACGGCGGGACGTCGGCGGGGGTCAGTCCGTGCTTGGCCGCGGCCAGGACGAACATCTCACGCCCGGCGGGACTGGACGAATGCACGTGCCCGTCACCGTATTTCGCGGTGTTGCCGGCGAGTGTGGTGGTTCCGCACAGCGCGTCGTGACGGCCGGAGTCGTCGGCGACGACGGTGGCCAGGACGCGACCCTGATCGCTCAGCAGCGGATGGCCGGCACCGAGGTACGCCTGCCACGGCACCTTGACGGTGTCGGCGACGTTGAGGCGCTCCCAGGGCGCGTCGGCGCGCCACAGCAGGACGTGCGCGCAGGCGGCGCCGTCGACGTCGTGCAGGCGCAGGCGGGTGCCGCGTGCGAGCACCTTGCTGGTGTACCGGCCGCCGGGCACGGTCTCGGCCCAGGTCAGTGCGGCCGGATCGACGTCGGCAGGCGGGTTCGGCCAGTTCGACGCCGGGACGACGGGCATCGAGTCGGTGATCTGCCCGGCCTGCGCACGGGCGTGCTCCCGGGCGCCGGCGGTGGTTCCGGTGTCGGCGATGGTGGTGGTCATGACGGTTGATCTCCTCGAAGTGGGTCGTGGTGGACGGGCGATGATCGAGCCGGTCGGTCAGGCGGCGGGGTCGACCGGGTTCGGGTGCTGCTTGCCGCGGGGGAAGCAGGCGATGCCGACCAGGACGGTGACGGCGATGACGATCGGTCCGGCCCAGCGCAGGACCGGCAGGTCGCCGGCGGGGTCGAAGACCTCGGCCCGGGGCCAGGCCAGGTTGACCACCATCAGGGCGCCGTAGACGACGGCCAGGATGTTCACCGGGATGCCGAACCGGCCGAGGCCGAACAGCTTTCGCCCTCCCGCGCCGACGCCGCCGGTGCCCGGCCAGCCCTTCAGTCGGCGGTAGAGCATGGGCGCGGTGACCGCGAGGTAGGCGAGGTAGATCAGGATGATGCACACGCTGGCGAGCGTCGCGAAGATCGCCGAGTTCCCCACGTTGACCACGAGCACGCCGATGCAGAGGACGCCGATCAGGATCGACGGCGCGATCGGGGTCCCGGTCCGCGAGTTGACGCGGGAGAGCGTGGCCGAGAACGGGAGCCGGCCGTCGCGCGCCATCGAGAACATCAGCCGCGAGCAGGCGGTCTGGATGGCGAGGGTGCAGATGAAGATGGCGACCGCGACGTCGCAGAGCAAGACCTTGCCCCAGAAGCTGCCGAGCACCGAGTCCAGGACGTAGGGCAGACCGCCGATCGCGAGCTCCTCGCCGAGCGTAGGGGCGGCCATGAGCGCGCCGATCAGCATCAGGCCGCCACCGATGGCAGAGACCGTCAGTGCCATGCGGATGGTGCGCGGGGCGACGCGGCGGGGGTCGCGGGTCTCCTCGGCCAGCTCGCCGGCCGAGCCGAAGCCGACCATCACGTAGGCCGCCATGAGTCCGGAGACGATGAACGCCCAGATGTAGCCGGGCTGCGTGCCGGGGACGCCGGTGTCGAAGACGACGTCCGGGCCGCGCCGGGCATGGGTGAACAGCGCCAGGATCACGGCGGTGACGCCGACGAGTTCGCAGATCACGCCGATGTTGTTGACACGGCTCATCCAGGAGACGCCGACGCAGTTGATGGCGGTGACGATCACCAGCAGGATCGAGCCGAGCAGGACCGCATTCGACGCACCACTGGTGCTGGTGAGCGTCGGATCGTCGCCGATGATCTGGAAGCCCGACCACACGCTCGGGAGAACGACCTGGAGGGCGATGGCCGCCGCGGAGGCGGTGACGACCTGGGCGATCATCATGAACCAGCCGCCGAACCAGCCGATGACCTCACCGCCCATGCGCCGCGACCACTGGTAGATCGCACCCGATATCGGGTAACGCGCGGCGATCTCGGCGAAGCAGAGCGCCACCAGGAACTGGCCGGCGTAGACGATCGGCCACGTCCAGAAGAAGGCCGGGCCGCCGAAGCCGAATCCGAGGCCGAAGAACTGGAAGACCGTGGTCAGGATCGAGACGAAGGAGAAGCCCGCCGCGAAGGAGGCGAACTTGCCGAGTGAGCGGTGGAGTTGCTGGTCGTACCCGAACTCGGAGAGGTCGTCGGCGTCGAGATCGCCGGCCGGGCCTGCGGGACGGGTGTGAGCGGAACCGAGGGCGGTGGGCGCGGCCACCGTCTTGTCCGGGGTGAGAGTCATGGTGAGCAACGTCTTTCCGTGTCGAGGTGCTCCCCGTTGAGCGCGAAATCTGTCGAGTGACAGATAATCGAACGGACATTTCTGTCGATTGACAGGAATGTTCCGGGCGCGCAAACCGCCGTAAAGACTGCGTTAACCGGCGCAGGTCACGTGATCGCACTGCTGACCGGGACGTCCGAGACGTGGTCGACTGTGTCCGAAGCGGTCAGCTCTACGTAGGAGGAATCATGGCCACCGGCACGAGTCCGGCCCCCGCGACCGGCGGACCCGGCCGCCCTCGTCTGGTACCGGCGCGACGCCGGGGCGAGACGGCACGCGAGGAGATCCTCGACGCCGCAGCCGAGCTGTTCACCAGGCACGGCTACACCGGGACGTCCACCCGGATGATCGCCGAGGCTGTCGGCATCCGCCAGGCCTCGATGTACCACTACTTCGCGACCAAGGACGACATCCTGGCCAACCTGCTCGAGACCACCGTCGTCGGATCACTCGAGCGGGCGCGCGAACTCCTCGACGCCGACGGTCCGCCCCTCGACCGGCTCCTCGAACTGGCCCGCTTCGACGTCGGCCAGCTCGCCGGATCGCGCTGGAACCTCGGCGCGCTGTATCTCCTGCCCGAGGTGGGCGAACCCCGGTTCGCCGACTTCCGCACGCATCGGCAGGAATTGGCGAGGGCCTACGCGACACTTGCCGCGCAGGCCCTCGACGACCCCGACGACCGGCGCAGTCTCCTGCCGTTCCGGCTCGCGGAGTCGGTGATCATGATGCGCGCCGACGAACAGCGCGGCGAGCTCGGCGGCCACACGGCCGAGGGACTCGTCGACACCGTCGTCGGCGCCATCGCGATGCTCATCGAGCATCGGCCCGGGTGAGACCCCGGGGGTCAGCAACTGCCGATCGGGCCTCCCTTCAGGACCACCTCGACCATCCGGCCCGGTGAGCAACTGCCCGGAGCCTGAGCCGGATTCGCCTGGGCGACGGCCGGCGTCGGTGCCGGCGGTGCCGGGAGCGGCGGCAGCTCCGGCAGCTTGATCTGCGGCAGCGGGAGCTCCGGCAGGCCGACGGCCTCCTTGACCGCCTGCACCGGCGCGAACCCGGCCGGCGGGTTGACCGGCGCGGGCTCCGCGGCGGGCGGCGCCGTCCGTGCCACCGGCTGCGGGGCGATGCCGTGGTCGACCGGAGCCGAGGCGGCCTGCGGATGATGGTGCCCGTCGCCCTCGTGATGCCGATCCTCCAGGCGATGCTTGGCCTTCGGCGCGTCGAGCGGGACCGTCCATCCCTTCTGGTATCCGTGTACCGCTCCGGCGACGACGCCGGCGGTCACCGCCGGCAGGGCGACGAGACCGGCGACGAGTGCGGTGCCGACGACCGGGCCGACCACCAGACCCGTGGGCAGGAACGGGATTCCGAAGAGGAACCCGATCACGCCGCCGGTGGGTGCGCCGATCGCGAGCCCCAGGGGCAGGGCGACCGCGCCCCCGATCACCCCGCCGACCGCGGCATCGCCGACCATCTGTTCGGCGACCTTGTCGGCCCTGGCATCGGGCACGCCGTTGCCGCGCAACACATCCGAGATGCCGCGGACGATGTCCTCGGCTCCGGCGGTGATCTGCCGGGCGGCCTGCGGCGAGATCGACCCCGGACGGCGGAAGTCGATGTTGCCTATTTTGATGTGCTCGCCGGCGGCGTGTTCGGCAACCGGGCGCGGGGCGGGGAGCACCCTCTCGACCCCGCCACCTGCCCGGTGGACCGGTGCGGCATGCCGCGGCCCGTCGGTCGGGTTCAGCTGCTGCGCAACCGGTTGCGGCACCACCACCTGGTATGCGGTGCGCTGCGACCGCAGGGCGACCGGTATCGGCACCGGCGGCGCCGCGTCGGCGGTCACGGCCGGCAGCATGCCGTCCGGATGTGTCGGCGGCGAGTACGCCGGCGACGACGCTCCGGCGTACGCCGGTGCCGTCACCGCGAACGACGCGGCCATCGCGCACCCCAGCAGCGCGGCGGCGGGGCGGCGAACGCGGTCACCCTGGATGTGCGATCGGTTGGTTCGGGACGTCCTTGACCTGCTCATGGACAACCTCATCTTTCGGGTGGTGAATCTCCCAATTGTTGGAATCGTTCGACCCGGAGGCGTTCTCGCGAACCCCTGTCCCGGGTCATCACTCGGTCGAGAACCTCTGCGACCGTGCCGATCGCTTCGTCCTCGGTCATACCCAGGTGGTGTACGTCGACATCGACGTTCGTGATGTCGCCCTGGAGGAACGACGACCACCCGTGGTGCCCCACCGCGTCCTCGCGTCGGTCGCGAACCGCGGTGAAGTATGTGAGATCGGCGTCGACGACCGGCGGATGCCAGTCCCCGATCGCACGGATCAGCATGTTGTAGGTCTCGGTGAGGCGTTCGATGGCCTCCGCATCGATCCCCGTCCCGTCGGACCCGAACATCGCGCCGGCGAAGTCCGCCCCGAGGTGCTCGACGATCTGCTCCGCCGCCTCCTCGGCACTGGCCTCGGGACTCACGAAGTCGATCCCGAGGACCGGCCCCAGGTTGCTGATCAGCTCGCCGGGGGTGATGTCGCGGATCTCGGTGGTCTCGACCGCGTCGACCTCGGTGTCGAGCATCGCCAGCAACGCGACCTCCTCGCCGGCGTCCCTCATCTGCGCGGCCACCGCGTGTGCGATGACGCCGCCGAGCGACCAGCCGAGCAGGTGGTACGGCCCGTGCGGTTGCACGGTCCGGATCTCCTCGAAGTACCGCCGCGCGAGGCCCGCGACCGTTGTGGGACCGGGTGTCTCGCCTCCCAGCTGAGGAGCCTGCAGGCCGTACACCGGCCGTCCGGGCGCGAGGTTGCGGCCGAGTGTGTGATAGCACCATGACAGGCCGGACGCCGGATGGATGCAGAACAGCGGCGGCTCGTCGCCCATCGGGCGGATGGGCAGCAGCACGTCGGATCCGAGCGGCGCCAGGGCGTCGAACTCCATCGACTCGTCGAGGTCCTCGCCCATCTCCAGCCGGTCGGAGATGCGCCGCGCGAGGTCGGCCGGACTCGAGGCGGACAGCATCAGACGGACCGGGATGTCCACGTGCAGTTCGTGCTTCAGCTCGTTGACCACCTGCACCGAGCGCAGCGAGTTGCCGCCGAGTCGGAAGAAGTCGTCGTCGACGCCGACCCTCGACACCCCGAGCACGTGCTCGAAGGTGTGGACGATCTCGCTCTCCAGCCAGTTCGACGGCGCCCGGTAGTCCGTGGTCGCGAGCGTGGGCCGGGGCAGTCGCTTGCGGTCGAGCTTGCCCGAGGAGGTGAACGGGATCTCCTCGAGCACCGTCACCGCGGTCGGCATCATGTAGCCGGGCAGCGACTCCGAGGCGAAGGACAGCACGTCGTCGGTGTCGATGCTGTCGACGGACTCCCCGGTGGCCGGGACGAGGTGGACGACGAGGAACTCCGCGGCGCCCCTCGACCCGCCCGGATCGGCGTCTGCCGTCTCCTCGGGGGTGGTGACCACGGCAACCGCGCGGGCGACGGCGGGATGGGCCGCGAACACCGCCTCGATCTCGCCGAGCTCGATCCGCAGGCCGCGCAGCTTCACCTGGAAGTCGCTGCGGCCCAGGTATTCCAGCTCGCCGGTCCGTCGGCGCCGCACCAGATCGCCGGTGCGGTACATCCGCTCCCCCGGCACGAACGGATCGGCCACGAAGCGCTCGGCCGTCAGGCCGGGCCGGCCGTGATAACCGCGGGCGACCTGCGCACCCGCCAGGTACAGGTCGCCGGTCACCCCCATCGGCACCGGCTGCAGCCGCGAATCCAGGACGTAGGCGCGGGCGTTCCACACGGGGTGGCCCATCGGGACCGGTCCGGTGTCCTCCGGCCGGGCCTCGTACGCCGTCGCGTGGACCGTGAACTCGGTCGGGCCGTACAGGTTGTGCAGTTCGACGCCGGGCAACATCCGGCGGGCCGCGGCCAGGACCTCGGGACCGAACGCCTCGCCGGCGACGAGCAGCGCGCGCAGGGAGTCGAGCGATCCCGCGGGTGCGGCGTCGGCGAACACCGCCAGCATGGACGGCACGAACGAGGTGATCGTGACGCGCTCGGCCGCGATGACCTCGGCCAGGCGGTCCGGGTCGGTGTGCGCGTACGGCTCGGCGATCACCAGCCGTGCGCCCACCGCGAGCGTGCCGAACAGCTCCCAGACCGAGACGTCGAAGGTGGCCGGGGTCTTCTGGAGCACGACGTCGTCGGGGCCCAGCGAGTACTCGTCGCAGATCCACCGGACCTGGTTGACCACCGACCGGTGGGTGATGGAGACACCCTTGGGACGTCCCGTCGACCCGGAGGTGAACAGCACGTAGGCGAGGTTGTCCGGGCGCAGCGGCGCGATGCGCTCGGCGTCGGTCAGCGGCGAGTCGTCGAACGCCGACAGGTCGATGCCGTCCAGCGAGGTCAGTTCGACGACCGGCCCGGCGGTCTCCATCATGTGGGCGATGCGCTCGGCCGGGTGGTCGGGGTCGAGCGGGACGTAGGCCCCGCCGGCCGCGTGCACCGCGTACATCGCGGTGACCTGGTCGAGCGAGCGCCGCATCCGCAGCGCCACCCGCGCATCCGGTCCGACGCCGTGGGCGACGAGCCAGCGCGCCAGTCGGTTGACCCGCCGCGCGAACCCCGCGTAGGTGAGAGTGCCCTCGGCGACCGTGATCGCCGGGCGTTCGGCGAACCGCTCCGCCGACGCGGTGAAGAGCGAGGCATGGGTCTCGTCCGGTTCGAGGTCGCGTGCGGTGGCGTTGCACCGCAGCAACACCTCGTCGCGTTCGGCCTCGTCGAGCAGGTCGACGCCGTGCACCGGTTGCCGCGGGTCGGCGGCGAGCGCCCGCAACATGGTCACCAGGCGGTCGGCGAAGCCGATGACCGTCGAGGCGTCGAAGAGGTCGGTGGCGAAGGTGATCCCGCCGCTGATCCCCGCCGGCCGCCCGTGCTCGTCGTACGAGTCGGCGACGGTGACCTGCAGGTCGAACATCGACATCCCGGTGTCGGGTTCGACCGCCGTCACCGAGAGGTCGGGCAGTTGGATGTCGGCGGCCGCCATGTTCTGGAAGGCCAGCATGACCTGGAACAACGGGTTGTAGGCGTCGGAGCGGACCGGGTTGAGCTCCTGCACGAGCCGCTCGAACGGCACGTCGGCGTGTCCGAACGCCGCGAGATCGGTGTCGCGGACGTCGTCGAGCAGTTCGCGGAACGACATCCCCGGACGCAGCCTCGTGCGCAGCACCAGGGTGTTGACGAACATGCCGATCAGATCGTCGAGTTCGCGTTCCCCGCGGCCGGAGTACGGCGTGCCGATGGTGACGTCGTCGGTGGCCGCCAACCGCGCGAGCAGGGCGGCGAGTGCCGCGTGGAACACCATGAAGAGGGTGGTGTTGTGGGCACGGGCGACCTGCTGGAGCGCGGCGTGCAGGTCGGCGTCGATCCGCAGCCCGACGGTGTCGCCGGCGTAGGACTGCTCCGGTGGCCGCGGCCGGTCGGTGGGCAGTTCGAGCAGTGCCGGGGCGTCTGCGAGTTGCCTTGTCCAGAAGTCGATCTGGGCACGCAGCAGCGAGTGCTCGTCGTCGGGGGAACCGAGGACCTCCCGCTGCCAGATCGCGTAGTCCGCATACTGCACCGGCAGCGGCTCCCACTGCGGCGCCTGCCCGTTGGCACGGGCCTCGTAGGCCGTCATCAGATCCCGTGCCAGGGGCGGCAACGAGGACCCGTCGGCGGCGATGTGGTGGAGCACCACCGCGAGGACCCGGTCGTCGCCGCCGAGATCGAACAACCGGACCCGCATGGGGATCTCGGCGGTGACGTCGAAGGGTTGGGCCACCAGCCGGGAGATCGCCTCGTCGAGGGCGTCGGCCGGGATCTTCTCGGCGACCACCGCGACCTGCCCGGGCTCCGGCGGCAGGACCACCTGCACCGGTTCGGAATCCAGGTACGGGTACACCGTGCGCAGGATCTCGTGCCGGGCGACGACGTCGTCGACCGCCGCATGGAGTGCCTCGACGTCGAGGCGGCCCGACAGGCGCACCACGATCGGGATCGAGTACGCGGCCGAGTCCGGCTCGATCCGGCTGAGGAACCACATCCGCTGCTGGGCGTAGGACAGCGGAACCCGGTCGGGCCGCTCACCGGCGGTCAACGGGGTCCGCCCGGTGGCCGTGTGGGATTCGGCGCGGGCCGCGAGCTTCGCGACCGTGGGCGCCTCGAAGATCATCGACACCGGCACCTCGGTGTCGAGTGCCGCCCCGATGCGCGACACCACCCGGGTGGCGGCGAGGCTGTTGCCGCCGAGGTCGAAGAAGTCGTCGTCGGCCCCGACGCCGCCCGCGACGCCGAGGACGTCGGCGAAGACGCCGGCGACGATCTCCTCCACGGGTGTGGACGGCGCGCGGTACCCGCGCGAGGTGATCACCGGGGCGGGCAGCGCCTTGCGGTCGAGCTTGCCGCTCGGCGTCAGCGGGATCTCGTCGAGGACGACGACCGCGGCCGGCACCATGTACGGCGGCAGCACGTCGGCCAGCAGGCCGCGCAGCTTCTCCCCCGAGATCACCGCCCCGGGCGCCGGCACCACATAGGAGACCAACCGGGTGCCGACGGCGTTGTCGCGACGCGGCACGGTTGCCGCGAACGCCACC
This sequence comes from Gordonia paraffinivorans NBRC 108238, assembly GCF_000344155.1. Taxonomy (GTDB): domain Bacteria; phylum Actinomycetota; class Actinomycetes; order Mycobacteriales; family Mycobacteriaceae; genus Gordonia; species Gordonia paraffinivorans. The sequence continues at coordinate 35,353 of NZ_BAOQ01000008.1, read as the reverse complement.
TCGGCGCGCTCGCCGAGCGCGGCGTCGATCTCCCCGAGTTCGACGCGGAACCCGTGGATCTTGACCTGGAAGTCGTTGCGTCCCAGGAATTCGAGGTTCCCGGACCGGTTCCACCGGACGACGTCGCCGGTCCGGTACATCCGTTCGCCGGGGCGTCCGTGCGGGTTGGCCACGTACCTCGACGCCGTGACGCCGGGCCGGTTCAAGTAGCCGCGGGCGAGCGCCGGACCGGCCAGGTAGAGCTCGCCGGCGACGCCGACCGGCACCGGTTGCATCCGCGGATCGAGGACCAGCGCCTGCATCCCGGCCACCGGGGTGCCGATGGTGGATCGCTCCCCCGCCGGGATCGGTTCGGTGGCCGTGGCCACGATCGTCGCCTCGGTCGGGCCGTACAGCACCCGGAACCGGCGCGCCCGTGCGGGATCGTCACCCACCCACCGGCTGATCAGGTCGGTCGGCACCTCGTCGCCGCCGGACATCACCACCCGCAGGTCGTCGAGGTGTTCCGGCTCCACCGAGGCGAGTGCGGCCGGGGTGACGAAGGCGTGTGTGATGCGCTGCTCGCGAAGGAAATCGGCGAGTTCCGCACCGCCGCGGACCGCCGTCGGCGCGACCACGAGCGCCGCTGCCGAGCTGATCGCGTAGAGGATCTCGAGCAGGGACGCGTCGAACGACGGGGATGCGAAGTGCAGGACCCGCGCCCCCTCGCGGTCGGCGTCGTCGACGTGCAGCGTGGCGAGGTAGTCGGCGATGCCGGTGTGGGTGACCGCGACCCCCTTGGGCACACCCGTGGACCCCGAGGTGAACACCACCCAGGCGGTGTTCTCCGGGCGCACCGGCCGCAGGAGCTCGTCGGAGGCGATCTCGGCATCGTCGGTCGACGCCATCCGCGCGGCCTCGTCGGGATCGTCGAGGACCACCCAGGTCACGTGGCCGGGCAGCGCCGAGTGCGCCGACCGCGTCGTGACGCCCAGCGCCGCACCGGAATCGGTGACCATCTGGGTGATGCGGGCGATCGGGTAGTTCGGGTCCACCGGCACGTAGGCGGCGCCCGTCTTGACGATGGACCACCACGCGACGACGGACTCCGCGGACCGTTCCACGGCCATCACGACCCGCGCCTCCGGCCCCGCCCCCGCCGCGATGAGACGACGTGCGAGACGGTTCGAACGACGGTCGAGTTCGGCATAGGACAGCTCGACGCCGTGGGCGATCACCGCCGGGGCGTCGGGGTCGCGACGCACCGCCGCGGCGAACACCTCCGGCAGCAGGACCGGCGCCGGGAGCGGGTCGAGGCCCGGTCGCGGCACGCCGACCCGGGACAGCAGGTCCGCGCGCTCGTCCGCCGACAGCAACTCGACGTCGCCGATCGGCGTCGCCGGGTCCTCGACGACGGCCTCGAGCACCCGGTTCAGGCGGGCCACGAAGCCGGCGACCGTCTCCTCGTCGAAGAGGTCGCGGGCGAACATCATCGCGCCCGAGACGCCCTGCGGCGTCCCGTCGGTGCCGTAGGAGTCGGAGACGACCAGCTGCAGGTCGAACTGGCAGACCCCGGTGTCGGCCTGCTCGCGCGACACCGTCACGTCGGGCAGCTCCACCCGGGCCCTGGACAGGTTCTGGAAGGCCAGCGCCAACTGGAAGATCGGGTGGTGGGCGGTGGAGCGCTGCGGATTGAGTTCCTCGACGATGCGCTCGAACGGCACGTCGCCGTGCTCGAAGGCACGCAGATCGACCTCGCGGACCCGGTTCAACAGCGCCGCGAAGGAATCCCGTCCGTCGACCTCGGTGCGCAGGGCGAGCGTGTTGACGAACATGCCGACGAGGTTCTCGAGTCCGGGCTCGCCCCGGCCGGCGACCGGGGTGCCGATCACGATGTCGTCCCCGCCGCTCAGGCGGCTCAGCACCGCGGCCAGTGCCGCGTGGACGACCATGAACAGCGAGGTGTGGTGTGCGCGCGCGAGTTCCGTCAGGCGGCCGTGCAGTTCGGGTTCGATGTGCACCGGCACATGACCGCCGGACAGGCTCGCCACCGGCGGGCGGGGCCGGTCGGTCGGCAGATCGAGCACGTCGGGGATCTCCGCGAGTTCCGACCGCCAGAACTCGAGCTGCGCGTTCATGAGCGACTGCGGGTCGTCCCCCTCGCCGAGGACCTGGCGCTGCCAGAGCGCGTAGTCGGCGTACTGCACCTCGAGCGGTTCCCAGTCCGGGGCGGTCCCGCTGCGGCGTGCGGCGTAGGCCGTCATCACGTCCCGCGCGAGCGGAGCCATCGACTGCCCGTCGCCGGCGATGTGGTGGACGACGACGACCAGGAGGTATTCCCCGCTGCCGTCGACGTTCTCGGCCGCCACCGCGTCGGCGAGGCGGAGGAGCGCCACGCGCATCGGGGCGCGCGTGGTGACGTCGAAGCCGCGCCGGACGAACTCGGCGATCACCTCGCCGGCCGCGGACTCGGCCACCTCGCGCAGCTCGACGGTCGCGGCCACGCGGTCGAGCACGAGCTGGTACGGCTCGCCGTCGACCTCCGGGTAGATCGTCCGCAGCACCTCGTGGCGGCAGATCACATCGGCGAGCGCAGCCTCGAGGGCCTCGATGTCGAGGCGGCCGGACAGCCGCAGGATCACCGGGATGTTGTAGGCGGGCGAGTCCGGCTCCATCCGGTTGAGGAACCACATCCGTTGCTGCGCCAGCGACAACGGGATGCGCTCGGGACGCTGCATCCGCGCGAGCGGGACGCGCACGCCCTTCTGCAGCGAGCCGACCAGCTCCGCCAGGGACGCGACGGTCGGCGCCTCGAACAGCGCCCGGACCGGGATGCGCACCCCCAGTGCGGAACCCGCGCGCGCGGCCACCACCGATGCGCTCAACGAATCGCCGCCGAGGGCGAAGAAGTCGTCGTCGGCGCCGACCCGGTCGACCTCGAGCACCTGAGCGAAGACATCGGCCAGCAACGCTTCCACCGGCGTCGACGGGGCCCGGTACTCCTTGGCCGCGAAGACCGGCTCGGGCAGCGCACGGCGATCGAGCTTGCCGGTCGGGGTGCGCGGGATCTCGTCGAGCACGACGACCGCCGCGGGCACCATGTAGGCGGGCAGCTTCTCCGCCAGCGCCTCCCGCAGCTCGTCGCCGGACACCTCGGCCCCCGGAGCGGCGACCACGTAGGACACCAGCATCTGCGGCGAGCCGTCGAGGCTGCGCGCGATGGTCACCGCATAGGCGATGTCGTCGCGCGAACCCAGCACCGCGTCGATCTCGCCGACCTCGATGCGGGTGCCGCGGATCTTCACCTGGAAGTCGTTGCGTCCCAGATACTCCAGCTCTCCGTCGGCGGTGCGGCGCACGAGGTCGCCGGTGCGGTACATCCGCTCGCCCGCGCCACCGAACGGGGACGCGACGAAGCGGGCCGCCGTCGTGTCCGGCCGGCCGACATAACCGGCGGCCAGTCCCGGGCCGAACAGGTACAGCTCACCGACCACCCCGTCGGGCACCGGACGCATCCAGGTGTCGAGGACGACCGCGCCCACGGAGGCCACCGCGTGACCGATCGTCACCGGACGTCCGGGGGCGAGTTCGGCCGCGGTCGCCCAGATGGTGCCCTCGGTGGGTCCGTACAGGTTCACCATGCGACGGCCCGGCGCCCACCGTGCGATCAGTTCCGGCCCGACCGCCTCGCCCGCCGTGCCGAGGACACGCAGGCAGTCGAGTCCGTCGTCGGGAACGGTGGCGATCGCCGACGGGGTGAGCACCGCGTGCGTGACCCCTTCGCGGCGGATCAGTTCCGCCAGTTCGGGACCGCCGTAGACGTCCGGCGGCGAGACCACCAGCCGACCACCCCCGCCGTGTCCGATGAGCAGTTCGAACACCGACGCGTCGAAGCTCGGCGACGAGACCTGCAGCACGCTCGCACCCGGGTGGACGTCGAGCACCTCGTGCTCGGCCTCGACGATCGCCGAGAGCCCACGGTGAGTGATCTGCACGCCCTTCGGGGTGCCGGTGGAGCCGGAGGTGTAGATGACATAGGCGATCTGGTCGCACAGGATCGACGCACCGCGCTCGGCGTCGGTGACGGGCTCGGTGGACCGGGCATCGAGGCGACCGAGGGTCTCCTCGTCGTCGAGTACCAGCCATTCGATGTCGGTGGGCACGCCGGGACCGTCCAGGGTAGCGATCCCGGCGTGCGTGAGACCCAGCCTGACCTGACCGTCGGAGAGCAGGTATCCGATTCGGTCGGCAGGCAGGGTCGGGTCCACCGGCAGGAACGCCGCGCCGGTCTTGGCTATCGACCACACGGCGACGACTGCGTCGAGCGACCGCGGCAGCACACAGGCGACGACGTCGCCGCGGCCGATCCCGCGGCTGAGGAGGAGGCGGGCCAACTGGTTCGACCGTTCGTCGAGTCGGCCGTAGGACACCGACACCCCGCCGCTGGTCACCGCGATCGCCTCGGGATCGCGACGGACGTTGGCGGCCAGGATGTCCGGGAGGGTCATCGGGTGCGGGTCGCGAACCGGCGAGGGGACGTCGAGTTCCCCGCCGCCCTGGGTGAGCATGCCGACCCGGGTCTCCGGGTCGTCGGCGATGCGCGCCAGGCACTCGACGAACAGGTCGATGATCTCGCGCGCCCGTGCGGGATCGAACTCGTCCCGCCGGTACCTCATCGTGATCGACAGCCCGCCGTCGTCGTCGACGACGTTCTTCGGCGCGACGACGACGCTCAGCGGGTACGGGGTGGCGTCGACGCCGGAGATCCCCTCGACGCCCACACCCGCGGACGCGACCAGTTCGGCGAGCATCGACTCCCGCAGCGGGAAGGACTGATATGCCAGCGCGGTGTCGAACAGGTCCGTGTGACCGACCGCCCGCTGGATCGCCGGCAGCCCCACGAAGTGGTGGTCGAGCAGTCGCGCGTTGTCGTCCTGGGCGCGGATCAGCGTCTGGCGCAACGACAACCCCGGGTCGAGCCGGACGCGCACCGGGACGGTGCTCAGGAACATGCCCAGCGTCCGGTCGACCTCGGGCAGCTCCGGCGGGCGTCCGGCGACCGCGGCCCCGTGGATGACGTCGGTCTCGCCGGTGAGGACCCGCAGGACCAGCGCCCATGCCGTGGACAGTGCCGTCGAGACGGTGACCGCGGAATCCGCGACGACGGTTCGCAACCGCGAGAACTCCTCCGCCGGGAGTTCGGCGGTCAGCTCGGCGGCGAGGTCGCCGGTCATCGCGGAGTCGCTGCGGCTGACCTTCGTCCCCGCCTCTACGTCTGCGTAGGCCTGCGCCCACGTGGCGACGGAGGCCTCGTGGTCCTGCCCGGCGAGCCAGGCGAGGTAGTCGCGGTAGCACGGCGCCGGCCCGGCCACGGCGATCCCCGCCGGGTCCCCGTAGAACTCGAGGAGCTCGGCGATGAGCAGCGGCATCGACCAGCCGTCCAGGATGACGTGGTGGTTGGTGATGTGCAGCTCGTGCGCATCGGGACCGAGGTGGACGAGGGTGAACCGGATGAGCGACGGGACCGCGAGGTCGAATCCGGCCGCGTCGTCGGCGGCCGCGATCCGGGCGGCCTCGGCCGCTGCCGCCCCGGCCTCCGCGCCGCTCAGGTCGATCTCGCGGAACGCCACCTCGGCGTGGCGCACCACGACCTGACGGGGGCCGCGCGAGGTCTCGGCGAAGGCGGCACGCAGGATGTCGTGCCGGTCGACGAGCGCCTGCGCCGCGCGACGCAGCCGCTCGGCGTCCACCTCTCCGGACAGCCTGATGGTCGACCGGACCGTGTAGGTGTCCACCGCATCGGGGTCGAGTGTGGAGTGGAAGTGGATGCCCGCCTGGGTCGGCGACAGCGGCCACACGTCGACGAGGTCCGGGTGGCGGTGGCCGAGGTTCTCCAGATCGGTCTCCCCCAGGCCGGCGAGATCGACCGTGGACTCCGGCGCTTCGCCGTCACGGGTGGCGGCCGTCGCCGCGCCGGGCACGGCGAGAGCTGCCAGCGCGGCGACCGTCTTGGCCTCGAAGACCTGGCGGCCGGTGATCGTCAGCCCGGCGTCGCGGGCCGCGGCGACGAGCCGCATCGACACGATGCTGTCGCCGCCGAGGGCGAAGAAGTTGTCGTCGGCGCCGACCTCGTCGACCCCGAGCACCTCGGCGAACAGCTGTGCGATCAGTCGCTCCACGGGTGTCGACGGCGCGCGCCCGCCGGCGGACTCGGCACGGAAATCCCAGACCGGCAACGCCTTCCGGTCGACCTTGCCGGTGCGGGTCACCGGCATCGACTCGAGTTCGACGATCGCCGACGGGACCATGTAGTGCGGCAGCGACCGCGCGAGATCCGCACGCAGCGCGTCGACGTCGAGCCGCTGCCCCGGGGTCCCGACCACGAACGACACGATGCGCGGCTGATCTGCGCGACCCGTCTGGATCACGGTGGCGGCCTGGGAGACCGCGGGGTTGCGTGCGAGACGCGCGTCGATGTCGCCGGTCTCGATCCGCAGGCCGTGGATCTTCACCTGCTGGTCGTTGCGGCCGAGGTAGTCCAGTTCCAGTCCGTCGTCCCCGCGGACCCACCGGACCTGGTCGCCGGTGCGGTACAGCCGCTCCCCCGTCGTCGACCGCGGATCGGCGACGAACCGGGCGGCGGTGAGCCCCGGCCGGTCGTGGTAGGCCCGCGCCAGACCCGGCCCGCCCAGGTACAACTCGCCCGCCACCCCGACCGGCACGGGCCGCAGCCACGGGTCGAGCACCAGGGCCGAAACCCCTTGGATCGGTTGCCCGATGGTGACCGGCCGGCCGGGCCGCAGATCGTCGGCGCCGGTGGCCCAGATGGTGCACTCGGTCGGCCCGTAGTGATTCATCAGCCGACGGCCGGGCGCCCACCGGTTGACGATGTCGGCGCCGGTCGCCTCGCCGACGACCGCGATCGTCGTCAGCGACGGAACCTGTGCCGGGTCCATGGTGTTGAGCGCCGTCGGGGTGATGATCGCGTGGGACACCTGCTCGGCGTCGATGAGCTCGGCGAGCTCGGCGCCGCCGTAGACGTCCTGGGGCGCGATGACCAGGCAGGCGCCGCTGCCGTGGGCGAGCAATGCCTCGGACACGCAGGCGTCGAACCCCGGCGACGCCACCTGCAGGACCCGCGCACCGGGTCCGGTGCGGAACCACTCCGCCTCGGCCTGCACGCGATCGGCGATCCCGCGGTTGCCCACCTCGACCGCCTTCGGGCGGCCCGTCGACCCGGAGGTGAAGATCAGGTAGGCGGCGGTGTCGGGGTGCACGACCCGCGGACGCACCGGCGCCACCGGCTTCTCCGGGCGGTCGAGGAGGCGGTCGAGTGCCAGCCAGGAGACCGTCTCCGGGAGCTTCGACAGAACCGGCCCGACCGTCACGCCGAGGGTGCAGCGCGCGTCGCCGATCAGTTCGGCGAGCCGGTACACCGGGTTCCCGGGATCGAGGGCGACGAAGGCCGCGCCGGTCTTGGCGATCCCCCACATCGCGACGACGAGTTCGACCGACCGCGGCACGGCCAGCGCGACGAACAGTTCCGGGCCGGCACCCTGGGCCACGAGCTCCGTGGCGATCTGGTCGGCGAGACGGTCGAGCTCGCGGTAGGTGAGCGCCCGCCCCTCGTGCCGGACGGCGACCTCGTCGGGATACCTCCGGGCGGTGTCCGACCAGATGTCGCCCAGGGCACGGGGATTCGTCGACGCCGGACCGTCGACGCGGAGGAGCTCCGCGAGTTCGGCGTCCCGGCACGACGACACCTCCGCGACCCGGCGGCCGGGGTCGCCGGCGATCTGGCGCAGCAGCATCGCGAACCGCTCGAGCAGCAGTTGCGCCGACTCGGCATCCAGACGGCCGGTCGCGTACTTGAGGATCACCTCGTACCGGCCCGGATCGTGTTCCCCCCGAGAGGTACTCGGCCGGGGCGGGGTGACCTGCAGGCTGACCGGGTACGGCGTCGCATCGCGGGCGACGCGACCCTTCCACCGCAGGCCCGCCTGGGACAGGACCCGGTTGACGCCGTCGATGTCGAGCGGATAGGACTCCAGCACCGTCGCGGTGTCGAAGATGTCGGCCATCCCCGCGGCTCGCTGGATCTCGGCGAGCCCGATGTTGCGGTGGTCGAGCATCGTGGCCTGCTCGGCCTGGACTCGCATGAGCAGGTCGGTGACCGTCTCGTGCGGGTTCAGGCGCACCCGCACCGGCAGGGTGTTGATGAACAGGCCGATCATCCTGTCCACGCCCGCGATGTGCGCGGGACGATCGGTGACCGTGTTGCCGAAGACGACGTCGGTGCGGCCCGTCATCGCCGACAGCAGGAGCGCCCACGCGACCTGGATCGCCGTGTTCGGGGTGACGCCGTGGGCTCGTCCGAGGCCGGCGATGGCATCGGTGACGGCCGGATCGAGGTCGACCTCGACCTGGGCGACGCCGCCGGCGGTGCCGCGGTCGCCGCCACCGGTCAGATGGGTCGGGCTCTCGATGTCGGCGAGCATCTCCTGCCAGGCCTCGACCGTTGCGTCGTGGTCCTGGGACACCAGCCACTGCAGGTAATCCCGGAACGACCGCGGTTGCGGCAGCCCCGCGGTGTCGCCGTCGGCGATGTAGAGCATCAGCAGGTCGTGGATGAGCAGCGGTGTCGACCAGCCGTCGAGGACGATGTGGTGGTTGGTGAGCACCAGCGTGTAGTCGTCGTCGTCGACCCGGACGAGATGGAACCGGATCAGCGGCGGGCGGGCGAGGTCGAACGGCGCGTTCGCCGCGTCGACGAGCCGCCGCAGTTCCCGCCGCCGCTCGTCGGGGTCGGCGATGCCGGTGAGATCGGTATCCGTCCAGTCGAGGGCGACCTCGTCGAGCAGCAGTTGCCCCGGCCCTGCCGGGGTCTCGACGAAGGCGACGCGCAGACTGTCGTGGCGATCGATGAGTTGTTGTGCGGCCCTGCGCATCCGCTCGGCCTGCAACGACCCGCCGAAGTTCAGCTCGGCCTGGACCACGTAGCCGTCGGTCGAGTCGCGATCGGCCCCGTCGGCGTCGGCCCCACCGCCCAGGCCCCGCTCGAAGGTCGCGTGGAACAGCAGGCCGGACTGCAGTGCGGTCAGCGGCCACACGTCGGCCAGCGACGGGTATTCCCGGCTCCAGCGGTCGATCTCGTCCTGGGTGGTCTCCACGAGTGGGAAGTCCGACGGGGTGAAGCCGCCGGCGCCCTCGTCCCGTACATGGCGCGCGATGGCCCCGAGCGCGGCGATCCAGAGGCGCGCGAGTTCCTCGACGTCGGCGCGCTCGAGGATCTTCGAGGCGAACTCCCAAGTGGCGTCGAGTTCGATGCCGTTCGGTCCGGGCTCGGCGATCGCGTTGATGTCGAGCACCGCGGGCAACGCCATCAGGGGATCTGCGGTGCCGGCCAGCGCGTCGAACTCGCGCGACGGCGCCCACGGACCCGAGTGGCCGCGGGTGCCTGCGCGCCCGAGGTAGTTGAAGCTGATCTGCGGCTCGGGCCGATGCCCGAGCACGCCGCGGCCAACGGGGTCGAGGTGGCGCACCATGCCGTAGCCGATGCCGTTGTCGGGCACGGCGCGCAGCGACTCCTTCACCGCCTTGATCGCCGCGCCCACGGCTTCACCCCCGGCGAAGGCGTCGTCGAGGTCGACACCGCCGACATCGAGTCGGACCGGGTAGCGCGAGGTGAACCAGCCGACCGTGGAGGTGAGGTCGGCACCGGGGACCGCCGCATCCTCGCGGCCGTGGCCCTCGAGCGCGATCAGCTCGGTGTCGGGGTCCGCCCCGCGACGGGATCGCCAGCGCGCGAGTGCGAGGACGAGCGCTGCCAGCAGCGAGTCGTTCGGGCTGCCGTGGAAGCGGCCTGGGGCAGTGGTGATCACGGCCTCGGTGACCTCGGCGGGGATGCGCAGCCGAATGCGCCCGGCGGTGCGGCCGACGTCGACCCGGGGGTCCAGCGGACGGCGGCCCAGGGGCCTCTCACCGGGGTCGAGCGTGCGTGTCCAGTGCTCGAGCTCGGTGGCGGTGCGGCCCGAGGCCCGCTCGACCAGACCGTGGACCCAGCGCCGCACCGATGTGGTCGGCGTGCTCAGCTGCGGCGCCATGCCCGAGGTGACCTGGTGCCAGGCGAGCGCGAGATCGGCGAGCAGGATCCGCCAGGACACCCCGTCGACGGCGATGTGGTGGACGACCAACCACAGCAGGTCCGGCCGGCCGGCGTGCGGCGTGGACATCCACACGAAGCGGGTCAGAACGCCGGCCCGGGGATCGAGTTCGTCGGCCGCCGCCTGCAGGTGCTGGTCCACCTCGTCGGCGTCACGGCGGTCGAGGGCCACCTCGACGAGCGAGTCGGAGGCGTCGACCGTCCCGCGGTCGCGGACCTCGACGAAGCCCTCCCCCGGGTGCTCCTCGCGGAGCACCGCGCGCAGGATGTCGTGCCGGTCGACGAGGGCCTGCAGCGCGCGCACGAGATCCGCACGACCCACCCCGTCGGGCAGTTCGACCAGCGCGGCCTGCCCGAAGCGGTCGAAGTGCCCGCGTTCGAGCATGTCGTGCATGATCGGCGCGAGCGGGAAGGAGCCGACGCCGCCGCCGGGCAACTCGTGCAGCGCGGCGTCGGCGACGGCCTTCGCGCGCATCGCGAGCTCCGCCACCGTCTTGCACTCGAAGACGTCCTGGGTGGTGAACGCCAGACCCGCGGCCTTGGCCCTGGCGACGAGCTCGATCGAGGAGATGCTGTCGCCGCCGAGAACGAAGAAGCTGTCCTCTGCTCCCACCGACCTGACGCCCAGCACCTCGGAGAACAACTGCGCGAGCTGATATTCCGTCGGCGTCGACGGCGGCCGCCCGGTCCGGGCGGAGGCGAAGACCGGGGCCGGCAGGGCCTTGCGGTCGACCTTGCCGAACGCGTTGAGCGGCAACGACTCCAGCGGCGTGATCACCGCCGGGACCAGGTGCGGCGGCAGCGTTTCCCGGGCATGCCGGATGATCTCGCCGACCTCGATCCGGCGTCCCTCCGCGGGGACCACGTACGACGCCAGCACGGTCGCGCCGGCGTTGTTGCGGACCGGGACGGTGACCGACGCCTCCACGTCGTCGTGCCCGACGAGCGCCGCGTCGATCTCGCCCGGCTCGATCCGGTAGCCGCGGATCTTGACCTGGAAGTCGGTGCGGCCCAGCAGTTCCAGCGACAGGCCGTCGTCGCGGGAGACCCAGCGGGCGAGGTCGCCGGTGCGGTACATCCGCTCGCCGGGCGCGCCGTGCGGGTCCGCCACGAACCGGGCGGCGGTCTGCGCGAACAGGTGGCAGTAGCCGCGCGCCAGGCCCGGCCCGGCGATGTAGAGCTCGCCGGCCGTGCCGACCGGCACCGGCTGCAGCGCGGGATCGAGGATCATCATCGACGCCCCGCGAACGGGCAGGCCGACGGTGAGGTCGCCGCCGGGCTCGATGACGCCGCTCGCCGCGGTGATCGTCGCCTCCGTGGGGCCGTACTCGTTGAGCATCCGGGCCCGCCGCGTCCAGCGCTCGACGATGTTCGGCGCGGTCTTGTCGCCGCCGACGACAACCACGCGGAGCTCGGTCAGCGGTTCCGGGTCGATCCCGGCGAGCATCGACGGGGTCAGGGTGAGATGTGTGACGCGCTCGTCGGCGAGCAGCGTCGTGAGCCGGTCTCCGCCGATCACCGACGGTGGCACGACGACCAGCGCCGCGCCGTTCGCGAAGCAGGTCAGGAACTGCTCCATCGAGGCGTCGAAGCTCGGAGACAGCGCGTACGACACCCGCGACGCCTCGTCGAGGCCGTAGACGGCGGTGCGATCGGCGATCAGGTTCGCCAGGCCACGGTGGGTGACCTGCACGCCCTTCGGGACACCGGTCGAGCCGGAGGTGTAGGTCATGTACGCCACGTTGTCGGGACGCAACGGACGAATCCGGTCGGCGTCACCGATCGGTTCGGCCTCCCCGGGCGCGACGGACCCGTCGTCGAGCGGGTCGGCGCCGTCGTCGAGGAGGATCGTGGTGACCGATTCCGGCAGACGGTCGGCGAACTCGCCGGTCGTCACGGCGACATCGGCGCCGCTGTCGGCGACGATGTGCTCGATACGCTTGCGTGGGTAGTCCGGGCCCACCTGGACGATGGCGGCCCCGGACTTCGCAACCGCCCACGCGACGGCGACGGTCCACCCGGACCGTCTGAGGAGTATCGCCACCGAGGTGTCCGGCCCGCAGCCCGCGGCGATCAGGCGGCGCGCCAGGCGCGAGGAGATGGCGTAGAGTTCGGCGTAGGTCCACCGGTGGTCCTCCGCGACGACCGCTGGCCGATCGGCGTGACGCCGGGCCGAAGCGGCGAGGATGTCCGGAAGCAGTTGCGGTGGAACACCTTCTGCGCCGCGCACCGGCAGCAGCTCGGCGCGCTCCTCTTCGGTGAGCAGGGCGAGGAGGCCGACCTGGGAGTCGGGGGACCCGTCGAGGAACTCGTGGAGGAACCGCAGGAACCGACGGTGGTGCCCGGCCAGCTCGTCGCGGGTGTAGATGTTCGGATTGCCCTGGAAGTCGATATGGGTGCTGTCCGGACCGGCGCCCGGGTAGATGTTGACGAACAGGTCCGAGGTGGGACCGGACGTGAGGACGTGCAGCCGCCCGGCGACGTCGCCGAAGACGACCTCGCTGTCGACCAGCATGAGGTTCACCGCGGGCCCGAACGACGACGCCTCGTCGCGGGAGATCCCCATGTCGCGGAAGATGTCCTCCTGGCGGTACCGCTGCCGGCGGAGCGCGCTGAGCAGTTCGCCCTTGGTCGCGGTGACCACCTCGTCGAGGGTGCGGCCGGCCACCGGGATGCGCAGCGGGACGACGTTGGCGACCATGCCGCCCGAGCGCCGCAGCACCGCCGAGTGCCGGCCGGAGACCGGCAGGCTCAGCAGCACCTCGCCGCTGCCGGTCATCCGCGCCAGGTATGCCGCGAACGCGGCGACGATGACCGGGGTGACCCCGCCGTCGTGCGACGCCTCCTCCAGCAGCCGGGCGGTCTCCTCGGGGAGCGGGGTGCCGACCAGGATCGGGTGCAGTGTCGGCTTCCCCATGCGACCCGCGAGGCTCACGACCGGGGGCGCGTCCTCGAGGTGTTCGCTCCAGTACCTGCGGTCGTTCTCGTAGCGAGCCGACCCCGGGTACGAGGTGTCCTGCGCGATGATGTCGGCGAGATCGCTTGCGCGGCAAGGAGGTGCCTCCTCCCCGCGGACGCCGGCGTTGTACAGCTCGGTGATCCGCCGCACCATCGTCACCGCGCCGAAGCCGTCGAGTGCGATGTGGTGGGCGCGCAGATACCAGAACCAGCGTTCGTCTCCGACCCGGTAGACGATGCTCACCATCAGGTCGTCGTCGAGGAGATCCAGCGGCCGGGTGTAGTCCTCGGTCATCAGACGGTGTGCGGTGGCGACCGGATCGTCGTGGTGGCGTAGGTCCACGGTGGCCACCGGCGCGCTCAGCGTGGGGTCGACGTACTGCCGCGGCTCACCGTCCACGACGACGAGCCGTAGGTAACCGGAGCCGAATTCGAGACCTGTCGTGCGCGCCGCCTCCTCGAGCATCTCGGTGTCGAGGGGACCGTCGATCTCGACGTACTGCGCCACCGAGATCGGCAGGTCGCCGGCGACGTGCTGGGCGAACCAGATGCCGCGCTGCGCGGCAGAGAGGGGGAGGGTGTCTTCTCGAGTTCGGACACCCTGCGACCCCTGGTCGAAAGACGTCACGAAATTCTTCTCGGAAATGGTCACGTGGCCTCCCATGCGTCCTGAGTGACGGCATCCCGCCGGAACTGGGGGCTGGCCCCGACGGATCCTCTCCACAACCACAGAGATGCCACTTCCTCGTCGACGGAAGAATGGGCTCGTGCCCCCCTGGATACTTCTGATGCCGTCGACAAGAACGGACCCTACTCCCGCGAATATTTCCGCCACAAGGATTTTGAACAGCACACCGCCGCAATTCGAACCGCCACCGTCGATCTCACCGGAAGTCGACCGTGAATGAATTAAATCGTTCGGACCACATGGCGATTAGTAGTCATTTCTGACCATGTTTCACCATACGCAACGACCTCCCCCGACAGAGTCGCCGCCACACCCGCCGACCGAACGATGGAACGGCCGATTACCGCTGCGCTGCTTGCTGTTCCAGACACGTCGCACCATCCGCAACAACTCGGACATACCCTCCATTCGGCGCGGATCAACCAAACCGCCGGCCGTCGCCGCTAATCGTCGTTTCAGATCGCCGAAATCGATCGTGATCATTCCTATACAGGAGCTATACAGAACGGTGAGGCGCCCCAGAATCACACAGGACTGCGAATGTCGTTCCACCGGAGGACACCGAAGAATCGTTCACGAAGCGACGTAGATCGCTCACAATTCGAGCACTTTCAACACCAGTCACATCCGTTTCTCTTGTGTCCTTCCGGCCGACGACGCGCACCGGTCACAGACCGCCGATCGGTAAGCGGCCGATGCCAGAGGAGAGCGGGCCGGCGCAGTCGCAGAGTGGTCGACCCGCCCACTGCGAATCGCGCCCGTCCGCACCAGCACCGCCCCTGGCGCGTCGCCGGTCGACCACGGCGCACTCACACTAGGGTTGTCTGCATGGCAGGGCGCAGCATGGACTTCGACCCCATCGCCGAGGCCCGGGAGAACTGGATCGCGGCCGGCTGGGAGGACGTCGCCGACGGCATGGTGGCGGTCACCTCGGTGATGCGGGCGCATCAGATCCTGCTGGCCCGTGTGGAGGCCGCACTGCGTCCGTTCGACCTCACCTTCTCGCGCTTCGAGTTGCTACGACTCCTCGCGTTCTCGCGGCAGGGAGCGCTGCCGATCACCAAGGCGAGCGCCCGACTGCAGGTCCACGTCACGAGCGTCACGCACGCGATCCGCCGTCTCGAGGAGAGCGGGCTGGTGCGCCGGGTCCCCCACCCCACCGACGGTCGCACCACCCTCGTGCAGATCACCGACCTCGGCCGATCCACCGTCGAGGAGGCCACCACGGTGCTCAACGAGAAGGTCTTCGCCGACGTCGGCATGTCCGCCGAGGAGATGGCCGGGCTCGTGAAGGCCATCCAGTCGCTGCGAAAGCACAACGGGGATTTCTGAGCGTATGACGTTGTGCCCGCTTTCCGGGCACGACGTCATACGGAAGAGGTCGAGCCCGGAGCCGGAACCGCCTCGAGGACGGGGCACGATCGGAGCCGAGCGCCTGGCCGTCGGACTACTTCGTGACGCCGGCATCAGCGGCTGGGCCGCCGACGTCGAGGTGTGCGGGCATCTCCTCGACGTCGTGTCCGACGCCCCACGGCCGGCCGTGGAGACCGTCGGATTCGCCTGTCACCGGGACGTGGCGATTTTCCGACGCGACCGCACCAAGCGAGACGCACCCATCGGCCGGGGGACGGTCCTCGACTTCACCTGGGCCGACCTGACCGAGCATCGGCCGAGTTCGTCGAACAGGTCAAGGGCGCTCTACGACGGCTGGCCGGCCGAAAAGAGTATGACGTTGTGCCCGGAAACCGGGCACAACGTCATACAGATCCAGCGAGTGGCCGCTAGTGCAGCGTCTTGATGATCGCGCTGAAATCGAGGTCGCCGTGCTGCTCGGCGAACGCGCGGTAGAGCTGCGCGGCATGGGTGCCGAGCGGCGCCCGCGAACCGGTGCTGGCGATGGCATCCATCGCCAGGCCCAGGTCCTTGTTCATCAGCGCGGTGGCGAAGCCCGGCTTGTAGTCGTTGTTCGCCGGCGAGGTCGGGACCGGGCCCGGGACCGGGCAGTTGGTCTCGATGGCCCAGCAGTTGCCGGTCGCGCCGGTGACCACGTCGTAGAGCGCCTGGTCGGACAGGCCGAGCTTCTCGGCGAGGACGAACGCCTCGCCGACCGCGATCTGCTGGACGGCGAGCAGCATGTTGTTGCACACCTTCGCCGCCTGGCCCGCCCCGGGGCCGCCGCAGTGGATGATCTTGCCCGCCATCGGGTCGAGCGGGCCGCGAGCGGCCGAGAAGGCCTCCTCCTCACCGCCGACCATGAAGGCCAGCGTGCCCGCGGTGGCGCCCTTGACACCGCCCGAGACCGGGGCGTCGACCTGCGCGAAGCCGTGCTCGACGGCCTTGCGGTGGATCTCCCGCGCATCGTCGACCGAGATGGTCGACGAGTCGATGAAGAGCGCACCGGTCTGCGCCGCCGGCAGGACCTCGTCGTAGACCTTCTTCACGATGCCGCCGTTGGGCAGCATGGTGATCACGACCTCGGCGCCGGAGACGGCCTCGAGCGCCGCCGGGAAGGTCTCGACCCCGTTGGCCTTGGCGGCCTCGATCGCCTGGGGGACCAGGTCGAAGCCGCGCACGGTGTGTCCGGCCTTGACCAGGTTGGCCGCCATCGGGCCGCCCATGTTGCCCAGGCCGATGAAAGCAATCGTCGTCATTGTCTTTGCTCCCTAAGTGTTTGCCTGCGAAAGCCGTTGCGCCAGAGATCTGGTCGCGTCAGCTCTCCCGGTACCGCGCTGCGATCGAGCGACCGAGAACGACCCGCATGATCTCGTTGGTCCCCTCCAGGATGCGGTGCACGCGGAGGTCGCGGACGATTTTCTCGATTCCGTACTCGTTCAGGTAGCCGTAGCCGCCGTGCAGCTGCAGCGCCTTGTCGGCGACGTCGAAGCAGCTGTCGGTGACGAACCGCTTGGCCATCGCGCACTGGTCGACCTTGTCCGGGGCGTCCTCGTCGAGGGCGGTCGCGGCGTGCCACAGCATCAGTCGCGAGGTCTGCAGCGCGGTCGCCATGTCGGCGAGGGTGAAGCGGATCGTCGACTCGTCGATGAGCGCGTTGCCGAAGGCCCGACGGCTGGCGACATAGGCGGCCGCCTTGTCGAAGGCCGCCTGGGCGCCGCCGAGCGACGACGCCGCGATGTTGAGACGGCCGCCGTTGAGGCCGTTCATCGCGATGCCGAAGCCGATCCCCTCCTTCTGTGCCAGCAGGTTCTCCGCCGGCACCCGCACCTCGTCGAGGATGACCTGCGCGGTGGGCTGTGCGTTCCAGCCCATCTTGCGTTCCTGCGCACCGAAACTCAGGCCCGGCGAGTCCTTCTCCACCAGGAAGGTCGAGATGCCCTTGGGGCCGGCGTCGCCGGTGCGGGCCATGATCACGTAGAGGTCCGACGACCCCGCACCGGAGATGAACTGCTTGACGCCGGTGAGCACGTACTCGTCGCCCTGGCGCTCGGCGCGGGTCGCGAGCGCCGCCGCATCCGACCCGGCGCCAGGCTCGGTGAGGCAGTAGCTCGCGATGGTCTCCATGGTGGCCAGTCGCGGCACCCACTTGTTGCGCTGCTCGTCGGTGCCGTAGGCGTCGACCATCCAGGCGCACATGTTGTGGATGGACAGGAACGACGCCACGGCCGGATCGGCGTAGGCCAGCTGCTCGAAGATGCGGACGCCGTCGAGGCGACGCAGCCCGCTGCCGCCGACCTCGTCGGAGCAGTAGATCGCACCCATCCCCAGCTCGGCCGCCTCACGCAGCTCGTCGACCGGGAAGTGTTTGGCCGCATCCCATTCCAGCGCGTAAGGCGCCAGCTTCTTGGCCGCGAAGGCCGCCGCGGTCTCGACGATGACGCGCTCGTCACCGTCGAGCCGGGCGACCGCGGCCTCGGCAAGTGTGGTCATATCCGGCGCACTCAGTCCATGGTCGGGATGACGAACTCGGCGCCGTCCTTGATGCCGGACGGCCAGCGCGTCGTCACCGTCTTGGTCTTGGTGTAGAACTGGATCGACGCCGGGCCGTGCTGGTTGAGGTCACCGAAGCCCGAGCGCTTCCAGCCGCCGAAGGTGTAGTACGCCACCGGAACCGGGATCGGCACGTTCACGCCGACCATGCCGACGTCGACGCGCGAGGTGAAGTCGCGGGCCGCGTCGCCGTCCTGGGTGAAGATCGCGACGCCGTTGCCGTACTGGTGATCCGACGCCAGGGCGAGGGCCTCTTCGTAGTCGCCGGCGCGCACGATCGACAGGACCGGGCCGAAGATCTCGTCGGTGTAGATCGACATGTCCTTGGTGACGTGGTCGAACAGGGTCGGGCCGATGAAGAAGCCCTTCGAGATGTCCTCGTCGCCGAAGGTCTGCTCGTCGCTGGTGCGCTCGCGGCCGTCGATGACCAGCTCGGCGCCTTCCTCGACGCCCTTGCCGATGTAGCCGCGGACGCGCTCGAGGGCGGCGGCCGTGACCAGCGGGCCGTAGTCCGCCTTCGGGTCCAGGCTGTGACCGACGCGCAGGGCGTTGACACGGTCGATCAGCTTGGCGCGCAGGCGATCCGCGGTCTGCTCACCGACCGGCACCGCCACCGAGATCGCCATGCAGCGCTCACCCGCCGAGCCGTAACCTGCGCCGATGAGCGCATCGACGACCTGGTCGAGGTTGGCGTCCGGCATGATGATCATGTGGTTCTTCGCGCCGCCGAAGCACTGCGAACGCTTGCCGTGGGCGGCCGCGGTCGAGTAGATGTACTGCGCGATGTCGGAGCTGCCGACGAACCCGAGGGCCTTGACGTCCGGGTGGGTCAGCAGCGCGTCGACGGCCTCCTTGTCGCCGTGGACGACCTGGAAGACGCCATCGGGAAGCCCTGCCTCGGAGAACAATTCGGCCAGGCGGACCGGGACCGAGGGGTCGCGCTCGCTGGGCTTGAGGATGAAGGCGTTGCCGCAGGCGAGGGCCGGGCCGGCCTTCCACAGCGGGATCATGGCCGGGAAGTTGAACGGCGTGATGCCGGCGACCACACCGAGCGGCTGGCGGATCGAGTGCACGTCGATGCCGCTGCCGGCGCCCTCGGTGAACTCGCCCTTGATCAGGTGCGGGATGCCGACGGCGAACTCGATGACCTCGATGCCGCGCTGGATATCGCCGAGGGCGTCGGCGTGGGTCTTGCCGTGCTCGAGCGACAGGGTGGTGGCCAGCTCATCGGCGTTCTTGTTGACCAGGTCGATGAACCGCATCAGGACACGGGCACGACGCTGCGGGTTCCATGCGGCCCACTCCTGCTGCGCCTTCTTGGCGGTCTCGACGGCGGCGGCGACCTCGTCGGTCGAGGCCAGCGGGACCTGCGCCTGCACGGCGCCGGTGCTCGGGTTGAAGACGTCGGCGAAGCGGCCGCCCTCGGCGGGGACGCGCTTGCCGTTCAGGTAGTGCGGGATGGACGGGACAGCAGGAGCGGACACTTCAGATCACCTTTGATTCATATCGGGGGTTGTGCAGGTCTTCACAGGTCATGAGTCGAGGTCGTCGACGTCTGTAGGGGCGGCCGGGCCACCTCTCGCCGGATGCCGCGGGCGAAAGAGAGCTCCCCCTGCTCACGCCGTGACGCGGTATGGCCTCTGTCACCACATAGTAGGACATCCAAGTATTTCTTCCAACCCCTGCCCACCTGCGATTTCACGGCGGTGCGGCGGTTAGGCTAGCCTTTCGGGCGAAAAGCCGACGTCGAGAGGAGTTCTGCACATGTCGGTCGTCATCCTCTACGGAACCGAGACCGGAACGGGCGAGCTCGTCGCCGACTCGATCGCAGACGCGCTGAACCAGCACGACCCGTCGATCTACGACATGAGCGAGTTCGCCGTCGAGGACCTCGACCCGGCCGACTTCCTCGTGGTGGTCTGCTCGACCTACGGCGAGGGCGAACTGCCGACCGGCGCCGTCCCGTTCGCCGAGGAGCTCGACGCGGTCGATCCGGACCTGGCCGGCCTGCGCTTCGCCGTCTTCGGGCTCGGCGACACCGTCTACGGAGAGACCTACAACCGCGGCGGCGAGATCATCGCCGAGATGCTGACCAAGCGCGGTGCGACCCAGGTCGGCGAGCACGGCCGCCACGACGGCTCGTCGGCGGTCAAGCCGACCGCCCAGGCCGAGGAGTGGGCCGAGGGCCTCGCGGAGCTGCTCGAGAGCTAGTCTCACCAGCGACACCGCCCTGCATGCAGGGCCAAGCGTTTCAGGCCGCCGGACGTCCGGCGGCCTGATCCGTCTGTGCGGCCTCCGCGGCCACCGCCTTTTCCTCCCCGCGCACCGCGGACAGTTTCGCCAGTTCGCTGACCGCCCGGATCATGACCGCGAGCACGACCCCGAGGAACAGTGCCGTCGGGACCGAGACCTTCAGGTTCTCCCCCAGCAGCAGGACGCCCAGCACCATCGCGACCGCCGGTTCGGCAACCGTCATCGAGGGGAACGAGGTCTGCAGGTCCCCGGCCGCGAAACCCAGCTGCTGGGCCACGACGGCACCGACGACGACCAGCACGAACAGATAGATCGCGGGCTGGACGAAAGTGTGCAGGAACTCGTGGGTGACCTGATAGACGATCGCCTTCACCAGCAGCGCCGACACCCCGAAGAGGATGCCCGCCACCAGGCCGTAGAACAGGGCCTTGTAATGCGGGCTGGAGCGTTGGGCGAGCAGGACCAGCGCGATCACGAGCGCGGCGACCGAGCCGACGGTCGACCACATGAGCAGGGCGTCGGGCCGCCGCATGGACGGCTCGGGGCGCGCGACGGTCAGGAACGTCGCGACGCAGACCACCAGCACCCCGCCCCACGCCCATTCGATCCGCGCCGGATGCCGGTTATCGGCCCAGGCCTCCAACGGCAGGGCGAACAGCACCGCCAGCACGATGAGCGGCTGGACCAGCAGGATCGAGCCCAGTCCGAGCGCCGCGGCCTGCAGGGCGAAGCCGCAGAGCGCGATCGCCGCGCCGAGCCACCAGCCCCGGGTGATCGCGCCGTTGACCCTGCTCGCGCGCTGGCGGAGCACGGTCCCGGCCGCGATCAACAGCGCGGCCAGCACCGCCAGCAACGCGGGAACCCAGGTGTGCACGTCCACAAGAGTAGGGGTGTGCGGGCGGCCCCGCCGAGATGAGTGCCGGGGCGAGCGAAACGCCCGGGGGGTCTCCCGGCACTGCCGGCGGACGCACTCGTCGTACATTCGGGGTATGCGTTATCGGTCGGATCTGGAACGTCTGGCGACACTCGACGCCGCGGCGATCGAGGCGGTCTGCACCGACTGCACGACCATCGACGAGTACATCGCCTGCGCCGTCGACAAGTCGATCGAGCACGATGCCCTCGCCGACGAGTTCGAGGCGTTCGACGAGCCCGAGGAGGCCGCCTTCCTGCGGCAGGAGGCCGCGGCCTGGCGCGCGACCGCGCGGCTGCTGCGGACCGTCGCCGCCGACCCCGAGGCGCACACCGGCGAATCGGGGCGGGACCGCACGCACGGGGTCGCATGACCGGCGCCCGGACGCTCGTCCTCATGCGTCACGGCAAGTCGGGCTATCCGCCGGCCACCCGCGACCACGATCGCCCGCTCGCCGAGCGCGGCCGGCGCCAGGCCGCGCTCGCCGGCCGGTGGATGACCGACGAGGGGCTCGCCGTCGACGCGGTGCTCTGCTCGACGGCCACCCGCACCAGGCAGACCCTCGAACGCACGGGCATCGACGCGCCGGTCACCTACGTCGAGGACATCTACGGCGGTGACGCCGACGACGTCCTCGAGGCGATCCGCATCCACGCCCCGGCCGATGCGCGGACCCTGCTCGTCGTCGGCCACGAGCCCGGCATGCCGCTGACCGCGCTGGCGCTCGACCCCGACGGGACCGTCGAACGCTTCCCGACGTCGGCCTATGCGGTGGTCACCGTGTCGCAGCCCTGGGACGAGCTCGGGCTCGCCCCTGACCCGGATGCATGTCTCGTCGGCGTCCGGGTACCCCGCGAGGACTGACCACATCGGCGCCGGCGTCCCGGTGCAGAACGGAGCGCCATGCGCGAGCAGCAGCGGATCATCATCGACGCCCTCGGGGTCGTGCCGGCGATCGACCCGGAAGCCGAGATCGAGCGACGGGCGGGCTTCCTCGCCGACTACCTTCACCACACCGGAACGCGCGGATACGTCCTCGGACTGTCGGGCGGGGTGGACTCGACGCTCGCCGGGCGCCTGGCCCAGCTCGCCGTCGAGCGGGTCCGCGCCGACGGCGGCGACGCCGTGTTCGTCGGGATGCGACTCCCCTACCGCGTGCAACACGACGAGCACGACGCGCAGGCGGCCGCCGACTTCGTGTCCGCCGACGAGCTGCTGACCGTGAACATCGCCCCCGGGGTCGATGCGCTCGACGACGAGATCGCCCGGGCGACCGGCACGACCCTGACCGACTTCACCAAGGGCAACGCGAAGGCACGCCACCGGATGGTCGCGCAGTACGCGGTGGCCGGCGACCGCGGGCTGCTCGTCGTCGGCGCCGACCACGCCGCGGAGAACGTGACCGGCTTCTTCACCAAGTACGGCGACGGCGCCGCCGACGTCCTGCCGCTGGCCGGACTCACCAAACGGCAGGGCCGGGCGCTGCTGCGACATCTCGGAGCCCCCCGACAGCTGTGGGAGAAGGTGCCCACCGCCGACCTGCTCGACGAGAAGCAGGGTCAGACCGACGAGGAGGAACTCGGACTGGGCTACGACCACATCGACGACTACCTCGAGGGCCGCGAGGTGCCCGACGAGGTGGCCGAACGGATCGAGGCGGCGTGGCACCGCAACCGGCACAAGCGGACCACTCCCGTCGAGGTCGACGACACCTGGTGGCGCCCCTGAGGGCATCCCGCCACATGGCGCGGGCACTAATGTGGTCGGCGTGTCTGTCTACGCCAACGGCTTCGCCCGGGTTGCCGGTGCGGTACCGGTGCTGTCCCTCGCCGATCCGGCCGCCAATGCCGAACGCACGATCTCGATGATGCGTCGAGCCGCCGACGAGGGCGCCTGCCTGGTCGTCTTCCCCGAGATGGGGTTGTGCGGTTACAGCGCCGACGACCTCTTCCACCAGGACGCCCTGCTCGACGGCTGCCGCACCGCGCTCGCCGAGATCACCGCGGCGAGTAGAGGTCTCACGCCGCTGGTCGTCGTCGGGCTGCCGCTGCTGGTCGGGGACGGACTGTTCAACTGCGCCGCGGTGATCCGGGACGGGTCGGTCCTCGGCGTCGTCCCGAAGTCGTACCTGCCGAACTACCGCGAGTTCTACGAGCAGCGGTTCTTCTCCGCCGCTCGGGACGCGGTGCCCGACACGGTCACCATCGACGGTGAGACCGTCCCGTTCGGCAACGACCTGGTCTTCGAGGCCGACGACCTGCCGGGCTTCGCCCTGCACGTGGAGATCTGCGAGGACGGCTGGGTGGCCATCCCGCCGAGCACGTGGGCCGCGCTCGGCGGGGCCACCGTGCTGGCCAACCTGTCGGGCAGCCCGGTCACGATCGGCAAGGAGGCCTACCGCAAGAGCCTGTGCACCTCGCATTCCGCCCGCACCATCTCGGCCCACGTCTACGTCGCCGCGGGTTACGGCGAGTCGACCACCGATCTCGCCTGGGACGGCGACGCGCTCATCACCGAGAACGGGTCGCTGCTGGCGCGCAGCGAGCAGTTCGCCACCGACGACCAGATGATCTCCGCCGACATCGATCTCGACCGCCTGCGTCAGGAACGCATGCGGATGATCAGCCTGCGCGACCAGGCCGGCGACCACGCCGAGCGTCTGAAGTCGTTGCGGCGCATCAGGTTCGCGTTCGGCGACCTCCGCGTCGACGACGACGTGCTGCGCAGGGTCGTGCCCCGGTTCCCGTTCGTCCCGGCCGATTCCGCCGATCTCGACGAGCGTTGCGCCGAGGTCCGGCACATCCAGGTGCAGGGCCTGGCCCAGCGCCTTCGCTCCACCGGCATCGAGAAGATCGTCATCGGCGTGTCCGGCGGTCTCGACTCGACGCTGGCGCTGCTCGTCGCGGTCGACACCTTCGACCGGCTCGGGCTGCCGCGCGCCAACATCCTGGCCTACACCATGCCCGGTTTCGCGACCGGCGGCGCGACGCTGCGCCGGGCGCACGTGCTGATGGACTCGCTCGGGGTGAGCGGCAAGGAGATCGACATCCGTCCGTCGTGCGAGCAGATGCTCGCCGACCTGGACCACCCGTACGCGCGCGGGGAGAAGGTCTACGACGTCACCTTCGAGAACGTGCAGGCCGGGGAACGCACGTCGCACCTGTTCCGGCTCGCCAACCACCACGGCGCGCTCGTGCTGGGCACCGGTGACCTCTCCGAACTCGCGCTCGGCTGGTGCACCTACGGGGTCGGCGACCAGATGTCGCACTACAACGTCAACGGCTCGGTGCCGAAGACCCTCATCCAGCACCTCATCCGGTGGATGATCCGCAACTCCCACCACTCGCAGGAGACCACCGACGTGCTCGCCGAGATCCTCGACGACGTGATCTCCCCGGAGCTCGTCCCCGCCGGGGAGGACGGCAAGATCCAGTCCACCGAGGACACGGTCGGCCCGTACGAGTTGCACGACTTCTTCCTGTACCACGTGACCCGGTTCGGCTACCGGCCGTCGAAGGTCGCCTATCTCGCCCGGCAGGCGTGGGGCGACCGTTCCCGCGGCCCATGGTCGGAGCTGCTCGCCGAGGACAAGCGCAACGAGTACGACGCCGAGACGATCGAACATTGGCTCGGAGTCTTCCTCCGGCGCTTCATGAACAACCAGTTCAAGCGCACCGCGATGCCCAACGGCCCCAAGATCGGTTCCGGCGGCTCGCTGTCGCCGCGCGGCGACTGGCGTGCGCCGTCGGACGCGTCGGCACGGGTGTGGCTCGACGAGCTGGCCGGCGGGAGCGCCTGAGCGACACCCGCCCGCCCGGCGCCGCGGTCAGTCGCAGGCGGCGAGCAGCTGCTTGAGCTGGTCGTCGAAGGCGTTGGCGATCTTCCACGGGTCGGGTGTCTGGTCGGTGCACGCCAGGATGCCGACGTTGAGGTGCCCGTCGGCGGAGAACACGGTGATGTTCAGTCCGAGGCCCTGGAAGATCGGTCCCAGCGGGTAGACCGCGGTCACCCGAGAACCCAGGAAATACAGCGGGAAGTTCGGTCCCGCGACGTTGGAGACGAGCACGTTGAAGATCGGCGGGTGCGCCGACGCCAGCTTGCGGTCGCCGTAGAACTTCATCACCGTCGACAGCGTCGTGCCCGGCGCGAATTGCGCCCAGGACCGCAGGATGTTCGCGTCGATCTCGGCGTGGTGTTCCTTCGACGTCCGGCTGAACTCGGCCTGCTTCTCCAGGCGGATCACCGGGTCGTCGACGTCGGTGGACAGCAGCGTGAACATGCCGGTCACCTTGTTGGTCCCCTCGACGACGAGGTCGGACTCGTCGGCGCCGTGCACCGACACCGGCACCATCCCGACGATCGGGCGGTCGGGAAGTTCGTCGTGCTCGATCAGGTAGGTGCGCAACGCGCCGCCGACCAGGGAGAGGACGACGTCGTTGATCTTCACGCCGAAGTGGTTCTTCACCCGCTTCACGTCGTCGAGCGACAACTGCGCCAGGGCGATGCTGCGGTGCGGGGTGATCGGCCCGTTGAAGCGGGTCCGCGGTGCCATGAACGGCGCCGGCATCGCCGACTGCTGCTGGGCGCGACGCAACCAGCCCACCGGCACGCTGAGGGTGCGCGGGAGCAGCTTCGCCATCGCGATCGGGCGCGCGACGAAGTAGTTGAGCGCGCCGGTGGCGGCGATCGTCGCCCGCGACGGCGGGCCGGCCGACTCGCGGATCTTCTTCGGGTCCAGTTCCGGCGGATCCGGTGTGAGCGTGCACATCTGGGCCAGCATCTCCGCGCTGGTGACGCCGTCGGTGCCGGCGTGGTGCATGCGCAGCATCGCGCAGATACGGCCGGTGGACAGGCCCTCGATGATCCACAGCTCCCACAGCGGCTTGCCGCGGTCGAGCGTCTGGCCGGCGAGGTGGCCGCACAACTCGGCGACCTCGCGCTCGCCGCCGGGTGCGGGCACCGCGACGCGGTGCACGTGACGCTGGATGTCGAAGTCCTCGTCCTCGACCCACACCGGATGGTCGATGTTGAGCACCGAGTCGGCGAGCTTGCGGCGGAAGGCCGGGATCGCGGCGACGCGACGCTCCATCTCGTCTCGCAGCTTGGTGAACTCGTAGCCGCCCGGCATCGTGCTCGGATCGATCTCGACGAGGCCGATCACGTGCATCAGTTGGCTTCGCGTCTCCAGGTAGAGAAACGACGCATCGAGACCACTCAACCGCTGCATTGCACCAACCTCTCTTCCCCCGGCCGGAACCGCGGAAACCCCACGGCCATCATGCCGCACGCGGGTGGGTCCGGCGGTGCGATCGTCCCAGTCACACGTCCGGGTCGTCCCCGGATCTGCGGAAACGGCTCAGATCGGCATCGAATCGACCGTTCGGAGGACGTCCTGGGCCGGCGTCCGGAGCACGACGATCATCGCCAGCTCCCGCGCCGGGTCGTCGGTGATCTTGAATACCCCGCGACCGTTCTCGTCGATGAGACCGGTGCCGTGTCGCCACCGGACGGGGCGCGAGGTCGCCGAGGACCGCGAGTACTCGGCGTTGAGGGCATCCTTGGAGGCGAACCAGAAGACGCCGAACGGGCGGTCGACCGCACCGGCCGTGCATCGGACGACGAACACGGTGCGCACCCGACCGTTGCCCGTCTCCGACGGCCCGACCTCGTCGCGGCCGCCGGAGTACCGGCGCACGCAGCGGGCGTCGTTCCACGCGGCCACGGCGTCGGGGGCCTGTGGAAGCAGTTCGGGGAACTGCGCCACCAAGGGCGCGTACACGCCCCAACCGTTGCCGGTCCGGACCGACTTCGGTTCGCTCGGCGGCGAACTCGCGTCGCCGCGCAGGGCCACCACCCGATAGGTGTGCTCGCCGGCGGGGACGGCGACGTCCACGGCCTCGGTCTCGTCGCCGCGGTAGACGACCAGGCCGTCGTCGCGCACGAGCTGGTAACCCGACGCCCCGGACACCGGTTCCCACGACGCCACGAGCCGTCCCGACCGCTCGTCGAGCCGCAGGCCGCGTGGAGCATCCGGCACGTCCACACCGGTGAGGGCGCGCACCGAGAGGAAGGCACCGGCACCCACCAGCAGGGCTGCCACCACGACCAGCGCGACCGCCCATACCGGGACGACACGGCGCCGCGGGGCGGAGATGCCCGGGACCCTGGTCGCCATCAGATCGGCAGCCTCTTCATGAGATCGGCGGCCGCGGCCGCCGGCCGGCCGGGTACCGCGACCCAGACGACCGACCGCGCGCGGTCACCGGTGTCCTGCGCGAGGATCGCCCTCCCCTGGCCACCGGTCTCGGACAGGTACAGGGTGCCGGTATGCCCCTGAGCCGTGGTGTGCGCGGCGCCCCGGGGGTTGCGGGCCGTCAGCTCGGCGGTGGCCCGGGCCTCTTCCGGGGTGTCGTACACGTCGACGACGACCTGGTAGGCCGTCTCCCGGTCCTCCTCGTCTGCATACCGGGTGCACCAGATGGTGCGCTTGGAGGAACCGAGGGCCAGGTCGCCGTCCTCGCCCCAGCACCGCATGCCGTCGAACCCGTTGGTGGACAACGGCGTCGCGGGGATGAGGTCGTGGTAGGCGTCGGCGATCGGCTGCAGCTCGCCCCAGGTCATGAAGACGTCGACGGCCCCGGAGTTCCCGGAGAAGTCGGAGGTGCGTCCGTCCGGGGCCTGCGCCGCCACCTGATACGTGTACGTGCCCGGGATGGGCCGGGGCGCGGAGAACCTCGTGTCCGGGCCGGAGTAGATCACCTGGTCGTTCTGGGTGACGACGTAATTGGTGGCCTCGTCGACACGCCCCCACGACAGCTCGACCGCGGAGGTGGTGACCTCGGCGTCCGGCGGGTTCGGCGTCTCCAGCCCCTCCGTCGAGGTGCGCAGGACCCCCGCGCCGGCCCCGATGACCGCGGCGAGCACCACCGCGGCGACCCCGGCGGCCATCATCTTCCCCGCGCGCCGTCGCACCGGCACCGTGGTCTCCGCGGCGTCGACCGGTGTCCATCCGTGCAGGGTCTCGGGGGAGGTGCCCACGGCTCCGGGTGCGGGCGACGGCCAGGCCACCGGATCGGAGGGAGTCGCGGTGTCCCGGGCCCCGAACCCATCCTGGTCCGGCACGGACCCGGCGAGCGTCTGCCGGTTGTCGAAGGCGTCCTCGAGCGCGCGGGCGAACTCCCCGGCGCTCGGGTACCGGTCGTCGGGGTCCTTGGCCAGCGCCCTGGCCAGCACCGCGTCGACCCCCGGCGGCAGGGCCCCGTTGCGGCTCGTGGCCGCCGGCGGGTCCTCGCGGAGGTGCGCGGTCATCAGCCCGTGCAACGAGGTTGCCTCGAACGGCGGTGCGCCGGTGAGCAGTTCGAAGGCCGTCGCACCCAACGAGTAGATGTCGCTGCGGGCGTCCACCCGGCGTCCCTCGATCTGCTCGGGCGACGCGTAGTGCATCGTGCCGATCGTGATGCCGTCGCCGGTCAGGTTGGTCACCTCGTCGATCACCTGCGCGATGCCGAAGTCGGTGACCTTCACCGCGTCGGGGACGAAGAACCCGCTCGGCGCCGCGGCATCGGCGGCGCCCGGGGTGACGAGGATGTTCGCCGGTTTGATGTCGCGATGCATGATGCCGCGGCGGTGCGCGGCGTCGAGACCGGCGGCCGCGCCCGAGACGATCAGGCAGGCCAGATGCGGCTCGAGCGGGGCGTCGGCGGCCAGCATCCGGGCGGCGTCGGTGCCGGGGACGTACTCCATCGCGATCCACAGCTGGTCGTCGAACACACCGCGGTCGTACACCGCGACGACATTGGGGTGGTTCAACGGCGCGACGACGTCGGCCTCCCGCTCGAAACGGGCCCGGAACACCGGGTCGGTCGCATGGGCCGACCGCAGGACCTTGAGCGCGTCGGCGCGCGGCAGCCGCGGATGGGCCGCCTTGTACACGTCCCCCATGCCCCCGCGCCCGAGCACGTCGAGAACCCGGTAGCCCGCGATCAGGTCTCCTACCTGGTACATGACGTCCTCACCGATATCCCCGGGTGTTATTTGCCGGTGCGGCAGTTGCGTAGGCCGCAAATGCTACCGAGTCCGCCGAAAACCGGACGAGGACACCGGTCCGGTCCATAGGATCGGCCCCGATGGAATCCACCGAGAATCAGCAGACGTTCACCGCCGCCGAGCTCGACGAGGCGTTCGCCCGGTTCCAGCGCACGGTGGCCGAGGTCGCCGAGACCGGCGACTGGGACCGCTACGCCGACCTGTTCACGGTCGATGCCGACTTCGTCGAGCATGCGCTGGGAACCCTCAAGGGTCGCGAGGAGATCCGCGCCTGGGCGTGGAAGACGATGACCGCGTTCCCCGGCAGCCACATGACGGGTTTCCCGTCGTTGTGGCACGTGGTCGACGCCCCGACCGGCCGCGTGATCTGCGAGGTCGACAACCCCATGCGCGACCCCGGGGACGGCAGCGTGATCACCGCCACCAACATCACGATCCTCACCTATGCCGGGGACGGGCTGTGGAGCCGCGAGGAGGACGTCTACAACCCGCTGGAGTTCGGGCGGGCGGCGATGCGGTGGTGTGAGAAGGCCCGCGAACACGGTCGGCTCGACGAGGCCGCCGCCGCGTGGATGGAGACCACCGGCGCGATGTTCGCCCGTCGCCGCTGACCTGCACGCGCCCCGGTCCCCCGACGCCGCGGCCGCCAGGACCTCCCTGGTCGGACCGCCCGCAGGACGTGACGCAGGCCACTGAGAGCGGCAGTAACATCGGGACTGCGCGGGCGCGACAGCCATGCCGACGGACTTGGGACAGAACCTTCGGTGCCGTAGGCTAGAGCTTTGACCAGTGGCGTCAGATTCGGCCTGGCAAGGTCCGGCGCCCCACGGTTCGCCGAGTCGGGACCGCACGTCCCGACGACGTCGGGGCTCTCTCCGCACGTCGGCGACGCCGCGACCGTGGAGACACATTGACGAGACACGTACGACATACGCGGACACCGTTCGGAGGACATCTATGGCACGGCTGCTGACGCAACTCGAGCTTCTCAAGGAGCTCGAGCCCGTCGCGGAGGAGAACGTCAACCGTCACCTCAAGATCGCGAAGGACTGGAACCCGCACGACTACGTCCCGTGGGACGAGGGCCGCAACTTCGCCGCCCTCGGCGGCGTCGACTACGACCCCGAGCAGTCGGAGCTCTCCGACGTGGCCAAGGCCGCGATGATCACGAACCTGCTGACCGAGGACAACCTGCCCTCGTACCACCGGGTCATCGCCGACAACTTCTCGATGGACTCCGCCTGGGGCCACTGGGTGGGTCGCTGGACGGCCGAGGAGAACCGCCACGGCATCGTCATGCGCGACTACCTCGTCGTCACCCGCGGCGTCGATCCGGTCGCCCTCGAAGAGGCGCGGATGATCCACATGACCAACGGCTACGACCCGATGCTCGCCGCCGCCGGACGCGTCGACGAACTCGAGGAGCACGCCGACGACCTCGGTCTGCTGCACTCGGTCGCGTACGTGACCTTCCAGGAGCTCGCCACCCGCGTCAGCCACCGCAACACGGGCAAGGCCTGCAACGATCCGGTCGCCGACAAGATGCTGCAGCGCATCGCCGCCGACGAGAACCTGCACATGATCTTCTACCGCAACATCTGCGGTGCGGGCTTCGACATCGCGCCCGACCAGACGCTGCGCGCGGTCACCGACATCGTCACCAACTTCCAGATGCCCGGCGCCGGCATGCCGAACTTCCGCCGCCACGGCGTCCTCATGGCCAAGCACGGGATCTACGACCTGCGCCAGCACCTCGAAGAGGTCGTCATGCCGGTCCTGCGCAAGTGGAAGGTCTTCGAGCGCGACGACTTCACCTCCGAGGGCGAGAAGACCCGAGAGGAGCTCGCCGCCTTCCTCGAGCAGCTCGAGAAGGACACGATCCGCTTCGAGGAGATGCGCGACCGTTCGCTCGCCCGCGAGGCCAAGAAGCGGGAGCAGCAGGCATCCTGAGCACGACCGTCTCCAGCCGACCGGCGCCTTCGGACTCCGAGGGCGCCGGTTCGCTGCATCCCACCGAAACCCCGGCCACCGGCGCCATCACCACCGAGAAGCTGCGCATCGGGTCGATCGAACTGGCCAGTCCCGTGGTGCTCGCGCCGATGGCCGGCGTCACCAACGTCGCGTTCCGCACCCTGTGCCGTGAACTCGAACTCGCGCGCACCGGCACCGTGTCGGGCCTGTACGTCTGCGAGATGGTGACCGCGCGGGCCCTGGTGGAGCGCCACCCGGTGACGATGCACATGACCACCTTCGGCCCGGACGAGAACCCGCGGTCGATGCAGCTGTACACGGTCGATCCCAAGTGGACCTACGAGGCGGCCAAGATGATCGTCGAGGAGAACCTCGCCGATCACATCGACATGAACTTCGGCTGCCCGGTCCCGAAGGTCACCCGCAAGGGCGGCGGCTCGGCCATCCCCTACAAGCGGACCCTCTTCCGCAAGATCGTCGCCGCCGCGGTGCGGGCGACGGAGGGCACCGACATCCCGGTGACGGTCAAGTTCCGCATCGGCATCGACGACGAACACCGCACCCATCTCGACGCGGGCCGGATCGCCGCCGAGGAGGGCGCAGCCGCGGTCGCGCTGCATGCGCGCACCGCCTCGCAGCGGTACTCGGGGCAGGCCGACTGGGACGAGATCGCCAGGCTGAAGGAGCACGTGACCTCGGTGCCGGTGCTCGGCAACGGCGACATCTTCGAACCCGCCGACGCGGTGGCGATGATGAGGCAGACCGGATGCGACGGCGTCGTCGTCGGCCGCGGCTGCCTCGGCCGGCCGTGGCTGTTCGCCGAGCTGGCCGCCGAGCTGAACGGCCTCGCCGCCCCTGAGCCCCCGAATCTCGGCGAGGTCGCCGAGATCATGGTCCGGCACTGCGAGCTCCTCGTCGAGCACCACGGCGAGGACAAGGGCTGCCGCGAGATCCGCAAGCACGTCGCGTGGTACCTGCGCGGCTTCCCCGCCGGCTCGGAGGTCCGCCGCCGGATGGCGCTGGTCAAGAGCGTCGACGAACTGCGCGAACTGCTCGCCGAACTCCCCGCCGACGCCCCGTTCCCCCGGGACGGGCACGGCCCGCGCGGCCGCCAGGGTTCCCCGGCCAAGGTCGCGCTGCCCGAGGGCTGGCTCGACGACCCGTACGAGGACGTCGTTCCCGCCGGCGCCGAGGTCATGCACTCCGGCGGCTGAAACGATCTGCGAAAACCGTCACAACGCGCATCTGGCTGAGGCCTCTTCTCAGGTGTGATCAGTAGTATGGCGCGGAGGTCCCGGCCACCGGGTCCACGCAGTCCTGCGCCCGCCGCCACGCACAGCCCCGACGTGCGGTGACGCGCCATCGAGCCTCGGGGCATGAGGAACGTGCATTGAGTCGTTGGACATCGGGACCGGACGAACCGGACGCGGCCGACGGGACCAACAGGTCTCGGCGAGGCCGTCGTGCCGCACGTCCGAGTGATGGCAACGACCGCCGTCCCCGGATCGACCCGAACGCCCAGGGCACCGGCACCCAGACGCCCGGCGCAAGTGCGCATGCGAGCCTGCGCGAGCCCCGGTCCACCGACCGCTTCGTCCGCGGCCGCACCCGTCTGACCGTCCGCGAGCTGATGGAGCAGATGGAGGCCGAGGGAGCCGCCCAGGCCGGCGACGCAGGCGCCCCGCGCGCAACCGAGCGCCCACGCCGTCCCAATGTCCCGAACCCCCCGGTCACGCGCGGGCGCTCGCGGCGCTTCACCCCGTCGGCGTCCGGCCCCGGCGACCGTCCGACCCCGCGTCGCGACCCCCGCCAGCCCGCCGCCGACGACCGGCCCACCGAGGTCCACCGCTTCGACAACGAGGTCACCCAGAAGATCCCGACGATCTCCTCGTCCGGTGAGACCCCGCCCGATCTGTCCGACCGCGCGACCGCGCAGCGCGCCATCGAGGAGTCCCGCGCGCAGGACGCGCCGATCCCGGCCGAACCGGTCCCGTCCGGAACCACCCCCACGCCGCCCGCACCGAAGGTCCCGCGCGAACCGCTGGAGCCCACCCCGGACCTGACGGGCCCGCTGAACCTGCGGTCAGGGCCGCGGCGCCTCGACCCCCCGCGCGAGGACCGCAAGCGTTCGCTCCTCCGCAAGACCACCGCCACCGGCCGGGTCCTGGTGGCGCTCGCCTGCGTCACCGCGCTGGTCGGCACCGGTTTCGTCTGGGGCTACCTGAAGTCGTGGAACGGCAACTGGCGCAACGTCACCGCCGTCGACCCCGAGGACAAGAACATCCGCAACAAGGATGCGCAGACCGGCGACGAGACCTATCTGATCGTCGGCACCGACACACGCGGCGGCCAGAACTCGAAGGTCGGCGCGGGCACCACCGCCGACGCCGAGGGCGCCCGGTCGGACACCGTCATCCTGGTGAACGTGCCGGCCAACCGCGAGCGCGTCGTGGCGGTCTCGTTCCCGCGCGACCTGCAGGTGGATCGTCCCGAGTGCAACTCGTGGGACAACGAGACCGGCAAGTACGGCGAGGAGATGCCGGCCGAGGACAACGTCAAGCTCAACAGCGTCTACTTCTACGGCGGGCCGCAGTGCCTGGTCCGCGTGATCACGCAGATGAGCGGCCTGAACATCAACCACTTCATCGGGATGGACTTCTACGGGTTCGAGAAGGTGGTCCGTGCCATCGGCGGCGTGGAGGTCTGCTCGCCCGTTCCGCTGTACGACTACGAGATCGGGCACATCCTGCGCAAGCCCGGCAAGCAGAAGCTGACCGGACGCCGCGCGCTCAACTACGTCCGCGCCCGCAACATCGCCACCGAGGGCAACGGCGACTACGGCCGCATCAAGCGCCAGCAGCTGTTCATGTCGTCGCTGCTGCGGTCGACGCTGTCGGGCGACGTGCTCAAGAACCCGAACAAGCTCAACAGCATCGTCAACACCTTCATCGAGTACAGCTACGTCGACGGCGTGGACACGCAGTCGCTGATCGATCTCGCCGAGTCGATGCAGGGCATCGACGCCGGGCGGGTCACCTTCCTGACCATCCCGACCTCCGGCACCTCGGAGGACGGGCAGAACAACGAGATCCCGCGCACCGACGACATCGACGCCATCTTCAACGCGATCATCGACGACCTGCCGCTGCCGGGTGAGAAGAAGGCCGAGAAGACCCCGCCGTCCAAGGCACCGTCGTCGAAGGCCACCACGTCGAAGGCCCCGGCCGGCCCGTCGCGCAAGAGCTCGACCGACACCGTCGGCCAGATCACCGCGACCGCGCAGAACCCTGCGAATGTGGGCGTCCGGGTGCTCAACGGCACCTCGACCGCCGGCCTCGCCTCCGAGGTCTCCGACCGTCTGACGCCCTACGGCTTCGACGTGCGCGGCGTCGCCGATGCGTCGGAGAACCGCGACGACACCGTCGTCCGTTACGGCGTCGGCCAGCAGGCGGCGGCCGCGACGCTGGCCAAGATGTTCCCGGGCGCCGAGATCCAGTTCGACCGGACGGTGAAGTCTGGTGTCGAGGTGATCCTCGGCTCGGACTTCGGCGGCGATCTGGGCGCGGTTCCCGACACCGGCGCGACGATCAACGTCGAACAGCTCGCACCGGCGGAGAACACCGGCGACCTGCCCAACGACCTCGCGGTCACCAACGCCGGCGACACGACCTGCACCTAGCGGCAGGCGCCGTCTCGACTCCGGCCGCGTGATGTCGATCCGCGGGCACCGGACGTTCATCCCGCGTTCATCGAGGTCACGTATCCTGAGCGTCATGCGTACCGCCTACCAAGAGCAACTCGAAGCGCTGACCGCCGTCCTAGGCGAGATGTGCGAGCTCGCAGGGGTCGCGATGGCGCGTGCCACGCAGGCGCTGCTCCAGGCCGATCTCACCATCGCCGAGGAGGTGATCAGCGACAGCGAGCGTATGACGCAGCTGTCGGCGCGCGCCGAGGAACAGTCCTTCGCCCTGCTCGCCCTGCAGGCGCCGGTCGCGGGCGATCTGCGCGGGGTGGTCAGCGGTTTCCAGATCGTCGCCGACGCCGACCGCATGGGTGCGCTGGCGCTGCACGTCGCGAAGGTCGCACGACGCCGGCACCCGGCGAAGGCACTTCCCGAAGAGGTCAACGGCTACTTCGCCGAGATGGGTCGACTGGCCGTCGCACTCGCCAAGAGCGCCCACGAGGTGTTGGTCACCCGCGACCCGCAGGCGGCGCTGCGGCTGCAGGAGGACGATGATGCGATGGACGACCTGCATCGCCACCTGTTCACCGTCCTGATGGACCGCGAGTGGCAGCACGGGGTCGCGGCCGCGGTCGACGTGACCCTGCTCGGCCGCTACTACGAGCGTTTCGCCGACCACGCCGTCCTCATCGGGCGGCGCGTGGTCTTCACGGCGACGGGCAAGACCCCCGAGCAGTGCCGCGGCATCGGCTAGAC
>NZ_BAOQ01000009.1 GCF_000344155.1 Gordonia paraffinivorans NBRC 108238 | reverse complement strand
TGCCTCGGAGGGGGTCGCGGGGGCGACCGTCGCGACGTCCGGGGTGCCGTTGTCGTCGGACCCGCAGGCCGTGATGATCGCCACACCCGCGGCGAACGCGGCCGCCGCGGCGACGGGGCGCCGCAACCGTGCGAGGCCTCTCGGGGGCTGGTGACGGGGGCGCGATCGTCTGGGCGAGTGCATGAATCCATCTTGCGCGACCGGCCGACCGGCCCCGGCGGCCGGGTCGACCGGGTGGGCGCCGCCGCGGGTACCAGTAGCATCGGGCGCCGTGACCGACACCATGACCTGGACCCAGTCGATCGTCCTCGGGGCGCTGCAGGGTCTCACCGAGTTCCTGCCGATCTCGTCGTCCGGGCACCTGCGCATCGCCTCGGAGCTCATGTTCGGCGAGGACGCCGGGGCCTCGTTCACCGCGGTCACCCAGCTCGGCACCGAGGCGGCCGTGCTGTTGTTCTTCGCGCGTGACATCGTCCGCATCATCGCGGCGTGGTTCCGGGGTCTGTTCGACGCGGACGAACGCGACCTCGACTACCGGATCGGCTGGTATGTGATCTTCGCGACCATCCCGATCGGTCTCATCGGATACCTGTTCAAGGACGAGATCCGCACCAGCGGACGCAACCTGTGGCTGGTGGCGGTCATGCTGATCGTGTTCGCGGGCGTGTTCTGGCTGGCCGAGCGGTACGGCAAGAAGCAGCGTCCGCTGGAGAAGCTGACGCTGCGCGACGGCCTCACGATGGGCGCCGCCCAGTGTCTCGCCCTCATCCCCGGTGTCTCGCGGTCGGGAGCGACGGCCAGCGCCGGCCTGTTCCTGGGCCTCGAGCGCGAGGCCGCGTTCCGGTTCTCGTTCCTGCTGGCCATCCCCGCGGTGACCGCCTCGGGCCTGTTCAGCCTGCCCGATGCGTTCAGCCCGAGCGGCTCGGGCATGGAGGCCACCGGTCCGCAGTTGCTCGTGGCGACGCTCGTGGCGTTCGTCGTCGGCTACGCGGCGATCGCCTGGTTGCTGAAGTTCGTCGGCTCCCACTCGATGAACTGGTTCGGCGGCTACCGGGTGATCCTCGGCGTGACGCTGATCATCCTGTTGTCGACGGGCGTCATCCCGGCCACCTGATCCCGCAGATCCAGCTCCGCGCGGGTTCGTCGTGTGCGGCGTGTCCGGTCTCATGCCTATGGTTGTGGAATGACCGTGATCCTTCTCCGGCACGGCCGTTCGACGGCGAACACCTCAGGCCTGCTCGCCGGTCGCAGCCCCGGAGTCCACCTCGACGACCGGGGCCGCGCACAGGCGGACGACCTGGTGACCCGACTCGGCGACTACCTCGGCGAGATCCGGGCCGTGGCCCGCTCGCCGCTCGACCGGTGCGCGGAGACCGTGGCGCCGCTGCTGAGCGCCCTGGGCACCAACGGCGACCGTCCGCCGGAGATCGTCGTCGACGAGCTCATCGAGGTCGACTACGGCGGCTGGACCGGCCGCCCCATCAAGGAGCTGCTGGGCGAGCCGCTGTGGAAGGTGGTGCAGCAGCAGCCGTCGGCCGCGGTCTTCCCCGACGGCGAGGGACTCGCCGACGTCCAGGCCCGCGCGGTGCGCGCCGTGCGCGAGCTCGACCGCATCTACGGCGGGCCCGACGGGTCGGGGGTGTGGGTGGCCTGTTCCCACGGCGACGTCATCAAGTCGGTGATCGCCGACGCGATGGGCAGCCACCTCGACTCGTTCCAGCGGATCGTGGTCGAGCCGGCGTCGATCAGCGTGATCCGCTACGGCTCGGCGCGGCCGTACGTGCACACCGTGAACCACACCGCGAAGGTCCCGGTGCCCCGGCCGCCCCGCGAGGCCGCGGCCGCCGACGACGCGGTCGTGGGCGGTGAGACCGGCGCCGACGCCGACGCGTCTGCGACGGTCCCGGCGACGTCGCGATAATGAACACAACAGTCGAGGAGGTGTGATGTCCCGAGCGATCCACGTGTTCCGGAGTCCGGACCGGTTCATCGCCGGCACCATCGGGCAACCCGGTGACCGCACGTTCTACCTCCAGGCCGTGCACGAGTCCCGCGTCGTCAGCGTGATGCTGGAGAAGCAGCAGGTCCAGATTCTGGCCGACCGGATCGGCGCACTGCTCGACGAGATCCACCGCCGGTTCGGCACCCCGGTGCCGCCGCCGACCGACCGCGTCGGCGATCTGAGCCCGCTGGTGATGCCGGTCGACGCCGAGTTCCGCGTGGGCACCATGGGATTGGGTTGGGACGCCGAGTCCGAGGCCGTCGTCGTCGAGCTGCTCGCCATCACCGAGGGCGAGTTCGACGAGAGCGTCGTCCTCGACGACACCGACGAGGGCCCCGACGCGGTGCGGGTCTTCCTGAGCACCGCGGCGGCGCGCGAGTTCGCCGCGCGCTCGGCGAAGGTCATCTCGGCCGGTCGACAGCCCTGTCCGCTGTGCAACGAGCCGCTCGACCCGAACGGGCATCTGTGCGTGCGCACCAACGGCTACAAGCGGGACGCCGAGCTCAGCAAGTCGCTCGACTTCATCGACCCGGCGGTCTTCAACAGCCTTGCCGCGCAGGGCGACCCGAGCTTCTCCGTCGAGGACGACGACGAGCCGGACGATCCCGACGACCCGGACGAGACCGGTCCCGAACGGCCATGACGCCCGAACCCGCGTCGGAGCCCGCTGCATCGGAGCCCGTTGCGTCAGAAGCCGTTGCGTCGGAATCGCTTTCGGAGTCAGCGTCGGAGGTGGCGGTCCTCGACGTCCTGCGCGAGGGCGAACTGACCATCCTCGGGCGCATCCCGTCGGCGAGCAACGCCACGCTCGTGTGCGACGCCGCGCTCGACGACACCGAACTGCGGTGTGTCTACAAGCCGGTCCGCGGCGAGGTCCCGCTCTGGGATTTCCCCGACGGCACGCTGGCCGGGCGAGAGGTGGCGTCGTACCTCGTCTCCGAGGCGCTCGGCTGGGGCGCGATACCCGCCACGGTGCATCGTGACGGCCCGGTGGGTCCGGGCATGGTGCAGCGCTGGATCGAGACCCCGGACAATTCCGAACACCCGCGCGCCGACGCCGGATCGCCGCGGGTGGACCTGGTCGACCTGTGTCCCGCCGACTCCGTGCCCACCGGCTTCTTCGCGGTGCTCGAGGCCTACGACCACACCGGCGAGCCGGTGGTCCTCGTGCACGCCGACGACCCGCGGCTGCAACGTCTCGCGGTGCTCGACGTGGTGCTCAACAACGCCGACCGCAAGGGCGGCCACGTGCTCGAGGGGCTCGACGGCGGGGTCTACGGCATCGACCACGGGATCTGCCTGCACTCCGAGGACAAACTGCGAACGGTCCTGTGGGGCTGGGCGGGAGAGCAGGTGCCGGCCCATCTCGTCGCCGACGTCGCGACGCTGGTC
This sequence comes from Gordonia paraffinivorans NBRC 108238, assembly GCF_000344155.1. Lineage (GTDB taxonomy): Bacteria > Actinomycetota > Actinomycetes > Mycobacteriales > Mycobacteriaceae > Gordonia > Gordonia paraffinivorans. Next base: position 96,081 of record NZ_BAOQ01000009.1, on the reverse strand, counting down.
GAGCAGCTCGAGACCGCGGGTTCGGAGTTGCGCGAGGAACTGCGGGAGCTGATCACCGCGGACGAGATCGAGGCGTTGACGCTGCGGGCGATGGTGATCGCGGAGAACGCGACGATGCCGTTCCCGCCCGGGCGTCGTCCCATCCCGTGGCCCCCGTTCTGACGCCTGCCGCGGTGTCCCGGCTCTGATCGCGCTGTCCCGGACGGCCCCGCGACCGCGGCGGCCCGTGCACCGGACGGCCCGTGAACACCGTCCGCGCGGCGGGCAATACAGTGGACGCCATGCAGTCGTGGCCCGATGTGGAACTTCCGGTGGTACCCGGCGGTGGACCCGCCCTCCGTCTCTACGACACCGCCGACCGAGCCGTCCGCCCCGTGGCGCCGGGGGAGACCGCCACCATGTACGTCTGCGGGATCACCCCGTACGACGCGACCCACCTGGGTCATGCCGCCACCTACGTGACCTTCGACCAGATCAACCGCGTGCTGCGCGACCAGGGCCACGACGTTCACTACGTCCAGAACGTCACCGACGTCGACGATCCGCTGTTCGAGCGCGCCGACCGCGACGGAGTGGACTGGCGCGACCTGGGCGCACGCGAGACCCAGCTCTTCCGTGACGACATGACCGCGCTGCGTGTCCTGCCGCCGCGCGACTACGTCGGCGCCGTCGAGTCCATCGGCGAGGTCATCGAGGTCGTGGAGAAGCTGCTGGCCTCGGGCGCGGCCTACGTCGTCGACGACGCGGAGTACCCGGACGTCTACTTCCGGACCGACGCGACCGAGCAGTTCGGCTACGAGTCCGGCTACGACCGCGAGACCATGGCGCGCTTCTTCGCCGAGCGCGGCGGCGACCCCGACCGCCCGGGCAAGCGCGATCCGCTCGACGCGCTGCTGTGGCGCGCGAAGCGGGAGGGCGAGCCGTCGTGGGATTCGCCGTTCGGTCCGGGCCGGCCCGGCTGGCACATCGAGTGCTCGGCGATCGCGCTGAACCGCCTCGGCATCGAGTTCGACATCCAGGGCGGCGGCAACGACCTGATCTTCCCGCACCACGAGTTCTCCGCGGCCCACGGTGAGGCGCTGACCGATTCGCGTCGCTTCGCCCGCCACTACGTGCACACCGGCATGGTCGGCCTCGACGGCGAGAAGATGTCCAAGAGCCGCGGCAACCTGGTCTTCGTCTCGCACCTGCGCCGCGACGGCGTCGACCCGGCCGCGATCCGGCTGGCGTTGCTGGCCGACCACTACCGTGGCGACCGCATGTGGACGCAGGGTGTCCTCGACACGGCCGTCGAGCGCCTCGCCCGCTGGCGCAGCGCCTTCGCCGCGGCAACCGGCCCGGACGCGACCGAGGTCATCGCACGCGTGCGCCAGCACCTCGCCGACGACCTCGACACCCCCAAGGCGCTGGCCGCCGTGGACGGGTGGTGCGAGGACGTGCGCATCGGCATCGGCTCCTCGGCCACCGCGCCGGGCGAGCTGGCCGCCGCGGTCGACGCGCTGCTCGGCATCCCGCGGACTCCGCAGGCCGGCTGATCGGCCGAGATCGGTTGCGGCAGGAGTCGACCGGGCGTGCGTGCCGGCGACACCGCACGACGGTCGCCGGCCGCACTGGGTAGAGTGCTCTCGTGGCGCGTGTGCAAGAGATCCGACCCGACACGGACTCCGGGGTGTTCACCGTGGTCACCCGGACGTCCACGTATCTGCTCGACTTCGACGAGATGACGCTGTTGCGTGCACCGGGTGTCGGTGGCACCGAGAGCGAGGAATGGACCGTGAGCCGGCTGCGCCGCGACTCCGAGGACATCCCGCTGCTGGGGGTCAAGTCCTGCCGTCTCGGCGAATCCGCCCAGTTCTGGGTGCGCGCGGCCGACGACCCGGATGTGCGCACGTGGCGCATCACCACGCCCGTTGTCTCGATAGAGAAGATCGGCTGAGTCTCGATAGAGAAGATCGGCTGAGTCTCGATAGAGAAGATCGGCCGGGTGTCGTCAGAAGATCGCCTGGTCTCGGCGGAGACCGTCCGGCTCAGCCGCGGATCCGGTCCCGCAGCGCGTTCAGGGCGTCGAGGTAGAGCGACGGCTGCTGCCGGTGGATGTCGTGTCCCGACGGGATGTTGTCGACCAGCAGGCAGTCGGGCATGAGCGTGTGGGCGCGGTTGGCGTCGTCGGAGGTCATCGCACCCAGCAGGACGCCGTCCTGGTCGTGGGTCGTCGTGTGCAGCAGGGTTGCCGGGACGCGGACCCGGCGGAGGGTCTCGGCCTGGTCGAATCCGGCGAGCCAGCTGCCGTCGTAGAACATCTCGCCGTAGCGCAGGTCGTAGTCGCCCGTCCCGTCCTGCAGGCAGGCCGTGAGCGCGATCGCGCGGTTGAGGGTGGGCGGCAGCCACCACAGCTTCGGGACGACGCGGGGATCGCGGTCGAGGCGGCGCTCGACCGGTCCGCGGACCAGCGACTGCCACGCCCGGTCGCCGAACATCGTCCGCAGGTAGCTGTGCTGCAACCAGTACCGGGTCCAGCTGTCCGCGCCCGCCGAGGCGCCGGCCTCGAGATAACGGTGGATGTTGCGGAACGTGTCCAGCCAGGCGTAGGTCGAGCGTGCTCGCTCGGGTTCGGTCCCGAAGAAGGGCGCGTCCTCGATCAGCACGGCGCGCACGCGGTCGGCGAAGTCGGCGGCCAGGCGCACGGCCAGGAGCCCGCCGGAGGAGTGACCCGCGACGACGACGGGAGCGCCGACGACGTTCTCGACGAACCAGGCCAGCGCCTCGGTCTGCGGCAGGGCGGGGTACCGCGACGGGTCCTTCTCCGAACCGCCGTGCCCGAACGCGTCGACGGCGAACACGTGCCAGTCACGGGTGAGGGTGCGGAGGACGGATGCGTAGTCCGCCCACGACACCTGCTGGCCGTGGACGAGCAGCAGGGGAGCACCGCGCGCGGGTCCCTCGCCATAGGTGATGACCGCTCCGTCGGGTGTCGTGACCGCCCGCGCGCGCATCCCGCTGGACGCGAGTCGGGCCGCCTCCCGGGTGTCGTAGGTGAGATTGCGCGCGGCGTACGCCGCGGTTCCGGCGCCCAGAGTGGCGATGCCCGCCGCGATCCCGGCGCCGACGCGGGTGGCCGTCGACCGGTTGCCGCTCACCCTCCGAACGGCCCCTGTTGTCCGCGGCGCTTGAGATAGCGCTCGAACTCGGCGGCGAGTGCGTCGCCGTCGATCTTGGCCATGACCTCGTCCGGATCGAGTTCGGCGTCGCCGCGCTCCTCGAGGCCGCGCACGTACTCGGCGATCTCCTCGTCGTCCTCGGTCATCTCGGTGACCGCGCGCTCCCACTCCTCGGCCTGTTCGGGCAGCGTCCCGAGCGGCACCTCGATGTCGAGGACCTCCTCGACGCGCGTCAACAGGGCGACGGTCGCCTTGGGGTTGGGCGGCGTGGACACGTAGTGCGGGACCGCGGCCCAGAAGGACACCGCCGGCATGCCGGCCTGGACGAAGAGGTCCTGCAGGACGCCGGTGATGCCGGTGGGACCCTCGTAGCGGCTCTCGGCCAGGTTGTACCGCTCGGCGGTCTCGCTGCTGTACGCCGATCCGGTGACCGGCACCGGGCGCGTGTGCGGGGTGTCGGCGAGGAGCGCGCCGAGCATGACGGTCATCTCGACCTCGAGTCGGTGGGCGAGTTCGACGATCTCGGCGCAGAACGCGCGCCAGCGCATGTTCGGCTCGATGCCCCGGACCAGCACGATGTCGCGGTCGGCGCCGCGCGGGCTGCACCAGGAGATGGAGGTCGTGGGCCACTCGATTCGCCTGGTCACGCCGTCGATGAGCTTGATGGTGGGACGGTTGACCTGGAAGTCGTAGTATTCATCGGAGTCGATGTCGACGAGCGGACGGGCGTCCCATTCGAGTGCGAGATGCTCGACCGCGCTGCTGGCGGCGTCTCCGGCGTCATTCCATCCCTCGAAGGCTGCGAGCAGAATGGGTCTGCGCAGCCGGGGGAGGTCGGACATCTGCTCAGCGTTCACCGAACCAGCCTACGACCGAACACGCAGAGAGGGCGAACTACGCTGTCAACCATGTCCTTCGAGAACCCCGGCCACCGACCGAGCGACTTCGACACGACCTTCATGTCGTCGATGTCGCGGCGAGTGCTGATCGGCGACGGGGCGATGGGCACGATGCTGCAGGCCGCGGATCTGACCCTCGACGACTTCCTCGGCCTCGAGGGCTGCAACGAGATCCTCAACGACACCCGCCCGGACGTGCTCGAGGCCATCCATCGCGCCTACTTCGAGGCAGGTGCGGACGCGGTGGAGACCAACACCTTCGGCTGCAACCTGTCCAACCTCGGCGACTACGACATCGCCGACCGCATCCGCGAGCTGGCCTACAAGGGCACCGCGATCGCCCGCGGCGTCGCCGACGAGATGGGGCCGTCGGCCGACGGGACCGACCGCTACGTGCTCGGTTCGATCGGCCCGGGCACCAAGCTGCCCAGCCTCGGTCACACCACCTTCGCGGTGATCCGCGACGCCTACATCGAATGCGTCATCGGCATGCTCGAGGGCGGCGCCGACGCGGTGCTCATCGAGACGTGCCAGGACCTGCTGCAGGTGAAGGCGGCGGTCGTCGCGGCGCGCCGGGCCATGGACCGGGTCGGCCGACGCATCCCGATCATCACCCACGTGACCGTGGAGACCACCGGCACGATGCTGCTCGGTTCGGAGATCGGTGCCGCACTGGCCGCCATCGAGCCGCTCGGCGTCGACGTGATCGGCCTGAACTGCGCGACCGGTCCCGCCGAGATGAGCGAGCACCTGCGCTACCTGTCCAAGCACGCGCGGCTCCCGGTCTCGGTCATGCCGAACGCGGGCCTGCCCGTGCTCGGCCCGAACGGCGCCGAGTACCCGCTGACGCCGGAGGAGCTGGCCGAGGCCCTCGCCGGGTTCGTCGGCGAGTTCGGCCTGCAGTTCGTCGGCGGCTGCTGCGGCACCACCCCCGAGCACATCCGCCAGGTCGCCGAGGCGGTCGCCGGGGTCACGCCCGCGAGCCGCCGGCCCGAGCACGTCTCGGAGACCTCCTCGCTCTACACCGCGGTCCCGTTCGACCAGGACGCCAGCTTCCTGGTGATCGGCGAGCGGACCAACACGAACGGGTCCAAGGCCTTCCGCGAGGCGATGATCGCCGGCGACTACCAGAAGTGCCTGGACATCGCCAAGGACCAGACGCGCGACGGCGCGCACATGCTCGACCTCAACGTCGACTACGTGGGTCGCGACGGCGCCGCCGACATGACCGCCCTGGCGAGCCGCTTCGCGACGTCGTCGACGCTGCCGATCATGCTCGACTCGACCGAGCCCGACGTCATCCGCGCCGGGCTGGAGACGCTGGGCGGACGCTGCGCGGTCAACTCGGTGAACTACGAGGACGGCGACGGCCCGGACTCGCGGTTCCACAAGATCATGGAGCTCGTCGTCGAGCACGGCGCCGCGGTCGTGGCGCTCACGATCGACGAGGAGGGGCAGGCGCGCACCGCGGACTGGAAGGTCCGGGTCGCCGAGCGCCTCATCGCCGACATCACCGGCAACTGGGGCCTCGCCGAAGAGGACATCATCATCGACGCCCTGACCTTCCCGATCTCCACGGGTCAGGAGGAGGTCCGGCGCGACGGCATCGAGACCATCGAGGCGATCCGTCGCCTCAAGGAGGCGCATCCCGACGTCCACTTCACGCTGGGCATCTCGAACATCTCGTTCGGCCTGAACCCGGCCGCGCGGCAGGTGCTCAACTCGGTGTTCCTGCACGAGTGCGTCCAGGCCGGTCTCGACACCGCGATCGTGCACGCCTCGAAGATCCTGCCGATGGCGCGCATCCCCGAGGAGCACCGCCAGGTCGCGCTCGATCTCGTCTACGACCGTCGCCGCGAGGGCTACGACCCGCTGCAGAAGCTCATGCAGCTGTTCGAGGGCGTGTCGGCGGCGTCGGCGCGTGAGTCGCGTGCGCAGGAGCTGGCCAAGCTGCCGCTGTTCGAGCGTCTGGAACGGCGCATCGTCGACGGCGAGCGCGACGGCCTGACCGACGACCTCGACGAGGCGATGAAGCAGGTCCCGCCGCTGGCGATCATCAACGACACCCTGTTGTCGGGCATGAAGACCGTCGGCGAGCTGTTCGGCTCGGGCCAGATGCAGCTGCCCTTCGTGCTGCAGTCCGCCGAGGTGATGAAGGCCGCGGTGGCCCACCTCGAACCGCACATGGAGTCGACCGGCGAGGACGGCAAGGGTCGCATCGTGCTCGCGACCGTCAAGGGCGACGTGCACGACATCGGCAAGAACCTCGTCGACATCATCCTGTCGAACAACGGCTACGAGGTCGTCAACATCGGCATCAAGCAGCCGATCTCGACGATCCTCGAGGTCGCCGCGGACAAGCGGGCCGACGTCATCGGCATGTCGGGTCTGCTCGTGAAGTCGACCGTGGTGATGAAGGAGAACCTCGAGGAGATCAATTCCCGGGGCCTCGCCGACGAGTACCCGGTGCTGCTCGGCGGCGCCGCGCTGACGCGCACCTACGTCGAGAACGACCTGTCCGACGTCTACGAGGGCGACGTGCACTACGCGCGTGACGCGTTCGAGGGTCTGCGCCTGATGGACGAGATCATGGCCCGCAAGCGCGGCGAAGGTCCCGATCCGGACAGCGAGGAGGCCAAGGCGGCCGCCGCCAAGGCCGCCGAGCGCAAGGCGCGTCACGAGCGCTCCAAGCGGATCGCCGAGAAGCGCAAGGCCGCCGAGACGCCGGTCGAGGTGCCCGAGCGGTCGGATGTGGCCGCTGACAACGAGATCCCGACGCCGCCGTTCTGGGGGACCCGGATCGTCAAGGGCATCCCGGTCCACGACTATCTGCAGTTCCTCGACGAGCGTGCGCTGTTCCTCGGCCAGTGGGGCCTGCGCGGAGCCCGCGGCGGCGAGGGCCCGTCGTACGAGGAGCTCGTCGAGACCGAGGGCCGTCCGCGGCTGCGGTACTGGATCGACCGCCTCGCGACCGAGAACATCCTGCAGCACGCAGCGGTGGTGTACGGGTACTTCCCGGCGGTGAGCGAGGGCGACACGGTCCACGTGCTCGCCGAGCCGGATCCGGATGCCGAGGTGCGCCACAGCTTCTCGTTCCCGCGCCAGCAGCGCTCGCGCTTCCTGTGCATCGCCGACTTCATCCGGTCGCGCGAGGCGGCGAAGGAAGCCGGCAAGGTCGACGTCATGCCGTTCCAACTGGTGACGATGGGGCAGCCGATCGCCGACTTCGCCAACAAGCTGTTCGCCGAGAACGCCTACCGCGACTACCTCGAGGTGCACGGCATCGGCGTGCAACTGACCGAGGCGCTCGCCGAGTACTGGCATCAGCGGGTGCGCAGCGAGTTGCGGTTCGACGACCGCAGTGTGGCCGCCGAGGATCCGGAGCACCCGCAGGGCTTTTTCGACCTCGAATACCGCGGTGCGCGCTTCTCGTTCGGTTACGGCGCCTGCCCGAACCTCGAGGACCGCGCCAAGATGGTCGCGCTGCTCGAACCCGAGCGCATCGGCGTCGAGCTGTCGGAGGAGCTGCAGCTGCATCCCGAGCAGTCCACCGACGCGTTCGTGCTGCACCATCCCGAGGCCAAGTACTTCAACACGTAGCCGGCGTCGAGAAGGGGCGATCGTGAGCACAGTGATCGAGCGGTCGCGGGGGCCGGTACGGATCATCGGGATCGACCGGGCCGAGCGGCGCAACGCCGTCGACCGTCGTACCGCACAGGCCCTCGCCGACGCGTTCCGGAGATTCGACGCCGACGAGTCCGCGTCGGTGGCCGTCCTCTACGGCGAAGGCGGGACCTTCTGTGCCGGAGCGGATCTCAAGGCCATCGCCGACGGTGACCCGAACCGGGTGGAGTTCGACGGCGACGGCCCGATGGGGCCGACGCGGATGAACCTGTCCAAGCCGGTGATCGCGGCGGTCTCCGGCCACGCGGTGGCCGGGGGCCTCGAGCTGGCGTTGTGGGCCGACCTCCGGGTGGCCGACGAGGACGCCGTCTTCGGGGTGTTCTGCCGCCGCTGGGGAGTGCCGCTGATCGACGGCGGCACGGTGCGCCTGCCGCGGCTGATCGGGGAGAGCCGTGCGATGGACCTGATCCTCACCGGGCGTGCGGTCACCGCCGACGAGGCGCTGCAGATCGGCCTGGCCAACCGTGTGGTCCCATCGGGCACGGCGCTCGACGCCGCCGTCGAACTCGCCGAGCAGATCGCGGCCTTCCCGCAGACGTGCCTGCGCGAGGACCGGGCGTCGGTGCGCGAGCAGCACGGCATGGACGCCGATTCGGCGATGGTCAACGAGCTCCACCACGGCATGGTGTCGCTGGCCGCGGACACCGCCGCCGGCGCCTCCCGTTTCGCCGGTGGGGAGGGGCGCCACGGGCAGGGCGTCGGCCGCTGACTCCCGGCCGCACTCGGCTCGCCCGCGACCTCGCTGCCGGCCACGGGCCCGGATTGTTGTAGATCTACAATCGTTGAATGCCTACAACCAACTCGCGGAGGGGCGTCGCCGATCCCACGGCGACCACGGTGTGGTTCGCGATGAACGGCCTCGTGCGTGATCGGGCCCGGGAGTCGCGGGCGCGGATCACCGAGGTCATCGACATCCCCTTCAGCCGGTTCCGCGCGCTGCGACGGGTCGCCGAGCGGCCGATGACGCAGCGTGAGCTCGCCGAGGGCATGGGGGTCGACAAGTCGGCGATGAGCGGGATCGTCGACGACCTGGTCGAGCGCGGGCTGGTCACCCGCGAGCCCGAGCCGTCGGATCGCCGCTGCCGGCTCGTCACCATCACCGACGCCGGACGTCGGGTGGTCACCGAGGTCATCGACAATCCGGCCGTGGCCCCGGCCATGTTCGACGCCCTCGACGGAGCCGAGCTGCGGCAGCTCGCCGGCCTCCTCGACAAGCTCCGCCGGGCGGCGGAGTCGTGAGCCGCGTGTCCGCACTGCGCGCGCGTTCGGCCGGCGGCACCCTGACCCGCCGCGACCGCCTCGTCATCCTCGCGACGTGCTGCCTCAGCCTGTTCATCGTCGGTCTCGACGTCTCCGCGCTCAACGTCGCGATCCCGTCCATCGGCCGCGACCTCGACGCGACCGAGTCGCAGCTGCAGTGGGTGATCGACTCGTACGCGCTGGTGATCGCGAGCCTGCTGATCTTCGGCGGGACGCTCGGAGACCGCTTCGGGCGCAAGCGGATCTTCCAGCTCGGCCTGCTGGTCTTCGGGGTGGCGTCGGTCCTGTGTTCGCTCGCGCCGACCGCGGAGTTCCTCATCGGCGCCCGCATGGTGCAGGCGATCGGCGGGTCGATGCTCAACCCGGTCGCGCTCGCCATCGTCACCAACGTCTTCGTCGACCCGCGGGAACGCGCGCAGGCGATCGGGGTGTGGGGCACGGCATTCGGCCTGAGCATGGCGTTCGGGCCGGTCGTGGGCGGAGCGCTCGTGTCCGGGATCGGGTGGGAGGCGATCTTCTGGCTCAACGTGCCCGTCTGCCTCCTCGCGATCGCGCTGACCGCCCGGTTCGTCCCCGAGTCGCGCGCCGAGCACGCACGACGCGCCGACCCCGTCGGGCAGGTGCTGATCCTGGCCTTCCTCGCCACGCTCACCTTCGCCATCATCGAGGGCCGGCCGCTCGGCTGGACCTCTCCGACGGTCCTCGGCTGCTTCCTGATCTCGGCCGTGTCCCTGGTCGCGCTGGTGTGGTTCGAGAACCGGCGCGACGAGCCGCTGCTCGACCCGCGGTTCTTCGGCAGCGCACCGTTCTCGAGCGCCGTCGCCTGTGCCGTGATCGCCTTCGCCGCGACCGGCGGCTTCCTGTTCCTCAACACCCTGTACCTGCAGGAGGTGCGTGGCCTGTCGCCGATGAACGCGGGCCTGATGACCCTTCCGATGGCCGCCGCGTCGGTGGTCTGCGCACCGATCGCGGGTCGCCTCGTGGGCGACCGCGGCACCCGCTTGCCGATGATGATCGGCTCGTTCGCCACCATCGCCGGCTCGGCCATGCTGATCGGTCTGGGCGAGGACACCTCGTATGTCTACGTCGGCGCGTCGTACCTGGTGTTCGGACTCGGCTTCGGCTTCCTCAACGCGCCGATCACCAACGGCGCGGTGTCCGGCATGCCCCGCACCCAGGCGGGGCTGGCGTCGGCGATGGCCTCGACCGGGCGACAGGTCGGCACCGCACTCGGTGTGGCCGTGTTCGGCGCGCTCGCGTTCGCCGGGATCGACGGCTCGATCGCCGACGGTCTGTCCGCCGCGGCGCGGCCGGTGTGGATCGCGATGGCCGCCTGCGGGTTCGCCCTCGCCGTGATCGTCTACGTCTCCACGGGCGAGTGGGGCCGTGCCACCGCGGAACGGACCCGCCGGCGGATCGAATCGACGAGCGGCACCTGGAGGGCCTGAGCGTCAGCCGGATTCGGGTGCGTCCTCACGCATCTCACCGGTGACCACCGCGCCGGGCCCCGACGTCCACCACTCGGCGATCCGCCGGGCCACCACCTCGGGGGCGCGACTCCATCCGAGATGCGTCGCGTCACCGCCGGCCGGGCAGCACGACTCGTCGTAGGTCCAGCGGGTGACGACGTCGCGGGAGAACGCCGCCTCGTACGCGGCCGCCGCTTGGTCGGTGACCAGTTCGTCGTCGCCGAGGCGGACCATCAGCGCCCGAACCCGGATCGAGCCGTCGAGATCGAAGGGCGGGCGACCGGTCAGCACCATCCGGGCCCACTGGCGCATCAGGGTCCGCGGCGTCGGCCCGGCGAAGCCCTGCCGCGGCCAGTGACCGACGACGGCGGTCACCGGGCGGACCGAGGCCGCGAGTGCGGCGAAGGGCACGGCGCGGCGGCCGTAGTGGCGGAACCACGGCACCGACGCCCCGATCGCGACGATGCCGTCCGGTCGATGGTCGGAGCGTTGCGCCGCCAGCGCGGCCAGCTGAGCGCCCAGGCTGTGGCCGATCACCAGGACCGGGCCGCCCGTGCGGGCCCGTGCCGCCGCGATCGCCTCGGCGAGGTCGTCCGCCTCGTCCTCGTGTGACCAGTCGACGGCGCGTGCGGGCGGGGAGAGCCGTCCTCCACGCCGCGCCGCCCCACCACGCCCACCTCGAACCCGGACTGCGCCGATGCCCCGGACGCCGATGCCGCGGACGCCAATGCCCCGGACCCCAATGCTTCCGACAACCGCCGGTACACCCGGGCGGGAACGCCCATCGCCGGGGAGATCAGCGCCGTGCCCTGCCGCTCGTGAATCCCGTGTGTCATGGGCCCAGCGTGACGCCTCGGTGCGCGGCGCGCGATTACCCGCCGGGTAGTGGTTTGAAGACGCGCCGATGAGGTAATCGTCGGGTCATGTCCGATGTGAGTGACTTCTCCCACACCTGCGAGCAGATCGCGAAGGCAGTCCTCGACCGGGGCGAGCACATCGCCGTGGCCGAGTCGCTGACCGGCGGCAACCTCGCCAGCGAGCTGAGCAAGGCCCCGCAGGCCGGCACCTGGTTCCGCGGCGGTGTCGTCGCCTATCACTCCGACGTGAAGTACGGCCTGCTCGAGGTGCCGGAGGGGCCCGTCGTCAGCGAGACGGCGGCTCGTGCCATGGCGGCCACCACGGCACGGCTCTTCGACGCCGAGATCGTCGTCGCGGTGACCGGCGAGGCCGGCCCCGAGCCCGACGAGGCCGCGCCCGGCACGGTGTGGTTCGGTCTCGACCACCGCGGCCGGGTCAGCGCCACCTGCAAGGAGTTCGACGGCGAACCCGAAGAAGTCCTCGCACAGACCATCGGGTTCGCCCTCGAGCTCATCGAGGGTTGCCTACGGTGAGTTCATGACCGTCGAGGTGGGGACGATGCTGCGGCAGTGGCGTTCTCGGCGGTCGGTGAGTCAGCTCGACCTCGCCCACGCGGTGGGGGTGTCGCCCCGTCACCTCAGCTTCGTCGAGACCGGGCGGTCGCGACCCGGCCCCGCGCTGTTGGACGCTCTCGCCGAGCATCTGGACATCCCGCTGCGGGAACGCAATTCGCTCTTCGTGACGGCCGGGTACGCGCCGCGGTACGAGGAGCGGCCGCTCGACGCCGAGACGATGTCGCGCGTGCGCGCCGAGATCGTGCGACTGCTCGACGCCCACGAACCCAATGTCGGGGTCGCGCTGGACCGGACCTGGAACGTCGTGCTGGCCAACGACGCCGCCGTCCGGTTCCTCGGCCTGCTTCCCGAGCGATTCCAGACCGCCCCGGTCAATCTGTTCCGGGCGTCGCTGCATCCCGACGGTTTCGCCCGCATGACGCACAACTTCGACGAGTGGGGCGGCCACCTCGTCGACCTGCTGCGCCGCATGACGCGGATCACGGGCGACGAACGACTGGTGGAACTCGAGCGCGAGGTGTCGTCGTACGAGACGGTCGTCGGCCTCGACGAGCGACGCGCGGCAGGGGAGACCGTGTACGAGCCGGACCGCCTGCTGGTGCCGTTCGAGGTGGTCCTCGGCGAGCAGAAGCTCTCCTTCTTCAGCACCCTCACCACGTTCGGGTCGCCGCGTGACATCACCCTCGAGGAGCTGACCGTCGAGCTGTTCTATCCGGCCGATGAGCCGACCGGACAGTGGGTTGGGATGATGCAGGGGTGACCGACTCCCTCTTCGTCCCTTCCCGACTCCCCGCCGCCGTCCTCTGGGACATGGACGGCACCCTGCTCGACTCCGAGCCGCTGTGGGAGATCGCGATGAGCGAGCTGGCCGAACGTCACGGGATCGCCATGACGCCGCAGCTGCGCGAGTCGACCCTCGGCAACTCCCTGCCCGACGCCCTGGCGAAGGTCCACGTCGCGGCCGGCATCCCGCCGGCCGATCGCGACCCCGCCGCCGACGGCCGGTGGACGCTGGACCGGGTGGGCGAGCTGTTCGCGCAGGGGCTCCCGTGGCGCCCCGGCGCGGTGGAGGCGCTCGACCTGGTCGCCGGCGCGGGCATCCCGATGGTCCTGGTGACCAACACCGTGCGCGAGGCCGCCGACGTCGCCCTGGAGACCATCGGCCTGCACCGGTTCGCGGCGACCGTCTGCGGCGACGAGGTCCCCGTCGGCAAGCCGGCGCCCGATCCCTATCTGCGCGCCGCCGAGCTCCTCGGCGTGGCGAGCGCCGACTGCCTGGCGGTCGAGGACTCGCCGACCGGAACCCAGGCCGCGACCGCCGCCGGCTGCCCCACCCTCGTCGTGCCGTCGGCGGCCCGCGTCGAACCGGGTCCGCTGCGCGTGTTCCGGAGCTCACTCGTCGGCCTCGGCCTCGACGACATCACCGAGGCATGGACCGGCGGGCTCGCGCATATCGCGACATGCAAAAATGGTGACTCGTGAAAACATTCGAGGAGCTGTTCGCCGAACTGCGCGAGAAGGCCGAGACCCGTCCCGAGGGATCGGGAACCGTCGCCGCGCTCGATTCCGGCGTGCACACTCTCGGCAAGAAGATCATCGAGGAAGCCGGTGAGGTCTGGCTTGCCGCGGAGCACGAGTCCGACGACTCGCTCGGCGAGGAGATCTCTCAGCTCATCTACTGGTTGCAGGTCATGATGATCAAGCGGGGTCTCGAGCTGGAGGACGTGTACCGACATCTGTGACCGGAGGACCCGGCCAGACACGTCTCCCTGCCCAGCCTGAGTGCAAACCCACGAAAAGGACATCGAAATGTTGCGAGTTGCCGTGCCCAACAAGGGTGCGCTCTCCGAATCCGCGTCGGCCATCCTCCTCGAGGCCGGCTACCGCAAGCGGACCGATTCCAAGGACCTGACCGTCCTCGACATCAACAACGACGTCGAGTTCTTCTTCCTCCGGCCCAAGGACATCGCGATCTACGTCGCGTCAGGTCGCCTCGACCTCGGCATCACCGGCCGCGATCTCGCCCTCGACTCCGGCGCGGCCGTCGACGAGCAGCTCGCCATGGGCTTCGGCTCCTCGACCTTCCGCTACGCGGCCCCCGCCGACCAGACCTGGACCGTCGAGGACCTCGCGGGCAAGCGCATCGCCACCTCGTACCCCAACCTGGTGCGCAGCGACCTCGGCGCCCGCGGCATCGAGGCCGAGATCATCCGCCTCGACGGCGCCGTCGAGATCTCGATCCAGCTCGGGGTCGCCGACGCCATCGCCGACGTGGTCGGCTCCGGACGGACGCTGCGCCAGCACGGGCTCGCCGCTTTCGGCGAGTCGCTGTGCAACTCCGAGGCCGTGCTCATCTCGCGTCGCGACGCCGAGCTCAGCAAGGCCGAGAAGCAGTTCATCGCCCGCGTCCAGGGTGTGGTCTTCGGCCAGCAGTACGTGATGATCGACTACGACTGCCCGCGGGCGATCCTCGAGCAGGCCTCGGCGATCACGCCGGGACTCGAGTCGCCGACCGTGGCCCCGATGGCCGACCCCGACTGGGTGGCCGTCCGTGCGATGGTCCCGCGCAAGAACCACCAGAACCTCATGGACGAGCTGGCGGAGTTGGGCGCCAAGGCGATCCTGGCGACCGACATCCGGTCCTGCCGCTTCTGACGCATCGACGAGAAGAGGGGCCCGTCACCGGCCGGTGACGGGCCCCTCTTCTCGTCGATGCCCGAGGTCAGCCGACGGCGTTGAGCATGACCGTCTGCGCCGACCGGCCGATGTGGCCGGAGGCGTCGAAGAGCTCGCCGAAGGTCGCGCCGAAGCCGTCCGGCCCGGCGACCATGTGGGCGTCGATGCCGACCCACGGCCCGCTCGGCACGCGGGTGAGGTGCACGGTGGTGTCGGTGTTCATCCACGACCACTTGTTTGGCCGCAGGCGGGTGCCCAGCCCGTTGGCGACGTCGATGACGGTGAAGATCGACTCGAGGTCGCTGGTCTTCTCGCCGTCCACCAGCGGGATCACCGGTCTCAGCCACACCGCCGGGGTCTCGCCGTAGCGTCCCTCGGTGCGCGCCGACTCGACGGTGCCGATGAACCCGAGTGTGCCCCAGTCGACCGCCTCGCCGCTGTCGTCGGGGAACCCGATGTGTCGCTCGAGCTCGTCCGGACGCGCGGCCAGGGGAGCGGGGGCGTTGGCGATCTCGGCGGTGTCCGCCGCGCGGATGCGCCAGCCGACCGACCGTGCGGCGGTGCGGAACGAGCCGTCGGGCTGCTGCACGTCGAGCTCGGTCTCGACCATGCTGATCTGTCGCCCCGGGCGGGTGACCCGCGCGTGGATTCGGTTGACGCCCAATCCGATCGGACCGAGGATCTCGGTCGTCACGCGGGTGAAGTGCTGGGCCGGATCCGGGTCGCACCGCAGCAGCGAGCGCATCATCAGCGCCGACGGCGGTCCGCCGTGCTGCATGGTGGGCGACCAGACGCTCAGCGTGGCCGGGGTCGGCCGGAAGAACTCATGGGTCACCGTCGGGTCCGCGTCGGGACCGGTGCCGGACGACGCCGGCGCCTCGACGGGTTCGTAGTACGCCTTCTCCACGTCGCCAGCCTATGACAAACGACATAGTCGCTGCGTCCGGGGGTGGCGGGTCACCCCGCGTCGAAACCGGGCGGCGGGCCCGGGTACGGCGGGATCTCGCCGCCGAACTCCGGGCAGCGCGCCTTGTGCTCGCAGAATCGGCAGAGCCCGGTCTTCTTCGGCCGGAAGTCGCCCGACGCGACGGCCGTCCGGATCGCCTGCCAGATCGCCCGAAGCGTGCGCTCGAACCGCAACAGCTCCTCGTGGTCGGGGTGGTAGATCAGCTGCTGGCCGTCGGCGAGGTACATCAGCTGCAGCCGGGCCGGCACCACGCCGCGGGTCCGCAGGATCGCCAGGGCGTAGAACTTCATCTGGAACAGCGCCTTGGACTCGAAGGCCACGCCGGGGGAGCGTCCGGTCTTGTAGTCGACGACCCGGATCTCGCCGGTCGGCGCGATGTCGATGCGGTCGATGAAGCCGCGCATGAGCATGTCGTCGGCCTCGATCTCGACGTGCTCCTCGACCGCGGCGGCGTCGAACGCGGTCGGGTTCTCCATCGTGTAGTAGGTCGCGATCAGCTTGTGGGCCCCGGCGAGGAACGCCTCCTGGCCACCCTCGCCGATGATGCGCGCGAGTTCAGGGTCCTCCTCGCACAGCGCCGCCCAGGCGCCCTCCACCAGCAACTCCGCGGACTCCTGCGTGCGCAGCTCGGCGGGCATGTCGAAGAGATTCTCCAGCGCCGCGTGCACGACGGTGCCGCGCGTCTGGGCCGGGGTCGGCGTCTCGGGGAAGCGGTCGATGGCGCGGTAGCGGTAGAGCAGCGGGCACTGCTTGAAGTCGGCGGCCCGCGAGGGCGACAGCGCCAGCGGGCGCCCGACGATGCCGCGCCCGCCGGACGGGGGAGCCGTCGACGCCGGGTCGGACGACGGGGATGCGGCCGTGTCGGGGGTGTCGGTGCCGGTCATCGTGCTCACGTCTCGCAGATTAGGCCTCGCCACCGACACCGCGTGGCTCCGACGCGCGATCGGCGGGCACCCGGCGGTCGGGTATCGTCCTGACCGCCCATTCCGGCAAGTTCCACGAGAGGAAGCACCTGTGCCCACCACCGGACCGTTCGTCGTCGGCGATCGAGTGCAGCTGACCGATGCGAAAGGTCGCAAGTTCACGGTGCACCTCGAGGAGGGCAAGCTCTTCCACACCCACCGCGGCGCCATCGCCCACGACGACCTCATCGGCGCCCCCGAGGGCAGCATCGTCTCGGCCACCAGCGGCACCCAGTACCTCGCGCTGCGTCCGCTCCTCGTCGACTACGTGCTGTCGATGCCGCGCGGCGCGCAGGTGATCTACCCCAAGGACGCCGCCCAGATCGTGATGGAGGGCGACATCTTCCCAGGCGCCCGCGTGCTCGAGGCCGGCGCCGGTTCCGGTGCGCTCACGTGCTCGCTGCTGCGCGCGGTCGGCTCCGAGGGCGAGGTCGTCTCCTACGAGATCCGCGACGACCACGCCGAGCACGCGGTCCGCAACGTCGAGACCTTCTTCGGCGGCCGGCCGGAGAACTGGCACCTCACCGTCGACGACCTGGTCAACATCGACACCGACGAGCGTTTCGACCGCGTCGTCCTCGACATGCTCGCCCCGTGGGACACGCTGGACGTGGTGCGCACGGTGTTGAGGCCAGGCGGGGTCTTGACCGTCTACGTCGCGACCGTCACCCAGCTCTCGCGCGTCGTCGAGGCGCTGCGCGAGCAGGAGTGCTGGACCGAGCCGCGTGCCTGGGAGACCCTTCTGCGCGAGTGGTCGGCCGTGGGACTGGCCGTGCGGCCCGAGCACAAAATGCAAGGCCACACCGCATTTCTCATCACGGCCCGCCGCCTCGCCGACGGCACCACGACGCTGCGCCCGCAGCGTCGGCCCACCCGCGGCTGAGTCGCGGCCGGGTCGCCGGGCGGCCGACCGCCGCGAAGGTCGCGATCACATTGCGAACACGCAGATTTAACACACCGTCAACACCGCCGATCGCGGGGTGGAGGGCGATTCTCGGTCGGCCCCGGTAGCGTAGTGATACGGCGCGAGCATTCCGATCGAGGGATCGGGTGATTGCCGGGGAGAGGAGTCAGCAATGACCGAATCTGACCGTCACGACGCCACCGGGGACCCCGCGGTCCCCGAGAGCGCGACCACACCCGACGAGGGATTCACCCCTGCCTACACGCCGCCTCTCGCGCGGAGTGGTTCCGAACGCCCGTCGTTCGGACGCCAGGCGGACCCCAGGGAACTCCAGGAGCGCGTCGAGGCCCTGACGGCCCGCAACGCGAAGCTCCTCGACACCCTCAAGGAGGCGCGGCAGCAACTCGTCGCCCTGCGCGAAGAGGTGGACCGCCTGGGCCAGCCGCCGAGCGGATACGGCGTGCTTCTCGAGACCTACGACGACGGGACCGTCGACGTGTTCACCTCGGGTCGCAAGATGCGGCTCACCTGCTCGCCGAACATCGAGACCGAGAACCTCCGCAAGGGCCAGACGCTGCGTCTCAACGAGGCCCTGACCATCGTCGAGGCCTGCGACTTCGACACGGTCGGCGAGATCAGCACCCTGCGTGAGGTCCTCGGCGACGGCAAGCGCGCCCTGGTCGTCGGCCACGCCGACGAGGAGCGCGTCGTCTGGCTGGCCGAGCCGCTGCTCGGCGAGGTCGACGGCGAGGACGGCAACCGCCGCAAGCTGCGCCCGGGCGACTCGCTGCTCATCGACACCAAGGCCGGCTTCGCCTTCGAGCGGGTCCCCAAGGCCGAGGTCGAGGACCTCGTGCTCGAGGAGGTCCCCGACGTCGGCTACGAGGACATCGGCGGTCTCGGCCGCCAGATCGAGCAGATCCGCGACGCCGTCGAGCTGCCGTTCCTGCACAAGGACCTGTTCCGCGACTACCAGCTGCGGCCGCCGAAGGGCGTGCTGCTCTACGGTCCGCCCGGCTGTGGCAAGACGCTCATCGCCAAGGCCGTCGCGAACTCGCTCGCGAAGAAGATCGCGCTGGCCCGCGGCGACGACGCCAAGGAGGCGAAGTCCTACTTCCTCAACATCAAGGGCCCCGAGCTGCTGAACAAGTTCGTCGGCGAGACCGAGCGTCACATCCGGCTGATCTTCCAGCGCGCCCGCGAGAAGGCCTCCGAGGGCACGCCGGTCATCGTGTTCTTCGACGAGATGGACTCGATCTTCCGCACCCGCGGTTCGGGCGTCTCCTCCGACGTCGAGACCACGGTCGTCCCGCAGCTGCTCAGCGAGATCGACGGCGTCGAGGGCCTCGAGAACGTCATCGTGATCGGTGCGTCGAACCGCGAGGACATGATCGACCCCGCGATCCTGCGTCCGGGCCGCCTGGACGTGAAGATCAAGATCGAGCGCCCCGACGCCGAGAGCGCGATCGACATCTTCTCCAAGTACCTGACCGAGGACCTGCCGATCCACGCCGACGATCTCGACGAGTTCGGCGGCGACCGCGCGGCCTGCGTGAAGGCGATGATCGAGAAGGTCGTCGAGCGGATGTACGCCGAGAGCGAGGACAACCGCTTCCTCGAGGTCACCTACGCCAACGGCGACAAGGAGATCATGTACTTCAAGGACTTCAACTCGGGCGCGATGATCCAGAACGTCGTCGACCGGGCCAAGAAGTACGCGATCAAGTCGCAGCTGGAGACGGGTACCCCGGGTCTGCGGGTGCAGCACCTGTTCGACTCGATCCTCGACGAGTTCGCCGAGAACGAGGACCTGCCCAACACCACGAATCCGGACGACTGGGCCCGGATCTCGGGCAAGAAGGGCGAGCGGATCGTCTACATCCGGACCCTCGTCACCGGCAAGAGCGCGGGCGCGAGCCGCGCGATCGACACCGAGACCAACACGGGTCAGTACCTGTAGCGGTAGCGCACCTCGTCTCCCACCAGACGGCCGACTCCTCCGGGGGTCGGCCGTCTGGTGTACATACGCCGATTCCAGGGGCTCCTCGGTTTAAGGTTGGCGGCGATGAACAGTTCTCCGATGGCGCGTGGACGGGTGGTCGTCGACGGCGGGCCGCCCCATCCGCTGGGCGAGTCCCCGCGTCTGACCCTCGGCCGCGAGCCCGACAACGACATCG
The DNA here is from genome assembly GCF_000344155.1 of Gordonia paraffinivorans NBRC 108238. GTDB lineage: Bacteria > Actinomycetota > Actinomycetes > Mycobacteriales > Mycobacteriaceae > Gordonia > Gordonia paraffinivorans. The sequence goes on along the minus strand of NZ_BAOQ01000009.1, from coordinate 76,492 downwards.
TCGTCAACCACCCGCTGGTGTCGCGACGCCATCTCGCGATCGAGTGGCGCGGGTCGGCCTGGTATCTCGTCGACCTCGGCAGCACCAACGGCTTCTTCGCCGGGGGACAGCGGGTGCCGGAGTTCGCGGTCTCCGGTCCGACCCGGGTGCGTCTCGGCGACGCCACCACCGGTCCCGTCCTCGACGTCGCGTTCGACCCCGCCGGCCACCGGCCTCCCGGTTCCGTGCCGCGCACGCCCGCCCCGCCCGGCGCGTTCCCGTCGGGTCCCCGGTCGGCCGGGTTCGGCGGGCCGGGCAGCGCGCCGCTGTCCGGGCGCATGCCCGCCGCGATGTCCCCGGGTGGCCCGCCGCGTCCGGCGGCGCCCGCGCCGATGCCCCCGGAGCTGCGCAGCGCGCCGCATCTGCAGTCGTTGCAGCAGAACGTCTCCGCGGTCTATCGACTCCCGGGGGCGCCGACGCCACCCGAGCGGGAGTCGATCTCGCTGCACGGCGTCCAGCGCATCGGACGCACCCCCGACAACGACATCGTCGTCAGCGACGTCCTCGCCTCGCGCCACCACGCCCGCGTGTCGACGCGCGGCGGGATGCTCGTCATCGAGGACCTCGGCTCGGTCAACGGCACCTTCGTCAACGGCCACCGGGTCGCGAGCGCGCCGCTGAACGAGGGCGACGTGGTGACCATCGGCAACAGCGACTTCGTGGTGTCCGCCGGGACCCTCATCCGCGGGCAGGAGCGCGCGGCGGTCGCCGACGGCCTCCACGTGCACGGCGTCAGCCTGGTCGTCGACGGCGGCAAGCGGCTCCTCGCCGACGTCGATTTCAGCGCCGGCCCGGGCACGCTCACCGCGGTGATCGGTCCCTCGGGTGCCGGCAAGTCGACGGTGTCGAAGATCGTGGCCGGACTGAACTCGCCGACGTCGGGCCTGGTGACCTTCGAAAGCCGCAATGTCCACGCCGAATACGAGGCGCTGCGCACCCGCATCGGCATGGTCCCGCAGAAGGACGTCCTCCATCACAAGCTCACGCTGCGACAGGCCTTGCGCTACGCAGCCGAGCTGCGCCTCCCACCGGACCTGTCCACGGCCGATCGCGACCGCGTCATCGACGGCGTGCTCGGCGAGCTGCAGCTCACCGAACACGTCGACACCCGCGTGGAGAAGCTGTCCGGCGGTCAGCAGAAACGCGCCTCGGTGGCGATGGAGCTGCTCACCGGGCCGTCGCTGCTGATCCTCGACGAGCCGACGTCGGGCCTCGACCCGGCGCTCGACCGCCAGGTCATGGCGACCCTGCGTCGCCTCGCCGACGCCGGCCGCGTCGTGCTCGTGGTGACGCACTCGCTGACCTACCTGTCGATGTGTGATCAGGTGCTGCTCCTCGCGCCCGGCGGCAAGACCTCGTTCTGCGGCCCGCCGTCGCAGGTCGAGCAGGAGATGGGCACGTCGGACTGGGCGGAGATATTCGCCTACGTCGCCGATCAGCCCGACGCCGCGCATACGCGGTACCTCCAGCGGCATCGGAGAAGCCAGGCACCGCCACCGGCCCAGCGGCCGCCCGGTCCGCCGATCCCGGTGCCGCACACGAGTTTCCCCCGCCAGGCGTCGACGATCGCGCGCCGGCAGGTCCGGCTCGTCTTCGCCGACGTCGGCTACCTCGTCTTCCTGGTGCTGCTGCCGGTGGTCCTCGGCCTCCTGACGCTGGTGATCCCGGGATCGAGCGGCTTCGCCCGTCTCGAGGTCATCCCCAACGCGCCGCCGCCGAAGGACGGCGCCGAGGCGATCCAGATACTGGTGGTCCTCGTCGTCGGCGCGGCGTTCATGGGAGCGGCGCTGACGGTGCGCGACCTGGTGGGCGAGCGCGACATCTTCGAACGCGAGAGAGCCGTCGGGCTGCGGCCCGGTGCCTACCTCTTCGCCAAGGTCGTGGTGTTCTTCGTCGCCGCGGTGCTGCAGACGGTCATCATGGTCGGCATCACCTTCGCCGGCCGGGGGCTGCCCGAGTACGGCGGGCCGGTGCTGCCGCCGCCGTTGGCGCTGCTGGTCGCGGTCGGTGTGCTCGCCTGCGTGAGCACCCTGGTGGGCCTGGCCATCTCGTCGGCGGTGAAGTCCAACGAGCAGGTGATGCCGCCGCTGGTCATCGTGGTGATGGTGCAACTGGTGTTCTGTGGCGGCCTCTTCAAGCTCGACGGCGCGGTGCTGCAGCAGCTGTCGTGGATCTTCCCGTCGTTCTGGGGCTACGTGGCGGCCGCCGGTGCGGTCGACCTCCACGACATCAACCCGGCCGCGCCGCAGCGCATCTCGCTGTGGGACACCTCGGTCGCGCACTCCGCGCTCGCCTACGCGGTGCTGGCCGTGATCAGCGTGCTGCTGCTGGCGTTCACCTACTCGAGACTGCGGCTCAAGAAGCGCTAACCGGCCACCGGGTACCGCACCAGGCCCAGCTCCGCGTCGTGCGAGAGCTGGTCGTGGCGGGGGAGCACCCGCACCGTGTAGCCGAGGTGCCCCGACGCCGGCGGCGTCACGGTCACCGCGAACACCGTCCGGCCCGACGCGTCGCGCTCGGTCGGGGACATGTCGGTGATCGCGGGTTCGACGATCTCGCCCTCGTCGTCGACACGGCCGAGGACGAGCTGCACCCGCACCGTCTCCGGGTCGAGCCCGCCGAGGCCGACGTGTGCCGCGACCCGGAGTTCGCCGTCGAGGCTCTCGTCCTCGACGCCGGCGATCAGCACCGAACCCCACGAGGTCTCCAGCGCGCGGCGATAGGCCGCCAGATCGCGCGCACCCGAGTGGTCGTCGGCGCATGCGGCCTCGAACGCCGCGGCCGCCGGGCAGTACAGCTCGGTCGTGTAGTCGCGGACCATCCGGGACGCGAGCACCTTCGGGCCGAGCCGGGTGAGGGTGTGGCGCATCATCTCGACCCAGCGGGTGGGCACGCCGCGGTGGTCGCGGTCGTAGAACAGCGGGATGACGGTCTCCTCGAGCAGCGTGTAGAGCGCCTCGGCCTCGAGATCGTCGCGGCGGTTCTCGTCGGCCACGCCCTCGGCGGACGGGATGGCCCAGCCGTTCTCGCCGTCGGCCATCTCGTCCCACCAGCCGTCGAGGATCGACAGGTTGAGTCCGCCGTTGAGCGCGGACTTCATGCCCGACGTCCCACACGCCTCCATCGGTCGCACCGGGTTGTTGAGCCAGACGTCGCACCCGGCGTAGATGTGGCGGGCCATCGAGATGTCGTAGTCCGGCAGGAAGACGATGCGGTCGCGCAACGCGGGGTCCTCGGTGAACCGCACCATCTGCTGGATGAGCGACTTGCCGCCGTTGTCGGCCGGATGGGCCTTGCCGGCGATCACCAGCTGCACCGGCCGGTCGGGGTCGGTGAGGATGCGGCGCATGCGGTCGGGGTCGCGCAGCATCAGGGTGAGTCGTTTGTAGGTGGCGGCGCGGCGGGCGAACCCGATCGTCAGCACCTTCGGGTCGAACAGGTCGGCGGTCCAGGCGAGTTCGGCCTCGGTGAAACCGCGGTCGCGTCCGCTGGCGTGCGCTCGCCGGCGCACCTCGTCGACGAGGTCGGCGCGCAGCCGCTCGTGGGTGGACCAGATCGTCTCGTCCGGCAGCGCCGCGTACGCCTCGGGCGCGGAATCCTCGTCGCTCGAGGCGAAGTCACGCCACCGCTGCGCCACCCAGGTCGGGCCGTGGACGCCGTTGGTGACCGCCCCGATCGGGACGTCCGCGGCGTCGAATCCCGGCCACAGGTCGGCGAACATCTCGCGACTGACCTCGCCGTGCAGCCGCGAGACGCCGTTGCTGCGCTGGCCGAGCCGGAAACCCATGTGCGCCATGTTGAACACCGCAGGGTCCGCCTCGTCGCCCAGTTCGACCACCGTCGCGGCGGGAAGACCCGGCAACAGACGCGAGATCCCGGACTCGTCGGCGTCGAGGTAGCGGGTGACGAGCTCGGTGGGGAAGCGGTCGATGCCGGCGGGGACGGGGGTGTGGGTGGTGAAGATGTTGGACGCCCGTACCACCGCCTCGGCGGTGTCGAAATCGAGTCCGCCGGCGACGAGTTCGCGGATGCGCTCGGTGCCGAGGAAGCCGGCGTGTCCCTCGTTCATGTGGAAGACCGTCGGCTCGGGACGGCCGGTGATGCGCACGTACTCGCGCAGCGCCCGCATCCCGCCGATGCCGAGCAGGATCTCCTGCAGGATCCGGTGTTCCTGGTCGCCGCCGTAGAGGCGGTCGGTCACCCCGCGCAGCGCGTCGTCGGTGTTGGCCGCGATGTCGGAGTCGAGCAGCAGCAACGGGATCCGGCCGACCTCGACGACCCAGATCTGCGCGGTCAGCGTCCGGCCCTCGGGCATCGAGATCTCCACGAGCACCGGCGCGCCGTCCTCGGTGAGCAACGTCATCGGGAGGTCGGCGGGATCGTTCACCGGGTAGCGCTCCACCTGCCACCCGTCGCGGTCGAGGCCCTGCCGGAAGTATCCGGAGCGGTAGAACAGGCCGACGCCGATCAGCGGCAGGCCCAGGTCCGACGCCGCCTTGAGGTGGTCGCCGGCCAGGATGCCGAGGCCGCCGGAGTAGATGGGCAGGACCTCGGACACGCCGAACTCCATCGAGAAGTACGCGATGCCGGCCGGGACCGGGTGGGTCTGTGCGAAGCCGTCGAACCACTGGCCGGCGGCGAGGTACTGCCGGAGTTCGTCGTGGATCTGTTCGACCCTCGCGCAGAAGCGCTCGTCGGCGGCCAGGTGCGCCAACCGCGCCGGGTCGACGTCGGCGAGCACCCGGAGCGGGTCGCCGGTTCGCGCCCAGAGATCCGGGTCCACGGTGGCGAACAGCTCCTGCGTGGGTGCATGCCACGCCCAGCGCAGGTTCTGCGAGAGGGGGCCGAGGGCGGCGAGTTCGGCAGGCAGCGGTACCCGAACGGTGAACCGGCGGAATGCTCTCACGGCGATGACGGTACTGCCACCGGGCCCCACCTGCGAACGGGACGATGCGAGGCCCTCCGGGCCACCCTCTACCCTCGAAGCATGCAGCGAATCATCGGTACCGAGGTCGAGTACGGAATCTCCGCTCCCGGCGACCCGACCGCGAATCCGATCATGACCTCCACCCAGGCCGTTCTCGCCTACGCGGCGGCGGCCGGGGTGCCGCGGGCCAAGCGCACGCGCTGGGACTACGAGGTGGAATCCCCGCTGCGCGATGCGCGCGGCTTCGACCTCGGCCGGGGGTCCGGCCCGGCCCCGATCATCGACGCCGACGAGATCGGCGCGGCCAACATGATCCTCACCAACGGCGCCCGGCTCTACGTCGACCACGCCCATCCCGAGTACTCCGCGCCCGAGGTCACCGACCCCATGGACGCGGTCATCTGGGACAAGGCGGGCGAACGCGTCATGGAGGCCGCCGCACGCCACGTGGCGAGCGTTCCCGGTGCTCCCAAGCTGCAGCTGTACAAGAACAACATCGACGGCAAGGGCGCCTCCTACGGCACCCACGAGAACTACCTGATGGCCCGCGAGACGCCGTTCACCGCGGTCATCGCGGGACTCACCACGTTCTTCGCCTCGCGCCAGGTCATCGTCGGATCCGGTCGCGTCGGCATCGGGCAGTCCGGCGACGAGGCCGGTTTCCAGCTGTCTCAGCGTGCCGACTACATCGAGGTCGAGGTGGGCCTGGAGACCACCCTCAAGCGCGGCATCATCAACACCCGCGACGAGCCGCACGCCGACCCCGAGCGCTATCGCCGCCTGCACGTGATCATCGGCGACGCGAACCTCGCCGAGACCTCGACCTATCTCAAGGTCGGAACCACCGCCCTCGTCCTCGACCTGATCGAGGCCGGCGTCGACTTCTCCGACATCGAACTCGCGCGCCCGGTCCAGGCGGTCCACACCATCAGCCACGATCCGACCCTGACCGCCACCGTCGCCCTCACCGACGGCCGCGAGCTGACCGGCCTGGCGCTGCAGCGCGAGTACCTCGAACGCTGCATGAAGTTCCACGAGCAGGAGCACTCCGACGACGCGCGGGCCAAGCACGTCCTCGAGACCTGGGCCGACGTCCTCGACCGCCTCGAGCGCGACCCGATGGAGTGCGCCGACATCCTGGACTGGCCGGCCAAGCTCCGCATCCTCGAGGGCTTCCGCCAGCGCGAGGGGCTGTCGTGGTCGGCGCCGCGCCTGCAGCTCATCGACCTGCAATACTCCGACGTCCGGCTGGACAAGGGCCTGTACAACCGGCTCGTCGCGCGCGGCTCCATGAAGCGCCTCGTCGACGAGAACGACGTGCTGCGCGCCGTCCACGAGCCGCCGGAGAACACGCGCGCCTACTTCCGCGGCGAGTGCCTGCGCCGGTTCGGCGCGGATGTGGCCGCGGCGAGCTGGGATTCGGTCATCTTCGACCTCGGCGGCGACTCCCTGGTGCGCATCCCGACCCTGGAACCGCTGCGCGGCACCAAGGCGCACGTCGGCAAGCTGCTCGAGCAGGTGGACTCGGCCGCCGAGCTCGTCGACGAGCTCACCACCTAGGACCGGGAGCGTTCGGGAAACCGGAGACCTCACGAGGCCCGCTGCGCGTCGGACACGGCGCCGGGTTGTGCTTCGTTCCGCCCCAGTTGTCGCTCCCACAGGTAGTGTGGGAGCACACGATTCCGAGGCCGAATCACCACGGGTCGCTTCCGGTGATCACCGGTCGGATCCGACGGATCGAACAGATCCTGGGTGGCTCGGTCACGGGCAGCCCGACACGGGGCGATCGGTTGAAGGAGGCAGCAGATGGCGCAGGAACAGACCAAGCGTGGTGGTGGCGGCGACGACGAGGGCGTGGGCCCCGATTCCGGTGCCGGACAGGAACGTCGCGAGAAGCTTGCCGAGGACACCGACGACCTGCTCGACGAGATCGATGACGTTCTCGAGGAGAACGCGGAGGACTTCGTGCGTGCGTACGTGCAGAAGGGCGGCCAGTGAGCGACGGTTTCGGTTCACTGCCCCCACTCTCACAGTTCCGTACCGGTTCCGCTCTGGGCGCCGACATCTCGTCGTTCACCGAGTTCCTCCGGCGCCATGCCCCGGAGCAGCTGCCCCAGGCGCAGGTTGACCGCGTGGGCACCTTCGCCGGGGGCGTCGACGGTGCGGGCGACATCCCGCACGGCACGACCATCGTCGCCGTGTCCTACCCGGGCGGCGTGGTGATCGCCGGTGACCGGCGCGCCACGATGGGCAACCTGATCGCCACCCGCGACGTCAAGAAGGTCTACATCACCGACGACTACTCGGCGGCCGGCATCGCCGGCACCGCGGGTATCGCGATCGAGATGGTGCGCCTGTTCGCCGTGGAGCTCGAACACTACGAGAAGATCGAGGGCGTCCCGCTGACCCTCGACGGCAAGGTGAGCCGCCTGGCCAGCATGGTCCGCGGCAACCTCGGCGCGGCGATGCAGGGCCTCGCGGCGATCCCGCTGCTCGTCGGGTACGACACCGACCACGACGACCCGCGCGAACCGGGCCGGATCTTCACCTTCGACGTGGCCGGCGACCGGCACGAGGAGTTCGGCGGCTATACCGCCATCGGCTCCGGTTCGGTCTTCGCCAAGTCGTCGCTGAAGAAGCTCTACCGTCCGGACCTGACCGCCGACGAGGCGCTGTCGATCGCGGTCGAGTCGCTCTACGACGCCGCCGACGACGACTCGGCCACCGGCGGTCCGGACCTGGTGCGCCGGATCTTCCCGATGGCCGCCGTCGTCGACGCCGAGGGCGCCCGGGAGGTGGACGCGGACGAGATCGAGAACGTGGCGCGGACCGTCGTCGAACGCCGCGCCTCCCAGCACGAGGGGGGTGCGCGATGACGTTCCCGTACTACGCCAGTGCCGAGCAGATCATGCGCGATCGCTCGGAGCTCGCACGCAAGGGGATCGCCCGCGGCCGGTCCGTGGTCATCCTGACCTACGCCGACGGTGTGCTGTTCGTGGCGGAGAACCCGTCCAACACGCTCCGCAAGACCAGCGAGATCTACGACCGGATCGGTTTCGCCGCGGTCGGCAAGTACAACGAGTTCGAGAGTCTGCGCAAGGCGGGCATCCAGCTCGCCGACATGCGCGGTTACAGCTACGACCGGCGCGATGTCTCCGGCCTGTCGCTGGCGAACACCTACGCCAACGCGCTCGGCAGCGTCTTCACCGAGCAGGCCAAGCCGTTCGAGGTGGAGTTGTGCGTGGCCGAGGTCGCCCGCCCGGGCAAGCCGAAACCGTCTCAGCTGTATCGGATCTCCTACGACGGGTCGATCACCGACGAGACGCGGTTCCTGGTCATGGGCGGCAACACCGAGCCCATCGCCGCCGCGCTCAGGGAGACCTACCGGCCCGACATGGAACTCGGCGAGGCGATCGGCGTCGCGGTCAAGGCCCTGGCCACGCCGACCGACGCCGGGAACGGCACGGCCGGCACGCCCCGGCAACTCACCGCCGGCGACCTCGAGGTCGCGATCCTCGACCGCAACCGTCCGCGGCGGGCGTTCAAGCGTCTGACCACCGCGGCGGTCGAGCAGCACCTGCCGGCTCCGACCGCCTCCGCCGAGGAGTCGACTGGCGACACCCCAACCGGGGAAACGACATCCGACGACTCCGGAGACGGATCGAATCAGTGACGCGACGGCTCGCGGCGGCCGGGTTCTCATGCCCGGTCGTCCGCGGGTCCCGCGGGTAGGGTTGGTCAAGTGCAGCGACGAATCATGGGCATCGAGACCGAATTCGGTGTCACGTGCACGTTCCACGGTCATCGTCGGCTCAGCCCCGACGAGGTGGCCCGGTACCTGTTCCGGCGCGTCGTGTCGTGGGGACGCTCCTCCAACGTCTTCCTGCAGAACGGTGCCCGGCTCTACCTCGATGTGGGCTCGCATCCGGAGTACGCGACGGCCGAGTGCGACGGCCTGATCCAGCTCATCAATCACGACCGCGCCGGTGAGCTGGTCCTCGAGGACCTGCTCGTCGACGCCGAACAGCGCCTGGCCGACGAGGGCATCGGCGGCGACATCTACCTGTTCAAGAACAACACCGATTCCGCCGGCAACTCCTACGGCTGCCACGAGAACTACCTCGTCGTGCGGGCGGGGGAGTTCTCCCGCATCTCCGACGTGCTCCTGCCGTTCCTGGTCACCCGCCAGCTCATCTGCGGCGCGGGCAAGGTCCTGCAGACCCCGAAGGCGGCCACGTTCTGCCTGTCGCAGCGCGCCGAGCACATCTGGGAGGGCGTCTCCTCGGCGACCACCCGTTCGCGCCCGATCATCAACACCCGCGACGAACCCCACGCCGACGCCGAGAAGTACCGGCGTCTGCACGTCATCGTCGGCGATTCCAACATGTCGGAGATGACCACGCTGCTCAAGGTCGGTTCGGCGGCGCTGGTGCTGGAGATGATCGAGGCCGGCGTGGCGTTCCGAGACTTCGCCCTCGACAACCCGATCCGCGCGATCCGCGAGGTCAGTCACGACCCGACCGGCCGCCGCCAGGTCCGGCTCGCCGGCGGCCGCACGGCCAGCGCCCTCGACATCCAGCGCGAGTACCACGCCCGCGCCGTCGAGCACATGGCCAACCGGCGTCCCGATCCCGAGATGGACATGGTCGTCGACCTGTGGGGCCGCATGCTCGACGCGGTCGAGACCGACGACTTCTCCAAGGTCGACACCGAGATCGACTGGGTCATCAAGCGCAAGCTGTTCCAGCGCTACCAGGACCGGTACTCGATGGAGCTCTCCGACCCGAAGATCGCCCAGCTCGACCTCGCCTACCACGACATCAAGCGCGGGCGCGGCGTGTTCGACGTGCTGATGCGCAAGGGGCTCGTCGCGCGTGCGACCACCGACGAGGCGATCAAGCAGGCGGTCACCGAGCCGCCGCAGACCACGCGCGCCAAGCTGCGCGGCGACTTCATCGCCGCCGCGCAGAAGGCCGGACGCGACTTCACCGTCGACTGGGTCCATCTCAAGCTCAACGACCAGGCCCAGCGCACCGTGCTGTGCAAGGACCCTTTCCGCAGCGTCGACGAGCGCGTCGACCGACTGATCGCGTCGATGTGACGCGGCGGGGCCGGCAGGTCTGTGCCGGCGCCGCGTGCCTTCGCCCACCGACCGCACGTACGTTCTAACCTGACCCTGTGGCCACTCCCAAAGTCGAGCGACTGCTCAACCTCGTGATCTGCCTGTTGTGGACGCGGCAGTACGTCACCGCCGAGTACATCCGCAAGAACGTCGCGGGCTACTCCGACGAAGGCCAGTCCGACGAGGCGTTCAACCGGATGTTCGAGCGCGACAAGAACGAACTGCGCGACCTCGGCATCCCGCTGGTGACCGGGCGTTCCCCGATGTCTGGCGGTGCCGAGGGCTACCGCATCGACCGCGACACCTACGAACTGCCCGACATCTCCCTGGACTCCGAGGAGGCCGCGGCGATCGCGATGGCCGCGGCGCTGTGGGACACCCCGGAGGTGTCGACCCTGTCGCAGTCGGCGATCCTCAAGCTCCGCGCCGCCGGCCTCGACGTACGCAGCGAGGACGACCTCGGCATCACCGCGGGCGGCTCGACCCGGTCGATGGGCTCGGAGCAGGTCATCGCCGGGTTGCTCAACGCCGTCCAGGACCGGCGTGCGGTCGAGTTCACGCACCGCTCCTCGGCGACCGCGACCCCGGCGACCCGTCGCCTGGAGCCCTGGGGCGTGGTGTCCCATCGCGGACGCTGGTACGTCGTTGGCCACGATCTCGACCGTCAGGCGACCCGCACCTTCCGGCTGTCGAGGATCTCCTCGGTCAAGGCGGTCGGTCGCGCCGGCGCGGTGACGGTGCCCGAGGGCACCGACCTGCAGAAGATCGTGTCCGCCGCCGTCGACTCCGCCGCGGGCACCGACGGCCGCACCGCGCGGATCTGGGTGGCCGCCGGGCGCGCCGCCGGCCTGCGACGTGCGGCGGCGGCCTCCGAGCCGGGGGAGCTGGACGGGGAGGCGGGTGACGTGCTGACCGTCGAGATCCACTCGCTGTCGGCGGTGGCGCGGATGGTGCTCGGCGCCGGCGCCGATGCGGTCGTCCTGGACCCGCCCGAACTGCGCGACCTCGTGGTCGCCGCACTCGACCGGCTGGCGGGGGTGAGCGCCTGATGGCCGCAGCACAGCCGTCGCGGCTCACCCGGTTGCTGGCGATGGTCCCGTACTTCCAGGCCCGCAACGGCATCTCGATCGAACAGGCCGCTCGCGAACTCGGCGTCACCCCGACCCAGCTCACCAAGGACCTCGAGCTGCTGTTCGTCTGCGGGCTGCCCGGCTACTACCCCGACGACCTGATCGAACTCGAGTTCAGCGAGGGGTTCGTGAACGTCGGCTTCACCGCCGGCATGGACCGTCCGCTCCGGTTGACGACGATCGAGGCGAGCACCCTGCTCGTCGCGCTCCGTGCCCTGGTCGAGACCCCCGGCGTCGTGGACGTCGCGGCCGCCCGGCGGGCGATCGCCAAGATCGAGGAGGCGGTCGGGGCGACCGCGGTCCCGGGTCTGCCCGGTCCCGACGACTCGGAGCCGGCGCGGGACAACCCCACCTACACGACCGTCCGGGAGGCGGTCCGCAAGGGTCGCGCCCTGCGGCTGCGGTACTACTCGGCCAGCCGCGACAGCGTCTCCGAGCGGGTCGTCGACCCCATCCGCCTGCAGGTGATGGACCAGCACACCTACCTCGAGGCGTGGTGCCGGATGGCCGAGGGGGTGCGGCTGTTCCGGTTCGACCGCATCGACACCGCGGAGGCCCTCGACGAGTCGAGCCGCCCGCCCGCCGAAGCCGAGGCGTCGCCGCAGTCGGTGCTGTTGCCCGAGAACCCGGACCTGCCCGCCGTCGAACTCGAGATCGACCCGGATCACCTGTGGATTCTCGACTACTACCCGGTCGAGCCGATCACCCGGATCGAGGACCGCGAGCCCGACCAGCCGGTGCGCGTCCGGATGGTCTACGGCTCGCCCGACTGGCTGACCCGCTTCGTGCTCGGGTTCGGCGGATCGGTGCGGGTGTTCGACGAACCGGCGATCGCCGAGGCCGTCGCCGTGGCCGCCGCCCGCGCACGTGACCGATATCGCCGGTCGGCGCCTGACACGGTCTGAGCTGGACTCGGGTAGCATCAGTTTCATCTGGCTTCGACCTGAAGGGTTTACTCATGGGCTTCATGTCACCGTGGCATTGGGCGATCGTCGTCGTGGTGCTGGTGCTTCTGTTCGGCGCGAAGAAGCTGCCGGACATGGCTCGAGGCCTCGGGCAGTCGCTGCGCATCTTCAAGAGCGAGGTCAAGGAGATGCAGAAGGACGACCAGCCGTCGGCCTCCGCGGCTCCCGCCGAGCCGCAGCGCGAACTCCCGTCCGCTGACGGCGAGCAGCCGGGCACCTCGTCGAACGCCGACGCCAAGAAATCGGCATAGGGGCGCGTCGGAGAGTTCGGGTGCGCATCCCCTTCGACCCTCGATACCGCAAGCGCAAACTCAACCCCGACGGCACCATGTCGTTGGTGGAGCATCTCTATGAGTTGCGCACGCGACTGGTCATCTCGATGTTGGCCATCATCGCGACCACCATCCTTGGTTTCGTCTGGTACAGCTACGGCTTCCTCGGCGTGCCGTCGCTCGGCGACATGCTCCGCGGCCCGTACTGCGACCTGCCGCCCTCGGCACGGGCGAGCCTGACCGCCGACGACTCGTGCCGTCTGCTGGCGACCGGTCCGTTCGACCAGTTCATGCTGCGACTCAAGGTCGCGCTGACCGCCGGCATCGTGATGGCGTGCCCGGTCTGGATGTACCAGACGTGGCAGTTCATCACCCCGGGCCTGCACGACAACGAACGCCGCTACGGCCTCGCATTCGTGTCGATCGCGACGACCCTGTTCGTCGCCGGTGCCGTTCTCGCCTACGTGGTCGTCGCCAAGGCCTTCGACTTCCTGTTGACGGTCGGCAACGAGGTGCAGGTCACGGCGCTGGCCGGCGACCAGTACTTCGGCTTCATGATCAACGTGCTGGTGATCTTCGGTGTGAGCTTCGAGCTCCCGTTGCTGATCATCGCGCTGAACATCGTCCGCGTGCTGCCCTACGAGCGGCTCAAGAAGTGGCGGCGCGGCCTGATCTTCGCCATGTTCGTGTTCGCGGCGATCGTGACGCCCGGCCAGGATCCGTTCACCATGCTCGCGCTCGCGCTGGCGCTGACCGTCCTGCTGGAGTTCGCGATCCAGTTCGCCCGCATCCATGACAAGCGGCTGGCCAAGAAGGCCCCGGCGTGGGAGGGACTCTCCGACGACGAGGCGAGCCCGCTGCCGCCGATGCGCCCGGTCCCGCCGCCGTCGCCGGTCGCGACCTCGGCCTCCGGGGCCCCCAACGCCACCAGGACCTCCACGCGGGACCGTGACACGTTCGACGACGTCCTGTGACGCACCTCGACGCGTTCACGTCGCTGCTCGACTTCGGACTCGACGACTTCCAGCGCCGTGCCTGTGAGGCCCTCGAAGCCGGGCACGGCGTTCTCGTCTGCGCCCCCACCGGTGCGGGCAAGACGATCGTCGGCGAGTTCGCCGTGCATCTCGCCCTGGCCGGCGGCACCAAGTGCTTCTACACGACGCCGATCAAGGCACTGAGCAACCAGAAGTACGCGGACCTGGTCGCCGTCCACGGCCACGAGTCGGTCGGCCTGCTCACCGGCGACTCGTCGATCAACCCCGACGCCCCGGTCGTCGTCATGACGACCGAGGTCGTGCGCAACATGATCTACGCCGAGTCCCGTGCCCTCGACGGCCTGTCGCACGTCGTCATGGACGAGGTCCACTTCCTCGCCGACCGCTTCCGAGGGGCGGTCTGGGAGGAGGTCATCCTGCACCTCGAACCGTCGGTGCGGGTGGTGAGCCTGTCGGCGACGGTCAGCAACGCCGAGGAGTTCGGCGACTGGATCCAGACCGTGCGCGGAGACACCTCGGTCATTGTCGACGAGCACCGGCCGGTGCCGTTGTCGCAGCACATGCTGGTCGGCAACCGGTTGTTCGACCTGTTCGACCCCGCCGACCGCGCCCCCGAGAGGCGCACAGGGGCCCGGCCGCGGGTCAATCCCGACCTCAAGCGCCAGATCCGGCACCGCATCCTCCTCGCCGAGGACGACCGCGAGGCCCGGGGCCGCGGCCGCCGCAGCGGCGCGCCCCGGCACCGGGGTGGCCGGGGCGCGGTCCTGTCTCGGCCGCACATGGTCGGCGTGCTCGACCGCGAGGGCCTGCTGCCGGCCATCGACTTCATCTTCTCGCGCGCCGGCTGCGACGCGGCGCTGTCGCAGTGCCTGCGCTCGGGGCTGTCCCTGCTCGCGCCGGAGGAGGCGGCCGCCGTCGACGAGGTGGTCGACCGGCACCTGTCGGACCTGTCGCCGGGCGACGCCGACGTCCTCGGCGTCGACGAATGGCGCGAGGGACTGCGCCGAGGCCTCGCCGCGCACCACGCGGGTCTGTTGCCGATGTTCCGGCACGCTGTCGAGGAACTGTTCGTCAAGGGTCTGGTCAAGATGGTGTTCGCGACCGAGACCCTCGCGCTCGGCATCAACATGCCGGCGCGGTCGGTGGTGCTCCAGCGTCTCGTCAAGTACAACGGCGAGTCGCACGTCGACCTGACGCCGGGGGAGTACACGCAGCTGACCGGCCGGGCGGGTCGCCGCGGCATCGACGTCGAGGGACACGCCGTCGTGGTGTGGACCCCCGAGGTGGTGCCCGAGGAGGTCGCCGGTCTCGCCGGCGCCCGCACCTTCCCGCTTCGAAGCTCCTTCTCGCCCGAATACAACATGGCCGTCAACCTGCTGGACCGGCTCGGACTCGACGGCGCGCGTGAACTCCTGCACCGGTCGTTCGCGCAGTTCCAGGCCGACCGGTCGGTGGTGGGGCAGGCCCGCAAGCTGCACGAGTCGCAGCGGGCGCTGCGCCGGCTCGACGCCGAACTCGCCCGCGCCGCGGAGGCGAGGGGACTCGAACCCGGCGGCGGCGAGGACGCCGAACCCTACGAGGGCTTCCTCGGGTACATCACCCTGCGCGAGGACATCCGGCGCCGCGAGCGAGACCTGAAGTACCGCAAGCGTATCCATACCGAGGACGCGATCGTCGCCGACCTCGCCGCACTCAAGCGCGGCCACGTCATCGCGGTGCCGGTCGGCCGGCACCGCGGTCTGGCGGTGGTCGTCGAACCGGCGACGCAGGCCGCCGACCCCAAGCCGCTCGTCGTCACCGAGGACGCATGGTGTGGCCGGGTCGCCTTGCGCGACTTCGTGAATCCGCCCGAGGTCCTGGGCAACATGCGCCTGCCGAAGAACGCCGATCGCCGGACCGGGCGCGGACGCCGCGACCTCGCCTCCGCACTGCGGTCCACCGGCATCGAGATGCCGCGCGGACGGTCGAAGAAGCGGTCGGATGCGGCCGACGACCCCGAGCTGCGTGCTCTCCGGCGCACGTTGCGCGAGCACCCGGCCCATCAACTCGACAACGGCGACGAACTGTTCCGTCTGGCCGAGCGGCGCAACCGGCTCCTGCGCGACATCGTCAACGCCGAGCGCGCCATCGGCGAACGCACGTCGACGCTGGGTATCACCTTCGACCACATCGTCGGCGTGCTGACCGAGCTCGGATATCTCGAGAAGGTCCGCGACGCCTCGGAGTCGACCGGCCACACGATGCGCGTCACCGACGCCGGGCGGGTGCTCTCCCGCATCTACAGCGAGAGCGACCTCGTGGTCACCGAGTGCATCCGCGCCGGTGTGTGGGAGGAACTGTCGCCGTCGGATCTCGCCGCCGTCGTCGCCGCCCTCGTCTTCGAGAGCCGTCGCGACAGCTACGGCGGCATCGACACGATGCCCGGCAGCCGGTCGTTGCGCGTGGCGTTGGGGGCGACCGTCGACATCTGGAACCGCGTCACCGCCGTCGAGGCCCGCCATCGGGTGACCCCCACGCGCGAACCCGACACCGGGTTCTCGCTCGCCGTCGCCACCTGGGCCTCCGGACGCTCCTTGACAGAGGCCCTCGTCCTGGCCGGCGAGCGGGGACAGTTGCTGTCGCCGGGCGACTTCGTGCGCTGGAACCGCCAGGTCATCGACCTGCTCGAGCAGATCCGGCTGTGCGTCGGCACCGACACGCGTCTCGGCGGGACCGCTCGTGCGGCGGTGAAGGCGATCCGGCGCGGTGTGGTCGCGGCCGAGCTGGGCTGAGAACCAGGCGCGAGCAAGGTTGTCGCTGGTCAACGGAGCCGACCGGCCCCGTCGTCCGCCGGCCGGACGACGTGCCCGCGCGTCCCGTGGATCGTTTCCTGATACTCGCCATCAGCTGAGGTAACGTTCATCGCGCATTCGGTGTCGGGGTGGGATCGCTCCCGGCGCTGCCGCGTGACGTCACAGTTCGCCGACACCCACAGAGGGGTCAGGCCGAGTGGGAGGGACTCATGACCGACCCGTACAACCCGAATCCGTCCCAACCCGACCCGGGCCGGCCGGGATCTTCGGACAAGACCGAGATCATCAACTCGCCGGGTACACAACAGGGCGCAGGCGCGCCGCAGGCCGACCCGACCACCGTCAACCAGAACCCGGCGTTCGGTCAGCCACCGCAGAACCCGTACCAGCAGAATCCGTACGGCCAACCGCCGCAGGGCGGATTCCCGCAGAACCAGCCCGACCCGGGCCCGCCCCAGCCCGGCCAGGCCCAGCCGACCCAGGTGGCGTTCCCGGCCTCGCAGCCCGGCGGGCAGTACGGTCCGCCCGATCAGCAGGGCTTCGGCCAGCAGGCACCCGGACAGCCGAACTACGGCGCTCCCGGCTTCGGCGGCCCGTCGCAGCCGTACGGCCAGCCGGGTCAGCCCGGTCAGTTCGCCCAGCCGGGTCAGCCGGGTCAGTTCGGCCAGCCGGGTCAGTTCGGCCAGCCGGGCCAGTACGGTCAGCCGGGCCAGGCCCCGGGCACTCAGGGCCCCTACGGCCAGCAGTTCGGTGGATCGGATCAGTTCGCCGGGATGGCCACTCCGCCGAAGTCGAACAAGAAGCTGCGCACCGCGCTGTTCGCCGGCGGCGGTGTGCTCGTCCTCGTCGCGGCGATCCTGCTGATCACCGCCTTCGCATGGCCGGGTTGGGCGCCGAAGAACCTCGACCAGCAGGCCGCGCAGCAGGGCGTCCAGAAGATCCTCACCGAGGACTACCAGGCCTCGGAGGTGAGCGACGTCAAGTGCCCGTCGGGTCAGCGCGTGAAGAAGGGCGAGTCGTTCACCTGCTCGGTCAAGGTCGGCGGCCAGGACCAGAAGGTCACCGTCACCTTCATCGACGACGACGGCAAATACGAGGTCTCGCGCCCGAGCTGATCGGTCAGCTCCAGCCCAGCGCCTTCGACAGCCGGCCCACCGAGGCACCGATGCCCAGCTCCTCGACGAGCGCATCGAGTGCCTCGGGGTCGGCGGGTTCCGACGGCAGGGTGTCGGGTCCGCTGTCGATCGTGTCGGCGTCGGTGCGCACACACACCACGGTCCGCGCCTTCTCCAGGTAATCGGCGGACGCCAGCAACGCCTTGCGCGCCCGCGTCGGCAGGCTCGACGCCGGGTCGTTCGCCGCAGCCTCGAGGGCGTCGAGGCTGCCGTACTCGCTGATGAGTTTCGCCGCGGTCTTCTCGCCGATGCCGGCCACACCGGGCAGGCCGTCGGACGGATCGCCGCGCAGCATCGACATCTCCGCATAGCCCATGCCCGCCCGCTCGACCGGCACGCCGTACTTCTCGGCGACCTCGACCGGTCCCATCATCTCGGCCTTGGCGAGGCCGCGGCCCACGTAGAGGACGCGCACCGGAACCGGGTCGTCGGCGACCACCTGCAGCAGGTCGCGGTCGCCGCTGACGACGATCACCGGGTCCTTCGCCTCGTCGTAGGCCAACGTCCCGATCACGTCGTCGGCCTCGCATCCCACCGCCCCGGACGTGGCGATACCCGCTGCGGCGAGGACGTCCATGATCATGTCGACCTGCGGGGTGAGCGTGTCCGGCACCTCCTCGACGTCGATCGTGGAGGCGCCGGTGGGATCCGTGGCGCCGTCCTCGACGGCGACGCGATGCGCCTTGTACGACGGGATGAGCTCGGTGCGGAAGTCGGGACGCCAGTCGAGGTCCAGACACACCACGAGACGGGTCGGGTGTTCGCGGGTCACGAGATTGGCGATCGTGTCGATGAATCCCCGGACCGCGTTGACCGGCCGCCCGTCGGGGCTGGTCATCTTCTCGGGCAGGGCGTAGAACGACCGGAACCACAGGCTCGCACCGTCGAGCAGCATCAACGAATCCGTCACCCTCACACTCTCGCATTGACGGCTCCGCCGCGTCACCACGACCCGCGCACCCGGCGGTAGTCTTCGACCATGGCAGCGTCTCAGAGCACCACGCCCACCGCCGATCCGGCCGATGCCGCGGCACCGCTCTTCGCCCCGGAGGTCTATCGCGACCGGATGCGCCGTGCCGCGGAGCTGACCGCCGAGGCGGGCCTCGACGCGCTGGTGGTGTCGCCCGGACCGGATCTGCGCTATCTCGTGGGCTCCCGTGCCGACACCTTCGAGCGTCTCACCGCTCTCGTCGTCCCGGCGGCGGGCACCCCGAGGCTGGTGATCGCCCGACTGGAGGTGCCGTCGTTGTCCGCCTCTGCCGTCGGCGAACTCGACATCGAGGTCGCCGACTGGGTCGACGGCGACGATCCATACTCACTCGCGCTGTCGGGGATCGGTGCGGGGGCCGCGATCGCGGTCTCGGATTCGATGCCCGCCCTGCATGTGATCCCGTTCGCCCACAAGACCGGCGCCACACCACAACTGGCCACCGCCGTGCTGCGCGAACTCCGCATGGTCAAGGACGGCGCCGAGATCGAGGCGCTCCGTCGCGCCGGCTCCGCCATCGACCGGGTGCACGCCCGTATGGGGGAATGGCTGGTCCCCGGCCGCACCGAACGCGAGGTCGCCGACGACATCCGCGCCGCGATCCTCGCCGAGGGCCACAGCGAGGCGGCGTTCATCATCGTCGGCTCCGGACCCAACGGCGCCGATCCGCACCACGAGTTCTCCGATCGCGTCATCGAACGCTCCGACATCGTCGTCATCGACATCGGGGGACCGGTGGAACCGGGCTACAACTCCGACTCGACCCGCACCTACTGCTTCGAGCAACCGCCGACCGAGATCGCCGACGCCTACGCTGTGCTGCACGACGCGCAACGCGCCGCGGTGGCGGCGGTCCGGCCCGGTGTCACGGCCGAATCGGTTGACGCCGCCGCACGCGATCTGCTCCGCGCACATGGCCTGGCGGACAAGTTCATCCACCGCACCGGCCACGGCATCGGTCTGTCGGTCCACGAGGAGCCCTACATCGTCGAGGGCAACGACATCGTCCTGCGCCCGGGGATGGCCTTCAGCGTCGAACCGGGCGTGTACTTCTCCGGTCGCTGGGGAGCGCGCATCGAGGACATCGTCGTCGTCACCGAAGACGGTTGCGAGTCGCTCAACAACCGGCCGCACGAGCTCGTGCAGCTCTGACGCCGCGCCCTCAGCCGAAGAACACCGCCGAGCCCATGACGCGCTTCACCTCGATCTCGATGGCGACGCGGCGCGGATTCGGCTGCGGCTGCCGGTACCGGCGCGCGTAGCGCTCCTCGGCGTCGCGGACCCGTTCGGGCTCACGGGTCACCCGGGCCGGCCCCTCGAGTGTCAGCCACCGCGGGCCGTCGATGTTGGTGACCGACGCGTATCCGCCGCGGTCGACGTTGCGGACCTTCTGGCTGCCCTCGACGGTGATCACGCGGGCGAGACCGGCCTCGGGATCCCAGGTGAACCCGACCGCGACGACGTGCGGCGTGCCGTCGGCGCGCAGCGTCGCGAGCGTCCCGAGGTGGCGTTCGGTGAGGAATTCCGTGGCGGCGGGCCCGATGTCGGCGGCTGTGCGTGGCATGGCAGCAACGCTAGCGCGACACGGCGGTGGGGACCGCGCCGGGCTGATGCATACTGCTGACCATGGCGTCTCACCGGTCCCCAGGCTCCCTCGTGCTCTTCGGCGGACGCAGCGAGATCGGCGTGGCGACGGCCGAGAGACTCGCCGAGGGCCGCACCGTCGTGCTCGCCGCGCGCCGGCCCGACGACCTCGCCGACGAGACCGCGAGGCTCCTCGCCGCCGGGGCCACCGAGGTGCACACCGTCGCCTTCGACGCCGACGACACCGATGGCCACCCCGCCCTGATCGCCTCGCTCGCGCAGCGGTTCGGGCCGATCGGCATCGCGATCGTCGCCTTCGGCATCCTCGGCAACCAGGAACGCGCGGAGAACGACGTGGCCCACGCCCTGCAGATCGCCCACACCGACTACTACGCCCACGTCAGCGTGCTGATCCCGCTCGCCAAGGCCCTCCGCGAGCAGGGGCCGGGCGGGCAGGGTTCGGGCACGATGATCGTCTTCTCCTCGGTCGCCGGCATCCGAGTGCGTCGCGCCAACTACGTCTACGGATCCACCAAGGCCGGTCTCGACGGCTTCGCCAGCGGCATGGCGGACTCCCTGCACGGCACCGGCGTCCGGCTCCTGCTGGTGCGCCCGGGTTTCGTGATCGGCTCGATGACCCGTGAACTCATGGAGTCCGGCGTGAAGCCCGCCCCGATGTCCAGGACCCCCGAGCAGGTCGCCGACGCGGTGGCCCGCGCCTACCGCAAGGGTCGCGGCGAGGTCTGGGTCCCGTGGATGCTGCGGCCGGTCTTCTTCGGGATGCGGCTGCTGCCACGCGCGATCTGGCGGAGACTTCCCCGGTGACCCCTCGTCCGGATGCCCGGCCGAGGTTCGTGGTCGTCGGGATCGGCGCCGACGGCTGGCGTGGGCTCGGTGACACCGCACGCGACGAACTCCGGAACGCGCGCGTGATCTACGGCGCCGCACGGCAGCTGGCCCTGCTGGACGAGGTCGCCGCCGAGCTGGCCGGAGAGCTAGTGTGCTGGCGATCCCCGATGTCGGAACACCTCGCCGAGGTCCTGGCCTCCGTGCCGGACCCCGCGGGTGTCACGGACACCGTGCACATCCTCGCCAGCGGCGATCCGATGTTCCACGGGGTCGGTGCGAGCATCGTGGCCCGCGTCGGCGCCGACCGGGTGCGTGTGTATCCGGCCGTGTCGAGCGTGAGCCTGGCATGCGCCCGCCTCGGCTGGGATCTTTCGACCACGCGGATCGTCAGTGCCGTCACCGCCGACCCGGAGATCGTCCTCACCGAGGCCACCGACGGCGCCCGCGTCCTGGTCCTCAGCCGTGACCGGACCACTCCGGCGGCAGTCGCGACGATCCTGTCCGACAACGGATTCGGGGACTCGACGCTGACCGTTCTGGAGCAACTCGGCGGACCAGCCGAACGCGTGTACTCCGGCACCGCCGGCACCTGGCCCCATTCGGACGGCGACCCGCTCAACATCGTCGCGGTCGACTGCATCGGTCCGCGGGTCTCCCGCGCGCCGGGACGCCCCGACGACTCCTACGAGCACGACGGGCAGATCACCAAGTCGACGATCCGCGCACTGACCGTTTCGGCACTGGAACCCGCCGGGCCGCAACTGCTCTGGGACATCGGGGCGGGTTCGGGGAGCGTGTCGATCGAGTGGCTCCGCACCGACGGGCGGGGCCGGGCTGTCGCCTTCGAGCGTGACCGGGTCCGCGCCGAGCGACTCTCGGCGAACGCCCGCCGCCACGGCGTCGCGCACCGACTCGACGTCCGCGGTCCGGCACCCGAGTCGCTCGCCGGCGCGCTTGCCGACGCGGGGGCTCCCGATGCCGTCTTCATCGGCGGCGGACTCGACGACGGCCTGCTCACCACCGCGTGGGAGGCATTGCGCGCCGGCGGTCGCATCGTCGTCAACGCCGTCACCGTGGAGAACCAGGCGATCCTCATCCGCAGGCGTGAGGAACTCGGGGGCTCGCTTCGCCGTTTCGTCGTGGAAGCCCTGTCCCCGCTGGGCACCATGAGCACCTGGCGGCCCGCCCTGCCGATCATCCAGTGGGCGGCCACGAAGCCGACCGGCACGCCCCCGCGCACGCCCACCCCGGAGGAGGATGTCTCGTGACCGTCTACTTCATCGGCGCGGGACCAGGGGCACCCGACCTGATCACCCTGCGCGGCGCTCGCCTGCTCGGCGAGTGCCGGACCTGCCTGTACGCGGGATCGCTGGTACCGGGCGAGCTGCTCGACCTGTGTCCCGACGGAGCGACACTCGTCGACACCGCACGCATGCCGCTGACCGACATCATCGACCACGTCGTCGCCGCCCACGACCGCGGCGACAACATCGCGCGACTGCACTCCGGCGACCTGTCCATCTACTCGGCGCTGGCCGAACAACAACGGGAACTCCGCGCACGCGGGATCCCGTACGAGATCGTTCCCGGCGTCCCGGCGTTCGCGGCCGCCGCCGCGGCACTCGACACCGAGCTCACCGTGCCCGGCGTCGGGCAGAGCCTGCTCATCACGCGCGTATCGACGCTGTCGACCGACATGCCGCCGGGGGAGGACCTCGCCGAACTCGCCGCCACCGGCGTCACCCTCGCACTGCACCTCGCCGCGCACCGGGCCGAGCAGATCGTCGAGGACCTGACGCCGTACTACGGGGCCGACTGCCCGACGGCGACCGTCGCCTTCGCGAGCCGTCCGAACCAGCAGGTCGTCCGCTCCCCGTTGCACCGGCTCCCCGAGGCACTCGACGCCGCGGAGATCCGCAAGACCGCGGTGATCTTCGTCGGCAGGGTCCTCGACGCCGCGGCCCATCCCGAGGTCACCGACAGTTACCTGTACTCGCACGCTCGGATGACCAAGCTCCGCAAGGACCCCCACCCGTGAGCGACCATCCCGAAGGTCGGCTCGGGCCGACCGCCGAGCAGCAGCCCGAGATCCTCGTCCTCGGCGGCACCGGGGAGGCCCGCACCCTCGCCGCGATGCTGGACGAGGCCGGAGCCGCGTTCGTCAGCTCCCTCGCCGGGCGCGTCGCCAACCCGCGCCTGCCCGTCGGGCCGGTGCGCATCGGAGGATTCGGCGGCGCGGACGGTCTGCGGGAGTGGTTGATCGCCAACCGGATCCGAGCCGTCGTCGACGCCACGCATCCGTTCGCCGCGACCATGACCCGCAACGCCGCCCGGGCCGCGGCCGACGCCGGTGTGCCCCTGCTGCGCCTGCGTCGCGATCCGTGGATTCCCTCGGAGGGCGATCATTGGGTCCGGGTGCCCGACCTTTCCGCCGCCGCACGAGAGGTCCGCCGCCGCGGGCGCCGGGTCTTCCTCACCACCGGACGTCAGGACGTGGGCGCCTTCGCCGACATCGACACCGCATGGTTCCTCATCCGCGTCGTCGACCCGCCGACGTCGGAACTCCCACCGCACCACGAGATCCTGCGGTCACGCGGGCCGTACCACCACGACGCCGAACTCGAACTGCTCCGCAGTCGGCAGATCGATCTTCTGGTCACCAAGAACAGCGGGGGACCGCTCACGAGGGCCAAGCTCGACGCAGCGGCCGAACTGGGCATCGAGGTCGTCGTCGTCGACCGGCCGGCCGAACCCGACCTCCCGACCGTCTCAGATGCCGCCGAGGCCCGCGCCTGGCTCCGGCGGCTGCTCGGCTGATCCCACGGCCGACGACCCCGCGCCATCGGGCGCAGGCTCCTCGCCGCCGACCTCATAGCGTCGCGGCGTGTAGACGAGCCGGCCCGCTGCGCGCGGCACCGACCTGGTCGTCGACGAACCGATGACGATGAGAGTGCGCATGTCGACCACCTCCGGATCGAACTCGCCAACCGTCGTGGTCGTCACCGATTCCTCCGGGCCGCCCACGTCACGGCCGAGCACCACCACGCGGTCCGGCGAGACAGTCTGCAGCAGAGTGTGTTTCAAGGCGCCGACCTGCCAGGTCCGGCTCGCCGACCCCGGGTTGTAGATCGCGATGACCAGGTCCGCGGCCAGCGCGGCCCTGATGCGTCGTTCGATCACCGACCACGGCTTGAGCCGATCCGACAGCGAGATCACCGCGAAGTCGTGTCCCAGCGGGGCGCCGACCGCCGCGGCGACCGCGTTCGCGGCCGTCACGCCCGGCACCACGCGAACCGCAACGTCGTGCCACCGGGGTTCGGACGCCACCTCGGCGACCGCCGCGGCCATCGCGAACACACCGGGGTCGCCCGACGAGACGACCGCGACCCGGGCGCCGCGCCGGGCGAGATCCAATGCGAACTCGGCTCGTTCGGACTCGACCCGGTTGTCGCTGGGATGCACCCGCTGACCCGGTCGGGGCGTGACCCGCTTCAGATAGGTGGTGTAGCCGACGAGGTCGGTCGCCCGCGCCAACTCGGTGCGCACCTCCGGCGTGGTCCAGCTGTCGTGGCCCGGGCCGAGGCCGACGACCACCACCTCACCGGGCACCGGTTCTGCTTCGAAACGCGGATTGTTCCGTCGTCCCGGCACGACGATGATCGAGAAGTACGGCACCTCTGCCGGATTCACCTCAGCGGCGGGCATCACCTTTTCGACCGTCGTCGACGCCCGCTCGACGTAGAACGCCTCGTCGAGGCGGCCGGCCCGGCGCAGGGCCTCCCGCACCCGTTCGAACGTGCGGCCGAGCTTCATCACCACGATGGCGTCGGCCGAACGGAACCGGAACAGCAGTTCTTCGGTGGACGCGGTGCCCGGCACCACCGTCAGCGTCTCGTCGCCCTCGACGAGTGGCACGCCCGTCGCGGCCGAGGCCGCGCTCACCGACGTGACGCCCGGCACGATCTCCGCCTCGAAGTGCGGGGCGAGTCGCTTGTGCATGTGCATGTACGAGCTGTAGAAGAGCGGGTCCCCCTCGGCGAGGAGCACCACATCGCGTCCGGCGCGCAGGTGTCCGGCCAGCCGCTCGGCGCTCTCGGCGTAGAAATCGTCGAGTGCGCCCTGATATCCGCCGGGATGATCGGTGGTCTCCGTGGTGACCGGGTACATGAGCCGTTCCTCGGTCTGCCCGTCGTGCAGGTAGGGTTCGGCCACCGACCGGGCGATGCTGTTGCCGTGGCGCGCACAGTGATACGCGATCACGTCGGCCGTGCTGATGGCGCGCGCCGCCTTCACGGTCATCAGCTCGCTGTCGCCGGGACCGAGCCCGACACCCCAGAGCTTGCCCTGCTTCACGCCGTCTGCGACTCCCGACACGCTCACTCCTTCGGTGTGGCCAGCGCGTTGACGGCCGCCGCGGTGATGGCCGACCCGCCGCGTCGGCCGAGGACCGTGATGAACTCCAGGTCGGTACGGGCGGCCAGCGCCGCGCACGACTCCGCGGCGCCGACGAACCCGACCGGTGCGCCGACGATCGCCGCGGGCCTCGGCGCGCCCTCGTCGATCATGTCGAGCAGTGCGAACAGCGCGGTCGGTGCGTTGCCGACGGCGACCACCGACCCCTCCAGTCGCGGAAGCCAGAACTGCAGTGCCGCAGCCGTTCTCGTCGTTCCCATCCGCTCGGCGAGCTCCGGGAGGCCGGGCTCGGACAAGTGGCAGAGCACCTCGTTGTCGGCCGGCAGGCGCTTGCGGGTGATCCCCGACGCGACCATCGACGCATCGCACAGGATCGGTGCGCCCGCCTCCAGCGCGCTCCGGGCGGCGGCCACCACGCCGGGCGTCGCGACCACGTCGCGGGTCAGGTCGGTCTGGCCGCACGCATGGATCATCCGCACCACCACGGTGGCGACATCGGGTGCGAACGCGGACAGGTCCGCTTCGGCCCGGATGGTGGCAAAGGACTGTCGATAGATCGCAGCGCCGTCGCGCAGGTACTCGCTCATGGTGCGGTCGAGCCTAGCGGCGCCGCCGCTCGTATCCGCCGTCGGGCGTGGCCTGCACCAGCAGATGTGCGGTGCCGGGCGAGCCGCACCGGCGTTCGCATCCCACCCAGTGCTCGCGGTCGGCGACCGGCGATCCGGCCCGCACGTGGGCCAATAGGTGGTCACGTACCCGGGTGTGTGCGGACCCGCAGCCGGGCGCGCCGACGCAGCAGCTCAGGCGGGCCCACGGGGACGAGGCGTCGAAGATGAGCCCCATCGGGGCCAGAACCCGCACGACTGTCTCGGCGACGCCCTCGGAGAGGTCGCAGATCAGGATCTCGCGGTCGGGGGTGAACACGATCGGCTTGTCGACGGCGGCGAGGAACTCGGCCAGGCGGGCGGGAAGCCGGCCCAGTTCGACGACGCATCCCAGCAGCACCGAGCCGTCGTCCTGGTCGAACCAGCCGACGACGGGCGCGGCGTCCTCGACGTCGTCACCCGGCCGTTCACCGACGACCGGGTCGTGCCGGTCTGCGAGTTCGCGGTGCAGGCGGGCACGGTCCTCGTCGCCGAGGTCCCGGACACGCCACGCGCCGGGCGCGATGTCCTGGAGGCCGGTGGCGACCGAGATCAGCGAGGCGACGATGCCCTCGGTTCCGGAGACCGAGCCGATCGGGGCGCCGTCCACGACGATGTCGGCGACCAGGGGTTTGCCCGGCTGCAGCACCGCGCACGCGTCCGGACGGCGGCGGACGATGTCTCCACGGCCGTCGTCGACGCCGAACAGGAAGCGCCCGGAGACGGCGTCGGCGTCAGGGTGCGAACGCAGCGCGTCGTCGAGCGCCTTCAGGAGCGGACCGGCGTCGGCGGCGCCGCCGATGCGTCCGGTCAGCGGACTGACCTCGATGTTGCGGGCCTTGTCGTGGGCCGAGTCCGGCGCGAGCCCGGCCGACACGACCGCCTCGGCCACGGCCTCGACGTCGGCGATCCCTCGGAGCTGGATGTTTCCGCGCGCCGTCAGTTCCAGGAACCCGTCGGCGTGAGCAGCCGACGCCTGGGCGAGTACGCCGAGCTGATCGGCGCGGATCCGGCCGCCAGGCAGGCGGATCCGGGCGAGAGCGCCGTCCCGGGCCTCGTGGGTGGTGAACACCCCGGGGCAGCGGTCGGCCGATGTCCGGACCTTGGTCATCCCACCAGGGTACGACCGGCGTCGCGGGCCGGGCGGGGAGCAGTGGACCCACGTCAGCGCGCCGACGGCCGGCACCCGTAGGCTGTCAGGCACAGCGCGAGGCGGCTGAAGCCGGTGAGAATCCGGCGCGGTCGCGCCACTGTGAGGGTGACGGGCATCCCCGACACCCGAGTCAGACCAGCCTCCTCGCACGAGACCCACCGCCACCGGGCGCGCAACCCGGCGAGGAGACCCGATGATCCTGCTTCTCTCGACCTCGGACACCGATCTGCTGACCGCGGCCGCCGCCGACGATGCCGTCCCCGGGGTCAGCTTCCGAGGTGCCAATCCCTCGCGGCTGCTCGTCGACGACATCGACGGCCTCGCCGCCGGAGCCGACCTGATCGTGGTCCGCATCCTGGGCGGGGTCCGGGCGTGGGAGGACGGACTCGCAACGGTGGAGGCGACCGGAAAACCCCTGGTCGTGCTCTCCGGCGAACAGCAACCCGATCCGGACCTGATGGCCCACTCGACCGTCCCCGCCGGTGTCGCGGCCCAGGCCCACGACTATCTCGCCGCCGGTGGCGTCGACAACCTGGTCAACCTGCACCACTTCCTGTCCGACACGGTGCTGTTCACCGGCCACGGCTTCGAGCCGCCACAGCAGACCCCTACCTGGGGAATCCTCGATCGCGCCGCGCGAGAGGTGCCGGTCGACGCGCCGACCGTCGCGGTGCTCTACTACCGGGCGCAGCACCTGGCCGGCAACACGCGCTACGTCGAGGCGCTCTGCCGGGCCGTCGAAGACCGCGGCGCCCGGGCGCTCCCGGTGTTCTGCGCCTCCTTGCGCACCGCTCCCGACGAACTCATCGACCTGCTCGGCACCGCCGACGCGCTCGTGGTCACCGTGCTCGCCGCCGGCGGCGCCACCCCGGCGACCGCCTCGGCCGGCGGCGACGACGAGGCGTGGAACGTCGAGCGGCTCGCAGCCCTCGACATCCCGATCCTGCAGGGCCTGTGCCTCACCGGTTCCCGCGCCGCATGGGAGGAGAGCGACGACGGGCTGTCGCCGCTCGACGTCGCGACCCAGGTGGCGGTCCCCGAGTTCGACGGCCGGATCATCACGGTCCCGTTCTCGTTCAAGGAGTTCGACGACAACGGCCTGCCCTGGTACCAGCCCGACCCCGAACGCTGTGCCCGCGTCGCCGGTCTCGCCGTCGCCCATGCCCGTCTGCGCCGGATTCCCGCCGCGGACAAGCGCATCGCGATCATGCTGTCGGCCTATCCGACCAAACATTCCCGAATCGGCAACGCGGTCGGCCTCGACACGCCCCGCAGCCTGGTGCGCCTGCTGGTCGCGCTGCGCGACGCCGGCTACGACCTCGGACCGGAAACCGGACCCGACGCGATCCCGGGTCTCGCGCAGGAGGATTCGGATGCGCTGATCCACGCCATCATCGCCGCCGGCGGCCAGGACCCGGACTGGCTCACCGAGGAGACCCTCGCGTCGAATCCGATCCGCATGCCCGCCGCCGACTATCGCGCCTGGTTCGACACGCTCCCGGCAGGACTGCGCGACGCAGTCACCGAGCACTGGGGCGAGGCGCCCGGAGAACTGTTCGTCGACCGCAGCCGGAATCCGGACGGCGACATCGTCATCGCCGCCCTGACCTTCGGCAACATCGCGATCATGGTGCAGCCGCCCCGCGGCTTCGGTGAGAACCCGGTCGCGATCTACCACGATCCGGACCTTCCGCCGTCGCACCACTACCTGGCGTCCTACCGGTGGATCGCCGCCAGGCGCAACGGTGTCGAGGGCACCGGGGTCGGTGGATCGGGGTTCGGGGCCGACGCGGTCGTGCACGTCGGCAAGCACGGCAACCTCGAATGGCTGCCGGGAAAGAACCTCGGCATGTCTGCGGCGTGCGGAACAGACGCCGCCCTCGGCGACCTGCCGCTGATCTACCCGTTCCTCGTCAACGACCCGGGGGAGGGGACACAGGCCAAACGCCGGGCCCACGCCGTTCTCGTCGACCACCTGATCCCGCCGATGGCCCGTGCGGAGTCCTACGGCGACATCGCACGACTCGAGCAACTCCTCGACGAGCACGCCAACATCTCCGCCCTCGACCCGGCGAAGCTCCCGGCGATCCGTCAGCAGATCTGGACACTGCTCACCGCGGCCAAGATGGACCGCGACCTCGGTCTCACCGAGCGTCCCGACGAAGAGGTCTTCGACGACATGCTCCTGCACGTCGACGGCTGGCTCTGCGAGATCAAGGACGTCCAGATCCGCGACGGTCTCCACGTGCTCGGCGATCCACCGCGCGACGATTCCGAGGTGGACCTGGTGCTCGCGATGCTGCGCGCACGCCAACTGTGGGGCGGGACCACCGCGCTCCCGGGCCTGCGAGAGGCGCTGGGCCTGGCCGAGGACGGCAGTGCCGACCGCGGCGCCGTCGACACCGTCGAGGCGCGCGCCCGGGAACTCGTCGCCGCGTGCGCGAAGGCGGACTGGTCGGAGGCGGCCGTCGCCGAGGTCGCCGCCGGACTGCCCGAACCGGTGGGCGAGGTGCTGCGCTTCGCCGCCACCGAGGTCGTGCCGCGCCTGCGGCAGACGACGATCGAGATACCCCGCATCCTGCACGCGCTCGACGGCGGTTTCATCCCGGCCGGCCCGAGCGGTTCGCCGCTGCGCGGCCTGATCAACGTGCTGCCCACCGGTCGCAACTTCTACTCGGTCGACCCGAAGGCCGTGCCGTCGCGACTCGCATGGGAGACCGGCCGCGCCATGGCCGACTCCTTGCTCGAGCGTTACCTCTCCGATCACGGCGCCTATCCGTCGTCGGTCGGCCTGTCGGTGTGGGGGACCAGTGCCATGCGCACGGCCGGCGACGACATCGCCGAGGTGCTCGCCCTGCTCGGCGTGACGCCGGTGTGGGACGAGATGTCGCGCCGGGTCGTCGACCTCGAACTCGTCGACCTCGCCGAACTCGGGCGTCCGCGGATCGACGTCACGGTGCGCATCTCGGGCTTCTTCCGGGATGCCTTCCCCCACGTGGTGACCATGCTCGACGACGCGGTCGCGCTGGCGGCATCCGCAGACGAACCCGATGACGCGAACTTCGTCGCCGCGCACGTGCGGGAGGCGCTGGCCGAGCACGGCGATCGCCGTCGCGCCGTGACGCGCGTCTTCGGGTCCAAGCCCGGCACCTACGGGGCGGGAATCCTGCAACTCATCGACTCCCGCGAATGGCGCAGCGACGATGACCTCGCCCGCGTCTACACCGAGTGGGGCGGCTACGCCTACGGTCGCGACCTCGACGGCGTGCCGGCGGTCGACGACATGCGCGCGGCCTACAAGCGGATTGCGGTCGCCGCGAAGAACACCGACACCCGCGAGCACGACATCGCCGACTCCGACGACTACTTCCAGTACCACGGCGGCATGGTCGCGACCGTGCGCGCGCTGACCGGCAGATCCCCCGAGGCCTACATCGGCGACAGCACCCGGCCCGACGCCGTGCGCACCCGCACGCTCTCGGAGGAGACCGCCCGGGTGTTCCGGGCCCGCGTGGTCAATCCGCGGTGGATCTCGGCGATGCAGCGTCACGGCTACAAGGGCGCGTTCGAGATGGCCGCGACCGTCGACTACCTCTTCGGCTACGACGCCACCACCGATGTGGTCGCCGACTGGATGTACGAGAAGCTCACCGAGTCCTACGTCCTCGACGAGACCAATCGCGAGTTCATGCAGCAGTCCAACCCCTGGGCGCTGCACGGGATCGCCGAGCGCCTGCTCGAAGCCGTCGAACGCGACATGTGGCACGAGCCCCCGGCGGATCTCCTGGACCGATTGCGCAGCGTCTACCTGGACACCGAGGGCGACATCGAGGCTCGGGGAGAATAGGCGGGGGACCGACGGGAGAAAATCCGGCCCGTCGTTCGTTGCATGACCAAGCAGCACCCGACAGACAGGTGAGAGGACACCATGGCATTGCGCTGGTTCGCCGTTTACGCACTCCTGGAGATCGCCGCGTTCGTGGCGATGGCGATGACGCTCGGATTCCCCTGGGCGGTGCTCATCACCATCGGCGCCGGCGTCCTCGGCTTCCTGACGCTGCGCCGGCAGGGTCGCAAGGTCTTCGGCGAGCTGCGCCGCGCCGCCGACAACCAGGTCGATCCGCGCGAACCCCTCGCCGACACCGCCGTGGTCGCCGCCTCGACGCTGCTGCTGGTCATCCCTGGCGTGGTCTCCACCGCCGTCGGCATGCTGATGCTCTTCCCGCCGACCCGCAAGCTCCTGCGCCCGCTGGTGGCGGTGCTCGCGGCGCGGCGTGCCGCGACGCTCATGGACCGCGCGGGGCTGTATGCGACCGGCACGTACCGGCGCACGAGCGTCACCGTCGACGGGAGCGTGGTCGACGGCGCGGTCGTCGACGCCGCGGGTTCCGGCACCCAGGGCCCCGGCGCCGGACCGGCACCGCTGATCACCCCGCAACTCCCGCCCACCCGCTGACCCCGGGGTCACCCGCGGCAAGGCACACTTGACGATCGTGGCAACCCAACTGCTCCTCGGCGGAATCGTCTACTCGGCGGCCGTTCCCGACGCGACCGCGATGGCCGTCACCGACGGCATGGTGGTGTGGGTCGGAACCGACGACGTCGGCCGCGCCCTGCACCCCGACGCGGAGGTCATCGACCTGAACGGGCTGTTCGTGACGCCCGGCTTCGTCGACTCCCACGTGCACCTGACCTCCACCGGTCTCGCGCTCGACGGCCTCACGCTCAACGAGGCGACGAGCCGCACCCACTGCCTGCAGCTCGTCGCGGAGGCGGTCGCCGCCGACGCCGCGGCCGGCCACGACGAGGGCGAGCTGTTGTGGGGGCTGGGCTGGGACGACTCGACGTGGGAGGGTGCCGGTCCCGAGGACGGCCGTTTCCCCACGACCAGCGAGCTCGACGCCGTCGTCGGCGCCCGACCCGTCTATCTGGCGCGGGTCGATGAGCACTCCGCCGTCGCGTCCACCGCACTGCGACGCCTCGTGCCCGAACTCGCCGACGCCGCCGGGTACCACCCCGAGGAACCCCTCGTGGCCGAGGCCCACCACCTCGTCCGCGGTGCAGCACGGCAGTTGGTGACCGCCGCGCAGCGCGAACGCGCCCAACGCCGGGCCCTCGACGTCGCCGCTGCGCACGGCGTCGTCGCGGTCCACGAAAACGGCGGACCCGACATCAGCGGTCTCGAGGACTTCCTCGCCATCGCCGAGCTCGACCACCCCGTCGAGATCCGCCGCTACTGGGGCCAGCCCGTCACCGACGAGGAGCACGCCGCCGAACTGCTCTCGATCACCCGCGCCGACGCCCTCGGCGGCGACCTGTTCATCGACGGCGCGATCGGCTCCCACACCGCGTGGCTCACCGAGCCCTACACCGACGATCCCCACACCAGCGGCATCAGCTATCTCGACGCCGACACGATCCGCGCCCACCTCCGCGCCTGCACCCTGGCCGGCATCCAGGCCGGTTTCCACGTCATCGGCGACGCCGCGACCGGCGCCGTGGTCGAGGCGCTGACCGACCTGGCCGACGAGCTCGGGACCCCGGCCATCGCCCGCTGCGCCCACCGTCTCGAGCACGCCGAGATGGTGACTGCCGCGCAGGCCGAGGTCCTGTCGCGCTGCGGCGTCATCGCCAGCATGCAGCCGCTGTTCGACGCCGAGTGGGGCGGACCGGGCGACCTGTACGAGACCCGACTGGGTCCCGACCGCGCAGCCACCCTCAACGACTTCGCGATGCTCGCCAAGACCGGTGTGGCCCTGTCGTTCTCGTCGGATGCGCCGGTCACCCCGATCGACCCGTGGGCCACCATCCGGGCCGCGGTCCACCACCACCGGAAGACCAACGCGATCTCCCCGCGCGGCGCCTTCGCCGCCACCACCCGCGGCGGCTGGCGGGCCGGCGGGGTCAACGACGGACTCACCGGAACCCTGACCCCGGGCGCCCCCGCGAGCTACGCGCTCTGGGAGGCCGACGAGTTCGTCGTGGCCGGTTCACACGAGAAGGTGCAGCGCTGGTCCACCGACCCGCGGTCGCGCGTCCCCGCGCTCCCGGACGTGTCACCGGGCGCCGCACTGCCTCGTTGTGTGCGCACGGTGCACCGCGGGCGGGTCCTCTACGACCGGGACGCCACGTGAACGGAGCCCCTCCGTCGGATGTGACGGGTACCCCGCAGGCCTCGGAACCCGGCGGTGCCGAGGTCGCCGGTTCCGGGCCCGGCGGCCGTCGTCGCCGGTTCCGGATCGGGCGCGACTCGCTCACCGTCGACTGGGCCTGGCGGACTCTGGTGTCGGTCGCGTCGGGTGTCGCCATGTGGGCCGCCTTCCCGCCCCGCAATCTCTGGTTCCTCGCCGTTCTCTCCCTCGGCATGCTGTTCGCGGCCCTCTACGTGGGCAGGCCGCGAGTGCGCACCGGCGCGTGGCTCGGCTTCGTCTTCGGTCTGTCCTTCTTCCTGCCGCTGCTGCCGTGGGTGGGGGAGTACGTCGGTCCGCTGCCGTGGATCGCGCTGTCGGCGGCGCTCGCCGTATACCTCGCACTGTTCGGCGCGATCGCGACCCTGACGACGCGACTCCCGCTGCCGCCGGTGTGGTTCACGCTGTCCTGGGTGCTGGTCGAAGCACTCCGCTCGTCCTTCCCGTTCGGCGGTTTCCCATGGGGGAGAGTCGCTTTCAGTCAGGTCGACGGCCCGCTGCTGCCGCTGGCGTCGGTGGTGGGAGCCCCCGGTCTGTCGGCCGGGGTCGCGTTGTTCGGCGCCTCGGTCGCGTGGGTGCTGATGATCCTGGCCTCTGCGCTGAGACGCTCGGCGGCCAAGGCGCGCCCCGTCGCCGCCGACCAGCCGACCGGCCTCGTCCGTGCCGGCACCCTGGCCGTGGCGATCGCGTTGCTCGCACCGGTCGCGGCGATCGCGTTGACCCCGTCCACGATCGACCGCACCATCTCGGGATCGAAGGTGCGCATCGCGGCGGTGCAGGGCAACGTGCCGCGACTCGGCCTGGACTTCAACGCCCAGCGCCGCGCCGTGCTCGACAACCACGTGCGGACCACTCTGCAATACGGTCAGGCGATCGACGACGGTCTCGCGCCGCACCCCGACTTCGTGATGTGGCCGGAGAACGCCTCGGACATCTCTCCGGTCGACAACGCCGACGCCGCGGAATCGATCACCGCCGCGTCGGAGGCGGTCGACGCACCCATCCTCGTCGGAACCCTGCTGCGCAATCCCGACGGCCGACCCACCAACTCGGTCCTGGTGTGGGACGGCGCGCGGGGCCCGGTCGACCGCTACGACAAGCACATCGTCCAGCCCTTCGGCGAATACCTGCCGTGGCGGCCGTTCTTCCGCCTGTTCTCCTCCTACGCCGACCTCGCCGGCAACTTCCGGCCCGGCAGCGGGCCTGCGGTGGTCACCGTGCCGGGCTACTCCGCCGAGGTCATCGTCGGTGTCGCCACCTGTTGGGAGGTCGCCTTCGACCGGGCGGCCCGGCAGTCGGTCCGCGACGGCGCGCAGATGCTGTTCGTGCCCACCAACAACGCGACCTTCGGCCGCACCGAGATGACCTACCAGCAGCTGGCGATGTCGCAGGTGCGTGCCGTCGAACACGGACGTGCCGTGGTCGTCGCCGCCACGAGCGGTGTGAGCGCCATCATCGCCGCCGATGGCTCGATCTCGGAACAATCGGGCATCTTCACCCCGGACGTGCTGACCAGCACGCTTCCCCTCCACGACGACCAGACCCTCGCCACCCGTCTCGGGGTGTGGCCGGAGGCACTGGCCATCGTCGTCGCCGTGGGTGGTCTTTTGTTTGCGTTGGGATCGCGTACTAGGTTCACACTGATGTCCCGCAGGGACGCCGCTCGGGCGTCCGACGACACTAAGGAGCTCGATGGCATCGGGGATTGACGCCACGACAGGGCCGCGCCCGTCGGGTGACTCGCCGACTCCCGTGGTCGGCAACGACGGAACGGGTGCGCTGGTCGTCGTTCCGACCTTCAACGAGCGCGACAACCTGCCCGTGATCGTCGAGCGCCTCCAGAAAGCCCTTCCCGGTGCGCACCTGCTGGTCGTCGACGACTCCAGCCCTGACGGCACCGGCGAGGTGGCCGACGAGTTGGCCCGCGCAGACGCCGAGGCCGGCCGGCTCCACGTTCTGCACCGCAAGGAGAAGGACGGGCTCGGCAAGGCCTACCTCGCGGGCTTCGCCTGGGGGCTGGCACGCGATTACCCGGTCATCGTCGAGATGGACGCCGACGGCAGCCACGCCCCCGAGCAGCTCCATCGCCTGTTCGAGGCGATCAACGCCGGCGCCGACCTGGCCATCGGTTCGCGCTACGTGCCGGGCGGCGAGCTCGTCAACTGGCCCAAGCACCGCGAGTTCCTGTCGCGCGGCGCCAACACCTACGCCCGGCTAGCGCTCGGCGCCAAGATCAACGACATCACCGCCGGCTTCCGCGCGTACCGTCGCGGCGTCCTGGAGAAGATCGGGCTCGACTCGGTCGAATCGGCCGGCTACTGCTTCCAGATCGACCTGGCCTGGCGCACGGTCCGCGCCGGCTTCGACGTCCGGGAGGTGCCGATCACGTTCACCGAGCGCGAGATCGGCGTCTCCAAGATGAGCGGCGGGGTCATGTCCGAGGCGTTCACGATGGTGGCCCGCTGGGGTATCCAGAGCCGACTCGAACGGCTGGGTGTGCTCAGGAACAAGTAGGCCCGAGGGCACTTCGTTCCCGGAGACATCCCGAGACCTCGGATTCGCGAGATCAGAAGCGTGGGCCCGGCAGGTTCGTCCTGCCGGGCCCACGCTTCTGTGTTCGGTTAGGGGTTCGCGCTCAGTGCGACGCGCCCTTGCGGCGCTGCCGAAGGAGTTCGAGACGCTCGTTGAGGAGAACCTCGAGCTCTTCCTCGGTACGACGCTCGAGCAGCATGTCCCAGTGGGTGCGCGGCGGCTTGGTCTTCTTCTCCTCGGGCGCTGCGCCCTCGAGCAGCTTGCCTTCCATACCGTTCTTGCACGGCCAGGTCGCGGGGACCTCGGCGTCGTCGGCGAACGGGATGTCGAAGATCTCACCATTGTCGGTGCGGTACTGGACGATGCGACGCGGCGCGAGATCGTGGTCGCGATCGGTCT
Organism: Gordonia paraffinivorans NBRC 108238; assembly: GCF_000344155.1. Lineage (GTDB taxonomy): Bacteria > Actinomycetota > Actinomycetes > Mycobacteriales > Mycobacteriaceae > Gordonia > Gordonia paraffinivorans. The sequence goes on along the minus strand of NZ_BAOQ01000009.1, from coordinate 40,325 downwards.
CGTAGCTCACCGCACCGAGGCGGCTACCCCGAAGTACTCGATCTGCCATGAAGGGTTCCTCTCAGACTTCCTCAGATTCTCAGTTTGCCGGATCTCTCAGCGTGTTCGCGTGGTGTTCACCATCGAACCCAACAACTGAGTCGTCAACAGAAACATTCTACGCGCATCCGACCTCCTGGACGTCATTGCCGGTCAACCGCGCTTTCGCCCGTAACCCGGGCTCCGGCGGCGGTCTTCAGCTCCGGCGGCCACCCGACGTGCCGTACCGCGGTCCGATCCCGGAAAAGGGGTACGGTCTTTCGTTGTGGAACAGCCGTCCCGTCACCGGCGCCGCCCGTACGCATGTGCGTGGTGCGGCTCGATGATGGTCGATTCCGAGCTCGGACGGCGTCGCAAGTACTGCAAACGGTCCTGCAGGCAGCGCGCCTATGAACAGAGAACGCAACTCGAGGGCACCAGCATTCCCGCCGACGCGGTCATCCTCACGCCCGCGGAGGCCGCCGACTTCGGCGATCGCATGTTCGCGTTGCGCTGCGCCGCCGAGGACCTCGGCACGGCCGTCGCCGAACGCGCCGACCACGAGGTCCTCGCCGAACTGACCGACGCCCTGCTCGAACTCGCGAAGGAAGCCGAGAGGCTCCGGTGATCGCCCGCATCTTCGGCCTCTCCTTCGTGGTCACGATCATCACGTTGGTGGTGGCGTACCTCTACATGGGCTGGACGGGCCTGGCGCTGTGCGCGATCCTCGGCATCCTCGAGGTCTCGCTGTCCTTCGACAACGCCGTCATCAACGCGACCATCCTCGAGCGGATGACCGCGTTCTGGCAACGCATGTTCCTGACCGTCGGCGTCCTCATCGCGGTGTTCGGCATGCGCCTGCTGTTCCCGTTGCTCATCGTGTGGATCACCGGCGGCCTCGACCCTGCCGAGGCACTGCGGCTCGCCACCAATCCGCCGCCGGACGGTCAGAGTCACTTCGCCGACGGCCGACCCAGCTACGAGACCATCCTGACCGAGGCCCATCCCCAGATCGCGGCCTTCGGGGGCATGTTCCTGCTGATGCTGTTCCTGAACTTCGTGCTCACCGACCGTGAGCCCAAATGGCTCACGTGGCTCGAGCACCCGCTCGCCAAGATCGGCAAGCTCGAACAGCTGCCCGTCGTGCTCGCCGCGCTGTCCCTCGTGCTGGCGGCCGAGTACCTGGCCGCGGACGGCATCCGGTCGACCGTGCTGATCGCCGGAATCCTGGGCATCGTCACCTACATCACCGTGGACGGACTGAGTTCGCTGTTCATGTCCGACGGGCCCGACGACCAGCCAGCTCAAGACGGAGCGGCGGAAGACGGGGCAGGGGAGTCCGCCGCCGGACGCCGCGGACCGACGCCGGTCACCAAGGCGGCGGGCAAGGCCGGCTTCTTCCTCTTCCTCTATCTCGAGGTCCTCGACGCGTCGTTCTCCTTCGACGGCGTCATCGGCGCCTTCGCCATCACCTCGGACCCGATCATCATCGCCCTGGGCCTCGGTTTCATCGGCGCGATGTTCGTCCGATCCATCACGATCTACCTCGTCCGCAAGGGCACGCTGTCGGAGTACCGCTACCTCGAACACGGTGCGCACTGGGCGATCGGTGCCCTGGCGGTCATCCTGCTCCTCGGCGTCGAGTACGAGATCGACGAGATCGTCACCGGACTCGTCGGGGTCGCTTTCATCGGCGCCTCCCTGGCCAGCAGCATCCGCGCGAATCGGCGTGACGCCCAGCGCAAGTCGCCCTCGTCGGTGAACGCCTGACGGATTTCGTCTCGACCTTTCGCCGGGCTGTTCATGACGGTTCCATGAACCTTTCGGACACGTTTGAATCACTCTGCGCGACCTCCTGTCATCCGGCGGGTGTCCGGTGTACAAAGGACGACGTTGGTGACGTGCGTCACGTTGGTGCGTGGGTGGAGGGGCCCCGAACCACTGCGCGTCCCCGGGTCCAGCACGAACACGAGCCGGTGGTGAGGATGAACGACAAGCAGCTGCAGATGATCCAGTTCGAGAAGAACTGGTACCCGCTCGGCGGGGGGTCGGCCAAGCAGATCACCGAACAGTTCGGGGTGTCCGACCGTGACTTCTTCGCCGAACTCGACCGCCTTGTCGACACCGATCCGCCGGAAACCCTCAGCGACTCCGAACTGCGTCGTATGCGCCAGGTGATCAAACGTCGCCTCTGGATGGCCCGCTGATCCACGCCATCGCCGTCGGCGGGGATAATCGGGTGGTGCCCTTCTCCGACGACGAACTCGAAGCGTTCTATCGCGAGATCGAGGCACGCACGGCATACCGCGAGCTGATGGAGAACCGTCGAGCAGAGCGATCCGCCCGCCGTGCCGAACTCCCTGACTGCCCCACACCCGACAAACTCCCGTTCACCTCGCCGGCCGCGGCGATGGACAGCATCGAACGGATCAAGGCGCGGACCTTCGGGACCGTGAGTCTGCGCTACTACGAGTGCGCGTGCGGCCGATGGCACATCACCAGTTCGGCGCAGCTGACCCACCGGCCGATAGCGCCCGTCCGTCGGCGGAAGGGTAAGAAGAAGCGGTGATCCCGCCGATCTCGTCATCCCGTCCCGTGCCGACCGTGCTCGTCGAACTCGCCTGCCCGAACACCGCCGACACCGCGCGAGCACACGCCGCGCTCCTGGGCCTTCCGGACGGTTCGTCGTCGGGAGGAGACTCGTTCTCCGTGGTCGTCGGCAATACGGAGCTGCGCCTACGCGAATCCGCCGGCGCCGACGCCGAGGGCGATGCGGCGTTCGACGCCGAGCATCGTGTGTACTTCACCGTCGACGATCTGGCCGCGGCCCGGCGGCTCCTGATCCGACGGGGCTTCCCGGTGTCCGACGGCCAATCTGATCCCGGTCCGGTGGGGGAGACGACGCCACTCGGGATCGCCGAGGCCTCGGGCTCCGAGCCGATCCCGGTCGGCGACATCACCGGGATGGACCATCTCGTCTTCGCCGGCGACGACCGTGACCGCGCCGTCGCGCTGTTGGGCGGCGTCTTCGGGCTGGACTTCCGGCTCGACCAGCCGATCGGCGACGCTGCTCGTCAGCTCTTCTTCCGCGCCGACGACCTCATCGTCGAGGTGGTCACCGGTATCCGTGCGGCGGACACCCCTGCCCCTTCGGCAGCCGCATCGCTCTGGGGTGTCGCGTGGCGGGCGCCCGACATCGAGGTCACCCACGCGCGGTTGTCGGACGTAGGACTCGATGTCAGTGAGATCCGCGCCGGACGCAAGAAGGGCACCCGCATCTTCACCGTTCGCGAGCGTGCGCTCGGAACCCGAACCGTCGTCATCGGACCGGCCTGAACCCTCGTACGTCGCGGGGTGCGTCGCCGGTCCACAAGCTGAGTCTGTCCTTTCGACGTCTGCTGCGCTAATCTGACTACGAATGTTGTCGAAAGCGGCTTCGGTCGAGATAGGGGTGTCATGACCGCGGTACACGACGAGTCCGTCGCCACTACGTCGGCCGAGGCCGACGAGAGGGCTGCGGATCGGCTGATCAACCATCGCGACACCGACATCGAGTTGATCCCGCCGGACTCGCTGACCGCCCAACTCGTGGGGCTTTATACGTTCTTGCCGATCAACGGCGCTGCGTTCGTGATGCAGGTGATGCATCCGGTCATCGGCGACGTCGTCGACAAGTTCTCGGTCTTCCGCAAGGACCCGGTCGGACGCGCAATCCGCTCGGCCGACTCCGTCCTGCGCTGGACCTACGGCGGCCAGGAGGCCATCGAAGAGGGCAAGCGTCTGCGCAGACTTCACCAGCCGCTCCAGATGCGAAATGCCGAGGGCAAGCACATCAGCGCTCTCAACCCCGAGGCCTATGCATGGGTCATCGCGACCGCATTCCCGACGATGACCACGGCGGCACCCTTGATGCTGGGCCGCGAGTTCTCCGAGGAGGAACGCAAGGAGCTGCTCCGCGACAACCGGCGCATCGCGAAGATCCTCCAGGTCCCCATGAAGGGGTATCCGGAGACCCTCGAGGAGTTCGACGAGTACTTCGACGACTTCATCGAGAACAAGCTGGTGCGTCACCCGGTCGCCGTCGAACTGATCGAACAGATGCGCACGGCGCCGCCGGTCCCGAAGACGGTGCCCAAGCCCCTGCGACCGGCGCTGCGGAAGGTTGCCGCGACCGCATCGGTGCCTTTCCAGAACTTCAATTACCTCACCACCGTCGGGGTCATGGACCCACGCGTGCGCGAGATCCTCGGCCTCGGTTGGACCGACGAGGAACAGCGCCACCTGGAGAAGATCCACGCCAGGCTACGGGTCGCCTACCGGACCCTGCCCGAGCGACTCACCTATTTCCCGCTCGCGTACCACGCCCGCCGACACAACGACGCCATCCAGGCGATGAAGCGACGCGAGAAGAAGAGCGCTGCGTACAAGTACGCCTCTCGATGATCGACCAGCCGGGTCGAGGCGACGGTGTTGGGGGCGCATCGACTCGGTACCTCCACGGATTCCGTTCGCGCTCAACCGACATGGATCGGTGAGCGCGAACGGAATCCGTGTCTGTGGACCCGTATCGCTATTCACTGTTGAGTTCTCAAAGAGCACGTACGGTCTGCCGGAGCAGCCCGCGGAACCTCGGTTCTGAGAGTGCGGGTCCGCCGGCCCGCGCGAGGTGGTGGATCAGACGAGGGACTCGTGGTCACGGTTCCCTCGACGCCCTGATGGGGTTGGGCTTTCCAGTCCGCGCCCGATTCGAGTGCCGGCCCTGACGGCGGGTCCGGGTCAGGCTGCGAGTGCGTCGAGTGTCATAGTGCGTCGGTTGTGGGCGGGTAGCGGGCGTTGGTGTGGGTCGATGTCGGTGGGTGGGATGAGCCACGGGTGGCGGTCGTGGCCGAGGGTGATGTTCCAGCCGTGGTGGTGGACTCGGGTGTGGCACCGTTGGCAGAGTAGGCAGCCGTTGTCAAGGTTGGTTTCGCCGTCGTGTTCGGTCCAGTGTTCGATGTGGTGGACTTGGCAATGCGAGGGTGGTGCGCCGCATGCGATGCAGGTGTGGTCGCGGATAGTGACCGCTTTGCGGATGTGGGGTGGGAACAGTCGGCGTTCGCGTCCCATCTGTAGGGGCACGGTATCGCCGTCGATGATGATTTCGGTGATGGTGCCGTCGCAGGAAAGGCGTCGGGCGGTGGCGTGGGTGATTGCTCCGGTCCAGGGCATGGTGGCGGGGTCGCCCCCGTCGGCGGGGATGAGCAGGGAGATCTGGGTGCGGGGTGCGCCGATGGTGTCGGTGGCTGCGCCGAGTGCTGCGTGATCGAGCAGCAATTCCAGTGCGTCGACGCGGCGTTGGTCGGCTGTGCGTCGGTCGGGTGAGCCGTCGGGTTCGGGTCGGGGGATGGCGCGTTCGTCGATCATGGCGATCAGTTTTTCGCCGACGACCTGGGTGATGTTGGCGCGCAAGTCGATGCGTCGGTCATCGGTGATCGTGTGTGACAGGGTGTCGAGGTTCTTGTCGTCGCAGGCGGGGATGGCGCCTGTGGTGTCGGTGAGGGTGGTGGCGATGGTGTGTGCGCGGGTGCGGATCTCGGCCGGGGTGGCGCCGGACAGCGCTTGGGTGAGGAGGTCGGTCTCGTACTCGCGGCGGGTGGTGTCGGAGAGCGGGGTGGGGCAGCGTCGCGCGATGGTGGTGATGCCGCGGGTGATGGCGTCGACGGTTTCCGCGGGGAGTCGGGCGTCGGCGGCGTGGCCGGTGGTGGAGCAGAGGGTGTCGAGGTGGGTGGCGTTGTGTGCGAATCGTGTGGCGGCCGCGGGTGGGCAGCCGAGGGTGATGAGCATTCTGGTGGGTGTGGTGCCGGCCCTGTCGGCGGTGGGGGTGAGTGTGGCTGTGTGGGTGGTGATCTGGTGGTCTGCGATGTTGCGGATCTTGAGCCAGGTGGTGAGGGCGGTGTGGGTGGCTTGACCGGTGGGGTCGTCGGCCGGTGGCCGCTTCTGGATGAGGAGGTCGAGGATCTCCTCGAGAGGAATGGTGGACATGACTGCTGCTTTCACGCTGACGGGACGTGGGGTGCGGCGTTCAAGGGAGCGGCGTCGTCGGCTGCACAGTCATCAACAATTCGTTGACATCCGTTGTACATGAGGGGTCTGACAAGAATCTCCGGCAACCCTCCCGGACTGCGAGCCCGAGCGGGAACCCCACCGGCGACACCCGGCCGGAGCGTGCGAGAAGTCTTCTGGCATCGCAGAATCGACAATTCGCCGGACCATCGCAAGCCGATCCGCGACCTCGGGAAGCAGCCGCCCGGCCGTCAAGGCCTCAGGGCACCACGCGCCGCCCACGCCTCAGCCACCCAACACCCCGACCACGTACTGTCCGATGGCCAACGACGAGGTGATCCCCGGGGACTCGATCCCGAACAGGTGCACGAGTCCGGGAACCCCGTGCTCGTCCGGGCCGAGGATGGCGAAGTCCGCGGCGGCCTCACCCGGACCCCCGACCTTCGGTCGGACGCCGGCGTAGGCAGGGGTCAGCGCGCCGTCGGGGAGACCCGGCCAGTACCGCCGGATCGACTCCTCGAACGAATCCCGCCGGGTCTCGTCGACCGAGTAGTCCGGTTCGTCAGCGTCCAGCCACTCCACGTCCGGACCGAACCGGGCGGCGCCGTCGAGGTCCATCGTGAAATGCACACCGAGGCCGCCGTCGACCGGGACCGGATAGACGAGATGAGCGAAAGGTGCCCGCGCACCGGACAATCCGAAATAGTTTCCCTTGGCCAGATGACGCCGGGGGACAGGGCCGCCGTAACCGTCGAGCGACCGCGCGACATCCCACGCGCCGAGCCCGGCACAGTTCACGACGACCTTCGCCGATGCCGAACTCCCATCGGCCAGCTCCACCGTCGCTCCGCTGCCGTCGATCCGTCCGCCGACCACCTTGCTGCGCAACGCCACAGCGCCTCCACGGTCCTCGACGTCGCGTCGCAAGGCGCGGACCACACCGGCGACGTCGACGATCCCGGTCGACGGCGACAGCAGCGCACCCACCCCACGCACTTCGGGCTCCAGCTCGTGCAGTTCGGTGGCGCCGACCCGACGCAGGTCGTCGACCCCGTTCGCCAGCCCGTGCCGCAGCAGTATCTCGAGTCGTCCGAGTTGGGCCTCGTCGGTCGCCACGATCAGCTTTCCCGGCCGGCGCCGGGCAACCCCGCGCTCGTCGCAATACCGCGTCAGCATCTCGCGGCCTCGTACACACAACCGCGCCTTCAGGCTGCCCTCGGGATAGTAGATCCCGGCGTGGATGACCTCTGAACTCCGCGAAGTCGTCTGCGCGCCAACGGTATCCGCGGGCTCCAGCACCACCGTTTCGCGGCCGGTCTCGGCCAGTGCCCGCGCGACCGCCAGCCCGACGATCCCGCCGCCCACCACCAGGCACTCGACTCGTTCCACCATGTCCTCCCGGTTTGCACAGCGAACCTACCGGACGCGGCCTCCGGCCTCGGGCACACTTGGTTGATGAGGCACTCAGACGTACTCGCGATCGTGCAGGCCGGCGGGCGTGGTTCCCGTATGGAGGTCCTGACCGATCGGCGTGCCAAACCGGCGTTGCCGTTCGCGGGGAACTACCAATTGATCGACTTCCCGCTGTCGAACCTGCACCACTCCCACATCGACGACGTCTGGCTGTGCGTGCAGTACCAGGCGGAGAGCCTCACCCGACTCGTCGCGGGCGGGCGGCCCTGGGACCTGGACCGGACTCGTGGCGGCCTCCGGATCGTCATGCCCGAGCAGACCGATGCAGCCGAGACCGAGGACGGTTTCGCCACCGGCAACGCCGACCTTCTCTACCGCATCCGCGACCGCATCGCCGAGCGGTCTCCGGCCGAGGTCATCGTGATGAGCGCAGACCATGTCTACGACTTCGACTTCCGCGACGCCCTCGACACCCACCGAGGCCACGGCGCGGAGTGCACCGTTGTCACCACCACGTGTCGCTCGACGAGGCGTCGCAACACGCCACGGTCACCACCCGCCGGGACGGCACCGTCCGAGAGTTCCGGTACAAGCCCGACCGCGCGAAGACCCGCACCATCGCGACCGAGATCTTCATCTACGACCCGGAGGTCCTCGTCGAGGGTCTCGAGACCCTCAAGCGCGACACCACCCGGGACTCGGCGGCCGACGACACCGGCCTCGGCGACTTCGGCGAGCACCTGCTGCCGTGGTTCGTCGACCGCGGGAAGACCGTCGCCCACGCGATGTCCGGGTATTGGATCGACGCCGGGCGCCCCGAGACCTATCTGCAGGCGCACCGTGACCTGATCGGCGGAAAGCTCGACGTCTTCCGCTCGGACCGGCGGATCCTCACCAACCAGCCCCAGCGGTCCGCCGCCCGCGTCGACGCCGGATCCGTCGTGGAGGACAGTCTCCTGAGCAGTGGGTCCCGCGTGCGGGGCACCGTCCGGCGCAGCGTGCTCGGCCCCGGGGTCATAGTGGAGAAGGGCGCGACGGTCGTCGACAGCATCGTCTTCGCCGACTCGGTCATCGGCGCCGGCGCGACGGTCGCCTGGTCGATCGTCGACGAACGTGTCCGGGTCGGACCGAACGCAACTGTCGGCGGGCACCCCCGGATTCGCCCGGTCCCGACAGAGAAGATCACCCTCGTCGGCATGGACACGCAGATTCTTCGCGGGGCCCGGGTCGCGATGGGAGCGCGCGTCGGGTCCAACCGCCGAGTCCGCTGACACGGCCGCATGGGAGACGACCTGGGCTGATAGCCTCGCGCGCGTGATCGAGACCGCGCGCACCTGGCGAGACCACGACCCGGACCCGGCCGCCCGTGCCGAACTGACCCGGCTGATCGACGCCGCCGACGGAGGGGACGCCGCCGCAGTCGCCGAACTGGGGTCCCGATTCCGCGGACCCCTGACCTTCGGCACCGCCGGCCTGCGCGGTGAGGTCGGGGCGGGGGAGAGCCGCATGAACGTCGCGACCGTCGTCCGCGCGACCCACGGCCTGGGTCGCTACCTCGTCGACACCGTCGGTCCGGACGCCCGCGTCGTCGTCGGGTGCGACGCCCGGCGCGGCTCCGACGCCTTCCTCGACGCTACTGCCGAAGTCCTTGCCGCGCAGGGGCTCACCGTGCTCACACTCCCGCGTCGGCTGCCCACCCCGCTCACCGCATACGCCACGCGTGCGCTCGACTGCGACGCCGGGGTGATGATCACGGCCTCGCACAACCCGCCCGCGGACAACGGCTACAAGGTCTATCTCGGCGGGCGCGCGACCGACGACGCGGGGCGCGGTGTCCAGATCATCTCGCCCGCCGACGTCGAGATCGCCGCCCGCATCGACACCGCACCACCGGCCGACGAGGTCCCACGGACCACGGCCGGCATCACCGCGCTCGACGACGAGATCGTCGACGCCTACATCCGCCGCACCGCGGGCCTCCGGCGCTCCACCGCACCCAGTCCGGTGCGCGTCGTGCTCACCGCTCTCCACGGGGTCGGCGGGCAGACCGCGCTCGCCGTCCTCGACCGCGCGGGCGTCTCCGACGTCCATGTCGTCGACGACCAGTTCACGCCCGACCCGGACTTCCCGACCGTCGCCTTCCCCAACCCGGAGGAGCCAGGTGCTCTCGACCTCGCCCTCGACCTCGCGCGCTCCGTCGACGCGCACGTCGTGATCGCCCTCGACCCCGACGCGGATCGCTGCTCGGTGGCGACACCCACCCGCGACGGCGGCTGGCGACAGTTGTCCGGCGACGAGCTCGGCTGGCTGCTGGGGGAGCAGGCCGCCTCCGACCCCGATCGTGCCGGGCACACGCTGGCCTGCTCGATCGTGTCGAGCCGGCTGCTCGGCAAGATCGCCGCCCACCACGGACTGGACTTCGCGGCGACGCTCACCGGCTTCAAGTGGATCGCGCGCACCCCCGACCTCCGGTTCGGGTACGAGGAGGCGATCGGCTACTGCACCGATCCGGAAGCGGTACGCGACAAGGACGGCATCTCCGCGATGGTCCGCGTCGTCGACCTCGTCGAGGACCTGGCCCGACGCGGCCGGACCCTGGAGGACCAGCTCGACGACCTCGCCCGACGCCACGGCCTGCACGCCACCGCGCCGCTCACGATCCGCGTCGACGACGTCGCCGAGATCGCCCCGATGATGTCCCGGCTCCGCGACTCGCACGTCGCCTCGCTCGCCGGCTCCGACGTCGTGGAGTTCCGCGACCTCGCCGACGGCTCCGCAGGCCTCCCGCCGACCGACGGCATCCTCCTGCGCACCGCGGCCGACGACCGGGTCGTCATCCGGCCGTCGGGCACCGAACCGAAGCTCAAGTGCTACCTCGAGGTGGTCCTCGGCTGCCCGGACGGCACGATCCCGCGGGATGCGGCCGCCGCTCGCCTCGCCGCGTTGAAGGGCGACGTCGCCACGCTTCTGCGCAGCTGAAGCCGCGTCCCGGACCCGGGACCGGGCCTACCATCGAGGCCATGCCCCGATCCGACGACGCCCAGCGTCTTCGTGACCTCACGCTGCTGCGCAGGGTCCGCGACCGGATAGACCGCGAGTACGCGCAACCCCTCGACGTCGAGGCGCTCGCGCGCGGCGTGAACATGTCGGCCGGACACCTGAGCCGAAAGTTCAAACAGGCCTACGGCGAATCCCCGTATTCGTATCTGATGACCCGCCGTATCGAACGTGCGATGACCCTTCTCCGCCGGGGCGACCTCAGCGTCACCGAGGTCTGCTTCGAGGTCGGTTGCCAATCGCTGGGCACCTTCAGCACGCGCTTCACCGAGCTCGTCGGCGTTTCCCCGACCGTCTACCGGGAGCGTTTCGGCGACGAGGCCGACGGCATCCCGTCGTGCATGGCCAAGAACGTCACCAGACCGATCAGGAATCGAGAAGCGCGGCGCGGCTGACGCTGCCTAGCCTGAATCCCATGAACATCACCATCCAGTACGCATTCCTCCCGCACACCGATGCCGAAGCGACACTCGGCTTCTACCGCGATCTCCTCGGTTTCGAGGTCCGCAAGGACGTCGGTTACGAGGGCATGCGGTGGCTCACCGTCGGACCGCCGAACCAGCCCGGCACCTCGGTCGTCCTGTACCCGCCCGGCGCCGAACCCGGTATCACCGACGCCGAGCGCCAGACGATCCTCGAACTCATCGCCAAGGGTGCCTACGGCGCACTGACTCTCGCCACCGAGGACCTCGACGGCCTGTTCGAGAAGCTGCAGGCAGAGGGCGCCGACGTGGTGCAGGAGCCGATGGATCAGCCCTACGGCGTGCGCGACGCCGCCGTGCGGGATCCCTCCGGCAACCTCATCCGCATCGACCAGGCGAGCTGACCCGTGTGCGGGCCGGGCCGGCTCCCGCCGCCGGAGGCCTTCGCCGAAAGCCCCGGCGACCCCGACCGCGAACGTGGTTGGATCGACGGGGACCCACAGACGCAGACCGCCTACGACCTGCGAGCCGGTGCCGAGGCGGCTGCCGAAATCTGTACGAATCGTGAAGATCGCTGCGCCCCAACGGTCGTGGCCTGATGGAGAGACGATGAGCCAAGCCACCAGTTCCGCCTCCCGCTCGACGAAGCGCGGCACCGATGACCCCGGTGTGCATCCGGCCGACACGCATGACCGGATCCGGGTCCACGGTGCCCGCGAGAACAACCTCAAGGACGTCGACGTCGAACTGCCCAAACGCCGTTTGACCGTTTTCACCGGTGTGTCGGGTTCGGGCAAATCGTCCCTGGTGTTCTCCACGATCGCCGCCGAGTCGCAGCGACTGATCAACGAGACCTACAGCACCTTCGTCCAGGGCTTCATGCCGGCGATGGCCCGGCCCGACGTCGACGTGCTCGAGGGACTCACGACGGCGATCATCGTCGACCAGGAACGCATGGGCGCCAACGTGCGCTCCACGGTCGGCACCGCCACCGACGCCAACGCCATGCTGCGAATCCTGTTCAGCCGCTTGGGCAAGCCGCACATCGGTCCGGCGCAGGCGTTCTCGTTCAACGTCGCGTCGGTCAGCGGCGCCGGCGCGGTCACCGTCACCAAGAGCGGCCGGCAGGTCAAGGAGCGGCGCAGCTTCTCGATCACCGGCGGCATGTGTCTGCGCTGCGAGGGGCGCGGCGAGGTCTCCGACTTCGACCTCACCGCCCTCTACGACGAGACGAAGTCGCTCAACGAGGGCGCCCTCACCATCCCCGGCTACTCTATGGACGGCTGGTACGGGCGGATCTACCGGGGCTGTGGCTTCTTCGACCCCGACAAGCCGATCGCGAAATTCACCAAGAAGGAGCTCGACGACCTCCTCTACAAGGAGCCGACGAAGATCAAGGTCGACGGCATCAACGTCACCTACGAGGGCCTCATCCCGAAGATCCAGAAGTCGATGCTGAGCAAGGACCGTGAGGCCATGCAGCCGCACATCCGGGCGTTCGTCGACCGCGCCATCACCTTCCAGACGTGCCCGGAGTGCGAGGGCACACGCCTGACCGCGGAGGCCAGGTCGTCGAAGATCAAGGGCATCTCGATCGCCGACGCCTGCGCCATGCAGATCAGCGACCTCGCCGAGTGGGTGGCCGAACTCGACGAGCCGTCGGTCGCACCCCTGCTGAAGAGCCTGCGCGAGCACCTGCAGTCCTTCGTCGACATCGGCCTCGGCTATCTCTCCCTGGATCGTCCGGCCGGCACCCTGTCCGGCGGTGAAGCCCAGCGCACCAAGCTGATCCGTCATCTCGGGTCGTCGCTGACCGACGTCACCTACGTCTTCGACGAGCCGTCGATCGGCCTGCACCCGCACGACATCCAGCGCATGAACGACCTGCTGCTGGCCTTGCGCGACAAGGGCAACACGGTGTTGGTCGTCGAACACAAGCCCGAGGTCATCGCGATCGCCGACCACGTCGTCGACCTCGGCCCGGGTGCGGGCACCGACGGAGGCGAGATCGTCTTCGAGGGTTCCGTCGAGGATCTGCGCAAGGCCGACACCCTCACCGGACGTCACCTCGACGACCGCGCCCAACTCAAGCCGGAGGTCCGCACGCCCACCGGCACGATCGAGGTGCGCGGCGCCGACAAGCACAATCTGCAAAACGTCGACGTCGACATCCCGCTCGGGGTCCTCGTCGTCCTGACCGGTGTCGCCGGATCCGGCAAGAGCTCGCTGGTCGACTCCTCGGTCGCCAACCGCGAGGGCGTGGTCTCGATCGACCAGACCGCGATCAAGGGTTCCCGACGCTCCAACCCGGCGACCTACACCGGCCTGCTCGAACCCATCCGCAAGGCGTTCGCCAAGGCCAACGGGGTGAAACCGGCCTTGTTCAGCGCGAATTCGGACGGCGCATGTCCCAACTGCAACGGTGCCGGCGTGGTCTACACCGACCTCGCCATGATGGCGGGAGTTGCCGCGCCGTGTGAGGTGTGCGAGGGCAAGCGATTCCAGCCGGAGGTGCTCGAGTACACCTTCGGCGGCCGCAACATCAGCGAGGTGCTCGAGATGTCCGTCGCGCAGGCCGAGGGGTTCTTCGGTTCCGGCGATGCGAAACTGCCTGCCGCGCACAAGATCCTGAAGCGACTCGTCGACGTCGGGCTCGGCTACATCAAGCTCGGACAGCCGCTGACCACACTCTCCGGCGGCGAACGCCAGCGCCTCAAGCTCGCCGTGCACATGGGGGAGAAGGGCGACGTCTACATCCTCGACGAGCCGACCACCGGCCTGCACCTCGCCGACGTCGAGCAACTGCTCGGACTCCTCGACCGTCTGGTCGACTCCGGCAAGTCGGTCATCGTGATCGAGCATCACCAGGCCGTGATGGCGCACGCCGACTGGATCATCGACCTCGGCCCCGGCGCCGGCCACGACGGCGGACGGATCGTGTTCGAGGGCACGCCCGCCGACATCGTCGCCGACCGGTCGACGCTCACCGGCAAACACCTCGCCGAATACGTGGGCGCCTGACCCCAACGCCATGGCTCCGGCTCCGCGCTCACCTGCGGTGTGGGGTCATGGCGTTGGTTCCGCGCATCTCACAGCCCGCTCGAGGCCGTGTGAGATCACCGTTACCCGCCCCTTGCGGCGTCACAGCCTCGACGCAACGCGGCGGCGTCAGTGTCTGTGCATGGACAAACAACTATTGGAAGAAAGCCTCGCCCTCGTCGATCTCCCCGATGCCGGTCTCACGGTCAGGTTCTACGACATCCTCTTCGAGCGTTACCCCGCGGTGCAGCCGATGTTCCAGCGCGACAGTCGCGTACAGGCCGAGATGCTGCGGACCGCGGTCGTCTCGGTCCTCGACCACCTCGAGGACGCCGAGTGGCTCACCACCAATCTGCACGCGCTCGGAAGGCGCCATGCCGAACTCGGCGTCACCCGGCCCATGTACGCGGCGGTTGCCGAATGCATGATCGCCGCCATGAGCGAGATCGGTGGCAACCGGTGGACCGACGCGATGACCGAGGCGTGGCAGGAGGCGCTCGGAGCAGTCGCCGGCATCATGCTCGACGGCTATCCGGAGGAGTCGGCCGAATCCGGCGCCGCCTGAGACCGCAGATCGTCTGACAGCCCAGGCCTGCAGCGGGGTCGCCGCCGCCCCCGCTGAGGTCCCGACCGTCCGCGATACGATCCCGCTCGGAAGAGAGAGGGCTCGTGACAGTTGTGGACATTCCCCGGCAGGGGATCGATCGTTTCCTTCACTCGACATGGGCACGAGGACTGGCGCTGGTCGTCTTCCTCGCGAGCGCTGCGGCGGCGATCTTCCTGTTGCCCAACCAGCCGCCGGTGCCGTACCGCATCGACTTCGACGTCTATCGGCTGGGCGGGCAGGTCCTGCTCGACGGCGGCGACCTCTACGGCCCCCTGCCGCAGCTCGCCGAGGGTGCGTATCTGCCCTTCACCTATCCGCCGCTCGCCGCGGCCCTGTTCACGATCTTCACCGTCGTCCCGCTCGGAGTCGGCCAGGCGGTCTTCGCCGCGATCTCCATCGCGTGCCTGCTGCTGGTCTGCCGCATCGTCCTCGGGCACCTGTCCGTACGGCCGAACGTCGACCTCTGGTGGCTGGCCGTCGCCGCGACCACGGTCGGGCTCTGGCTCGAACCGGTCCGCGACACCCTCAACTTCGGGCAGATCAACCTCGTCCTCATGACGCTGGTGATCGTCGACGCCCTGGTCGGTCGCGGGAAGTGGTGGAGCGGGCTGCTGGTCGGCCTGGCCATCTCGATCAAGCTGACCCCGGCGGTCTTCCTGCTGCTGTTCTTCCTGCGTCGCGACT
Source organism: Gordonia paraffinivorans NBRC 108238 (assembly GCF_000344155.1). Taxonomy (GTDB): domain Bacteria; phylum Actinomycetota; class Actinomycetes; order Mycobacteriales; family Mycobacteriaceae; genus Gordonia; species Gordonia paraffinivorans. The sequence continues at coordinate 25,043 of NZ_BAOQ01000009.1, read as the reverse complement.
GGCGCACCCTCGTCGTCAGCGCGGTCTCCGCCGTCGCCTACGCCGGTATCGGCTACCTCGTCGCGCCCGACGACTCGGTCACCTACTGGACCTCGACGCTCTTCGACACCGACCGCATCGGCAGCCCGCATTTCGCCAACAACCAGTCGCTCAAGGGCGAGCTCGGCCGCCTCGGCACCGAGTCCACGGTCGCCTGGTTCGTCGCGTCGCTGATCGTCGGTCTTCTCATCGCCTGGGCGGCGTGGCGGCTGATCTCGGCATCCGAGGCCCCCGCATCCGAGGTCCCCGTAACCGTGGCCCCCGCAACCGAGGCCCCCGCAACCCCGGCCCCCGCGACCGAGGCCGCTGAGGCCGGCACCACCGCGCGGCCCGACGGTCCGACCGATGTCGCGTCCGTTCTCACCGTCGCCTTCGCTGCCCTGTTCTGCTCACCGGTCGCCTGGGACCACAGCTGGGTCTGGATCGTGCCCCTGCTCCTGACGCTGGCCGCCTTCGCGGTCCGCCCGGGCGCGTCTGCGATCTGGTGGTGGCTCATCGGCACCGGTCTCGTCGTGTTCGCCGTCTCCCCGCATCAGCGCATCCCGCAGCGCTACGACGCGGAGCTGAGCTGGGCCTGGTGGCAGCACCTGGTCGGGTCGTCGTACCTGATCTGGGGCCTGGCCGTGATCGTCGCCTTCGGGGCTCTCGCGCCACGGCCGGCCGCGACGAAGCCCGCCCCGGACAGCTGGGTCGCTTGACCCGCTCAGATCTTCACCGACACGCCTCTTGAAACAAGCCGGAAAATCCGTTCCAATGGTGCATGGTGATGTAACGCACATCGGAACAACGGGGAGTGTCAGATGGTCAGTCGGAAGAAGCAGATCCAGGGCGTGCTCGGCAAGGTGAGCAGCATGTATCCCAGCAAGCCGCGCCCGCTGGCCGAGCCGCCGGCAGGTTCCGGACTCAAGCCGGTCATGGGCGACCCGGGCCTCCCGTTCCTGGGCAACACGCTCGAGGCGCTCGCGGACCCGCTGAAGTCGGCAATGGAACGCTTCGAGCGGTACGGCTCGGTCTCGTGGTCGGGCGCACTCGGCATGAACATGGTGACGCTGGTCGGCCCCGACGCCATCGAGACGGTCTGGATGAACCGCAAGAAGGCCTTCTCCAGCGAGCTCGGCTGGGAGCCGATGATCGGCCCGTTCTTCCGCCGTGGCGTCATGCTCATGGACTTCGACGAGCACATGCAGCACCGTCGCATCCTTCAGCAGGCCTTCAGCAACAAGCGTCTGGTCGGCTACCTCGACATCATGACGCCGCACATCGAGAAGACCCTCGCCAACTGGCAGGTGGGCAAGGGCTTCCACATGTACTCCAACACCAAGGACCTGACGCTGTCGCTGGCGACCGAGGTCTTCATGGGCGCCCACGTGTCCGAGGCCGAGGCGCACCGCCTCGAGCGCGCCTTCGAGGCCGCGGTACGCGGCGGCCAGGCGCTCATCCGCCAGGACGTCGGCAACTGGACCTGGGCGCAGGGCCTGCGCGGGCGCGAGGCCCTGCAGGAGTACTTCCGCTCGGAGATCCCGCTGCGCCGCGGCAACGACGCCGATGACCTGTTCAGCGTTCTCTGCAACACCGAGAGCGAAGAGGGCGAGTCGTTCTCCGACGAGGACATCGTCAACCACATGATCTTCGCGATGATGGCCGCCCACGACACGTCGACCATCGCGCTGTCGATGCTGACCTACTACCTCGGCAAGAACCCCGAGTGGCAGGAACGGCTGCGTCAGGAGTCGCTGGCCCTCGGCAAGCCGACCCTCGACTACGAGGACATCGACAAGCTGACGAGCATGGACCTCGCGTTCAAGGAGGCGCTGCGCCTCAACGCCCCGGTCGGCATGCTGTTCCGGATGGCGATCGAGGACACCGACATCTGCGGGCACTACATCCCGAAGGGCACGCTCATCGCCATCCACCCGTGGGCGACGATGCTGCGCGAGGAGTGGTGGCCCAATCCCACAGAATTCGATCCCGAGCGCTTCTCGCCGGAGCGCCGCGAGGACAAGGTCCACCGCTTCGCGTGGGCCCCGTTCGGCGGTGGCGCACACAAGTGCATCGGCCTGTACTTCGGTGGCATGGAGGTGAAGTCGATCCTGCACCAGATGCTGCAGCGCTTCGAGTGGACCGTCCCCGCCGACTACACGCCGGAGCTCACCTATGGCACCGGCCCGACCCCGGCCGACGGCCTGCCGATCGACATCCGCCACCGCGCGCTGTAGCGGTCGAGATGCGAGAACGCCCGGAGGTCGTCATGACCTCCGGGCGTTGTCGTGCAATCCGTGGTGTGGATCAAGCGCCGAAAGCGGCTCTGTCGCAATCGCACACGGCCGCAATCGATCACGCGGCCGACAGAATTCCGATCTCGAAGATCAGGGTGTCACCCGGCTCGATCCCGGCCGCGGGCTGGCCCTGCGGGTAACCGTCCTGCGGCGTCATCGCGACGGCCACCTGCGAGCCGACCTTCTCGCCGGCGATGGCCTTGCTGAAGCCCTTGATCACACCGTCGAGCGAGAAGGTCGCCGGGGAGCCGCCCTCGCGGTAGTTGCCGTCGAACCTCTCTCCGGTGCGGCCGTTGACGCCGAGGTAGCAGACCGTGACGGTCGCCGTCGGCGCGACGACCTCGCCGTCTCCCTCGACCAGGGTCTTCACCTCGGTCTCGTCGACCTTGAACGGCGCCTCGACGGTGATCTTCGGGGCCTCGTTCTCGGTCGCCGCGACCACCTCGAGCTCCCCGGTCGCGCCCTTGAGCGTCCACTGCGGGGAGGCGTCGGCCTTGGTCGGCTCGGCCGGGCAGCTCTCGACGCCCGAAGCGGCGGTGGTGTCGGCGGCAGTCGAATCGGAATCAGAGTCGGAGCTACAGCCGGCCACCGTGAGGACGAGGGCCGCGCCGAGCGCGAGCATCACATTCTTCATGTACACCCCGCCGACGCTACCCGAGCAGGGGTGTCTCACCGAGCGCTGTCGGCGACAATCCGTGCCGCACGCCGCAGATCCGCCCGGATCGCACGCGCCGCCGGCCACCGGTTCACCAGCAGCACCGGCACCCCGATCGTCGGGACCGTGAGGATCGCCTGCGCCCGCACATCGGTGCCGCCGTCCCGGTCGTCGAACTCGAGCGTCAGCACCGCGTCGACCGACCGCCACGTCCCGATCTCGCGCCACAGGCGCGGAGGCTCGCACGCGGTCACCTCGAGCCGGGGCGCCACCCCGGGGACCACGGTGACGTCGGTCCAGCTCGTCCCGACGTCACCGGGCCTGTCTCCGAGTTCGGCCACGTCGTCGACGCGCCGCAGGCTCGATTGCCATTGCGCCCGGTTGCGCGGGTCGGTGAGGTAGTCGAACACCGTCGGCGCCGGGGCGTCGAACCGTACGACGTCGTCGACGAGCGTGATCCGGCCGGCCATCAGCGGATCAGCTCGGCCAGCCGGTTGATCTCCTCGATGGAGCGCGGTGAGACCAACATCGTGGTGACGCCGCACGACTCCCAGACCTTGATCTGCTCGCGCACGAAGTCGAGGTCGCCGACGATCGCCGAGTCCTCCACGACCTCGTCCGGGATGATCTGCGCCGCTTCCTCTTTGCGGCCCGACCGGAAGAGCCTGGTGACCTCGTCGACGACGTCGGAGTAACCCATCCGGCGGTACACGTCGGCGTGGAAGTTGGTGTCCTCGGAGCCCATCCCGCCCATGTAGAGGGCCAGGAACGGCTTGATCGCCGCGAATGTCGACGCGCGGTCGTCGGTGATGACGATCTGCGCGGTGGCGATGATCTCGAAGTCCTCGCGGCTGCGCCGTGCGCCCGGACGCGCGAATCCCTCGTCGAGCCACTCGTTGTAGGTGTCGGCCATCCGCGGGGTGTAGAACAGCGGCAACCAGCCGTCGGCGATCTCCGCGGCCAGCGCCACGTTCTTGGGTCCCTCGGCGCCGAGCATGATCGGGATGTCCGACCGCAGCGGATGCGTGATCGGCTTGAGCGGCTTGCCGAGTCCGGTCGCGCCCTCGCCGGTGTACGGCAGCGGGTAGTGCGGTCCGGGGCTCGTCACCGGCGCCTCGCGGGCGAACACCTGACGCATGATGTCGATGTATTCGCGGGTGCGGCCAAGCGGTTTCGCGAACTTCTGCCCGTACCACCCCTCGACGACCTGCGGTCCGGACACACCCAGGCCGACGATGTGCCGGCCGCCGGACAGGTGGTCGAGCGTCAGCGCCGCCATCGCACACGCGGTGGGCGTCCGCGCCGACAGCTGCAGCACCGACGTCCCGAGGCGGACCCGGTTCGTCGACGACCCGAGCCAGGCGAGGGGAGTGTAGGCATCCGATCCCCACGCCTCGGCGGTGAAGATCGAGTCGAAGCCCGCCTCCTCGGCCGCGGCGACCAGGTCGGCGTGACCGGCCGGCGGCTGCGCGGCCCAATATCCCAGCTGCAGTCCGAGTTTCACCGGCCGGCCTCCTTGGCGGCTTCCTCGGCGGCGGCCTCGGCAGCGATCTGGTCGAACTGCGCGCCCATGGCCGCGGCGAGGGCCTGCGCCCCCGACAGCGGGCGGACCATCACCATGAAGTCGTCGATCTTGCCTTCCTCGTCGACGTGGATGAAATCGCACCCGGTGACGCGCTTGCCGTCCACGGTGGCCTCGAAGACCAGTGCCGAATCCCGGCCCCCGGTGTCGTTGATCTCGCGGATGTAGCGGAAGTCGGTGAAGACGCGCAGCACGCCCCGCAGGATCGCCGAGGTGATCGCCTTGCCCGGGTACGGCTTGAACGCGACCGGGCTGGTGAACACGACGTCGTCGGCGAGGAGCTCCCTCATCGCGTCGGCGTCGCGGGCCTCGACGGCCTCTCGGAACTGCTTCATGCATCGACCTCCTCGTCCGCGGCGCGATCGCCGCGCTTCACGTCCTTGCGCGTCCGACGCTATCCGATGGCCGACGCCGCGCGGGCGCCATCAACACGACCAGCGCCACCGCCAGCACACCGATCCCGATCCAGCCGACGACGGTGATCGGTTCGGCCAGCACCACGACCGCCAGCATCGTCGCGACCGCCGGTTCGATGAGCGTGATCGTGGTGGCGGTGGAGCTGTCCACGAACTTGAGCCCGCGACTGAAGAACACGTAACCCAGGAACTGGGGGACGAGCACGAGATACGCCAGGACCAGCAGCGTGTCCGGATGATCGGCGATCGACGGGATCGAGAACGCCGCGACCGGGAGCAGCAGGGCGCCGCCGAGTCCCATGACGCCGCCCGCGGCCGCGCCGCGCGGAACCCCGTCGTTCATGAGGCGGCGCATCGCATACGAGAAGCCCGCATACGTCAGACCCGCGAGCAGGCCCAGGACGACGCCCCACGCCGACGCGTGATCGCCCGGCAGGTCGTCGGCGTGCGAGGACTCGCTGCGCGAGAGCGCCAGTGCCACCGTCCCGGCGATCCCGAGCAGGCACGCCACCGCCCACCGGGTCGACAACGCCCGGCCTTCGACGACCCGCTCGACGGCTGCGGAGAACAACGGCGCCGACGCCAGCGACACCACGGTGCCGAGCGCCACGCCGCCGATCCGCATCGACCCGAAGAAGCACAGCGGGTAGACGAACACGCAGACGCCGCCCGCCAGGAGGGTCGGCCACCGCGCGAGCAGCGACCGCCACGCCGCCCGGATCTCCCCGGTGTTGGCCAGCGCCTGGAGCAGTCCGCCGCCGCCCATCGCGACCGCCCCGACCGTGACCGCGCTGAGCGCGGGTGCGAGAGCCGCCGCGGTGCCCGACGTGCCCCACAGGCACGCGGTGACCATCACCAGGATCATCCCGAGGCGCTCCGATGCGCCTGCGCGCGTGCTCATCTCGAACCGACGACGGGACCGTCTTCCGCGGTGGGCGCATCGCGGGGCATGGGGTGACGCGCGTAGAACTCCAGGTGCCGACGCGCCGCGTCCTCCCACGTCAGCGACGACGCCAGGGCCCGCCCGGCCTCGGCGCGTCCGCAATCCGGCGTCAGCGCCGCCTCCAGCGCGTCCGCCAGCTCGGGCACGGTCGACGCGTAGGTGACGGTGTCGGCGAACACCTCCCGCAGGATCGGCAACTCCCGCACGACGACCGGCCTTCCCGCCGCGAGCGCCTCCATGGCAGCCAGGCCGAAACCCTCCTTGACCGACGGGAACGCGAACACCCGGCATGCGGCGACCAGCGACGGCAGGTCGTCGTCGGGCACGTTGCCGAGCACGATCGGCTCGACGTCGAGTTCGGCCCGGCGACGGTCGAACTCGGCGCGGTAGTCGCGATAGTCGAACAACGTCTCCCCGCCGGCGAAGACGAGCGTCAGCTCGGGATGCCGCTTGCGCAGCAGCGCATACGCATCGAGCAGGTCGATGCTGCCCTTGCGAGGCTCGATCCCGCCGACGGCCAGCACATAGTCGCCGAGCCGGTCCGACCAGCGTCGTCGCGCCTCGACGGCTCCGGGGTCATCCGACGCGGCGTCGGCGAACCGTTGGTAGGCAACGCCGTTGGGAATGACGGTCGGGGACAGGCCCCACCCCTCCTCGACTTCCTGCGCCACGGCTCGCGAGACGCAGATCCGCGCGTACGGAGTGACGACGGCCTTCGCGTGGCATTCGACGAGGACCGGTGTCGTGAACTGATCGAGGTGGTGGATCGTGCGGATGCAGGTGCCGACGGCATTGGCGCTGATGCAGTCCTGTGCGTGGACGATGTCGTAGGCGTCCGGCTCGAAGGCCTCGCGCAGGGTGTCGATGGAGCGGACGATGCGCTCGGTGATCGACTCGCCGTCGCGGTCGGCGAACGGGACCAGTCGCAGCGTCACCGCCGGGTCGACATCCCGGAAGAATCCCGCGTCGCCGCCGCGCGCCAGCGACCACACCGTCACGTCGACACCGAGGGCGGCCATCGCCTCGGCGAGGTCGAGGGTGTGCACCACGCCGCCGCGCGGCTTGGTCGAGTAGGTCAGCAGCGCGACCCGCGGCGTGGGGGAGTTCACCTGCGTCATGATAGGTCCGGCACCCCGGACTCCGCCTGCGGTGAGAGCGCGGGAGACGACGAGGCAGACGACGCCGGTGTGGGCGCGCACAGGGCGCGGTAGGTGTCCGGCCGCAGCTCGTCGAGGTGGTTCAGCACGCGTCGCGCGCGGGCGATCTCGCCGTCGACGTCGACGGTCGCCGTCGCGAGCCCGCCCTTCGACCGGGTCGTGGAGAGGATGTCCCCGCCGGGCCCGACGACCTTCGCCTGGCCGAGGAACCGCAGTGAGCCCATCACCCCGGTCTGGTTCGACGACACCACGAACACCTGGTTCTCCGCGGCCCGGGCGCAGTCGTAGAGGTCGAACAGCCGGGCCTGCCGGTCCGCGGGCAGACGGGCCGCCCGGTCGGTGACACTTGCCGGCCACGCCGACAACGCGGCGATGATCCGCGCACCGTCGAGTGCGAGCGTGCGCGCCGACTCGGGGAACGTCTTGTCGTAGTCGATGAGCATCCCGATCCGCCCGACCGGGGTGTCGAAGGCGCCGAACGCATCTCCCGCCGCATACGCGAGGGACTCACCTGCGGGCTGATGCACCTTGCGGTGGGTGCCGAGGATGCCGTCGCCGGACACGCACACCGCGGTGTTGTACCGCCGGTCGCCGTCGGCCTCGGTGTAGCCGATGCACACGGTCATCGACCCGGCCGCGGCGATGATCGCCGCCAGCTCGGGCCCGTCGGGACTCAGCGCGGGCGGCAGCTCGGCGGGGTTCGGGCACCGCAGGTCCCCGAGATAGCCGCCGATGGTCGCGTCCGGGAAGACCAGCAGGTCGACGCCGTCGCGGCGTGCGGCCTCGACGATCCCGACCGCCTTGGCGACGCCGCGTTCGACGTCGCGGCCGAAGTGCCCGGCGAGCGCACCGAGCGTGACGATGCCGCTCATGATCGTCGGGACGTGCTCACGCCGCAGCACGAACGGCGGGTCACGCGACCCCCAGCCCGGTGACGGTCGAGTCCACCGCGACGCTCACCTCGCCGTCGGGCCAGCGCAGCCGCACGCCCGGTTCGGCGGTGAGGCGTCCGCAGTCGGCGATCGTCAGCGTCTCCGGCGCCGCGACGCCGGCGCCTCGTCCGGGACGGTCGGCGCTGAGCATCGCGTATCCGGGGAAGCAGGTGAGCCAGGCGCCCATCGACGCGTCGCGGGGACGGGGGAGGGCGGTCACGTCGAGTTCGGCGCCCGTGCCCGACGCCTCGGCGAGCATGCCGAGCGTGCCGGCGATGCCGGCCATGCTGACGTCCTTCGCGGCCGCCGGCGCGACCCGTGCGAGATGACCGGCCATGGCGCACAATTCGTCGCTCGACCGCGAGCTCGTCGAATCCCACTGGCGGTCGTGGTAGCCGGGTCGCCACGATCCGCCGAGGTCGGCGTGCAGGGTGACCGTGTCCCCGACGGCGCCGCGGCCGGCGCGCAGGGGAGCAGGCGTGGTCCCCAGCGCGGTCACCGACAGGGCCGACGGCACCCCGACCTGCGTGTGCCCGCCGAGAACCGGTGTGCGCCAGGCCCGCGCGGCGGCGGAGATGCCGCGGATGATCCTCGTCAGGTGCGAGGTGGTGGGTGCTCCCACCGCGTCGAGCAACCCGATCGGACGGGCGCCCATCGCCGAGAGATCGTTGACGTTGACGAGCACCGAACACCATCCGGCCCACTCGGGATCCCGTTCGATCATCGACGGGATGATCGCGTCGCACGCGGCGATGACGTCGGTTCCGGGCAGCGGCACACCGTCGTCACCGCGGAAGCCCGACGCGCCGAGGCCGCCGTCCTGATCGGCGAAGGGTGCGAGCGCTTGCGCAAGAACCGCTTTGGTGCCGTCGACGGTCCGCTGGATGCGGTCGATCGGCCACCGCATCTCGCGATGCGCCCGGCCGGCGATCACCTCGCCCGCGCCGACGTCGACCCAACCGAGGCGCCGGAACATCGGCGCGTACCGATCCTGCACCGTGGCGTCGAACCGCACCGCGCCCTGCTGTTCGACGTGGGCGCACGCGGCGCGGACGAGCGCGGGCCCGATCCCGGCGGCGTGGCGGTGGTCGGCGACGACGAGCCTGCTGCCGAACCACCAGCCGATGTCCTCGGTCGAGGAGTTCCAGCGCACCGGCGCCACCCGCACCCCGCCGACGATGGTCCCGTCGTGCAGCGTGGCGACGAGCACCACGGCAGCCGGGTCGTGGTCGGTATCGTCGAGGTCGGAGTGAGGGAACAGCTGTTGTCGTTCGACGAACTCCAGGTGCCGCAGCCGCCGGTATGCCGCGTGTTCGGCGGGCGTGTCGGCGACGGTGATCAGGAAGTCGGGGCGGGGGTCGGCGTGGCGGCGACCCGCGAGGATCGACAGCTCGCCGCGCAGGCCGAGTGCTCTGTCCATCTCACCCACCCACCGTCGGCAGGATGCTGCACGCCCCGCAGGCGGCGCACCCGGCGCGCTGATCGGCCCCCGACATGCCGATCAGGTGCAGGTAGGACGCGACCTCGCGGCTGACCTTCTCGAGGACCGCCGGGTCCGGCCCCGACGCCTTGTCGACGTCGACGGCGAGCGTGCCGGCGTGCGGGCGGAACGGCACGACGAACGGGTAGACGCCCATGTCGGCGAGCTCCTTCGCCCCGGCGATCAGCTCGTCGGGGTTCTCACCGAGACCGACGAGCAGGTATGTCGACACCTGGTTGCGCCCGAAGACGCGCACCGCCTCCTCCCACGCGGCCCGGTACTCCGACAGCGGAACGGTCGACTTGCCGGGCATCCATCGCCGGCGCACGTCGTCGTCGAGCGATTCGACGTGGATGCCGATCGCATCGGCCCCGGCGTCGCGGAGTTCGGTGATGACGGCGTGCTCGGCGGGCGGTTCGCACTGCACCTGGATCGGGAGGCCGGGGACGGCCGCCTTGACCGCGCGGACGCACCGCGCGAGGTGGCGGGCTCCGCGGTCGCGGCCGTTGGTGGTGCCGGTGGTCATGACCATCTGCGTCACGCCGTCGAGGTCCACGGCGGCGCGGGCCACCTCGGCCAGCTGGTCGGGCTTCTTCACCGCGATCGTCGAGCCCGACCTCAGCGATTCCTCGATCGAGCAGAACCGGCACCGCTGTGACTCGTCGTACCGGATGCACGTCTGCACGACGGTGGTCGCGAGGACGTCGCGTCCGTGCAGCCGGGCGATCTTCTCGTAGCCGATGCCGTCGGCGGTCTGCAGGCCGTAGAACCGCGGCCGGCCGATCGCCTCGACGTCGATACCGACGTCCGCGCCGTCGTAGAGCACGCGGTTGCCGTCGAAGACATAGGGGCTCTGCGGGTTCCGCGGGATCGCGGCGTGCAGCCCATCGATCATCAGGTGGCCGTCGTCGCTGGGTCCGGCTCCGCCCGTGCGTTGCACGGGCGCTTCTCCCCGGATGCCGAGCAGGGCCAGATCGACTCTCGTGGAAACAGTCATGGGTGCTCCTCGTGGAGGTGGTCTCAGGTCTTCTGGGCCGGGCTACTGGGCGGCGGCCAGCCTCGGCCGGTTCTCGCCGAGGCTGGCGACGATGTGCTCGGCCACGTACCGCGCGTCGCGGTCGATGCCGAGGAACCGCCCCGATCCCCAGGTGTGCATCCACGGCAGGCCGATGAAGCTCAATCCCGGGACCTCGGTGATCCCCCGGGTCTGCATGGGTCGGCCGGCGCCGTCGAACGCACTCGCCTCAATCCACCGGTAGTCGGGGCGGTATCCGATGGCCCAGATGATCGACGTGATCCCCGCGGCCGCGAGATCCAACTCGGCGGGGTCCTCGGGCGGTGTCCACACCGGTTCGTAGCGCGACGGCGGCGGGGCGTCGATGCCCCTGGCGTCGATGTAGCGGTCGATGTCGCCGCAGATCGAGTTGTAGACGGCATCGGCCTTGTCGAGCGATTCGGTGAGCGTCGGCGCGAACCGCAGCGTGGAGTCCTTGCCGTCGGTGAGCATCCCGTACAGCTTCATGCCGTCGAGCGCGAACGCCCGCAGGTCGATGTCGCGGCCGCCGTCGCGCCCGGTGACGTAGTGGTTGGTCTTCTCCTGCGCGGCTCGTCCGCCCGGGTACTCCTGGGTCGGTGTGTCGTAGAGGCCCATGTCCGCCAGCCACGTCATGCAGTCGCGCCCGCGGTAGGTGCGGGCCACGCGCGGGGCGTTCCCGACCGCCAGGTGCACCTGTCGTCCCGCGAGGTGCAGGTCCTCGGCGATCTGGGTGCCGGACTGGCCGGTTCCGACGACCAAGACCGCGCCGTCGGGCAGCTGCTCCGGGTTGAAGTACTGCTCGGAGTGGATCTGGTGGACGCCCGGATCGAGTGCCGGCGCGAACGGCGGGATCACCGGCAGCGGGTACCCGCCGGTCGCGATGACCGCCTGGTCGCAGGTGACGGTGTCGGCGCCGTCGGGTCCGTCCAGCGTCAGCTCGAAGCGGTTCCCGTCGATCCGGCACAGGCGAGTGACGGTCGTGTGCTCGACCAGCGGCGCGTCGAAGGTCTCCAGCCATCCCCGGAGCCACGCGACGACCTCGTCGCGGGTCATGAACCCGTCCGGGTCCGGTCCGGTGTAGGTGTAGCCGGGGAGTCGGCAATGCCAGTTCGGCGTGACGAGAGTGAAGTTGTCCCAACGCTTGTCGGCCCACGCGTGGACGGCGGTCTCAGCCTCGACGACGAGGTGCTCGATGCCGGACCGGCCGAGGTACCAGCTCACCGACAGCCCGGCCTGGCCACCGCCGATCACGACGACCGGCACATGTGTGCTCATGACGCCTCCTGTGCCTGTCGCGCGGTCTCGCGGCTCGGTTCCGGGAGCGGCGGGTACATGGTCACCACCACGACCTCCGCCGACGCCGGATGCCGTCGTGAGTCGTTGACGATCGCCTCGGACGACGCGGCCGCCGAGGTGCAGGCGAAGCCGAACGTGGCCTTCACCCGCTCGCCGGCCTCCCGGAGTCCGGCACAGGCGCGGGTCGTGAAATCGTCGACCCGATATGTGCCCGGGGCCAGGTGGTCGTGGAGCACGAGGCTGGGGGAGTAGTACTGGCGGAGGATCCCGTCGGGCCAGCGCACCTGCAGTGTCATCTCAGGCATGGGCCAACTCCATCCAGGCGACATCGGCGCCCTGTGGTTCGGTGATCGGTCCGTACACTTCGGGCCGGCGGTCCCGCAGGTGGAACATCCCGGCCCGCATCGTGGTGAACGCCGACGCGACGTCGATCTCGGCGACGGCCATGCCGCTGCCGAGAAGCGTTGTGGCGAGGATGTTTCCGCCCGGGTCGACGATTTTCGCGTTACCCACGTACCGCAGCGAGCCGAACGTCCCCGACTGGTTCGACGCCACCCAGAACACCTGGTTCTCCAGGGCGCGGGCGGTGTCGAAGAGGTTGAACCGGTAGGTCCACCGGTCCTCCTGGAGGTTCTCGGCGGTCGCGGTGCGGGCCGCCGGCCATGCCGAGAGGCTCGCGATGATCTCCGCGCCCTCGAGCGCCATGATCCGGGCGGCCTCGGGAAAGGCCTTGTCGTAACAGATCTGGAGCCCGACGCGTCCGACCGGCGTGTCGAACACGTCGTACCCGGTGCCCGACGAGTACGACATGTTCTCGCCGAGCGGTTGGTGCACCTTGCGGTAGCTGCCGTAGACGCGGTCGCCGTCGAGGACTGCGGCCGCGTTGTAGCGGGTCTCACCGTCCTCCCCGAGCTCGCAGAACCCGATCGCCACCACCAGATCCCCGACGATGGACTGCACCCGGGCGAGCTCGGGTCCGTCGAGGGTGATGGCCGGCGGCAGCGACCGGGCACTGGTCTTGCGGGTGTCGCCGTGGTTGCCGAGCGACGAGAGGTAGCCGCCGATCGCCGCCTCCGGGAAGACCAGGAAGTCGACGCCGCGCGCACGCGCCTCGGCGACATACTGCTCGATCGTCGCGTAGTTCTGTTCCAGGTCGCGGGTGAAATTCGCCGCGACGGATCCGATGATGGTCATGGGCGTTCCCCAGGGTCGGTGATCATTGTCGAATCGTGGTGTCGCTCAGACCATGTACGTCGAGTTGATGATCGCTCCCTTGCGGGCGTAATGGATGATCGCGTCCTGCACGTCGAGCGGGTGCGCGGGGATGACGCCCTCGATCAGGTCCTCCTCGCGACCGCCGTGCAGGGCCAGGCCGAAGCGGCAGCAGAACACCGTGCCGCCCTCGGCGATGAAGGTCTCGAGCGCGTTGTTGATGTTCTGCTCACCGGGGAAGCCGGAGTCGCCGGTCGTCGGAAATCCGCGTGTGGCAAGGCAATTGATCGCGCCGGGACCGTAGAAGTACATGGCCGACTCGAAGCCCTTGCGCAGTGCGCGGGTGGCCTGCAGGACCGCCACGAACGACACCGACGACTCGTGCGCGATGCCGTGCACCAGCGTGAAGTAGCTCTCGCCGTTCTCGGCCTGGTAGTCGGGGAAGATCTTGGTGCCGCCGTAGATGTTCGAGCCCTTCGGCAGCGAAGGGTGCGGGATCTCCGCCAGCGAGGCCTCGATGTTCGCGGTGATGGTTTCGTCGAAAGAGGGCACGGGAACTCCTGAAGACATGACGACGCCGCAACACGTGGGCGGCGTGAGGGAGAAAGGCCGATCGGGCGGCGCTGCCCGGGAGAGAAGGTGGATCGTAACGTCGATCTCGATGAGTAGCTGTCTGCGCTACAGGGACCAGTTCACCGCTTGTCGATTACCGGGTGGTTACCGCCGGACTAAATCGACACGGGATCCGCGAAACATGGCCGTCGGGCACACCAGCAGGAATGCCCGCGCAGGGACCTGACCGGTCGCGCGCAAAATAAATGTCCGACGAACCGGTCGGGTCGGGGGTCTGACCGGTCCATCGGACATAAGTCAGCATATCCTCTGTCCGGCCTCAGGTCGAGTGCGGGATCCGCAAATTTGTGACCTGTTCGGTGCGGAATCCGGCGAACCGGCGCTCGAGTGTCGCCAATCGGACAGTTCCGCGCGCTGTCGGGTGCCCTTACCCATCCAGGCTCGTTCACGCGTCCGTTGCGACTGCTTCCCCGCGCCCATCCGAACCCACGATCGAAAGCGCAGCCATGCTGACCGCCATCATCTACGGACTCGCGACCGCCGTGCCGATCGCGATCGGCGCCGCCGTGGGGCTGCGCTGGGACCTCCCCGCACGTCTCCTCGCGACGCTGATGGCATTCGGTGCGGGCACCATGATCGCCGCGGTCTCCTCCGAGCTCTTCCAGCCGGCCTTCGCCCAGGCGGGGATCGGCCTCGCGGGGCCGGCGCTGTTCCTCGGGACGGCCGTCTACGTGCTCGCCGACCATCTCGTCGAGACCCGGCTCTCCTCCAGTGCGATCGGCCCGGCGCTCATGCTCGGGGTCTTCCTCGACGGCGTGCCCGAGAACACGGCCCTCGGTGTGTCGCTGAGCGCGGGCGGTTCGATCGTCCTCGTGGTGGCGATCGCGGTCGGCAACGTCCCGGAAGCGGTCAGCGGGGCGTCTCTGATGCGCCGGGAGCACGACGCCTCGATCCGCTCGGCCCTGATCCTCTGGATGACGACCGCCGCGATCCTCGCCGGCGTCACCGTCGGCGGGTCCGCGGTCTCCGGGTTCACCTCGCCGACCGCCACCAGCGTCGTCCAGGCCTTCGCCGGCGGCGCGACGCTCGGCGTGCTCGCCAACGGCCTGATGCCGGAGGCCTACCGCGAGGGCGGCTGGTGGGTCGGACTGGCGACGGCTGGTGGCTTCCTGCTCGCGTTCGTCCTGGCCTGATACATACGAGGCCTCGGAGATCGTGCTGCGAGCGTCAGTGCGTCTGAATCGCGGCCGGGTCGGTGGTGACGTGCTCCTGGGCGAGCTCGTGCAGCGCGCGGAACACGCGCTTCGACGCCTCTGCCCAGGGCATGAGGATCGGGAAGACATGGAACATGCCGCGCTCCTCGATCGTGTGGGTCGGGACCCCGGCTTCCTTGAGCCGTGCCGCGAACTCCCGGATGCCGTCGCGGAACATCTCGTCCTGCCCCCAGCAGATGAAGGTGGGCGGAACCCACTCCGGATCCGGATCGGCGTTGGTCAGTGACACCCGCTCGTCGTTCGGCTGGATGCCGTGGAGGTAGGGGGTGACCGGGATGTTCCACGGCAGCACGTCGAGCTTGGCGTTCTCGGTGACCGACGGATGGTCGAGGTCGAGGTCGATCTCGGGGGAGAACAGGGCGAGTGCGGCCGGTTTCGGCATGCCCTCCGAATGCAGGTAGGAGACCAGCGACGCCGCGAGCCCGCCGCCGCCCGAGTCGCCGGCGACGATGATGTGATCCGGCGTCACCCCGCGCCCGATGAGGTCCTTGTACACCTCCGCGGCGTCGAGAACGCCTGCGGGGTAGGGGAATTCGGGGGCCATCCGGTAGTCGGGGATGAACACCTCGAAGCCGGTGATCTTTACCAGCGACGACGCGAACGACGCGTACATCATCGGGGTGGTCCCGACGTACCCGCCGCCGTGCAGGTAGAGGATCGTCGCGCCGATCGCCTGCTTGTCCTCGTCGTCCTCCACATAGGCGTCGGTCGACGCCTTGGCGCGGCACCACAGGCCGGGGATTCCGCCGACGGTGTCGTCGGTGAGTTCCACTCCGTCGGTGAACTCGACGAAGGGCGGCATCACGACGCGGCAGATCTGATCGAGGATCTTCTCCATCGACCGGAACTCCTCGATGGGCAGTCCCGCCGAGTAGCCCATGAACGATCGGATGGTCTGGCGCGTGACCGCCTGGCCGATGTTGTCGAGCAGCCCCGACGGGCCGGACCACGGTTTCGTGAACGGAACCCGGGCGAGTCCGTTCAGCATGTTCTGGGCCAGGCCGATGACAGTCAACGCCGTCAGCGGAGCGGATGCGGTCTCTACCTCGGGACGATCTGCCATCACCATTGGCTCAGAATAGACGCGAGTCGCTTCGCCAGCGCACGCCAACCGTCCTTGAGCCTGGACGGGATCGGAGCGCATATGCCTTGTTCTGTTACTACCATGCGACGAATGGAACAGCCTCGTAGTCTGCTTCGCGAGCTCCGGGACCGTGTCGCGGAGACTCTGAAGACGTCGATACGCGAGCGTGCCGCCGACAGCCCAGACTCTGGGCGGCGGCAAACGAAGAAGCCGAAATCAAGGAGAGCGACTGCCAACACCGATCATGTACCCGGGACAGACCTGTCGGTTGAGGAGGCCAGCGCGGCGGGTGGGGACGCGGTAGATAGTGCGGACGCCACGCAATCGGCGACTGTTACTTCGCCCGGAGACGCCACGCCGGTGTGTTTTGATCGGGAGCTGGAGCAGTACGACATTGCGGCAGAAGAGCTTGCCAAGCAGGAGAAGGAACTCCTGGAAAAGCTGGCTGAGTGCCGAGACGGCGGTGACCTCCTCGCCGATTATCGGCGGTACGAGCAGCGACTCCGCCAAGTGAAAGAGCGGCAGCGTGGACTCATCATCGGCCGCGAACAGTACATCGTTGACCGTGACAAACTCGCCGCTTGGGGCCCGACCGACGATTGGGTGGTGGCAGGTTCGATCGTGACGGTCCGATACCTAGACGGGCATCGCGACACCTTTGTGCTCACAGAGCGCCACACCGACACCGAGTACGAAACCATCTCGTACGACTCTCCGATGGGGCAGGCCGTGAGGCGTCGTCGAGCCGGTGACAAGGTTCACCTGCCCGCCGGAGCTTCGTTGGTCGTCGAGAGCGTAGAACCCGGCTTTCGAATGCCACCGCTTGCAGAGGGCCAGAGGCACCCGAGTGGTCGCCCTCCTCGCCAGACAGGAGGAGCCCGGCAGGTGCCGACTGCGGCCAATGCGGCGGAAGCGTTGTCACTTCAGCGCTGTAAGGACAAGGCATACCGAGACGATTTGTACCGGCGTCGATACGAGCCACAAGTGAGGTCCATCAATGAGTACGTCGACAGACTGCGAACTGAACGCAAGACACTGATTCCGTATGTGGCGCCGACCTACGGCGGAGTGAAGGCGAGACTCTTGACGCTTATGCAGGACCCAGGCCCGAAGACAGACCTTGGCAAGACTGATGGGTCCGGCATGATCTGCCTCGAGAATGCGGACCTGACTGCTGCTCGTCAGAAGTTCTTCCTCAACGAGGCCGGTATCGCTGTATCGGACATAGT
This sequence comes from Gordonia paraffinivorans NBRC 108238, assembly GCF_000344155.1. Taxonomy (GTDB): domain Bacteria; phylum Actinomycetota; class Actinomycetes; order Mycobacteriales; family Mycobacteriaceae; genus Gordonia; species Gordonia paraffinivorans. The sequence goes on along the minus strand of NZ_BAOQ01000009.1, from coordinate 7,859 downwards.
TTCGTGGAATGCGTACCCGTGGCCAAAGCCTCATCCGCAGACGACCGATACTGACCGCCGTGCTGCATTGGCGCTGCGGGATTTCCTCGCGCTGACTCCCGACATCGAAGTCGTGATCCTCAATGGTGTCGTGGCGAAGCGAATCTGGGGGCTGTTGGCGGGGGAGATCGCCCCGCGGTCGGTGGCCGGCATCAGATCGATCCCGACTTTTCACACGAGTGAACGGGCGATCAACCCTGACCAGAAGTCTGCGGAGTACATCGACCGCGTTCACAAAGACTTGAGTGCCAAGTACGCAACGGCTGCGAGGCTCCTATACGGCTACAGCGAGTAGGGCGGCTACTGTCCGGGCGCGGACACCTGAGCGGCGACTGCCACTCTGCTCGCTGCCCAGACTGATGCCCGGTTTGCGGGACGTGGCACACTACCTCGGGTCCTGTAGTCCCCGAGATCCACGTGAGGCGGCGATGGAGAGTTCTGCCTTCCCGGCTCAGCACGAGGTCGGGCGCGCAGCTGCGCCGTCGGAATCTGCGCAGGTCACGCTGCACGACGCCCTCGAGGCGAACCGTTCGCTGCAGAAGTCGGCGGCCGTCCGGCTGTTCGCGGCGTCGAACTCGGCTCTCTACGTCACCTTGATGGAACGCCACCTGGACTACGGCGCCAAGATGAGCGAACCCGAGCTGACGATGCGTCTCGATCGCGACCTCACCCAGCTCGAACTCTCCGACGACCAGCCCACCGGCCTCGAACTGGTCAAGCTGTGGGCGCGGCAGGGCTGGCTGCACCGCGTCACCGACACCAGCGACCCCAACGCACCCAATATCTGCCACCTCACCAGCGAGGCCCGCTCGGTCCTGGACTTCATGCGCCGCCAGCGCCGCGAGGACTCGGTGGCCACCGGCGGCTCGATCACCGGCATCGCCTCGGAGCTGCGCCGCGTCGCCGGACAGGTCACCAACGATCCCGAGCAGATCCGCTCGGAGATCGAGGCCCAGATGGAGGAGCTCGACGCCGAGCTCGCCGACCTCGAGGCCGGCCGCCGCCCGCCGCCGGACCTGCGGGTCGCCGAGGACTCCGCCCGCGCCATCGCCTATCAGATGGAGCAGATCATCTCCGACATCGGCCAGTACGGGGCGATGCTCGACCGCATCACCACCGCGCTGCTCGACGACCCGGGTGACTCCGATCTCGCCTACCGCGACCGCCAGCGCCAGCTGTTCGACGACTACGAGGCGCTGCTGCAGTCGTCGCAGTCGGCGTCGTACCAGGCGTTCGTGCAGATGATCCAGGATCCGGAGCGTCGTGTTCGGCTGCAGGCCGACATCGACACCATCATCGAGAACTTCCCGGGCATGGACGCCGGACTGCGGTCGGTGATGGACAACTTCTTCAGCATCGTGTCCGAGCAGATGGCCGAGGTCGGCCGCACCCGGCAACGGTGTGCGCGTCGTATCCGGCGCTTCGTCGCGTCGGGCACCCTCGAGCAGAGCCGCGGCCTGGCCCGGCAGCTCAACGACGCGCTGGCCACCGCCAACGAGCTGCTCAAGTCCTCGCTCGCCGACCGCCGCCTCGGCTACGAGCTGCCGCTGGCCGCCCCGACCGTCAACTCGATCGGACGCCTGACCTTCGAGATCCGCGAGCACGTGCCGCCCGCCCCGGCACTGCCCGCGGCCCACGACGCCGCGGACCTCTCGGCGTTCGCATCGCTGACCGGCCAGGTCGACACCGTCGAGCTCACCGAGACCGTCAACAGCGCCGTCGCCGACGGGCCCGTCCCGCTCACCGAGGTGATCGAGGGGCTCGACGAGCCGTACCTCGCGCACGTCATCGTGCTGTGGTCGTGGGCGCAGAAACAGGCGAAACCGGGGGAGAAGATACCGATGACCACCGTGCGATTCCGGTCCCTCGTCGGGGAGGACCACGTCATCGACGTCCCCGACCTGACGTTCATCGAACCGATTCCGACTGCGGAGGTCGACGCCGAATGACCACCACCGACGAGACCGTCAACGAGGGTCCCGAGACCGCCGAGGCCGATACGCCGGAGACGGAGGCCAGGGAAACCGACGCCTTGTCATCCGAGTACGCCGGCTTCGACGACCTGCCGACCGTCGCGGCGACCGCCGCGCAGTCGCACGCCACGAGCGCACCGCGCTTCGACGGCGACGTCAGCGAGCTGCCCGACCGCGCCTGCTGGGCGTTGCAGAACCTGCTGACCCGTCGCTACATCTCCGGCGACCGGCAGCCGCAGCTGTGGTCGTGGGTGGCCGAGTACCAGGACGCGCTGCGCGTGCGCCTCTCTGAGCTGGACCTGCGCCTGCGCATCGTCGACGAGCTGCAGGTCGCATTCGTCGAGCAGGCCGGCTACGAGTCCCGGTGGGGCCGGCGGATCCTCAAGCGCGAGACCATCCACACCTACGACGCCATCCTGGCGCTGCACCTGGCCAAGTACATCCGCGCCGCGCGCGACGAGCCGGTGCTGATCACCCGCGAGGAGATCCACGAGCTCTTCGCCGGCGTCACCAACACCATCGACCGCGACCTCGCCCTGTTCGACAAGCGCATCGAGCGCGCCATCGACAAGATGGAGGAACTGGAGTTCCTGCGCAAGCAGCGCGACGACGCCGACACCTACGTGATCAGCCCGGTGATCTCGGCGGTCATGACCGCCTCCGTCATCACCGACCTGCAGCAGCAGTTCGAGCAGTTCATCGGCTCCGGCGAGGAGGGGGAGGAGCCCCCGGAGGGCGCCGCCGATCCCGGCGAGTTGGATACCGACGATGCCCGTGATCACGACGGCCGGGACTTTGACGACGCGGACGCCTACGGAGACGAAGGAGACGACTGGTGAGCGGGCAGGTCGACCAGTACCACCTGTCCCGGTTGCAGCTGATCAACTGGGGCGTGTTCGACGGGTATCACTCGATCCCGTTCAGCGCCAACGGATCTCTGATCACCGGCTCATCGGGTAGCGGTAAGTCGTCGTTGCTCGACGCCATCTCGCTGGCGTTCCTGCCCGACCACCGCCGCAACTTCAACGCCTCGAGCGACGCCACCGCCGCCGGGTCGTCGAGCGGCAAGCGCACCGTCGGCAAGTACGTGCGCGGCGCCTGGGGCGAGAAGCGCGACGGCGCGGGTGCGCACCGCGAAATCATGTACCTGCGTGGGACCGGTCCCGCGTGGGCGGCGATCGCCGTCACCTACACGTCCACCTCGGGCACGTCGATCACCGGCCTGGTCCTCAAGTGGCTGGCCGCCGGCAAGATGACCGACGCCCACAGCGCCTACTTCATCTACGACGGCGACGCCGACATCGTCGACGTCTGCAACGAGTGGGCCGCGTCCAACCACAACTCGGCCAAGTTCCGCGAGCGCGGCTGGAAGGGCGGCCCTGGCGAGGGCAAGTACCTGTCGACGCTGTACTCGCTGATCGGCATCCGCGCCTCCGAGGCCGCCCAGCAGCTGCTCGGAAAGGCCAAGTCGCTCAAGAGCGTCGGCGGTCTGGCGCAGTTCGTGCGGGAGTTCATGCTCGACGCCCCGACGTCCATCGTGGGCATCTCCGACGCGCTCGAGCAGATCGACCCGCTCGTGGAGGCCCGCGAGTTGCTCGACATCGCCCGCCGCAAGCGCACCATCCTCGGCAACATCGAGGAGATCCACGAGCGGTACGCGGGGGAGTCGGCCACGTTCAGCGTGCTCGACACGATCGATTCCGCCACCGTTCGCGCGTACGTGAACAACCTGCGGATCCGCAACGCCGAGCCGGAGATCGCCGACCTCGACGACCAGATCGCCCGGCTCGACGGCGATCTCGCGGCGCTGACCACCCAGCACGACCAGCTGCGCCAGGACCACAGCCTGCTGCTGGCCCGCATCGCGACGTCGACCGGCGACCTCGCCCCGCTGCGCGAGCAGCTCGGTGGCGCGCAGAAACTCAGCACCGAGGTCACCGCGCGACGCAACGCCTACGAGGACAAGATCTCTGCGCTGGGCTTCTCGCCCCCGACCAACGCCGAGGGCTTCTGGTCGCTGCGCGAGGAACTCCTCGAGGAGGCCACCAAGCTCGACAACCAGCTCGAGGCCGGCCGGGCCCACTACGCCGAGGCGCTCGCGCGCGAGGTCGCGGCGCGTACCCGCCGCGACACCGCGCAGGAGGAGCTGAGCCGCGTCGAGCAGGCCGGTAGCGCGCTGCCGCGCACCGAGCACGAGATGCGCCGCATGATCGCGCACGCGCTGCAGATCGACGAGTCGGAGCTCAAGTACGTCGCCGAGCTCGTCGAACTCGACCCCGACGAGGAACGCTGGCGCCTGGCCGTCGAGAAGGTTCTGCGCAACGCCGGACTCCGACTCCTCGTGCCGGACAAGCACTTCCGCGCCGCCCTGCGCTTCGTCAACTCGCACGACATGCGCGGGCGGATCCAGCTGCACCAGGCCGAGACCCGGCCCATGCCGGACGTCGAGCCGGGCACCCTGGCGTCCAAGCTGCGTCCCGTCGACCCGAAGCATCCGTGTGCCGCCGAGGCGATGACGATCCTGGCGCGCCTGGGCAACCACATGTGCGTCGACAGCCCCAACGAGTTCGGTCAGCACGCCAAGGCCGTCACCGACCAGGGCCTGCGCAAGGACTCGGCGAAGCTCGCCGTCAAGGACGACCGCCAGCAGCTGCGCCGGTCGCAGTACATCTTCGTCGGTGACGTCGAGTCCAAGATCTCCGCGCTCCGCGACGAGTTGGCCTACGAGGAAAGGGCTTTCGAGGACGCGCGTGAGGACTGCGCCGAGCTCGACCGCGAACGCTCCGCCAAGGAGAAGCGCCGCGACGCCTACCGCCGGGTGTGCGAGCAGTTCACGCAGTGGAACGAGATCGACGTCGACTCCGTCGACGATCGCGTCGATCAGCTCACCGACCAGTACGACCTCCTCATGGAGGAGAACCCCGACGTCGAGGCGCTGCAGCGCAAGGCCGAGGACCTGTGGGAGCAGGTGCGGCACGCGATCTCGCAGGCCGCGCTGGTGCGGGACAAGATCGCCAAGCACGACGAGCGCCGCACCCAGCTGCTCGATCTGCTCGACCGGCTCAAGCCCGAGGCGATCTCCGCGCAGGCGGAGAAGACCCTCGACGGCTTCGTCGAGGACCTGTCGGCAACGCTCGACGTGCTGCACCCGGAGCCGTACCGTCAGGAGATCATGAAGGCGTGCGCCCGCGAGCGTGACCGGATGCGCTCGGACGCACGGCGTTCGCGCGATGAGCTGGCCCGCATCCTGGACACCTATGACAAGGAGTTCCCGGACGCCATCCCCAACGACAGCGACGACTTCGACGAGCGCATCCACGACTACGTCGCGGTGTGTCGGCGTATCGACGAGCGCGAGCTGCCGGCCGCTTACGAGCGGATGCGCCGCCTGATCACCGAGCAGGCGCCGGGCGCGATCCTGGGCCTGCACATGGCCGCCGACGCCGAGGAACGCCGCATCGTCGAACAGATCGAGCGCGTCAACACCGGCCTCGGTGCGGTGGCGTTCAACCGCGGCACTCGTCTGCGGTTGGTGCCGGGCCGCAAGAAGCTCGCCGCGGTGGAGGAGCTGACCGAGAAGGCGCGTCAGATCTCCAACCGGGCGACCGCCGTCAGCTTCGGCGACGAGCAGGCCATCCTGGAGCAGTACTCCGACATCCTGCTGCTGCGTGAACGACTCGCCGGCAACACCCCGGAGGACCGTCAGTGGACGCGGGACGCGCTCGACGTGCGCAACCGGTTCGACTTCTACTGTGAGGAGCTCGACGCCGAGAGCGGCGAGATCATCCGCACCTACTCCAACGCCGGCGACAACTCCGGCGGTGAGCAGGAGAAGTTGATGGCGTTCTGCCTCGCCGGCGCGCTGAGCTTCAACCTGGCCAGCCCGAACGGCAAGGACAACCGGCCGATCTTCGCCCAGCTGATGCTCGACGAGGCATTCTCGAAGTCCGACCCGCAGTTCGCCCAGCAGGCGCTGAGTGCGTTCCGCAAGTTCGGGTTCCAGCTGATCATCGTCGCCACCGTGCAGAACACCAGCACCATCCAGCCGTACGTCGACAACGTGGTGATGGTGTCGAAGACCGAGGCCGGGGCGGATTCACGGCCGACTGCGTCCGCGGTGTCGACGACGATCAAGGCGTTCTCGGAGCTGCGGCGGTCGGGGAGTCAGTTGTCGGTGTGACGCACCGAACGGCGAAGTGCCCGTCTATTGGCTGAGACTCGATGCGGCACGTTCAGGCGTTCACTCGGGCTTCGTCAGGCTGTCCCAGTACCTTTATCTCGGGTCTTGCTATCGAATAGAGGAGAAGCTTCGTGTCTGCAACTGTCACTTACACGCCTGTCTCGCACGACGGCATGAAGTGTGAAGTTCGTTCTCCTATGGGCCGGAAGCTGGAACTGAGCGGGACACTCGAGACGATCGAACCCGAGCTCACCGGAGACGAAGCGATGATGCGCAACGCCGCGCTCGTTCACAACGCTTGGGCGTTCGCAAAACATGAGAAGCAGTTCCGCAGGTTCAAGCTCGCAGAAAAGAAGAAGAGCCACCGTGCGCAGGCAGATGCCCATGAGAAGACCGCCGCGGGAATCGCTGAACTCATCGACGCGCTGACGGACACAACTCGAGACGGATGGTGTTCGGGGTGCTTTACGTTCAGCCCGCATCGGAAGGTTCGAACATCGGGCATTGAGGTGCCCGCGTATCTTTGCGAGACTTGTGGTTCCCCAACCTTGCGATGCGCGTCGCCGCGATGCGCGCATATGGCGCGACGGTCGTTCGGATCGCTGCGGGTCCCGAGGTTTTGCGCCGAGCATCGTCACGAACTGCCCAGTTTCGAGCGGGCGGGCGAACAGGTCGACTCGCTCGAAGACTACGAAAAGTTGAGAGTCTTTGACAGTCGCAACCTCAGTCGGGTGTCGCGAATTGCAATGGCTGGGGCTGCAGCCGCGGGCGTCGTTGCCACCGGGGGGTTTCTTGCTGCTCCGGCTGTCGGAGGAGCAATTGGTGCGCTGGCTGGTTACAGTGGCGCCGCCGCAGCGAGTTACGGACTTGCGCTGCTCGGAGGCGGTGCGGTCGCAGCGGGTGGCTTCGGCATGGTCGGAGGTACTTACGTCGTGGCCGCCCTCGGAGCTGCCCTGGGAACAGCGCTTGGCGCGAGTGTCACGAACGCGTATCTCAGCGAAGACAAGTCATTCAAGATCGAAAAGTTCAGCGACGGCGACGGAATCCCGGTAATTGTGGCCCGCGGATTCATGACGGAGAAGAACCCAAACTGGGGACCCGCGATAAAGGTGATCCAGGACCGATATCCCGACTCGCCGATCTTCTTGCTTCGGTGGGGGAGCAAAGAGCTGTCGGCACTCCGAGCGATGGTCCTGAGGAACGTCGGTGCCCGACAGCTGGTTGAGGGAGCCGTCGGAGCGGCTGCGAAGGCAAGTCGTGTCGCGGCGAAGAAGTTGGCCCCTGTGGCACCTGCACTGCTGGCTGCCGACTTAGCGAAGAATCCCTGGCACAGTGCGATGGTCCGAGCAGACCGTACTGGCGTGGCTCTCGCGGGCATCTTGGCGCGTACTCGCGTCGAGAGCTACGTGCTGGTCGGCCACAGCCTCGGTGCTCGGGCGATGATCACAGCCGCCGAAACGCTCGCTACAAGCAAAGGTGCACCGTCAATTCAGACGATGCATCTCTTGGGAGGGGCAGAGGGACGGAAGCAGGACTGGCGTCCATTGAATGACGCTGTAACTGACGTCGTGCACAACTACTACTCAGAGAACGACGCCGTGCTGAAGTATGCGTTCGCACTCGCGCAGGGTGGGAGTATTGCGATCGGACTTCGGGGGTTTTCAGGC